>CAURJV010000031.1:0-57126 GCA_963524945.1 uncultured Clostridium sp.
CTTCCATATTGCTTTATAGCAGCCTTAGCAATCTCATCTTCCTTCAACTTGCATTTTTCAATAAATTCATTATATTTATCTATACTTCCATATGTTTTAATTACTTTATCTTCATGCTCTGTTTTAAATTCTTCCAACACATTGTAGTATTCACTCATATCAAATTCTCTAAAATCCATAGTTCCTTCTCCTTTTAATGTTTTATTTATAAGATCTATTAAACCATTCAATCTTTTTCGCTTTAAAATAAGCAGCTTTTTTTGATTTTCTAGTGCCTGCATTTTATTAAAGTATGGACTTGACATCATATCTTTAATTTCCTTCAAAGGTATATCAAGCTCTTTAAAAAACAAAATCTGCTGTAAAGTTTTAAGAGCTTCATCATCATAAAGCCTGTAACCTGTTTCTGTTATTTCACTAGGCTTCAATAAGCCTATTTCATCATAATAATGCAGTGCGCGTACACTTATTCCTGTCAAATCTGAAACTTGTTTTACTGTTCTCATTGCTACACCTCAGAATTTAATTTTAGAGCCTTAAATATTATTTAGTAATCTGCCGGCAAAAAGTTTAAGTAATATATCTAATCTCTATTTTTATATTACACTATGACGCAGTGTTAGGGTCAATACTGTAAAAAAATATCGCAAATTCATTCTTATTTATGAATAATGCGATATCCTAATTTACTATTTAATTTTCATATATAATAACATCTATAATCAAATCTTCTAAATTAAACTTTATCAATCAAAATAAAATAATTCTTCAAATTTTTTATCTAACGCGACGCAAAGAACAAGCGCTAATTTTGCAGTAGGATTAAATTGCCCTGTCTCAATAGAGCTAATTGTATTTCTTGATACACCAACCATTTCTGCCAATTGAGATTGAGATAATTTTTGTTCTGTTCTGACTTTCTTTAAATTATTATGCAATACCAGTTCTTCCATCTGTTCCTTTTTAAATGCTGACAATTAAAACCACCCCATGCCACTTCCAACAATTGAAGCCATACCAGCAATTGCCCCAATAATTTCTAAAATAGTACATACTAAATATACTTTCTTATCTCTATTATAATAATAAACTGTTCCGCTTTGACCAATCATTGCAATCAACAAAGCTAACGAAAACACTCTATAATCTGCAAAAGCTCCGCCTGTTATAAGTTTTTGTATAAAAAGAATTATTGAGAAAATAGCAAATATAATAATCACTGCAAAATAAGAATTCTGATTTGCTGATTTTTGAATATATCGCTCACGCTCATCATTTAATAAGTTTTCTTTTTTGCTTCTTGCTAAAATTTCATCTCTATTCATATATATTCCACCCTTTAGTTTTTTAACAAGTATACTTGGTATTTTTATTATATCACGCCAAGTTTTATTGTCAACACTTTTGCCAAGTTTTCTTTTCATTATATATGCCCTCTAGATTACTCTACATTTACAAATTTCCCATAAAAAAAACGCAAATTCAAACTCTTGAATAATGTGATTTTAAAATTGTTTATTTATTTTTATTGTTTCGTGATGTAGGAAAGTTGTGTATCTCGGACTACAATATCTATGCTCTTACCATATAAACAGAAATAAGCAATAAGTATTCTCACAGTAATTCTCAAATTTTTGTTTGAACTATTCTATTTATATAATTTATTGCGTAAAAAAAGACATATCAACCGTTGATACGTCTTTTAAGAATATTTAGCCACAACATGTTACATTAATTTATCAATATCTCCTGACTGAATGTATTTAATATTTGCTTTGATCTTTTCATATGGCCAATCCCACCACTTAATTTTTAGCAACTTTAAAATTATGTCATCGCCAAATCTTTTCTTTATAACTTTTCCAGGTATTCCTCCAACAATAGTATAAGGTGGGACATCATTAGTAACTATTGCCCTAGTACCAATAATTGCACCATCACCTATTTTCACACCTGACATAATTATAGCGTCATAACCTATCCATACATCATTTCCAATTACAATATCGCCTTTATTATCCCAAGCATCTGTTATAAAACTGACATCTAAATCCCATTCCTCATAAAATATTGGAAATGTATAAGTAGATTGTGATCTCATTGTGTGATTCCCACTAGTCATTAGAAACTTTACTTTACATGCAATTGAACAAAACTTGCCAATTATTAATTTATCATTGTTTATAGGATACTGATATAGTACATTATTCTTTTCAAACTCTCTTGGATCATTATAAAAATCATTATATATTGTATAATCTCCAACTTTCATATTAGCCCTTGTAATTACATTTTTAAGATATATGGTTTGGTAATCATTACTTCTCGGATATATTTTATTTGCATTTGGAATAGTCATTTTTAGTTCTCTCCTTTATATTAAGTTGCTTTTGACTATCCCATTACTACAATGCATTTCTTCATAAAATCACTCCCAGTACGATAATCTTCATTTTTATTTATGATTTACTATAACGCGATATTTCTTTGGATTACTTCGTCCACTTTTGGCTTAGTTTCTTCATCTATAGTAAATTCAAATCTCGAGTTAACTTTAAAAAAAGTGCTAATTTTAAATTCGATTGTATTTGGTGATGTCCAATTATAACTTTTAATTTTATCCCATTTATAAAAATATCCAGATTTATAAATTCCATTTTCCCTTATTTCTAAACTTCTTAAAGATCGTATTATGTTAGAGATTGAAATTTCTATGCCAAATATACTAGTAAAAATGTTATTAATAATATTATTATTCTTATAGATAAGATAAAGTCTCATATCAAACCATAATAATGCACACCAAAATATTACTGATATTCCCCAGAAAATGCCTAATCCCATATCCTTTTTTGCTTTTACAATATTTCTTCCATGAGTATATGCTGTGTATATATCTTTTAGAAAAATCCATATTCCAAGAATACATGCTACTATATTAATAACTGAAAGTGCTGAAAATTTATTCAAGTTATACACCCCATCATTTCAAATTAAACATTATTAATCTATTATAGCATAAATTGTAAATAAATATTGCTGGAGATATATCATTCGCTTTATAGTATAACTTTGTAAAAAGTTCTTTGAGACATGCAGTTGCGCAATATTAAGATAATTTTTAAAATGCTTATAAAAGAATTATATTCTCTTAAAGCAAATCTCTCGATAGTCAATACACCAACAATATATTAGATATGACAGCAATTAGAAATAAACCACTTCTTATGTTTCTTTTGTTATTTATTAATTTTTTATGCCTAATTTGCTACAAGGACGTTAACCATAAAATACTATACAAAAAATGCTATAGTTCATAAAAATGGACTATTCATAAAAATTATTTTCCTTATTTATAGAAATAATACAATTCAATTTTACCTTATATCCTGTAAGTGTACTTCCGTTTGTCCCAAATACAATCAATTTTATTCCTAAATTTAGACATTTTAAGGATTCCCTATTTACTTATTCTGGGTTTACATATATTATCTTACATGAAATTAATTATCTTTAAATTTAGAAAGTATGTTTAAATTATGATCAAGAAAAAATTATTAACAATCGTAGCAGTTTGTGCGCTAATAACATCTTCTATTTCATCAGGTGCCTTAGCAGCAACAACTCAATCAACTAAAAACAGTACATCTGTACAAGCTAAAAAGGCATATGCTTCATACAGAGACACTTTAACTAAATATGTATCTGTACAAGCTGATGGCACATTTTCACTTAATGTTCCTGAAAATATTAAGAAGAAAATACCAGCGAATGTTCTTTCAAAAATGGAAAAGGGAATGGAATATACAAATACCCTTATTAAGAAAGGTGAATTAAAAGCTAATGCAATCAATAAAACTGCTTCGCCCACTTCAGCAAACTCTTATTCTATACTAGAGGACGATGAAGTAAATCAAGAGAAAATCGTTCGTCATTGGAATGGAGACTTTGATTTATACCTTAACAGTTCAGATGCGAATAAATTAGCCAATACCCTTCAAGGAACAGGCTCATCATTAGATTTTTTAAGCAGGATTCCTGGAGTTTCCACAGTAGTTGGTTTGCTAAGTGATTTAAGTTCATTGCAAGGTTCAGAAATAGGTTATGCAAATTCAGATGGAAATGGTGTGATTATTTATTATACCTGGAGTGATGGAGATGCATATAGTGGTTATGTATATAGTGGAGTAGTATCTCAATAGGAACTTTGGAATTGTTATTAGTTTAACTATAAAGTATATAAAGGCAATAAGATACTTATTTGTTCAGTTATTTTATTGCCTTTAAGAAAGTAGGTTTTATTATGTTTAAATCTTTTAAAAAAAGAAATTTTTTAGAAATTTTATCTTTATTGATTTCTTTTATAACTTTTATAATTTCAGTTTACTCGTATATAACTAATGATTCCGTATATTTAAAGTTTAATTCAATATTAATTTTTTTATCAATAATGATTTATTTGTTAAGTATTTTTATATATGATTTTAAAGAATAATACTATTATGAAACAAAACACAGCTAATCGTGCATTTGTACACGAATAGGCGGATATTTGTTGATTTTTCAGTATAACTTATTAAGCAAAAATTGCATATAAAAAAGTACAGAAATTATTTAAAATTATGCTTTTACTATTCCATGCTATTATTTTAACATTACTGGTTCAAATCCAAGCATTCATGTAATAAATAATATAAAAAAGTTTTTACTATTTTAAATTGTCTTTTCGATCTAAAATATAATGAAAAGAAATAATAAATGGAATTATACAAATAAATCCTACCAGTATTTGCATTGGAAAGTTAAAATAGATTCTTTTATGGTAATAGGCATTTGTAGATAGAATTGATAATAAATATCCCAAAATTGTACACGTACAAATCTTTTTCATGTGATTGCGTTTTGTGATAAAACCTAATATAGTTCCAATTAAACTAATAATCCCTAGTGTACTCATCCCTAAAACAGTACTATGCCATAGTGAAACCCTTGCCGATAATTGACTTAGATCATGCAAAAAAGACATATAGAAAAAGACGATTATACTAATTAATAAGTTTCCTATAAATAGACTTGATTTACTTATACAAGCCAGCATTGGCTTAAAAAAGTTATTTATAGTAATCACACCCTTCTTTATTCATATTTACTATCAAATTTTCAGATATAAATGAGCAATTATCCAATTTGAATTCACTTCTTTTTTGCTAAATATAAATCTACTGTATCATATATATTTATTTTGCCTCCAACTTCATCAATTGCATTTTTCATATCTATTTCAAAATTATTTTTTTCTGGTGCTGGCAATACTCTATGGTCTGAATATGTATTCAATAGACAAATATATTCATTTGATGTAAGAGTTCTTTTACGATGATATAATTTTGAAGTTATATCTTTAAATCCAAACCGCTCTAATTCACTAATGCGTTTCTGGCAATCTCTTTCATGAAATTCCCGCACTTCCTTATCATTCGGACGATATTTATTATATATTTTTTTATTTATTATATTACTTATATCATCCTTTCTATTTGGAAATGGGTGATTCCAAAACAATGCTATAGTTCCTTGGTCTTTTAATATATTTTTTACTTTTTCATATCCTTGTTCTAATGGAAGCCAATGAAATGAAGTTGCACAATATACTAAATTGAAGGTATCAGATTCAATCGGATATTTCATAAAATCTACATTAATAACATTGAAATTCTTGTAATTACTAAATTTATCTTTAACATACCTTGTAAGATTATCTCCTAATTCTATTGCAGTTACGTTGCAACCAGATTGCAAAATTGGTAAAGTTGCCTGCCCCGTACCAATACCAATTTCTAAGGCATTATGTTCTATAGATATGTAAGAATAATTGATGATATCCGAAAATAATTCTTCTGGATATGTTGGCCTATATTTATCATAATTAAATTCATCTTCATTGAATTTCAGTTGCAAATCCAAGTAATCTCACCTCTTTAAATTACATTAATTTAATCTTTTTTATGTTAATCCTTTATCTATTAAGTATGGGATAACTCAGGAAACATAAACTGATTATCTTTAAGTAATATTGTGTCTTTTCCAAGGACAAATAAGGTATCTTCTCCTTCTAATAGCGTTTTTATATACGACTCTGTTTCTTTGGGCGTAAAATAAAGTTTTACTCTTTTTATATTTTCATCAGTTAAGTAATTAAGTGTTTCATCTATATAAACATTTTCTTCACAAAAAACATCTAATAATTCTATTGTATCATCAATAAAATTTGCAATTACAACAGCGTCATGATCTTTTATGTAATAAACACTATCACTCATAAACAAATTACAATAAAACATAATTAATTCTGCATTACTACGCATAGAAATTTTAGAAAATGAAGATATAACATTTGCTTTATCATAGACTAAGGATCTATCACGTTCATCAGACATATCCAATTTTTCCGCCAATTTTCCTTTACCCTTTTTACTTATTAATTTTGTGTACTGGTATTGATTTAATTTAGCAAAACCAAATTTAGGATAGAAATCAAGAACAGAGTTATTGGCAAATAAATAAAGTAAATCTCCTTTATCCTTCCAGTCCATAATGACTTTTTCCATAATCGCCCGAAGCAGTCCCTGGTTTCTATAACCAACATCAGTCATAACCGTTCCTAACTGAATATATCGTCTAACCTTTCCAAAAACCTCAAAATTCATTATATTAACTGATACATTGGAAACAACCACATCTCCATCCATGAGCGAATATGGTATGTATTGGTTCTTCCAGTATCCGTCTTGATACCATTTTTCAAAATTAAATCCAAATGTTTTCTCAGTTAAAGCATTAAAACTCATTCTATATGTATCATCATCACCAGCTCCAATAATAAATCTATAATCTTTGCCATTAACATTATATATCCCATAATTTTATTTCCTCTCATTTTATAATCTATACTTGCCTTGTAAAATTTATTAGTGTTACTCAACACTAAACAATGCACTTGATTTTATATTATAGTGTTTTAATTACTGACTTAAATCAAAATTCTGAAGTTTACTTGATGTTTTTCGAGTCATATTAAAGATAATACATAGTAAAACTATTAATTGTATTGCCCAATAAATAACTGAATACATATTAAAGTAATTCAAAAATTCAGGAAAGCATATAGATGGAACAAAATCATCAATGCAATGGTATAAAACTGGGATTAGCAAGCTTCCCTTTACATGGTTATAAATCCATGTGTATATAATGCTTAAGGAAATAGTTTGCAGAAGATATACTATAAAATTATCATATCCTTGAATATGAAATAAAAACATTGGTATATGCCAGCAAGTCCAAATAACTCCAACTATTACACCTGATAGCAATTGGCTATACTTTTCTTGAAGTATTGGCAATACAAAACCTCTCCATCCAAGTTCCTCACCAAGCGGTCCTCCAAAAATTAAGATAACTAATAAACATGCTAATAACGATAATGGATTATCGAGATTGAAACCAAATATTTGATTTTTGATATGTATTTTATAGTCTGCTCCTGCTATAAGACAAATAAAGGATGGTACATAAAATGATGATATTGAATAAAAAAGTATAAAAACATAAAAAAGCGGATTGACCTTCCAGATAGTTAACTTTTTCAAGAATTTTCTTAGCCCTATTCTTCCATAAAGATACTTAATAAAAATTATAGCCATAAGACTTGGCATTAATGAACCAACTATACGAAAAATTGCATTTAAACTCAAACTGTTGGAAGTAAATGAAAGAATCCAAAATATCCACGTAAGGAAAAAAGTACTCATTAAATATACGACTTTTTTGTGTTCAATAACCCTTTCTATAATACTCATTTTCAAGTTCCCCTTCTATAATTTATGTCCATTCGTAATTTTAAAATCAATGCCAGTTGATTTTAATGTTGCTCCTGCCAAAAATTAATATAAATATAATATTCATTTTACATTATGCTGTTTAGGTATTCTAGATTCACAAGGTACATCTATCTGACACTTTCCACAGCCATATCTAGGCTTATGTTTTTCCATTGTTTTGTCCAAAAATTCAGAGCATATAATATGATTCTTCCCATTTTCCATGGATATTGCGCTAGCTGGACAATTTTTTACGCATTTACCACACATTGAACAGTACTCATATATATTTTCGTATTCTCTCTTATCAGGTGATAAGTATAATTCTGTGATTATGCTGCCAATTCTTCCAGATATACCCTTCTTTGTTATAAGTCCTTTAGAAAGCCCGAATGTTCCAAGTCCACATATAAAGGCAGCATGTCTTTCAGACCAGTTGCTTGTAAATTTTTCTTCATGATTTGGATGATTAGCATTTGACCAGAATCTTTCATCTAAAGTAGGTACGACACTGTTATATCCTGCATTAATCAATTCAGACTTTAAATGCATACACAACTTATTTAACAAACTCTGACCTTCAATACGTCCATGAAGCCATTCTTCAGAAGGCCATGACATATTCCTTCTATTTCCTTTTTTAACTGCTTCGCTAAATGGTAAGAAAAATGATATAACAGTCTTTGATTGTGGTAACCATTCTTTTGGAAGCATGAAGTGTTTTCCAATTGCTGACGTTTGTTTCAATAATGTAAAGTACTCGTCATCCACAGAACCAAATGCCAAAATTGGAGCATCAAAAATTTTCATTCCTACAACATTTTCTGAAATAGCTAATTCTTTTGTTATATAGTTATCTTGTGAATTCTCAACAAAATTCTCTGCAGTTTTTATAAAATATTGTTTATCCATCTCTTTCCTATCCCCCTAATTTATATTACCAATACGCGATTTAGTTTTAATATATAATCTATTCAAATAAATAACCCATCATCTTTTCAGGATTTTCTAAGAACTTTCTTGTTATCATATAGTTATCAGTCTTTTTATAAGGAGTTTTCGTAATTCCATCATCATCAATAACAAATATATCTGCACCTGGGTATGCCATTAATATTGGTGAATGAGTTGCAATAATAAATTGTGATCTTTTCTTTACTAATTCATTAATAATAGTAAGCATAGCCATTTGTTTTAGAGGTGATAGTGCAGCTTCTGGTTCATCTAAAATGTATAGTCCATTTCCACTAAAACGATTGGTCATTAGTGTAATGAAGCTTTCACCATGCGACATCTTATGTAATGATGTGCCTCCATAACTCTTTATAACAGGAACTCCCCTAGAGCTTTCTGAATCGAGTTTCTCTATTTCTGTAGCTACATTATAAAAACTTTCTGCCCTTAGAAAGAAACCATCGCGAGGCCTCTGCGCACCTTTAACTACAGTAATATATTTCTATAAATCTGAATGTGTTTCTCTTGATGAAAAACAAAAGTTTTTAGTTCCTCCTTCTGCATTAAATCCACTATTAACAGCAATAGCTTCTAATAATGTTGATTTTCCGCTACCATTTTCACCAACAAAAAATGTTACATTTCTTGATATGTCTAAGCTGGTTAAGTTATTAACTACAGGTAACTCTTTAATATAGCTATCATCTTTATGAATTTCTTTCTTGAGACGTATTTCCTTTATATACATATTATCATATAGCACTCATATATCACCTCATTGTTCCTTTTTCCATTGAAACTTATTTCTTATCCCATTAATTAAATAGTTTTTTTAGAGTAATATAGTGAAGAAATTCTTCCTTTTTATCTGAATAAGGATTACTTTCATTAAACTCAAATTCAATTGAAGTCTTCTGCTCCTTATCAATATATGTAACATCATATCCATCACCGCTACCCATAAAATCCGAATAAGTTTTTTTGACATAATTATCACTATAAGCATTTAATACATCTGAAAATGTAGATTCTGAGCTTATATCTCTGCCTGTTGTAAACTTTGTATTATCTGACTTATTGGAATATCCAACAGATATCCAAACAACCTTATTATCTTTATCCATTTGAACATATACAGAATAAGATGTATTATCAAATTCTAAACCCCTTAATCCATTTTTATTAATATTATCATTTGTCAATTTTCCGAATTTCTCTTCTAAATCTGATATATCAACTTGTTCCATCAAACAAACTCCAGCCAAACTATCATCTTTCAAATTTGTACTTTTTACAAAAAGATATTTCTCTGGAAATAAAATATATGCTATACCAGTTAGAACAGCTAGTATACTTGCTATAATTAAATATTTCCTCTTAATTGCATTTCCCCCTTTCGGGTTATTTTCCCAATTAAATTTAGTTCTTTATATAATCTGATGCATTCTTATGCTCAGATGGGTTTGAATGTTTAGAGTTATATATATCTACAACCTGTTTAATCCCATCAGCAGACATATGTGGTATGTATTTTTCAATATATCCCCAATTACCTGTTTTTTGAATTGTATCTATAGCTTTTGCATCTGCTTCATTTGCTGAAATGCCACTAATATTTCTCTTTATATTCTTTTCTAAATTGCCTTACAAAATATAAAATCATCATTGCACCTAAAATACATCCAAGTACACCCTCTCCATTTATTTTTATTATATCTCCACTTATCATCCCAGATGTGTTTGTATAAATATCACCAAGCATCAAAGGATTAACCACATTCCACACAGAGTGCAGAAATAATACTGGCAATAAACCCCTTGAAGAATAGTAACAATAAGATGAAGGAAAACTATATGTAAAGGCAGCAAATGCTTGAATAACACATAAGAATAATGGATTACCTATTCCAGTTGCTTTTGCCAAAAGAAAAACAGCAGGAATGTGATACAATCCCCATACTACACCCACAATTATAGTTGCTTTCGTTTTACCATACTCTTTTGTTAATCTAGGAAGTAGATATCCCCTCCATCCATATTCTTCTCCCAAAGCTAAGAATAAGCCGACAACTACAGACACTATTAGAATTATAATACTTTTGAATGTGAATTCCTTGTTTATACTGATATTTCCGATACCAGTAAGTTGAGCTATAAATGAGCAAATCCCTATAAAAGCAATAGGGTAGAAAATTCCAAACAACACTGATTTTAAAGTTGTGTCTTTAAATAAATTTGCTTGATGGTCATTTGTAATCTTATTAAAGATAATAGCTAATATTGCAGGAATGAACATGATTAAAGCAAAATCATTTTTACCTATATTAGGATTAATAAACAACATAATTGTAATAATCCATGTAATTAAAAGAACAGTAATAATATATACTTTTTCAGGATCTTTTCTTATAAAATTCTTAACAGTCATAGTTACCTCTTTTATACAAATGATAATCTTAATATTATTGCTATCAAGTTGCCCATAATTAGAACAAATTACCTATATTACTTTCACATTTTACTTTTAAATTCAAAATATAAAATATTATATAAACATATATCATTCAACTTTCCAAAAAACATCTTCATAATTTACTACATCAAATTGGTTAAATAATGATTTAGCTCTATTTATATATTGTGTCTTACGCTGATCTTTTACGGAAAATATAAGTGACAAAAAATCCTCTATCATCTTCATTTTCTATATTTTCAATTAGCTCAAAGGATCTCTTTAAATTTTCAAAATCAGCTGGCTTAATAAGATCCTCTTTTCTAATTTTAGAATCAATCTTATGCTTATGCCCAAAACCACAAACAAATAAAATCCCATTATCAGTTATATGATTTTCTAAGTCTCCAATCTGCTCTTTACTTAACCTGTAATGATTGATTAAGATATTATCAAATATTCCAATATCCTTTAAAGAATTAGATACACTTAAGTCAACTTGCTTTGTATTAACTAAATAATTATTTCTTTTAGCAAATGTCTTAAGCCTATCAAGAGCTTTACTACTAAAATCAACGCCTGTTACTTCGAATCCATTTTCAAGTAAAAACAAAGTATTTCTACCATCTCCACATGCTATATCAAGAACAGATCCTTTTTTGAAATATGTAATTTTTTCAGTTACCGATTTTTCTGGATTTAATGGATTACCACTTCTATTAGCAAATTTATTATCCCAGTATTCTCTATTTCCCATATACTCCATCTTGTTTCCTCCAACAATACATTGCGCAATTATCTGCCATCCTTTATTAATTATAGTATATTTTGTAAGTATTTAGTATCTAATTTTCAAAGAAATATTCCTACTTTCCATAAAAACTCCATTCTTTTTATATAGAACATTCTAGCGAAATTTTCATAGTCATATGGAACAAATACGTATTCATTTCGGTGAGGTATACGCATAAGTATAGATTGTAGTTGAGTTATCTATAGTATTTATTAAACAAAAAATATCACAAATTCATTATTGATAACGAATTTGTGATATTGTGATCTGTAGTTTATTTAATTTAACAACTATTATCTTTTCAACTGTTCAGCAAATGACTTTCCTACTGGATCAGCGTCAGCTAAACATTCAGGATCTCCTGCAATCAGTCCTGCCTTCTCATGCCAGAACTCGCTAAACATTATATATAGTGATTTAAGCCTATCTATATCGCCACCTTCTGCTAATGTTTTTGCAAGGAAATCAATGGCGAAATACATTGTCTTACTTTCATAATATAGATGCGGATGCGGACCTGGGGCATCTATTACCCATATAATTAAGTTTCCTACCTTTTGCAAACCATAATGAGGGGTTATACCAAGTTGCTTACAGAATGGAATGAGCTGATCATTAAAGTCTATCTTTGAGCGACAATTTATAATAACTAAGTATTTAGAAAAGCTATTTCTAGATAAAACATGAGTAAAATCCACACGCCCTGCATCTCCATATTCCTTTTCATAGGCAAGATCAATACCAGTACATTCTTTAAAATTAGCAAGTGCACTTGGAATAAAACGCGTAAGATCAAGTTGTGGATTCGATGCTATTGCAACGCTACCAGATATTTTTTCAGCAGTAAATAAACCAGATGTTCCTCCTGATGAGACTGAATAAAAAATGATATGCTCATTAGGTATGCATAGGCGTTTTGCCACTCTCATAACAAGCTTTGCCGTAGCATCGCGGTAATCTCGTTCTTTCGTCCCATAAAACCATCCAACAGAGATGTCAGATTCAAAGTACATCGGGTCTTCAATACTTAACAAATGTCCCTTCAGAAACGTAGACCATGACCACTTATGAAAACGTGGAAGTGGACCTTTTGCAATTGTCTTATCATCGCGCATGGTATCGAGCACAACGTAAAGATAATTGTATTCGCTTGCTTGATAAAAGCATTCAAAATGTGCACCATCAACCTCTGTATCGAACCTGCCTTCTGGAACTCTATCTAACTTTTCAGAATCAATATGCACACTTTCACCTGTGATGGCTGATACATCAGCAGATCTGTATTTCTCACGTCTGCATACCTCCAGCTTTTCAGCAAAGTTTCTCTCGGTGCCATCACTGTTGTACTCGCAGGCTATATTTTCAAGAAATTCTATTGATGGTAGGATGTCACTATCATCCATTTTCTTATTATGCTTAGCAAAGTATTCTGGATTTTCTTCATCTTTTTTCATAACAATCAGTCCTTTATTTTCTAATCTTAGAGTTTATTAATTTTCTTAATTATACAGTGAACTATAAAAATATTTTATCAGAACGTTTGTTCTAAAACAATCAATTTATAAAAAATAAAGTAGCTACATCACACTCATTCTTAATCATGTTTTTACAAGCTAGCATCCTCGTAATCATTGATATAAATGACTTTAAAAATAGAAAGTTTTTATACTTTCCCAAATAAAAAATGAAGGTTTATTCTGAAACATGACTTTCATACAGCTCCATATACCTTATTGAAAAGAAATAAAATTCCCGACTGATTATTCTAAACGAACTTGCATTTATATTTTTTCTTGTGATATGTGAAGTATATCATAAGTTGTTCCTTCTAATAATCTTATCTTGCTTAAATCATCTATGAAGAAAAACACATGATATTTCCATTTATCAGGATTATAAATAACTATGAATTCACTTTCTTTAATACTTGGAATATTTTTTTCTATTTCATCTTTAAAATTATTAAGGCTTCCCTGAGGTTTTATTTCTCTTTCTATCTCAAATACATATTTACTATCTTTGATTTTATATGTTGTTGTATCAATTAATGGTATTCCTACATTTACTTTCTGCCATCCAAAAGAAGTTATTATATTGTCATAAAAGCCCTTAAACAAAAATTTATTTAATCCATTACTATCTTTCCAAACATATAAAGGACAGTAGCTATTTTGCAAATTCTCATTTTTTCCTTTTTCTGTTGTTAGATATAATTTAAACTTTAAATCTTCAAATCCATCTGTTTTATATCCGTTGTTTTTTACTCTATCCTTTATTATGCTCATATTATAATCGCTAGGTAATATAATCTTATATTGAGTTGCTATCATTTCTTTTTATCCTCCCTTTTAATTTTAGTTCTAATTTTATTTTTAATTCTTAAGCAAAATTATTGCTCAACTCACACCTTTCCTTTTACACTTACAGTTTAACTCCCACTATAAAAATTGTATAATACTTATAAATAATCTTTAATATCACTAATAGTGATGGCACATGTAAATTAATTTTAACGAAAGGTTTCTACACTATGGAAATTAATGATCTAAGAATATTTCAGATAGTTGCTTATGAAAAATCTATATCAAAAGCTGCTTTAAGACTTGGTTATGCCCAATCAAATATAACTGCGCGAATCAAATTACTTGAGAACAAATTAAACACTACTTTATTTATAAGAAACAATAAAGGAACTGTAATTACACCTAATGGGGAAAAATTGCTTAAGTATGCAGATAAAATTCTTGAATTAATTGATGAAGTTAATAGCGAGTTCCTTACTCCTAAAATTTCTTCTACTATTAAAATAGGTGCTACTCAGACTATTTCTGCATCTGTTTTACCTAAATTATTTTATTTATTCCATGAGAAAAATCCCGAAGTATCTTTGACCTTAAAAACAGAAACTCAGAAAAATCTTCTAGATATGATTTTAAAGAATGAATTAGATGGGGCTTTTATATCTGATGAAACTACATCCTCAAAAATTAAAAAAGTTATTACCTTTAAAGAAAAGCTTGCACTAGTATCTTCTATACGCATTAATTCTATTAATGATTTACAAGCTCCTATAATAGTAAATTCAGATGCTGATTGCCCTTATCGTAAGCTCTTACAAAAATGGTTGAGTTATAACAACTCTAAGGCTGCTACTATTATTGAATTTGATTCACTAGAATCTATCCTTAGGGGCATAGATGAAGGTCTTGGCATATCTCTTTTACCAAAAAGTATTTTGCCTAAAAATCATAATTTTTTCATTTATGACTTAAAAGATAACTTTGCCGAATTAGAAATTAAGTTTGTAGTCAATAAGAATTTAAAAATCAATCCTTTACTTAAAAGTTTTATTAGTGTAACAAATAATCATCTTTTAAATTCTCAGTAATTAGTTTTTAACAGTATATGGCTTATACTTCATTACAGGCTTCAAACCCACATTATTTAAGCATATTCTGAAGAATATATATGGTAATATTTATGGTAAACCATATTAGAATACAGTGGTTTTATAAGATTCTATTCTAAATAAATTCATCTACTATAAAATATTTGTGCTACTTTAAATATACTACCCATAAGTATTTACTGATTTAAAGAAGCATACATTTCTGCTACTGTATAAAGGTAGTAAGAAAGTCCAGTTAACTGATTTTCAAGCATACTTCTATGAAAATCATCATCTAAAAAAAACTTTGTTTGAGCTACAAATGATTTTGTATCCACCCTATGACCATGATCATTTAAAAATTGAATATGATTTTTTAATGTCTCCTGTACACTTGTATCATTAGCCTTTACACCATTTTTTAGAGCATCTTTTATATAGTTCATAAACTGCTGTGCTTCCATAGCTGCCTCATTCATATTATTAACTTGAGCTTCATCTACCTCAGGCATATCATATCCATACTTACCTTTAAGGTAGTTTTTCTGATTTGAAAGTGCATACTTCCATTCCTCTTTGTTGAATCCCTTAAACATTGCTGACTTATCCATAATTTCTCCTCTCTTACCAAGGACAATTGATTCATTTATAGTCTTTAGCAAACGATCAGTCCTCTGCTTGCGCGCAATTAGCAGTTCCTGTTGTTTAACTAAACACTCTAACCGATTCGGCTCATCCTCAAGTGCTTTTTTAATATCACTAAGAGAAAAATCAAGCTCACGATAAAATAATATTTGCTGAAGTCGCTCAAGCTCTTTTTCACCATAAAGGCGGTAGCCGGCTTCATTTACCTCATGTGGAAATAGTAATCCTATTTTATGATAATGATGTAGTGCTTTTACAGTGACTCCTGTAAATTTTGCAACTTCTTTAACCGTGTATAGCATAATTCTTCACCTCGTTTATAATAATAAGACCTCCTGTAAGGTGAGGGTCAAGATTATTTCTAAGCTTTTATTTATTAATATATAATTTTCAATGCTACAAATAATTTGTGATACATTTTACTAATGAAATATTATTCAATTATTAATAGGATTCTTTTGATTTATTGCATCAACACTATATCTGACGCAGATATGTAAATAACTATAAGTTCTTTTTATTCTATAAACCAATTTGCTCAATCCAGTTTTTAACCTGCTGTTCACTAAAATTACTCATAGCTTCAAAACCAGGAAGGATTGTTGATTTCTGGCATTCTTTTGCAATATTAATTTGAATTTGCCAAAAACCTCCCCCACCATGAGTGCAAAAAGGAATAACAGTCTTTCCCTGCAAATCCACGTTTCTTAAAAAGCTTAGTATTGGTGGGGCAAATGATTTAAACCAATTGGGAGTACCTAAAAAAATGTAATCGTAAGACTTAACTGGTTCTTCTCCAGACAATAATTTGGGACAATATCCATTTTCAATTTCATTCCTTACTTCCTTTGCTGCTGTATTATAATTGAAAGCGTAGGACTTTTCAGGAACTAACTCCCTGATATCTCCTCCCGTTTGTTTTGCTATTTCTTCTGCTAACATTCTTGTTGTATTTGAAAAAGAATAAAATACTACTAATATTTTGCTCATTTTTACCTCCGTAAAGCCTCTAAACCTTTATATGATATTTTTTATATTTCCCTCAATATTTTTACATAATTCAAGAAGATTTTGCAACTTATCTTTATACTTTATCTAGCATATACATATTACTATTTTATGTATTTCAGCATTGCATTCTATTTCATAGCAAATTACATTATTACTCCATATTTTTTGCTAATGCAGAAAGTTTACTTAATGTTTTCCAATTGCGCACAGTTGTTGGTACATTCAATTTATGAAGATTATTAGCAAGTTTTGAATTTCGAATACTATGATGGAATAATAAATATACTTCTCTTCCTATAACTTGGTACTTATCACTTTCGCTTCTATAAACATCTATGCATTCAATTTTTTCTTTTAAAGGATCATGTTTCAATAACGCAACATATAAACACTCTACTTTGGACAATGTCTCCGCTTCTGTTATTTCATCATTAGAGAATGGACAATTTAAGATAATCTGTTCTAATTCTGTAGACTTCCTCAAAATGACTTTTGTAGAAATCCCCAAGACTGCCTCAATCTCATTTTCAATTTTATTGCACAGAATATCTTCTGTTTCATCTGATTTGAATAGAACATTTCCACTTTGAATATAGGTTTTTACTTCACAAAGTCCGATTGATTCAAATACTTGTTTCAAATCTGCCATCTTAATTATATTTTTTCCACCTACGTTAATTCCTCTTAACAATGCTATATATACAGTCATATCTGAGTCCTCCTTAATATGAAAATAAATTATAATAATTTACTATTTGGGACTAATTATAACATAGCTTGTAAGTATTATATTACTCAGTTTTAAAGTAACATTATTCTGTTAATTGCCAAGTTAAATCTCCATATTATACAATTAAAAATGTCACACTCTTACCTCTGAATAGTGTGACATTTCAATAAATCTATATCTTATCTATTTAAATTGAAAATGCTCATAATTAAAATTTATGATATTAAAATTGCTATCTTTAAACTGCTTTTTTAAATTTTCTCTCATTGGGGCTGGACCGCAAAAGTAAACATCAACACTATCTTTTATATTCACCAATTTAGATATTTCGTTTACTGATAAAAATCCCTTTTCTTTTGAATTAAATAAGTGCACTCTTAAATTATTACTGTTTAATAGCTGCAATTCTTCTTTATATGCGCCTTCATCTTCATTATTGTATGCATAAAAAAGATCTACCGAAAATTCTTCCCCTACACCTGATTGAGCAAAGCTCCTAAAAGGTGTTATTCCAATTCCTCCTGCAATCCATATTTGATTCTTGACACCAGTTTTATAATTAAATTTACCATGAGGTCCTGAGACAACAAATTCATCTCCAACCTTAAGTGTATTTAACAACTCCTTTGTATGATCTCCTAATGCTTTAATAGTGAATTGCAATTCTCCACTCTTAGGTGCTTCACTTATTGTAAATGGATGTGAAACAAATCCATTTTCATTATCTAAAATCTTCAAAAAAGCGAATTGCCCAGGTTTGAATTTTATTTCTTTTCCAATAGAATCACCTGTAATCTCAAAGGTTCCATTGGCTACTATCTCTAGTTTCTTCACTCTATATTTATACTTAAACGAAATTTTTTCATAAAGGAATACACTATAAATTGCAGATATTATACCTATGATGTTTATAAGATTTAGCCATATACAAAAAGGTTCCAATGAAAAGACAGCATAAGTTGCACTTCCATAATAGTGATAAATTCCAAATGCATAAGGAATAATCATAAATTTATGAATTGTTTTCCACTTCTCATAATTTAATTTTTTAGCCACAAGGGCGATTAATATAAGTATTATAAATATATACATACTAAAAGTCCCATACATAGCATAAGGATCTTTAGGAATTTTTATTCCATTCGCCCTTTCAATTTTTTTCCCCATACTTATTGTTATATTATGAATAACAGCCAAAACTAACGCACAAATACTTAAATACTTATGGTAAATATATGATTTATCTAGTCCATCAAATAAGCCATCTAAAATTTTGTGTCTAGTTGAAATGAAATTAATAAATGCAAATGCTACCAATGCAAATGCAGCTATTAACTGAGAATATCCACTCATTGCAGATATTTCTCTTATAGGTTCAACAAATAACCATAATACCCATGTTATTATCATACTAATAAATATAACTAATTTTCCTGATATACGTCTCCTCATCCTCATCATCCTTTCATAACTCTATATATTTATACAAGTTCCTTTCTGATAAAGCAAAGTTTTATTCTTGAATAAGAAGAATAAACTCCAATTATAAATGTTATATATATAATATAATCTATTGTAATTATTGCATTATGAGCCCCAATATATCCATATATACATACAATGCCTGGAATTACTAGAAATGTAGCCGAAACTAGTCTACCCGCTCTATCGAAAATAAAGGACTTGTCCGACTTTTTAATATTTTTGATATACTTTGATGTTATTATAAATTCAATAAATTTAAAACATACAAATCCAAAATACCATATAGGCAAAATTTTTATGTTTATTAACGCTATGTATGAAATCAGAATATAAAACAAATCTGCAAATACATCTAGTTTGGCTCCTATTATCGAAGTTGAATTAGTTTTTCTTGCAATTTTGCCATCTAATAAATCTGAAATACATATTGATAAAAATAAAACGCTCAAATTCACATTTCTTTCCTTAGCATATATAAATTGCTCGATTATATTTTGAACAAATAATACTGATAGTATTATTCTTGTTATTGTAATTAAATTAGGTACATATCTGACTATAATCTTCAAAGAGCCCCTCCCCATTCTTCCTTGTTTTAACAAATCATTTTAAGATAATTAAACAAAAGCCTCTAATTTTCTCCTATATATTACAAGTTTACAACAAAAACACCTATATTTCTATAGGTGTTCTTAGAATTTACATTTCAGGTTTAATTTATATAATTTTTCTCATTTAGCATTCGCTATTTTTTAAATTTCTCATGTTTTATCCTCATAAAAAGTATGCCACTTTAGTTTCAAATATTATATTGTTTAGGCAAATATATTTTTATTTAAATAATTTTCCTCTCATATGAAAATACAATTCTGGAGTATCTTCCGTAATAACTTTAAATTCATATCCCTTAGATTTATAATATTTTATTATTTGTGGAAGAGCCTTGCATGTATTCTTATGCATGTCTGTACAATGCAAAAGTAATATTATGTTTTGGCGATTTTCACTTCCTTTTATTGCTTTTCTATATAAAGTATCTGGTGAGAGCTTTGAATTTAATCCATCCGTATTATCTAAATCCCAATCATATATTTTAAATCCTTCGTCATGCAGTTTTTCTAAGTATTTTTTGTTCAATCTTTTGTTACTTCCGCATGGAAATCTAATTATATTAGGTGAAATTCCAATAGCCTTATTTATTTCATCTCGGCATTTAATCATTTCTTTTATAAATGCGTCTTCACTGCTATAAATTTTCCTTATTTTATGGGTATATGTATGAAGTCCTATACCGTTTCCTTCATCATAAATTCTTTTTACCACATCTTCTTTTCCTTCAATTTGATTTCCGATTAGAAAAAAAGTTGCATTTACTTTATTTTCCTTTAATACATCCAAAACATCATTTGTTACTTTGCTACTAGGTCCGTCATCAAAAGTTAAATAAATTGTTTTTTTCTTATGCTCACATATTTTTTCATTTAAAGTAACATCTTCATTGAATACTAAATGACATAAATCAGAATTAATATTTATATTGTCTATAAATATAATTAGAATAAAAAATATACTTGCCAAAAAAAATAAGATATGTTTTGATTTAATTCTCAATTTGTTTTCCTCCTTTGTAACTTGCCTCATAAATCTAAAGCTTACTTCACTTTATTATTAGCTTCTTGAATCTTTTTATTTATAGCAATTTTATACATATGTTAATTTTTATATAAAATTATTTAAATAAAAAGATTTTCTGCTTAGAAGCAGCTATAAATCAAAGCTATAGTAGATTTTCATTACATCGGAGAATTAATTTTCAAATTACAATTATATATTCATTTTTTCTCTGATTCTATATCAATGCCTGCTAATTTCATCAAGTATATAGCATTTCTTGTAGGTGAGATTCCTTCCTTCAGCTTATAATCAAAGTGAATTTCATTATCTGTATAATATTCAGAAAAATGATAGTTTTTAATCTTTGAATTCTTATGATTCTCCATTTTTCCTAATTCTAAATCATGAGTGGATACAAATCCTAAATTTCCAGTTCTGCATAATTGTTTTATTAAAATTGTCGCTCCAGCAAGCCTATCTTTTGAATTAGTTCCTTTAAAAATTTCATCCAATAAAAATAAAACTTGCTTGCCGTCTTTTGAAGCTTCAACAATTTTCTTAATTTTTAATATTTCAGCATAAAATGAAGATATACTTTGTCCTAGATTATCGCTTATCTTCATGCAGGTATATAGATCCATAATATTACAATAAAATTGATCTGCGCATACTGGAGCACCAGCATATGCTAATACAATATTAATACCAACAGTCCTCATAAATGTACTTTTACCAGACATATTAGAACCTGTTATAAGTATAACTTGATATGGATCTTCTACAATTAAGTTATTGCATACACGTTTATCCCCTAAAAGAGGATGGCCAATATTTTTAGCTAGAATCTTTGATGATCCATTTATAATTTTGGGCATGCTCCAATAAGGATTATCATATTTAATGCCAGCAATACTGCTTAGCGCTTCTAACTCTCCTATTATATCTAGCCACTTTTGAAAATCATCCCCTGATTTTATCCTCCACAATTCAAGTGAAATAGACAGATGATATTCTATCATAAGAATTGGATTTAAAATAAGATATATAATATTACGTCTATTAGCTATTAATTCGCAGATTTTAGAAAATGAGTCAATTTGCTTAGATGCACTTTCTCCATCAGTATTATAAAGTTTTTCACATAAATTCATAATATACTTTGAATTAAATTTATGCCCTTCTATACACTTAATCATATTTTTATATGTTACTATGCTATTTTTATATTTCTCAGCAATAATTAAATTTTTTCTTCTATCATCTTTTTTTATCATTAAAATGACACATTGAATAAAAATCAAAAAAGTAGGAATGTAAAATGGAACTAAATTAAATATTTTTGGCACAAATATATGAATATCTAACAGAAACGTTAGTAAAAAATCCATTATTTTAAGTATCAATGTTAAGGTAGTTATTGTAGTTATTATTGAAAGAATCCTTAATCCCCAAATCACTTCTTTTTTTATTACATAGTTACTTCTTTCTTTCATCCATAAAAAAAGTTCATCTGGATTTTGTTTATTGTTTGAAATTATTTCTCCCTCTACCTCAAGCCTTTGCCTAAAATTTATTTTTGGGGCCAGTTCTTTGACGGCAGATTGCCTGTTGTATATATTTTGCTCATTTCTAGGTTTTTCTGTTAAGATTTCTTTGAGTTTTTGTCTTCCAATATAAGTATGCGATGCATTCATCCATTGGAATAATGACCCTTTCCCAAAAACATCAAGATCGTATGAATAATTATGGTTTTTATCTATAAAATCTTCACCAGTATCCTCAAAAGATTTCCACTCCCCTGTCAATCTTTTTATAGATGTATCATTTACGTCATATAATGCATTGATATACAGCTTCTTATTTTTAATTACTTGATACAAAGCACCTAAATAACAAAATAAAAGAACTGTTATTAAAATTCCAAAATAAAATAAGTAACAGTTGCTCTTTATATATGATATTATTAAAATTGCAAATCCAAGTAGAAACATACAAAATCGTAATATACTTATATTATTAAGATTCTTTTGCTGCCTTTTGAGTAATAGAAAATATCGAGATTTTCTTTTTTCATATTTTTCTTTTTGTGATATCACTCCTACTCCCCCTTTAGGATTAAACACTTTTTAATGACTATTCTTCTTTAATAATTTTGATATGCTTCTTCATATTGAATTAATTGGGTATAGAATTTAACAATCTATCTTCTTTTTCTAGTAAATTGTATTTTCTTGAAAACAGCGGCGCATCTATTTGATTATTTTTACCGCAGTCATATACATTCTTGCATACATATAATAAATCATTTATATTATTATGAAGTGTCATAATTCTACGAGTTAGCTGATTATTTTTAAACATTCTTTTCATAACTATTCCTGCTAATTTTGAAGGCATTTTATAAGCAAATAATTCATTATTATAATTTTTTAAATTTACATTTCTAGATGCAATTATTTTTACAGTTTCCCTTATAGTTAATATTGTTTCTGATAAAATTTTAGAGGAATCCATCAACTTTTCTGCTGCTTCAGTTGTGTTTTTTATATCCCCATATTCTCCAGCGTTTGTTATAACAGCTGCATTTATCGCCATGTGAATCCAAATCCATTCGAGCATATCAAAAGGTATTTCAGCTTTAATATGACAATCAGATAATAATTCCAATAACTTATCATAATTTTTAATATTTGTTTTTTCTTTGCTTTCAAGCATAATATGATCAAATATACAGCAATTTAGTTCATGATCACTTATATTCCCTCCTGCTACTGGATAACCAAGTATGTACTCCCATCCTTTAAATAAATTTTCAATATAATTTTTATCTTCCCATATTCCATTGAAAATTATCAAAGTACCATTAATGTCATTCTCTTTTAATGTTCTTATTACTCCTTCAATTTTTCCAGCTGGAACACTTACTAATATAAAATCATAAGAACTGTTTTTATTTGCGATATGGATCTTATAATTATCATTTTTTTCTTCGCCTTTATTGTTAAATCTTCCATCTAATAACTTGACATTTATATTTTCAGGTACAAATGCTTTTTTGCTGTCTCTTATTAAATGCTCTACCTCGTGCCCCTCTTTTTGAAAAACATATCCATAAGTTGTCCCAATCACACCGAGACCGATTATTAAAACTTTCATTTTCACACCTCTAAATCTCCATTTATCTTCCAGTTAATTGTAACATATTTTGTAAATGCTCTCCTGTTGTGTTTTGAAAAAATATTATTTCAATTCCATAAAGCCTTATAGTATTACATATTCAGCGTTCAATAAATCTATAATTTACCGTACAAAAAAAATCGCAAATTCAATTTTCTTGAATAATGCGATTTTAGAATCATTGCATTACTTTTGATAACTAATTTCTATTTTGTCAAATCATAACTTAAGCTAATTAAATTATATATTTCCTCCTTGGAAAATAGGCTGTCCAAATCAATTGTAATCCAATGCTTTTTATTCATATGATATGCAGGAAAAATTCCATCTTGACTTTTTAACAAACTATTTAGAGCAGTGTCACACTTTAAGTTTAATATCTCAGCATTTCCTTTTCCACTTAGACCTAATTTAATTCTTGGTATATTCATAATTAACCCATACCATTTGCCATTCACTTCATGTCTAAGTACAGCATACTCTGGATATTTAGGCCAAGGGTAGTCTGGATTGGTATTAAATTTTTCCTTTACATAAGCAAGAAGCTCTTCCCTTTCTACCATAAAAATTCCTCCCCAAATACCTACTTATTTAACTTTAAATTTTTCTATATCTTTTAACCCCTGATAAATCTCCACTCTTGGAAATCTACTTTGATTTAATATTTCATCACTCTTTTTAAGGAGAGAATTATAAAAGTCAATTGCAATTTCATAAACTTCTTGTGAATTATTTTTTTCTAGTTCATCAAAGATTAAATCTTCTGCTTTATTATAATCACCTTCATGAACAACTTTGGTAAGAATTATTTTAAATATATCTATAGGACTCATTTGCTCTATATTAATTTTCTCACTATTTTCTTCTTTTTTATTACAAATAATCTTTCCAATAGATTTTCCAAGTTCCTGAACAAGTTTTTCAATATCCATATATTTTACCTTTGTTCAATATTAAGTGCAGTATCATATAAGAACTCAAATATATATTTTATTCAAATTCTAAAAAAGTATCACTTAAATATCCCTATATTTATTTTCTATTTTCTTTTTTGTATTCTTTGATACATGTCCTAGTAATGTTAAAACAATAAATCCAAGAATGAAAATCCCACCAAAGAATCCCCCAATTATAATAGGGGTTATCACTTTGATTCCTGCCCTTGTATAAATTATAATTGCAAACAATAACGTAGCTACAACTGAGCATATAATACTATAAATTAAATTACTTTTTACAGAAGGTTCATTGTTATTGTAGCTCCATAGACCACTTTTTAAACAACTCCAAATCGTCGAAATGCCTCCACATGCAAGTATGACTGTTTCACCAAGTACTTGCTGAAAAGCAGCTTTCATAAATAACATTTGTATTACAATCACTATTACCGATACACTAAACATAATACGAAACGCCATATGCTCGCATTTATAAAATTCCTGCTGTTGACGCTCATCAATTTTTTTATTCATTATCATCATCCTCCCAAAAAATATCATTTAATGTTTTTCCGAGTGCCTTGCAAATGGCGATACATAATTGCAATGATGGATTAAATTTTCCAGCTTCTATCATTCCTACTGTTTGCCTTGTTACGCCTACTATATCTGCTAACTGTTCTTGAGATAAGTCCATCGAGGCCCTTGCTGATTTCATCTTAAGATTTTTCATCTGCATTCCTCCTTATACTATTGTTGTAACATATACAAATCATAATGTCAAATATATATTGCATTATAATTAGTATATAATACAATAATTCACTAATAAGGTCACTAATAAACTCAATATTAGTGAATTAAAAGAATATTACTTTTTTACAATTTGTTATTCAATTTTGTTGATTCATAACTTATAAACACTCTGGTCAATAGTTCAACATAAAAGTGGTTATTATAAATTATTAGGCTTTATAATACTACCGCATATAATCTAAATAACCACTTACAGATGTTAACTTTATCTCAAATAAGAAAATATTCTTTAAATCATTCTCTTTTTTATAATATTGTTTTTAGGCTATAATTGTGAAATGGCAAATGGATTCACAAAGAGCAAATAACCATTTGACCTCGAAAGTTTATCCATCTTTTTTATTATTTCACCCGCCTTATCTCCAACAGTGGTTCTTTCAAGAAAAATTACTCTACAAATCCCACTTACTACATGTTGTAAAACAACCTGAGGAATTTTATCTTTACTCAATTCATTTTCTCCATTTAATATAATCTCATCAATAATTTTGTTTTTAGGTTCATATATTTCTTTAAATTCTTTTAATAAGATTTTTGCCTGCTCATCTATCTTTATTTTTTCCTTCTTCATTAAATGGTCACCTCATTGTCTTTAAAAAGATATTCTAGATTATTATTTTCACGTAATAATTTACTAGTATGGCTAAATTATAGCACAAATTGTAAATACCAATCATTAAATTTTCCTTAATCTATTTTTACTAATTTATCCGTAGAATCTGAATATTACTTAGTTATAATATTTTATTAACTTCATTATCTACTAGAAATATTATAAACAATCTTTCTCATAATATTTAATAAATTTTCTCTTTCTTCATAAGTATCTAAAGAAATCATTATTTTTCCATAAACTTCTTCTTCAAATTTTATATGCTCCTCTTGCGCTTTTTTTCCTTCTTCCGTAAGCTCTAATTTATAAGATCTTCTATCTCTTTTACTAATAGATCTACTTATAAGATCACGCTTTTCTAATCTATCTATCATGTTAGTCAATGTACTTTTAGGAATATTTAATATTTCTAAAATATCTCTAATAATAACTTCTTCTTTCTCGGAAATAATTCTAATTATGGATATTTCATTATCACTAAGTCCTTTTATTCTAGTATATTTAGCTTCAATATCTTTATAGCTTGATTCAAATAACATACGATGCCATAATATATTAAATTCATCTATTTGCTTTTTACATTCTTTATCCATATTGTCACTCCAATCTATTAATGATTATTTTCTTATCTTAGCGCTAATTGCAAAACTCTTATAGTTAATCTTTTTAAAATCAAATGGCTCAAATCCGCATTTTACTAAAAGTGACTTAATTTCTTTTTCAGAATATATTTTATAGTCACCATTATTAGATGTTTTGCAATATAAATTTATAAATTGTCTACAAATTACTGGTGCCGTTGGATCCCCTAATATTAATAAACCAGAATTCTTTAATACTCTTTTCATCTCCAACAAAACTTTTTCTGGGCTTGGATAATGATGAAAGGACGCATTACATACAATTACATCAAAAGAATTATCTTCCCAAGGAATATCCTCTGAATCACCAACTTTGAGTTCAGCTTTATCACCAAGATTTTTATTAGCTACCCCAATCATATTTTCTGATATATCTAATCCATATAAACCAAACTTATAGTTAGCGCTAAGTTTTATCAATACATTACCTGTCCCACATCCAACATCTAATATTTTTTTAGGATTCGCATTTACTACCCTACTAATAATCTCCTTATACATTGGGGCTACAAACTTGCCATCACTGCTTTCATCATAAACTTCAGCTGTCCTATTAAAGTTTATTTTCGAATTTTCCTTAAACATGTTTTTATTATTACTTTCCACATAAATCACTCCCCATAATAATAGTTCTATTTTAGTATAGTTCCATATTCGAACTATATTTAGATACTACTACTATTAAAAGTAAAATACAACCATTTTTTATATATTTTCCTTATAATTCAAAATATATTAATTTATATCGCATATTAACAATGTACATTCCACAATTCAGAATTACGGCTAAAATTCTTACAATATTTTTGGAATTATGATGAAGAATTATTTTTGTAACATATGTAAATACAAGTATATTATTAATTCTTTAGTTGAATTTTATTACTTTTCATGCATATTACTAAACCAATAATTTTTCTTATATTTAGGCATCAAAAAATCACTAGACATTGCCTAGTGATTTTTTGATTATATAAATATTGTATTAAATTATTAATTAACATTTTTATTTAACAATGCACGATATATTAAATAATACAGTAACAAAAAGTTTAATATACTATTTTAAATATTCAGTAACAAAATCCGTAAAAAGAATACCTTCTAAATGGTCAATTTCATGACAAAAACATTTTGCTAAATCTCCTGTACCCGTTAGTATTATTTCTTTACCATTTTCATCTAATGCTTGAACTGTCACTTTTTCTGGTCTTAATAATCTTCCAAATACGTGTGGATTACTTAAACATCCTTCTATAACTTCTTGACTTCCTTCTTGTTTAATAATCTTTGGATTGACTAATTTTATTAGACCTTGTCCCATGTCTATTACAACTAACCTTTTAAGTATTCCTATCTGCGGCGCCGCTAAGCCCCCTCCATTTTCTGTATTATACATGGTTTCCGCCATATCATCTAGAATTTGCCTGATCTTTTCGTCTACCACTTCAACTTCTTTACTTTTCTTTCTTAAAACATCATCACCAAATAATCTAATTTTCCTTAATGCCATTTAAACTACACCTCTACTTAATTGTGCCCTTGATTTTCTTTCACTTTGTTCAAAAAGAAACACTTCCTCTATTGCACAATGAAATATTTGAGAAATATCATAAGCTAGCCATATAGATGGTTCATATTTTTCTGTTTCAATAGAGTTTATTGCCTGCCTTGATACTCCTACAAGAGCTCCCAATTGTTCCTGCGTTAATCCAACAGCTTCACGAAATTCTTTTAGTTTATTTTTCATTAAGAACCATTCCTGTCATGTCTACCTTACATAAAAGTATATTCCACTTTAAATTTCATGTCAAGTTAACATTACATGATGTATATCTTTAAGTTTCAACTTTTCAAATACAGTATTATTCTTCCTACTACCTAAGTGGTATTGTATTATAAATTTATTAAGCTAAGTTTTCTCCATCCTTAAGTGCTCTTAAAGATAACTCATCAAATACTGCTAAATCAGGATTATGGCTAGTTCCGCAGTAATGAATGCTATCTTCTAACTTCCAGCCTAATTCTTCTAACATATTATTGGCAAATTTAACGCCTTCCGCACCTATCTTAGGATCAGGATTCCCTTGAGTAAATATTGTTATTAACTTTTTACCTGGATATTTTGCCTTATAATCATTTCCAATCATTGGGAATGTACGATCAAACCAAACTTTTGATTGTCCTGTAATTGTATAATAATATATTGGAGAACCAAAAACGATAGCATCTGCTTCCTTAATAGCCTCATACATTGGCTGCAAATAATCATTAACTGCACAACCGTCATGAGTACGGCAATACATACATCCTTGACATCCACGAATTCCAGAATCATTTAAATCAAATTCAATAACTTCAGCACCTTTAGACTTAGCTCCTTTTGCAACTTGTTCTAATAATTTTGCAGTATATCCATTCTTTCTTGGACTGCCTTTAAAAATAACTACCTTTGACATATCTTATCTCTCCTTTTAAATATAAAATTCTCTTAAGTCAATCAATTATCTATTGACTGACTTTATTATATTAAGTAACATACAAATCAACAAGTACGCAAAAAATGTTTAGCTACTAATATTTATATAAGTAATGGAGGTTGCTTTTATGGAAAACTGTTCTATAGAATATGCTTTAAAAATTATAAACGGAAAATGGAAACTATTAATAATTTGGGTTATGTCTCAAAATGGAATTCTTCGCTTTAATGAACTACAGCGAAAAGTTGATGGCATATCCAGTCTTATGCTCTCAAAAAACTTAAAGGAACTTGAAGAAGACTCTCTTGTTATTCGTCACCAATACAATGAAATTCCACCAAGAGTAGAATATGAATTATCAGAACTTAGTCAAAAACTCATAGTTGCTTTACAATATCTTGGTGAATGGGGCGAAGAAGTTCATAAACATAAAGAAACATCTGTATAATTAATAATCAAAAGTTTTCTTCAACCATGAATACTATACTTATACTAATTCATAACTACATGCTTTTTTAAAATTACGCAGAAAAAAATCGCATATTCATGTTTTATTGAACAATGCGATTTTCTGCTTATTTTATACCATGAGCTTATTAAATTTTCCTAATAAATTTTATGAGGGTTGTTAAATAATCTAATAATATAATTACTAAAATTATATGTATCTGAAGTAAATTCTATAATCATTTTTACCATACTACCTTTGACATATCCACCAGTTCCTTGGAGTTTGAGGTAATCTCTTCTAAAGTAGCCGTTATCTCTTCAGTAGCTGCTGCTTGCGATTCTGCTATCATGTTTGTATTGCTAATCTCCTTAATAACTTCATCAATAGAATTTCTCATTTCAAGAAGCAATTGTGATACTTTTTTTGACGACTCACTGCTCATCTGTGAAAGTTTTCTCATCTCACCTGCAACAACTGAAAACCCTCTTCCTGCCTCGCCTGCTCTTGCAGCTTCAATAGCTGCATTTAAAGCTAGAAGATTAGATTGAGAAGAAACACTGGTAATAAGATTTAATATCGTATCTGTTTCTTTTATTTTTTCTTCTGTTTTTTGTGTTGAATTTACAATATTATTCATTGAAGATGAAAGTCTTTGAGAATCAACAGCCACTTCCTCAATGCTTGAGCTTGTCTGTTGCAGTGAGCTAAAAATGTTCTCCGCTACTTCTTCTACTTTAAACTGTTTATTTAAGCTTTTCCCTATTCCAACTCCACCAATAATATGTCCACTTGAATCCTTAATAGGATAGGAAATTCCCTTAAATGATACTCCAAACAATTCTTTGGGCACTATCACACTGACTACCTTACCTTCTTTTATACTTTTATATAAAGGTTCCTCAGGACTTAATTCTTGTCCAACTTTAATAGGTAAGTTAATGGAATCACCATCACGATAATATATAAATTTCTTAGTATCTGCTACAGCAACTGCTATATCGTCTTGTAATAGTTCCTTTAATTCAGGAATAACCTCTAAAAATGCCTCAAGTCTATTTTCCATATATACACCCTCCAATAAATTCAATCTATGATAGGTATATATTCGATAAATCTTTCTATATTCCTTGTTTTTTTGCGTTAATTTCGAAAATATATTATTTCGTTTTTTAGTATTATTTAATTTAAAATTAACAATTCCTTTGAAAAGAGATTTTTTTGGCTTTCTCCTTTAAATCCATACTTTACTTATTACATGAATAATTATATATTTTCTTTATTATAAGTAAATGTTTATCATACCGAAGTCTTAGAATTCTCAAATCATTCCAAACCTTTTAAAGTTCTAACATAAAAAAATTTCAGATTACTATTGATATCACTCCATTAAAAGGTATATAAAATGTAGGAAGTGAGGATCTTTGAGAAAGAACCTCACTCCTTATTTTTTTCATGTGAACTTTTGTTTATATTGTAAAACTAAGACGTAGCTTTTAGCGATTTAGTTCTATTTAACATATAAAAATCCCAAAAGCATTTTCTTAAATTTTAAATTTTTGAACTATAAGGTTAAGTTTTTCAGCTAATTCAGCTTGACCTTGTGCTGATTTGGTAACCTCTTGAATACCAGTATTTGTTTCATCTATACTAGCTAATATCTCTTCAGAGCTTGCAGCGGACTCCTCAGCAGTAGCTGATACATTCTGAATAGCTATATTCACCTGCGCTATGGTTTCTGACATCTGCTTTGCTGCAGAAGCTATTCCTGAAGCCATTTCATTAATATACTCTGAATCTTTTTCATACTGTAATCCAGTTTCAGAAAGCAGCATATAGCTTGGTTTAACATTACTTAGCATAAATTCTAGCATATCATTCCCGCTTTGTGTAAGATTATCAAATGCGCTCTGCACTTGAACTACCATATTCTGAATATTTCCAACCGCTTGAGTTGACTGCTCAGCAAGTTTTCTTACTTCATCTGCAACTACTGCAAATCCTTTTCCTTGCTCACCAGCTCTTGCAGCTTCTATAGCTGCATTTAATGCAAGAAGGTTTGTCTGTTCAGCTATGCTTGCAATTGAATCAGCCATAACCTTTACATCTTCAACAACTTTTCCTTCTTCAATAGCCTTAGTTATATTTGTCTGTTGTTTTTCGTATATAGAGTTGCTTACGCTTATTTCATTTTCTGCTTTATTTTTAATACTTTTAGCTCTGCTCGTTATTTCCTTTGAGGACTCTTTAGCACCATTTGCACTTTCTGCAAGTTTCATTGTTGTAGATCCAATTTCTTCTGCAGATGCAGAAACTTCTTCAGTAGTTGCACTCAAATCCTGGGTTCCTCTTGCTATTTGATTTATAGATTCTGTGACTATTTCCATCTTAGATGAAATTTCCTCAGTTGTAGCAGATAATTCTTCACTTGTAGCACTCAAATCACTAGAACTATTTATTATCTCAGAAATTAACATCCTAATTTTATCTCCAGCTAGATTCAAGGATTTTGCTAGCATTCCAATTTCATCTCTACTATCTATATGTATTTTATTTGTTAAATCGCCCTCACCAATTGCCTCCGCAAATACTACTACTTTTTTTAATTGATTCGAAATTATTCCAGAGATTAGCCATCCAAACATGATAGCAAGAAGAAGCCCAAGGACTGTTATTATGTTTATCGTATATAATGAAACTTTAAAAGTAGCATTATTTTCATTATACGCATCGTCAGCTTCTCTTAAATTTATATCTATTAACTTATCCAAATTAGTAAATGATTTTTTTCTAGCTTCTGTTACAGCATCAAATTTTGCATCAGCTTCCTCATAATTTTTTTCTATTGAATATTTAATCACAACATCACGAGCTGCTCCATATGCTTCGAAATCCTTTTGGAATTGTACGAAAGTTTCTTTTTCTTCCTTTGATATTATTGTTTTTTCGTATTCTTCTATTAATTTTATATTAGAATCTTTTAAGGTATCAATCTCTTTAAGAATAGAATCTTTCTGTTCTTCCCTACGCTGATATACAAGCTTTAGCAAATCAGCACGTATGCTTGCTGTGTTCTTCTCAATGTCTGTTAAATTCTTTATAGTTATTAAATCATTATCATGCATATTCATTGCATTAGAATTAACTTTGCTAAGATTTACTATCCCAATAGCCCCAACAACGCCAATAAATAATGCAATCAATACAAAACAGGAAATAAGCTTATGCCTTGTTTTAAGATTATTAAACCATTTTCTCATCCCAATCTCCTCCATTTTTTCATCTATTATTCCTTATTATATAATATATTTATATTTTTCTCCATCTTTTTTACCATTTTTTCGTCAATATACAACTTATTAAAACTTTATCAAACAATTACAATTATTTTATCTCCTATTAATTAGTACTTTTTTCAAAAAAGTACTAGTAAGAATATAATAAAATTTGAAATTCCAAAATTATAACTTATTAATTTAAAGTACATCCTATATTTTTACTATTATGAATCATTTATAACAAACTCAAAAAAGTAAACACCCTACTATTTGGTTTTCAAATAACACATTTTTATTTACTAAGGCAAACCTACATATTGTATTTCACATTTGCCATTATTTTGACATAATAAATAACTATAATAAAATCATAAACTTAATAAAAACTTTTTTTCATATATATTTCCCCCAATATATAAAGCAAAGAGTAACATTCATATTCTCAATATGTTTGTTACTCTTTGTTACATTTCAAATAACTATTAAATTAATTCATAATTCTTACATAATCACATGTAAAAAAATGCTATACTTTTATTACTGTACAAGCAAACCTAAACCAATTCTAAATTAGGTTTAAGTTTGCTCATATAAATATGTCTTAAAAAAATATAAAATTAACTAACAATCAAATATTCACCGCTCAACTATTTATTATAATTACTTTCATATTAGCTATTTTTATTTCATGTTACTTTAAAATTTCACATAAATATGATTACCTATTCCTTCACATGATTTAAATATTGATCCAACTCTATTATTTAAATCAAAATAACCTGTATCCATTAATATTGTTGGTTTAACCTTTAGGGCATTTGGTCTCCCATTTTCCAAACAATCTTCCTCTGCATATGTTGCCACAATCTCACCAAGAAACATTGTAAAATCAAATATAGGAATGGTTTGTATCACTTTACACAAATAATTTATTGAACATTCCTTTATCATTGGTGCATTTCCTACTTCATCATAAAAAGATTCAAAAACATTTGATTTATCTACTTTGCTTCCAGAAACAGTTCCACAATAATCAGTTTTTTCAACGTCATCAGATTTAGGAATATTTACAGTAAAAAATCCATTTTCTAAAACTCCAGCTGTTGTATAATGTGAGTTTTTCAATGATATATAAAGTACATTTTTTTGACTTACAACTCCGTATGCTCCAATTGTAGCATAATTGGGCTTTCCATTAACAGTAGCTCCTGCTAATACACTGATAAATGGTCCAAATGGAATATTCGCTATCTTTTTCTTTGTCATATTTATTCTCCTATCTAATTATAATTTTGTTGCAACAACGAAAATTATAGAGCATAAGATAATAAAAATATAGACTTTTTCTTTCTCATGAGTTATCATATAGATTAAGTATTCCCCTAATTGGGGATACTTTTTTGTTTTAAAATTTATTAATAATACGGTAATGATTTTATTAATAAATTATCCTAAAGCTGACTTGTTGCCATTAACCAAAAAGTGTAAAAACAAACTTGCTACCGCTAGCTTATATTTATTTTCATATGTAATAGACTTAGTATCCTTCATGAAATTTATTATTCGATAATGATGCATATTCAATAATTTTTACTCTAAAGGCTTCTATATTCCTTGCTTTTTTGCGTTGATTTTAGAAATATGTTATTTTATTTTTTAGTATTATTTAATTTTAAATTAATAATTCCTTCAATAAAACTATGCAGCATTTTAAATATAAAAATACCGTACATTCAGCTGAATAATACGGTACTTAAAATCTTATATTTACTTTTCTTTATTGCAGCTCAAATTCTGCAGTCACATGTGAATAACCCATTGAGTTTTCAATTTCCGCCAATATTCTATATTTTCCTGCTGTAAGCTTGTTAAAATCTTTTAGTATGTTTAATTTACAAATATCCATACCGGTTCCTTTTGCTGGCAAAATTGCTTCTAAATCATTAAAAGCAGTATGTTTTTCAAACTCTAAATTATGCCATTCATTATTTTCAAACTTATCTATTTTATAATATTCTCCACTATGTCCACTTTCTAAATCCGTATTATTTGTTATATCAACCCTGATCTCTTCTGTACCGACAGGATACACACTTTTTTCAGTCTTCATAGTAATATCTTGTAATTGCGATTTACCTTTAGTTGTATCTAAAGCTCCATCTGCCCCCAAATAATATCCATCGACAGTTTCATTCTTTGCGAGAACCCCTTCAAAGCTAAAGTAATAATACTTTCCATTAACTAATTTCCATCCCCTCGACACACTATTTTCCTTATACAATGTATTTCTCACTTCTACAGGATAACCATCTATTCTCAAAGTATTTTTAAATTCATCTATATCAAAACTTTTATCCTTATTAGTTGTAACATTATTGGGCGCAGCCTGAATCCATGCCCCATCAGATCCTATTGTATATCCATCAATGGTTGTATCATGTACCATATATCCATCTTGTTTAAAATAATACCACTTTCCATCAATCTCTTTCCAACCTACTGACCATGAACTTCCTTCTGTATTCCACCAACCATTTGAATCCTGTTTCCATTCTGCATTCGTTCCAATTGAATTAAATACAGATGCAACACTTGCTACTAATAGAGCCACTATCACTCTTAGTTTTTTTACTTTTTTCATGATTCCCCCTCCAATTATATCCAATTCCATTTTCACTCATATAATACAAATATTTCATATTGTTTCGGTACCATTATATCAACTTTCAGGCGATACATTCTTGTTTATTAGTACTCCAAACCTACAGATTACGATATTAATGTGCATAAAATAAATTTAGTAATCTATTAGCCTAAAGCTGATTTCTTGCCATTAACCAAAAAGTGTAAAGACAAACTTGCTACAGCTAGTTTATACTTCTTTTCGTATGTAATAGAATTAGTATCCTTCATAAAATTCTGAACATCATCTAACCCGATACCTGCATACATAGCTAAAGTATCGTAACTAATTCCAACGTCAATTATTAATACGTCTATTATTCCTTTAACTCTGCCATCTTCATTTATACTACATATCCCTTCAGATAGAATATAAATCTTATTTGATAATGATGAAGGCTCGGGACACTTTGGATTCCACACCAATTCTTTATTGTTTTTAATAGAATCTATTGCATTAGCATAAAACTCATGCAAATTTCTTTTTCCATCCATGTAATCTTTTAGCCAGTTATAATCCACATTTATCATTCTACTCAAAGCTTCAAGTTCAAATTTATAATCTTCAATCAATTTCTTTATACTTTCTCTTGTTTTGTCTATAGGATTTGAATCTCCATTTATTAACTCCATATCTTTTCACCTCATTCGTATAATATATTTTAATATTTTCTTAAATAAATATTTGTAAAAATTAGTTATTCAACACCTTAAATTAGTGCTAATCAATTTTACAATAATGTCCTTCAATTCTTTTATAAGGTATTAATATATCTGCAGTCTGAACTCTATTTAGAAAATCTTTTAAACCTTCTTGATTATCGTCAGGCGCAAAATATTTTTTCCCCATCCATTGTATTATCCAACCAGTAATTCCTGCTGGAATAATATTGTTGAACTCTCTATAACCTATCCCTGAATTATTGAGAGTATAATTAAAATTCAATGTTTTCTGTAATATATTTTTGTTGTCGCAAAGCTCAGTAATTTTTACTCTATAGAGCTTTACTTGTTTTAAAAATGTCATTATTGATTTATCCCCTTCCCTCAGTTGTTGATATTCTGCTACTATAAATATAAATTATTGAATGGATTATAAATATTATATTGCTCAATTTGTTCCACTATACAAATTTTAACACAAACACAAAATATTACATAATAAAGAGATAATATAATTATTCATTAATCTAGCGCTTTTTCATAAAGTATTCTCTTACAAAGTCAGGAAAGTGTATAGCTATATTATATGACAGCGGAACGGCAACCTTATAACGAGGTTTAAGCCTCCTTTGGGAAATTATATTAACAATAGTTTTCGCTGCTTCTTTAGGATCAGTTAAATTTTGATTATTTCGATATTTAGCATCTGCTTCATAAAAAGTTGAATAATAAGAATCTTGATTAGTCATAAGATTATTTGAATTATTAATCATAGTTTTAAAGAAATTTGTTTTTATTGGTCCAGGCTCTATTACAGTTGCTTGAATATTATAGTTGTGCAGTTCTAAACGCAATGTATCACTTATTGCCTCAACTGCATATTTAGATGCACAATATGCACCATTAATGGGTTGAACAAATTTTCCCGAAATTGAACCGATATTTATAATTTTACCAAGTTGTTTCTTACGCATTTCCGGAACAACTGCCTGAATCATATTAATTATTCCAAATACATTTACATCAAACATGCTTTTCGCACTTTTTACATCGATTTCTTCTAAAGCACCTCTGATTGAGTATCCCGCATTATTTACAAGAATATCAATTTTCTTAAATCGTGCTATCACTTCCTTCATAGCAACTGAAATGGAGTCTTCTTGGGTAACATCTAGTGATAGCTTTAATGATACAGGTAAATCTTCTAAAGTTTCTACATTTCTAGCTGTTGCCACAACTATATATCCTCTCTCAGATAATATGCTGCAAAGTTCTCGTCCTATCCCCGTTGAGCATCCTGTAATTAAAATAACTGTTTCGTTTTTCATATAAATTGACCCCCATTAATAAAATTTATGTACATCATAAATCATTTGGAGGTTAACTGCATTATCATTTGTTAATATTAAAATTTTTTCTTAATCTACTAAGTGACACAGGGGTCATTCCTAAATAAGAAGCAATATGATATTGTTTAATACGCTTTTCTAATCCTGGATATGCATTAAGGAATTGCTTATAACGTTCAATGCTATCTAATACTTTAAAACTAATTGCATGCTCTTCTTTCATAATAAGAACACTATCAATCATCTTTTTGTAAAACAAAAGTAGTTCATAGTTTTTCTCAACTATTTTTTCGAAATCAGAAATTTGAGCTACAATAATTTCGCTATCTTCTAATGCTTGTATATAATACATAGATTCTTTTTGAGATAGATGTGCTACATATGAGAATAGTACCCCACCCTCTTTGTAAAAATATTTTGTTGTATCTTTGCCTGCTTTATCAATATAATAAGAACGAAAAATTCCCTTAACAACAACTCCTATTTCAGTAGACTTATCACCTTCCTGTAAAAAGAACATGTCTTTTTTTAATAGCTTTGGCTTAAAAATCTTCTTTAATAAAGTTATGTTTTTTTCACTAAGGAAAATCTCGTTATTTTTCAAAATATCTATCCATAAATCATCGTATACATTTTTACTCATTTAAAGCCTCGTTCCTTTGGTTAGAATTAATTCTAATTACCTACTATTTCATGTGTCTTGTATTAGTTTTAATCATTTAATAATAATTCTGATTTAAATATTATAATGGCGTTTCCTGAAACTTTGGCCTCTATTGGTTCATTGTCTTCTATCTTTACCTCAACTTCGATGATACCAGGCCTATTTATAGCCTCCCCTTGCTTAGCTTTAAATCTAAATAAGGAATTATTATGCTCAACAAGATTGTGATGAACAAGATATGCACCTAATGGACCATTTGCATTACCAGTAACAGGATCTTCATTGATACCTATTGAAGGTGCAAACATTCTTCCATGTATTAAAATATCACTTTCTTTTGAATCAGTAGTAAAAATATAATATCCATTACATTTAATTACCTCGCTTAACTTAGAAAGTGCACTATAATCTGGCTGCAATGTATTTAATGTTTCAATACTTTTAATACCTATCATAACTTTAGAATGACCTGTTGACACTATCTGAATTTTATAATCATCAAGTAAATCACTTTCTTTAATTTTAAGTGCTTTTAAAAGTTCTTCTTTATTTATACCATCAATAATTTCACCAAACTCAATTTTACCCTGTGTCATAATAATTTTGTAATCATTATTTTCTTTTATTATATCAACAGGTAAAATTCCTGCTCCTGTCTTATGATAAATCCTTGAAGTTTCCAGTTCATTTTCGATAGCACGTACATAATGAGCTGCAATAGTCGCATGTCCACAAATAGGAACTTCGCTTATAGGTGTGAAAAAGCGCACTTGGACATCATATTCATTACTATTTGAAGAGAAAATAAATGCTGTCTCAGAATTGTTAAGCTCTCTAGCAATCTTCTGCATTTCATAATCAGTTAATCCATCTGCATTCGATATCACCCCTGCTGGATTTCCTGTAAATTTTTCCTTTGTAAATGAATCAACTTGATATAAATTATATTTTCTTGCCATGTTACCTCCAAATATACTTTAATTTATAGGCTAAAACCATTTGTTTAATTCATGGGAATTAATACCTATCTGTAATATAATTAATTATAGTTTTACTTTAATTCACTTACAAGTGCACATTTAAAAGTGGGATTTATATTTGTTTGAAATATATACTCCATTTCAACTTTTGTTATAATAAGAATATGGAAAATTTATACTTCAAAATGTAGTTATTATTTATTATGTATGTATTTATTATAATTGTTGTTTACAATAATGAATTTAGCTGAAAGAGGGATGTTATTTGAGAGAACATTATATTGACAATATACGAACCTTTGGAATTTTATTGCTATTCCCATTTCACACCTCTCGTATATTTAACTCATTTGAAAACTTTTATGTGGTTGGAAAACCAAGCATTATTTGTGATAATTTTATAAGAATCTCCTCAGATTGGTTTATGCCGCTACTGTTTGCTATTGCAGGAATTAGTGCCTCATTAGCTATGGAGAAACATTCAATTAAGCAGTTTATTAAAGAACGTTTTTTTAAGCTCTATATACCATTTATGTTTGGAGTTATTTTAACAGTCCCTATCCAAACATTTTTTGCAGAGAAACAACATAATGGGTATACAGGAAGTTATTTTAATCAATACGTATTATTTTTTACTAAGAAAACTGACTTAACTGGATATACTGGCGGTTTTACTCCTGCGCATTTATGGTTTCTGCTCTTTTTGTTTGTTATTTCATTGGTATCATTACCTCTAATAATTCTCTACAAAAAATCCAATAAAAAAATCAATGAAAGCAAACTTAATTTATGGACAATAATACCATTATTCTTATTTAACTTTCTTTTAAGCATTATTAAAATTGGTGGACAAGGTTTTGGCGAATATCTATTATTGTTCCTACTAGGTTCCCTAATTTTAAGCACCAATGGAGCTATAAAACTACTAGAAAACAAACGCTTAATTTTAACTACTTTTGCAATTATACTTTCTATAATACGTATGGTTATGATTTATACTGTAGATTTTGAGAATGTTTCATTTGAAATTAAATTTCTATGTTCAGCATTTAATCATTTAACCACATGGACTATAATTTTAGCCATTTTAGGATTAGGAAAATGCTATTTTGATTTTTCCAATAGAATTTTAGATTACTTTTCTAAATCCTCTTTTACTATTTACATTTTCCATCAAACTTGGTTAGTAGGCATTGGTTATTATGTTATAAGAAGTTTTGACAATGGATTAGTACAATTTAGTATTATTATGATTTTAACCTTTGTAACAAGTGTTCTTACTTATGAATTTGTACGAGCAGTACCAATTGCAAGATTTATGTTTGGATTGAAAAAATAATTATCATTAACTTTCTTCTGACGTAAAATAAAGATAATAACTAGTATTTTTTGAGTTTCTACATATCACTTCTATGATATTAGCAACATAAAATAAAGAAAAATGTATTTTAACAAAGGAGAAAGAAAATGAGATTAAATGGATTAACAGGAAGGGTAATAACGCCCTCAGATAAAGAGTATCCAACTTTAAGACTTGAATACAATCTATCTATTAATAAATTTCCATTAGCTATCGTTTATTGTTATACTCCAACAGATGTATCCAACGCTATTAAATGGTGCAGAAAACATCATGTAGGACTTCGCATTCGTACAGGGAAGCATAATTATGAAGGCTATTCAACAGATAATGGCGTAATAGTAATAGATACGACTCCTATGGACAAGATTGAAGTTAATACTAAAAATGATACTGTAAAAATTCAAGCTGGGGCAAGACTTGGAAATATATACTCAGTAACCTCTGAAAAAGGATATGCCTTTAATGGCGGAACATGCCCTACAGTTGGAATTTCTGGTTTGGTATTAGGTGGAGGAATAGGTTTATCCTGTAGAAACTTTGGCCTAGTATCGGACAACCTTATAGAGCTGCAATTGGTTAATGCCAAAGGTGATCTAATAACTGCCAATAATCATATAAACCGTGATTTATTCTGGGCCTGTCGAGGAGCAGGTGGAGGAAACTTTGGAGTTGTAACTAGCTATACTTTTAGACTTCATAAGGCAAATTATATTACTCTCATACAGCTTAGATGGAATAATATTTCCAGGGAAAAATTTATTAACCTATGGCAATGTTGGCTAAGAACTGCTGATAAAAGGATTAGTTGTTTTGCCGGTTTAAGTAAAAAGAGCATATATTTAAATGGATTCTTCTATGGACCTAAGTCTGAAGCTGAAAAGATTTTAAAAGAGTTCTTACTGCTCCCAGGTTTACTAGATAGCTCTTTAATAGAATATGTACCTTTTATAGATGCTGTTAAAGCCATTGGCGCTTTTTATGGGCCTCCTGATAGATTTAAAGCTACTGGAAGGTTTGTTTATTGTCATTTAAGTAAAGCAAATATCAAAAACTTAATTAAGTATATAGATTGTAGCCCTGGAGATGATTGTTTTATCAGACTTTATACTTTAGGCGGTAAGATAAAAGATTTCTCCAGTGATTATTCAGCTTACTACTATAGAGATGCCAGCTATATTATGGGAGTAACAGCAGATTGGGAAGAATATGAAGATGGCAATGTATTTAAAAACTGGGTATCACAAGTTTTTAAATATGTGGAAACCATAACAAATGGCTCTTATGTGAACTTCCCTTATGCTCAGCTTAAATATTATGGCTACGAATACTATGGTGAAAATTATGGAACCCTTAGAATAATAAAAAAGATTTATGACCCTGACAATGTTTTTAGATTCCCACAATCAATAGAACCTTAACCCCCTTAAAAAAAATAGTCTGCTGATTTTAATTCAGCAGATTATTTTTTCTAAATTTTAAAGTCAATACTTCACTTTTCTATTATTTAGCCTCCTGTTCTTTTCTTATTTTACTTATTTTAGTCTATGTGATATTTTATATATAAATAAGTATGTACTTTATGGAAAATGATTATCATATTTTGTTTAGAATAATGTTTAAATAAAAATAATGATTATTTATAAAGCTGTACTATATGATTTTATATATTAACAGTATTTAATTTGTAGGAGTGTAAAAATGAAGGTTAGTATAAACATTATTTCTTCTGGATTAGAGGAAGAAGTTATTTTTAACGTACACAATGTTCAAGAAAAGGTTACTGAAGCCATAGAATTACTGACATCATCAAATGAAGTTATTAAACACTTACTTGGAAGAAAAGAAGAAAAATATTACAAAGTAAACGTGGATGAAATTTTTTATATAGAATCAATAGATAGAAAAGTATTCATCTATACGAAAACTCAAACCTATGAAATTTCCGAGAAATTGTATGTTCTTGAGGAACAATTAGCTGGTATGAATTTTATTAGAATTTCTAAATCTTTGCTACTCAATATTGATAAGATACATTCTTTTTATCCAAAGTTAAGCGGAAATCTAGAGGCTCTTTTAACTAATAATGAAAAAGTAATAATTTCAAGAAGATATGTTGCAAATTTAAAAAATAAATTGGGAATGAGGGATGGCAAATGAGCTTTAAATATTTAAGAGAAATATTTAAATTAACCTCAGTAGTTTTTACAGTAATAACATTATTTCAGCTTATTACAAAACAATCTTTAGATAATGAAAAGATTTGTGAATTATTAGCTTTATCATTATCATTGTCATTAATAAAGATAGTTATCAATAAATATATTATTTCTAAGGACTCAATATTTAATCCATTATTATATATAGTTATAATTTGGTTAATGATTGTTGCATCAAATTATCTTTTTAACTGGAATATGTCCTTATCATTAATGTTCTCAACGTTTATTGAAGTTATATTAATTTACATATGCGTAAGACTTATTAATTATCAATATGAGAAAATAGACGTGAAGAAAATGAATGAGATTTTAGATAGAAATAGAAAAAATAAAAACCAACAGTAGGTTTCTGTTTATTTTTATATTGGTTTTAATACCGCTTAGTTATATAAATATACCGCTTACGTAAATACGTATTGTTCTTATTTAATTTATATTGTACTCTTACAACATGATATGAATTAAGAAAGAAGGTTATATTATTATGATGATTATTAATATTATTTCAGAGGTATTTAGCCAAACTCCTTTTTATGTTTTTGTTATATTTATTTATCTTTTAAAGCGTGGAATTAAAGCTAGTAAAGATGGTGAGTTATCACTTTCTAAAATGTTCATTATGCCATCTATTTTTATTATTTGGGGCTTAGAAAAGTTACTAACAAACTTTAGCTATATAGGCATTTCTATGATTTTCTATAGTATTTGTATGTGTTTTGGTACTTTAATATCATATTATTTATATTCTCGATATAGAAAAATATATATAAAGGATGGCTCTCTATATAAAACTGGCTCATATTTACCAATAACTATTATGATGACTAATTTTTTTGCTAAATATCTACTAAATGTTGCTATGGCTGTTAATCCACTGCTATACAGTACACTTTTCTTTAATATTTTGTATTCATTATTATCTGGCTTTTCAGTTGGTTTGTTTATCGGAGGTATTTTACAAGCATATAAATCTTATTCAAACTTAAAAGCATTAGCTTAGATATATGATTAACACATCTAAATTAAAACTTCACATGTATTTTATCAGTTACATCCCCTACTAAATTGATATGCTCCCCTTATAGTAGACAGTAAAAATAAAAAACTGTTTCTATAAAGGGAGCATATCAATTTCTAACTTAGTTGGTTTCATTGTTGATTTAAACTGTCCGTGCTAATACCTATCGTACCTCTAGGGGATTCTCCTCCTTTATTGTACTACACAACATTATAAAGTTATTTATATATTCTGTTAAATTCTTGTTTTTATGATATGAAACATAGAACTTCCTTGTAAAGTTATATCCTTCTAAATTTATTTTTGCGATTTTTCTATCTTTTAATTCGTCTTGTATTAAGTATTGAGACAAAAGTGCTATTCCCTTATTATGAATTACAGCTTCTTTTATAGAATCAATACTTTTGCAAATCCATGTAACATTAGGAATAATATGCGATTCATCAAAAACATCTTGAAGCATTTTTTGAGTTCTGCTCCCATGTTCACGGGCTATTATTGGTTCTGAACGTAATTGCTTAATTCTAATTGTTTGTTCAGCAAGGGGATTTTCTGGGTGGCAAACAAGCATTAGTTTATCATCTAAAAAATCAATATATGTTAACTCGCTGCAAGGAGATTCCATTTGAATAATGGCTATATCCAAATCATATGATAATATCTTTTGTTCTATGTAGGAGCTATTTCCAATTTCAACTTGAATATTAACAGAAGGATAAAGGTTCTGGAATTTCTCTAATATTGGGTAAATCAATTTATGAGCAATTGTGGTACAAACCCCAATTCGTACTAGTCCTTGATAGGAAAGATTCCTCATTTTTAAGTTCATTTGCTCTAAATCATATAATAATTGTTTTGCATGGAAAAGTAATTCCTTTCCATTAGAAGTCAAATATAGTTTTTTAGATAATCGCTCAAATAACTTTGTATTGTATTCGTTCTCCAGCGCTGATATTGACTGACTGATGGATGATGGCGATATATATAAATTTTGAGCTGCTTTACTCATGCTCATTTGAGTACAAACTTCTACAAATATTTCTAAATCACGAATTGTCAATTAAAGTCCCTCATTTCATATAGTTAAGTATTTACTAATCATTATATAATATTATTCATATTTTACAAAGTATTATAGAGGTGATAACCTAAAAACAAATAAGTGTATTGATTAAAGGGGATGTAAATTATGCAAAAAATATTGATTGTTGTCATTGATGGGTGCTCCCCAGAGTATTTTTCTTCTGAAAATGCACCAAATATTTATGGTTTATGTGAGCAAAAGGGATTTATAAAAAATATCTATGGTGCAGTTCCTACGGTAACCAACGTTAATCATGCCTCTATTCTGTCAGGGCTTTGGCCAAATGAGACACAAATGGTAGGAAATTTCTTTTATGATCACATAACAGGAAAGTCTGGATTTATACAAGAGAAAGGATTTATGAAAGCTACTACAATATTACAGCACATTAAAAGTATTGGTGGTAAAACTGCTTTATTGACAGTAAAAGGAAAGATTCTTGAAGTATATGGAGAAGATGTTGATTTAGGAATTAGTGCTGAAAAGCCTGACCTTAACCTTTTAGAGCAGCTAGGCATTTCTATGCCGCCAAAAATACAAAGTGTAGAAAGTAGTAAATGGATTTTGGATGCAGCCTATACGTGCATACAAAAAGAATCTCCTGAAATAGTGTACTGCACTACTAACGACTATATTATGCATCATTATGGGCCTAACTCTGAACAGGCTAAAAAGCAAATAAACGATATTGATAACTGTATCAAAAAAATACACGAATTAGAACCAACTCGCCAGATTTATATTACTGCTGATCATGGAATGAATAAAAAAACTACTCTTGTAAATTTTCAAAATTTATCTGAACAAGCAGGTTTTCATGTTGTATGCGTACCTCCAATGAAAGATAGATATATTGAAAATCATGCGTATCAGGAAGGCGGAACACTTTATGTATATCTGAAAAATGCAGATGAAATGGAAAAGTATCTTCAATTTGTGTCTACTCAAATATCAGTTGACAAAATTTTAAACAAGAAAGAAGCTGCTGAACTTTATCATTTGCCAATAAATAATATAGGAGACTACGTCATTTTTGCCTCTGAAGATTATGCATTCGCCGAAATTGAAGGTATTTATTTAAATACGAAAGACGTACGAACTCACGGCTCCCTTTATGAAAGGGAAATACCTTTAGCAGCTATTAATCCTGTTGTGCCAAAAGAAAAGTATCAATTCAGTAAAGATATAACTTCAAATATTTTGCAATTGTTATCTAGATAGCAGTGTAGACATTTTGCAAAGATTATAATTGTAAACATCAAACGGATTTTCTTCGAAATAGATATAGAGCATGAAAGGTGGTTTAAAAATGAAAATTCTTATAGTCGGATATTTTACTGAGACCTCAAAATCAAATATTGTAAGGCATTTTCCAGAAGACTGGAACATTGTAATTGTCCAGCCCGGAAAAGAAATGTTGCATCATATTGAAGATTGTCAAGTACTCATACCTGAACATATTAAAGTAGATTGCAGTTTGCTTTCTATAGCAAAAAAATTAAAGTTAGTACAGACGGGTGCAGGATTTGACAATGTAGATATAGATGCCTGCACGCAGTACGGCATTTGGGCGGCCAATGCTGCAGGAGTGAATGCACAAGCAGTTGCAGAGCACGTAATGGCGCTGATATTGTCTTATTATAAAAACATACCGTTTCTTGATTCTTTCATGAAGAATAGGATAGATGAAAATGAATTGCAGTATACAGGGAGTGAATTAAAAGGCAAAACCATCGGGATTATAGGCTTTGGCTCCGTCGGTAAAAAAGTAACTGAGTTTTGCAGGGTCTTTGATATGAATGTTCTGGTTTATGCTAGAAATCCAGTTGTACAGTCTGACGGTTTTGTGAAAATGACGGATTTCGATACTCTTGTAGGCGCATCAGACATAGTAAGTGTGCATGTATCCTTAAATCAGCAAACCAAACAGCTAATCAACAAAGATGTATTCAAGAAAATGAAGAATACCGCACTTTTTGTCAATACAGCCCGCGGCGGAATTGTCAATGAAAGAGACTTGATAGATGCATTAAAAAATAGGGACATTTCAGGAGCATGCCTTGATGTGTTTGAATCTGAACCTCTTCCAATTGAAAGTGAACTCCGAAATCTAAGAAATGTGATACTTACTCCTCATACGGCAGGCTTGCCTGATGGTCTCAAATTCCATAAAAAAAGATATGATTTCTTCGTGAACAATATAAAGCGTGTAGAGAATGGTGAAGAGCCTAAAAGCAAGCTCAATCAATTATAGCTTTGTTGCAATAAAAATAAGAGCCCTTTATTCTACTTTGTATATGAATGCTATATACAAAGTAGATAAAACCTTTTTATCATATAAATTATTTCCTATATATCAAAACCTATTTGAACTTCATTATTCTCCTCTTCAAAAGCTTTCATATAATTAAAAACTTCTTTCACTCCAAAAATAATATTATTCTGCTGACAGGTGTCTTTAATAATTTTCATTAATTTTTCATGATTCTTACTTAACACTTCATAACTATTCCCATATTCTCTTATATATTTTTCTTTTAAACCTTTAAAATGCTTATCTAAATTCTTATAATAATATTCCCTATTTCCATTTCTTAATGTTAATCCAATACCAAATACTATAATTCCTTTAACTTTAGCCTCTATGCAATAATCTAAAATTCCTCTTATATTCTTCTCTGTATCATTTATATAAGGTAAAATAGGACTTAGCCAAACTACTGTAGGAATTTTGTTATCCCTCATTATTTTTAAAACTTCGAATCGTTCTTTTGTTGTAGAAACATTAGGTTCAATAATCTTGCATAATTCTTCATCATAAGTTGTTAATGTCATCTGCACAACACACTTTGCTTTTTTATTTATACTTCTTAGCAACTCTAAATCTCTTAATATTCTATTTGATTTAGTTTGTATTGCGAGTCCAAATCCATACTTATCAATTATCTCTAAACATTTTCTTGTATTTTCAAGATTTTCTTCTAGATGAATATATGGATCACTCATTGCACCTGTTCCAATCATGCACTTTTTTCTTTTTTTCTTAAGTGCGTCCTCTAATAGCTGCAACACATTAGCCTTAACCTCAATATCTTCAAAAATATGATCCATTCCATAACAATGACTTCTGGCGTCACAATATATACATCCATGAGTACATCCTCTATAAATGTTCATTCCATTACTACTAGATAATATACCTTTTGCCACTACATCATGCATAAAATCGTAACTCCCTTTCAATTAACACTGTACAATTAACAATTAAAAGTGAAAAATCTTATCGAATTCTTTCCAATAGTTTCTGAAATAAATTAAATCCTTCATTCCAATCATCTATATTGGATTCACTGTTTATATGACCCTTTCTGCCAACAGACATTGTTTCAAGGCCCCACTGTTTACCTTTTTCTATACAAAACAGAGATGAGGAATATTGATCATTCTCACTATAAATTAGCATTCCAGGCAACTCCAGGTTAGCTTCCGGCAAATGCTCAAAGGAATCTAAAAAATTTGGAAATTGTTCCTTGTTCGGATCTGGTGGAGCCACTAAGAAGACTGCTTTCAAGTACTTTCGTATCTTAGGCATGGCTTTTACAGTAAGCAAGCAGCCAAGGCTGTGTGCAACCAATACTACATCACAGCTATTTTCTCTTGAAAGATTTTCTATTAAATTTTTTTCCCATTCTTTATATACAGGATAATCCCATTCCTCTTGGGCTATTCTTTTAAATCCATATTTTTTCTCCCAAATACTCTGCCAATGCTCTGGCCCAGAGTTATTAAGGCCAGGAACTATCTTTATATTCATTATTAACACCTCAAACCATCTTACTTTTTCTAAAAAATTTCATTTTTGTACTCAATTCTAGCATACATATATGCTGATGTAAATGCAGTTATTAAAAGCAAATATAAATTGAATATTGTGCTTTCCTTTTGCATTTAAGCATTTATTTTTAGTATGATCAAGCTACGTTTTTAACTTGATGATTAGATTAGTATACCTTCAAAATGATCCATTTCATGTTGAATTATTTGTGCTGTAAATCCATTAAACACTTGCTTTTTCTTATTAAAGTTTCTATCAAGATACATAACCTCTATCGTTTCATATCTCTTTGTTTTTCTAAATCCAATTAAAGATAAACAGCTTTCTTCTGTTTCATAAGGCTTTTCCTTTTTTAATATAACTGGATTTATCATAGGTACAATAAGATTGCCTACAGTAAATACTAATATACGCTTTTTTACTCCAATCATATTAGCAGCCAATCCAACACAATGCTCTAAGTTTGCTCTTAATGTATCTATTAAATCATCAATTACTACCATATCATTTTTAGTTGCCTCTTCTGATTTTTGTCCTAAAAATAATATATCTTTTACTATTGGTTTTATCATACTTTATACCTCTTTTTCAGTTATATTTTTTATAAAGAATAGGATGTAGTCTTAAAATACATCTTATAACCTAATCCTACTAAATAAATTTGCGTAACTATATCATTTTGTATAATTAATTATAAGTTCTTTATTTAATACACATCTCTAACTAAAAAAATTATAACATAAACCAATGACACTTTTAATATCATTGGTTTATGTATTCTAATATTCTTCACCTTCTACTGGAGTTAATATATGCTTTAATTTATCATATGCTTCAAAATATCTAAGCCCAAATATTCTCTGTGAAGCTGCATTTATATGAATACCATCAGGATTAGCTGTTAAGCCTGATGCTGTTACAAAACAACAATTCTTGTGACCCTTTGCAAACTCTAAAAGTTCCTCATTTACTTTAGGGTATTCTGGAAAATACGCACCTAAAAATCCACGACCAGCCTATTTGATTGACCAACCATTAAAAATGAGTTTATCATAAATATCTTTTCCTCCTTGTTTATCAATCCACTTTTTAGATTACACTTTAATTTTACTAATCGACTTCTGTACTAACTAATAAGTCTTCCAAATCCTTAAAATCGAGGTTTATTAATTATCATATTAAATTTATTATTTGAACATATGCATATAGCTAAAGTCTTTATTATTATAGAATTTGTACTTGAAGATAATAAAATATTAGCCTTTGATAAATAATGCAAACATTTGTGCAAGCCTAGGTTATTATTTAAAATGTATGTGGATTTTGTTATTGATATTATTTATTTTAAATACTATCAATCTTAGTATTTGCTTAAGTACTACTAAAGCATGCTTTTATTTTATAATTTTATGCTCTATCGTAATAGCCTTAAGAATAGTTATAATTATTCTTTCCCATAATTTATAGCTACAATGAAACACTGTTCACAAATTTGACTTGAATATAATCCTAAAGAATAAAAAGAGACCGTACCAAAGTGGTAAGATCTCTCTTGTTTTATTTGTTCACTATTTTTCTTACTGAATCATATGATAAACAATATTTCTCGGCAATATTAGTTATTGTCGCTCCATTTTTATATTGATTGATTATTTCACTATTACGTTTCTTATAATATTCTCTTGAACCACTATTTTCTCCCCACTTTCGTTTTTTTCTAGAAGCAGGAATATATAACAATTCTCCATCTACATAATTTAAAATTTCATTCAATAATTCTTTTGGAAGCACATCTGCTGCATTGATATATTTCATGCTCCTACCCCTTTACTTAATTAATAAATAAAGTGCAGAATCAGCAGCTAATGCAACTTTTTATCCCACGCAGTTTGTTGCATTTCTACTATTCTGCATGGGCATAAGCACTCTGTAAGTTATTTTTATTTTTTAAATTCATAAACATACCTACCACCTCCAAAGTCCTCTAATTGATATATATGAGTATGACATAGTTAATCTTTAAATCCAATGTCTGAACACTTCAATTTTTAGAAGGCTATCTCGTCAAGATTAATCCTAATAGTCAAAGTTTGGTAGAAATGATGAGAATTAGTTAATAACTGCAATTTCTTAATCAATTTGAATATATGAAATTTTGTTGGCCTATATTATTATTCAAGCTATGCAGAGCTTATGATTTATATATATTCTTTCATTAATTGATCTAAACCAACTTCTGATGTTAACTTTTCAAGATTATTAAATATCTTCTCTTCGTCCCAATTCCACCATTGAAGCTTCAGTAAAAATTCAATTTTTTCATCACTAAAACACTTTTTAATAAACTTGGCTGGATTACCGCCATAAATAGTATACGGCTCAACATCTTTCACTACAGTTGAATTTGTGGAAATAATCGCGCCATCACCAATCTTAACCCCTGGCATAATAGTTACATTTTGGCCTATCCATACATCATTACCAATCACTGTATCTCCCTTAAAAGGCAACTGTTCTACTGTTGGAGTGACCTTTTCCCAACCACCTCCAAAGATATTGAAGGGATAAGTTGTAACTCCATCCATTTTGTGGTTTGCTCCATTCATGATAAACTTAATTCCCTCTGCAATTGCACAGAACTTACCTATTATAAGCTTATCTCCCAAGAATTCATAATGATGTTCTATATTATCATAAAATTTCTCAGGAGATTTTTTATTATCACTATAATAAGTATATTCTCCAATCTCGACATTAGGTTTTTTAGGTAGATTACTTATATAACAAACCGTCTTTATATTCGTATTTGGATATAGCTTTTCCTTGTCTGGTCCTGTCATAGAGTACTCACCCCTTTCAGTTCTTTTATTTTTAATTTCTGACTTCTTTGGAATCACTATTATAGTCAAATGAATATTGGTTGGTCCTCAGTAATTATTTTTATCAAGTTTCCACCCTTCTGTCTGGTAATTTCATTTGACACTATCTACATCACTATAAAATTTCTATATATCCTTCAGTTCCATTCACTCGGATTCTCTGCCCATCTTTTATCAGTTTAGTAGCATTCTCTACACCTACAACTGCTGGTAATCCATATTCACGCGCGATAACGGCTCCATGAGTCATGAGTCCACCAATTTCAGTCACTAGACCTTTTATTGATACAAATAATGGTGTCCAGCTAGGGTCTGTAAAGGAGGTGACTAATATATCTCCTGCTTCTAGCACAGCATCTTCCATGTTTAAGATGACACGTGCTCTTCCCTCGATTACTCCAGACGAAACAGCTAGACCTGCAATCGCACCAGCTGGAAGATTTTCTCGTTTATATTTACCTGTAATGATTTCACCATCAGAGGTCATAACACGTGGTGGTGTTAGTTTTTCATTTAATTTGTGCTCGTCTTTTCGCTTTATTATAATATCATAATCAAGTTTATTTGTGTGTACTACTTCGCGAAGTTCCTCAAGAATAAGGTAATAAATATCTTCTTTTTCATGAATAACACCATCTTGTACGAGTCGTTTCGCTTCTTTCATTAGGGCCTGCTTATAAACAAAATAGCGGCTAATCATACCGTATTTTGGGTATTCACGATAACCCATAAAATTCCTGATCAAGTCGATATTTCGTTTTGTTTCTTTTGCCTTTTGTTCACCATCAGGTAACTCTCTTAACCGACTTAATAACTCTTGTTCTTTATTCAAAGCTTCCTGTCGCCCTTGCTCAAATTTCATTTTGCCAGCACTCGGCTCAAAGTTTTTGATATTGCTTAAAATCATAGGGACAAGTGTAATTGGTTTTTCGCTAAATCTAGTTCTAGTAATATCTATTTCTCCGCTGCAGCGCATCCCAAATTTCCTAAGATAAGACAAGATTGCATCTCTGGTTTCCTTTCCACCATAAAACTTAATCACTTCCTCCAAAAAGTTATCATCTTTTACATGTTGTAAAAAATCAACTATTTCTGGATAAGGGCGTATCACATCTGCCACATCCATTAGTTCTAGACCCATTTCCGAAGTAATGTTGTTTGGTACTGATTGAGAAATGATATCGGCTGCATTTTTTTCACCTAACCACTCGTTCATCTTTTCATTAATCCAAAGCGAAGCATTTATAGCAGACATAAATACAGCTGTACTTTGTGGGTCAAATAAAATCTTCTTTAACTCATTTATATCTTCTAGAATAAAATCAATTAAATCTACTCCTGATTTAGTTTGGATTTTTTGTTTTAACTCCTCTATGGATGATTGACTCTTCTTAATCAGCTCAGAAACGATTGTCGGATCCAATTCCTTTTGTGGCTCTGAACCTGCAGCTGATTTACTTTTAATGTCACTCTGTTCCTCTTTATCATATGGTAAGCATTTTATGAAATCTCGCTCTATTATGGTCATAATTGCATCTTCTGTGAGAGGTTCGAGTTGTTTCATATTATTTAATAAGTTTTTTCTGCCATCTGGTGAAGCCAACATTGGTGCCACATCAACAAACAACCTTCCACCAGCCTTAAACCATCGACCAAAAGATATTAACTCCTTTAAAGACATTCCGAGTGGCTTCAAAGGATCGGTCATCATTTGTTGATGCCCCACAGATAAATAGACATGTTTTTCTTCATCATTCATTTCAGGAATTGGATATAAAGTAGTGATTGGTCGGCTCTGAACAATATAAAATGTATCGTGATCCAAACACCATTCTATGTCTTGTGGACATCCAAAATGCTCTTCAATCTTTCTACCTATATGCGTAAGTCTCAAAATTTGTTCATCAGTCAACACTTGACTATTTTGCCTCTCAGGCTCAATCTCCAACTCTTCGGTACCACCATCTTTTAAAGCATAAATACCTAGCTTCTTAGTAGATATTTTCTTATCTACTATTTTATCGTTGTGAACTCTATAATTATCAGCATTCACTAATCCAGAAACCAAGGCCTCTCCTAGACCGAAGCTTGCATCAATGGATACCACTTTTCTATTACAATTAATAGGATCAGCAGTAAATAAAATCCCTGCCGCCTTAGGGAATACCATCTTCTGAACAACCACAGAAAGGTACACTTTATTGTGGTCAAATCCGTTTTGAATACGATAAATTACTGCTCTCTCTGTAAACAGCGATGCCAAGCACTTTCTAATATGCTTTAAGATTGATTCCTTTCCAATAATATTTAAATACGTATCCTGCTGACCTGCAAAAGAAGCTGTCGGCAAATCCTCTGCAGTTGCACTAGAACGTACAGCATATGAATCTTTTTCACCAAGTCTTAATATGAATCTTGCAATCTCTTCGCTAATAACCTCAGGTATAGCTATGCCTTCGATGATCTTGCGAATCTCACTGCTAATTTCTCTTATTTTTTCTATGTCTTCTACTCCAAAATGCGATAATTCATCTAATAAACCTTTTAGTTCTTCATTATTTTCAGTTATTTTTTTATATGCTTCTGTTGTAACACAAAAACCTTCTGGTACTAAAATTTCAGTAATTCTAGATAATTCTCCTAGATTAGCGCCTTTACCTCCAACCATGGAAATCTTTGTTTTATCAATCTCCTGAAAGCTAAGTACATATGAATTCATACACATTCCCCTTCCTCTTTTAAGTCGGAACCCTGAGTAGTTTAATTCACTTGCTCGCACTCTTAGACTGCTCGTTAAAAAACATTTAGACTTTTAATTCCTTTTCCAAATACGAGTGAAGCAATTTCTACGAAGTGATTCTGTTCCTATGATACACAGAATAAGCACATATTATAAGCCTGTTATTTAAAAATTTCATATGGTATAATAAAGTTGAGGGGAATAGTTGATTCATTTAATAAAATTATCAATGCTGTTTCCGGTAAATTCCACTCTTATGTGTTCCTGGCCCTAAACATTTCTAGATTAACATCATTTGCTTGCACCTTCGTAGTTTTCAAATGCCAATGCAAGGCTTATCTCAATAATTCACTCTGTATTTCCTTGGTGATTCTTATATAAATTCTCCAATAGCTTGCCACTTTAGAGCTCTTGTAAGCATTATAGTGATTAGTTAAGTAATAAATAGGATTGTACATATTTTGATGGTATTACTAAACTTATCAAGAGATTTTAGTTAGTTCTCATATTAATCTATTCCTGAAAGATTCCAATTACTATATTTAGAATACTTATCTTTATTTTTCTATAATAAATCAGTCACAACACTATAAAAATGCAGTGACTGATTGTCGTTATTTCCAAATACATTGTTTCCACTTATTTATGGTTTAAATCATAAAATGCACCTGCATCCTTGCTTGCATTCTTATAACGCTTAATAAATACTTCGATAATTGTGATTTTAAAAGTATTGGTACTTACATTATATTAAATCCATTTTTCATCAAAACTTAATGAATTGATATAATCTTGATAAGTGTTATATGTCACAGAAGAAGTTTTTTAATTCATTAATATGTACTATTTCCACAGTATCATGTGCATAATACATCACAGCTTCATTCTCATTACAACACTTTTTGTACTAGGCTGTTCCGCCAACTATAATATTAGGTGTAAAATATACTTTTTTATTTTTTATTGGTTGTTCTGTTATAATATCTATTATTAATTTAGATGCTTGTTGTCCCATACTATAAATAGGTTGTTGAATTGTTGTAAGTTCTGGTTCGATCATTTTAGATAGTGTTATTCCATCAAAACCCATTATAAAAATATCTTCCGGAACTCTATATTCTCTTCTTTTAAGAGTTTTTATCCCTCCTATAGCCATTATATCATTAGAATAAAAGATAGCATCAAAACATCCACATTGATCAATTATCTGATTAGTTACTTCAATACCACCTTCTAAAGAAAATGTACTTTCAAAAATTAATGATTTATTATAAATTCCATACTTAGTCATAATCTCCTTATACCCATCTATTCTCTCTTGGTTTACATTTATTTTCTTTGGTCCAGAAACAAATACTATATTTCGCTTACCTTTACTATATAAATATTCTATACCGCATTTTATTCCTTGTTTATTATCAAAATAAACCCCTGGATAATCTTCAAAACCTTTAATATATCTATCCATAACCACAAATGGTATGCCATTCAATTTCAAAATATTCGCATTACTCTCACTTTCTTGTCCCGGAATTAAAATTATTCCATCAATTAATTTGCTTATTAAAAGCTCTACATATTTCTTTTCTTTATCTGGATTATTATCAGAATTACACAAAATCACATTGTACCCTAACTTATTTGCAACATCTTCTATAGCTCTTGATAACTCTGAGAAAAATGGATTTGATATATCTGGAATAATCATTCCAATGCTTCCAGATTTTTTTGTATTTAACCCTCTAGCCACATTATTAGGAATATATCCTGTTTCTTTTATAACACTATAAATTTTATTTTTGGTTTCTTCGCTTATATTGCTATCTTTCTTATTAACAACCATAGATACTGTCGTTTTTGAAACTCCTACTTTTTCTGCAATATCTTTCATTGTTATCTTATTCATATATTTAACTACCTCAATCCTTCATAAAATATTTAACTGTATGTTCTTAATATTTCTAATCTACTGTTTATCATTACTAATGTAACTTATCTATTTATGTACACATTTTTTGAGTCAATCTACTAGAACAGCCATATAAAATAGAAATAATTTATCTTTTTATATGGCTTTAATATTATTATATAATTATAAACACTTTTTGGGAATTTATAAATAATCAGCTTTTTATCTTCATAGTTTATTTTTATCTACACATACTAATAAGTAAAATATAATTTACTTATTCGAAACATAACTAACCTTATCGACAACATTTTCTACTGTAAATCCAAATTTCTCGAATAGAATTTCTGCTTTACCTGATGCTCCAAAAGTATCTAAAGATATAACATCTCCATCAA
>CAURJV010000032.1:0-56709 GCA_963524945.1 uncultured Clostridium sp.
TATCCATTGAGAATATATTGTTTGTTAGCTCCTTTTTGTTCACTATTTTATACATTTACGTTCCTCCTAATTTAACCAAGTAAACTTGATTCAGATGATTTTTTCTCTTCATCTGAATCTTAGTATAATTTTTGTTCTTTCGAGAATATACTTTATCTATAAGTATTATCAATATATTTATTGCTAATTGCTAATTTCATATAGATTAAGATTTAGATACAAGTTCTTTGTCTGGCGATACTAATATCTTAACATGTTTCTTCTTTTCTGGACCTGTTAATGCTCCGAACCCTTCTTCAACTATATCATCTAAATGTATTTTCTTTGTTACATATCCTTCTGCTTTTATTCTTCCATCTTTCATTTGAGCCATAGTTGCTGGGAATTCATGTCTGTATGCTAATGTTCCAATGATTTTCTTCTCAGTAAATACTAATACATTAGGATTAAATTTAACATCATTTTCCCATATACTAGTTACAACTAAAGTTCCTTCAAACTTTAAGCTATCTATACCTGTATCAAAACCTATTTGAGCTCCTGTAGTTTCAAACGCCACGTCAACTCCTAATCCGTTAGTAAGCTTCTTAACTTCCTCTGCTATATTTACTTCATTAGGATCTAATACTACATCTGCCCCTGCTCTTTTAGCATACTCTTGTCTTATAGATTTTCTTTGTAATACTATTATTAATTTTGCACCAGCTGCTTTTAAGCACTCAATAGTTGCTAGTCCTATTGGACCAGATCCTAGTACTAACGCAGTATCCCCTGTTCTAAAATTACCAATTCTAATTGAATGTAATGCTACTGCCATTGGCTCAACTAAAGCAGCTTGTTCGTAAGACATTTCATCTGGTATCTTATGTACGAATTCTTCTGGGAAAACTGTATATTCAGCAAGTCCTCCACCACTTCCGCAAAGTCCATGGAAACCTAATGATGAACATAAATTATATTTTCCTTCTAAACATGCTGGACATTTTCCACATGCAACTATAGGTTCAACTATTACTCTATCTCCCGGCTTAAAATTCTTTACATTAGGACCAACTTCAACTACATCTCCTGAAAATTCATGTCCTAGAACTACTGGAGCTGTTGTCCCACTTAATGGGTGAGGTTGTCCTACTGGTATAAATATAGGTCCTCCTAAATATTCATGTAAATCTGATCCACATATTCCACACCATTTTACTTTAATCTTTACACCATTAACTGTAACTTTAGGTTCTTCAATTTCCTCTACTCTAACGTCTTTCTTTGCATACCATAATGCTGCTTTCATCTTAAAACTCCTCCTTGGATAAATTGTTAATTAATTCACATATATTTTATTAAGCAATTTCCATGCCAAGTTATGACTAAGATTATATTTTTTTGCGTTATTTAGCTTGTTTGCTTGATATAATTCGATTTTATCTATCATTTATAATACAACTTCACATAAAAATTATTAAGCTATAAAACAAAAATGTATCAAAACGATACATTTTTGTTTTCTCATTTTGATACACAGCTTTTTCTTTTCTCATTTTGATACATCTATATGATATTTTTTTATCTTTCTATATAAAGTTGCTCTTCCTATACTTAACAATTTAGCCGTTAGTTGAAGATTTCCATCACATTTTTTTATAGCATCCCTTATAGCATTCTCTTCTAATACATCAAGAGGAACTATTTTAATCTCCTCTTGGTTCATAGGTTCATCATGCAAAGTTTGTGTCATATTATAATCTAAATTATTTATATCTATATTCATTATTTCATCTTCGCTTAAGTAATAATCTCGCTCAACAACATTCTTAAGTTCTCTTATATTTCCGTCCCAATCGTATTTCTTTAACTTATCAATATATTCCTTACTTACATTTATAATCTTATTTTTATTTTTTATGTTTAGCCTTTGAACAAAATCATTTACAAGTACATCTATATCATCTTTTCGCTCTCTTAATGGAATAGTCTTTATCTCCATTACACTTAACCTATAATATAGATCCTCTCTAAAATTTTTCTTTCTTATCTCATTTTTCAATATTCTATTAGTGGCACCAATAACTCTAACATTTAACTGCTTCTCATAAGTCCCACCAACTCTAACGATCTTTCCATTATCTAAAACCCTAAGAAGCTTACTTTGAATATCTAATGGCAGCTCACCAATTTCATCAAGGAAAATTGTCCCTCCATCTGCTAATTCAAACTTACCTGGATGTCCTTCTTTTGATGCTCCAGTAAAAGCACCCTTTTCATATCCAAATAATTCACTTTCAACTAATTCGCTAGGTATTGATGCACAATTTACAGCAACAAACGGACCTCTAGCCCTATCACTATAATTGTGTATTGACTGAGAAATCAACTCTTTACCAGTACCGCTTTCTCCTTGTATTAGTATATTGCAGTCACTTTTTGAAGCCTTTTTAGCGAAGGCTATCATATTTGCCATTTCATTGCTTGTTGTCATAATGTCTTTAAATTCATATTGTGCTTTATATCCCACAAACTTATTTACTAGTTTATGTACAATCTTAACTTCTGTAAAAGTTATTACCATACCACTACTCTTACCATTTTTATTTAATGGCAAGACATTTATAACACATTTTATTATGTCATTATTTATAGAAAAATCCCATTCTATATTATTTAAAGATTTATTTTTTTCTTGTAATAATTTTTGAAAGTCTACACCATTTAGTACTTCATTAATATTCATATTCATTGCTTCTTCTAATGATATATTTAGAATTTTCAAAGCTCGTCCATTTATTCTTTTAACTTTCATATACTCATTAATAACTATCATGCCTTCTGATATGGAATCAAATGTCACATTAAGCAGCTTATACGAAATAGCGAGTGCCATTTGCTTCTGTATTGATTGTGCCGCAGCAGTTACTATACCTAACGTATGAGAATGTGCATTATAATAATTTCCAGACATATTTATACATCCAATTAAATTATCATCTTCGTCATAAATAGGAGATGCAGAACAAGTCCAAGAGTGTTGATTTACCCCATAATGTTCTGCTCCTATAGTCTGCACTGGTTTACCAAGGTATAAGGCAGTCCCTATAGCATTAGTTCCAACTACATTTTCTGACCATAATTCACCCTTAAGAAAGTTTAATTCCTCAATTCTCTTCATTATATCGTTATCGCCTATTACATCTACTATATATCCATCTTTATCTGTTAAAAATAATGCAAATCCTGATCCTCGAACCATGCTATAAATACTTTCCATAACAGGTCTAGCCACAGATATAAGTTCATTATTTTTATTAATTAATTCATTTATATTAGAATGTTTAACATGACCCTTACCATCATACGGATCAACACCATAGTTCATACATCTTATCCATGAATCGCCAATTTCACTTCTCACTTTAGGATTGACCTTTCCTGTAGAAATAAAGTCTTTCCAAGCTTTATTAATAAAACCCACATAATTTTCCATATATATTTCTCCTATGCTTACACAAAGATAAATTTATCATTTATTATATCTTATATGATAAACTTATTAAATATATATGTCGAAATTAATAATATTTAAATTTTGATGTTAGTTTTTGAATAATATAAATACATCACTATCAAATTACTCTAAAATTTAAAAATCATTTAGCATCCATCCACAATTCTAATCCAAAATACTGCTTATGTTCATCATCAATAAATTTTAAAGGTCCATTATAAAGTATTGTTCCCGCATATTTTCCCTTGGTTATAACAATAAAATTTTTTAAATTATGATCTGATGATTTTAAATTAAATTGAAATTCTCTAAGTTCTTTTTGAATAACTTTGGTATCCAATTTCATCATCCCAAGCTTTGTAATTTCCTCATCTGATAACTTTTTATGGTTATCCATATCTCCAATTTTAATTAAAGCTGTCGCTAAGTCTGTTCTGATTTCACTGGCATTAACTATTTTGCCATCAGATCCAAAATGATTAATTTGAAGATTCTCATTTGATGTTTTTTCCATCTCAAGAATATTTACCGTTTCGCTAAGCATACTGATGTCAGTTTTAAAGTCATCAACTGCGAGGCTACTACTATTGATACATTCCAGGAAATTATAGATCCTTACTATGCTTGTTAAAAAAATAATCAACAATAACAGGAGAAAAAGCATTTTTATTAGATTAATTTTTCTTATAACTATAGTATCAATATTAGACTTATAGTTATAAGACAGTAAATTTCTAGTATACATTCTTTCACCTATCCTTTAAAATCTATTTATTTATATTATTAAGTGTAATACTCGATTATTAATTAACACTTGTTTCCGTGTAAAAAACATGTTAAAAATCCTTATGTTCTTACTGATTTTAATAGATAACACAATCATAAACTATACTCAAACTATGAAATATCTTCCAACCAGAAATGAGTAATACGCATAGATTATCAAATATATCCTAACTAAAAATAATAAGGCTTTGAAATGTAATTCAATAACATTTCAAAGCCTTATTTTTAAATAAATACTATTCACTATTCTATTCTTATTAATTTAACTATATTTTGGGGTTTATGTACTTTATATTCTATTTATCTGATTTTTTATTCTTTTTTGCCGTATTTTTGCTATGCCCCTTATGTTTCAACTTACTATCATCACTATCTATTTTAATTTTCACCTCTGCGGTTTCAGAAGCTTCTACTTTATCATTAGTATCTATATCTTCTTGGCGTAGTTTTATTTTATCACTATCCTTAACTTTTAAAGTACCACACTTAGTATCTTTTATATCTTCGCTATCGACTATTTCTATTACTGAGTCCTCAAGTATACGAGTTTGGCATGCCAATCTATAGCCATCATTAATTTTTTCTTTCCCCAAAATTTTCAACTCTTCTTTAGTTGGTTCAGAAAGTTTTCCCTCTATAACTTTAATAACACACTTTCCACATTTTCCTTTCCCATCACACGACTCATTAATTTTTATCCTAGCATTTTTAGCAGCTTTTAAAACCCTTTTTTCATCTTTAACTTCCACTTCACTTATAAACTTAACCTTTACCGACATTCTTTCTCTCTCCTTTAAATCTTATATCAATAATTTGAAATCGACAGTTGTAACTCTATTTTAGAGAAATTACTTGTAATTTTAATTTTGCTGTATTAATTCATTTCTCCTAATAAAGTCTTATTTTTAAATTTGCTTTTTACTTTAAAGGTCAATTATGTAAATCTATCTTCTAAAAATTTTATACATTTTTTATATGTACAACTTCCCAATTAAAATTTAAATCCATATTTATTACTCTGAATACTTATCATCATTTAAATTATAAACTTTAAATGATGATACTATACAAAACGTACTAGGTTCGGTACATCAATTCCATAACATTACTATTTTCTTATTTCAAATTTCATTCTATACTTCTTAACACTAACCATTGATAAATAACAAAAGAAATCTAGTTATTCTAAATACGGTGTAAGATATGGATTAAATAATAAATAAAGCTACCTATCGTTGGCAACTTTATTTATTATTTAATCCATATCTTAGATGTACATTTAAATTATCACCATCTACTTCCTCCAACTCTAACACTCCAGTTTCTCATTTTCTTTGCAGTTTGTTCACTCTGATAAGCCTTAATTTCATCTTCAGCTTTTTTTCTTCTTTTAATTATATCCTTAACTGTTTTTTGAGTTAGTTCTTTTGGAGTCATAGCATTCCACCATCCTTTTTACTTTTGAAATTAAATTTCATTATTACATAAAGTTAATGGTAAATATTTTGAGTTTGTACACATTAATTGTTGTTATAGTATTAAAATTACATCAAAGTATTTTATCTAGTGCTGTAATTAAAATTTATTTATCTTTTACTGTAATTATACCTCTCATTTCTATTTTTTTGCTATAACATCATAATAGTTATACTAAATATAATTATTGATTTAACTGCATTCTTTTAAATATAACTTTTCTAATCTATATATTTGTATAATACAATAAAATTGTTAAGTTTCTGCACTTAAAATCTTAAATAAATGTTAAAAGCAAGTTAAATTTATCGCTATAATAAATGAACATTACTTTACTATCATAGAAATAACACAACATTAACATAGCTTTAATGCTATTTTAGCTTTTTATTAATATACTATATCTATAAAGAATTTAATCATTCTTTACTTCCTCAAAGTAATTCAATAAAAAATTCTTATTTTTAGAATAACCTTATGGAATTTTTTTAATCTTAATAATTAATAAAGGAGATGTAAATAAAATGAATACTTTAAATATCTGTATTGATATCGATGGAACAATAACTAATGCTTATGACTGGCTAGATCTTGCAAATGAATATTTTAAAAAGAATATAACTGAGGACCAAGTGACGGAGTATGAAATTCATGAAGTCATGGGTATAGAAAGGCAGGAATATGATGATTTCTATAATAAAAATAAGTTTAAAATCCACTCAAGCCAAGAACTAAGAGATAGCGCTAAGCTTGTTATAACTGCATTGCACCAACTTCATAATATATATTTTGTGACAGCTAGAGATTTAGAGCTAAAAACGCTGACTCATCTATTTTTAAGAAATAATGAAATCCCTTATGATAAATTATTTGTTTTAGGTAGTCACTATAAGGTTCACAAAGCAAACGAATTAGATTGCAACATTTTTATTGAAGATAATTACAATAATGCAATTCAATTATCAGAGGCAGGGTTCAACGTTCTTCTTATGGATACAAATTACAACAGGAAACCTTTAAATGATAAAATAACTAGAGTTAATAACTGGAATGAAATATTCTTGATAATAACTGAACTAGCTTCACAAATTAGAGCTGTTTAAAACAATTTATTTTCTATTGCTACATAAAGTTTATTCTAATTAACTTATACTATTAAGTAAGAGATTCCAATGATGATTTAACGTTTTTATCCTCTCACCATATTACACTCATTTCTTCTAAATAATTAGAGATTTTTTTCTAATTATTATTTTCTAATATAGTATCTTATAATCTCATCTTAATTTAAAAATGCCTATATTCCTAAAATCTTCAGTACTAGATTACAAAAACCAAAAGCTTCTCCTTAAAAGAATTAGGATAAGCTTCTATCTTATATAACTTATTATCTACTTGCCTGTATCCAACATCAACTTTTGAATGTAAAATGTTTTGTTCATGTAGTGTTATTAACACTTCTTCTGACGCAAGATGTTATACTTTCCGTTTCATAGCTAATATTGGTAAATGATTTAGAAAGAGACTCGGTCATATTAAATTCACTTTCAATAAGTATATCTATTTGCTTAAGAAATCTATTTATATCTTCAAAAGTTTTATTTACTTTACCTATGGTTACTTTTTCTGTTTTAGTTTCATAATTACCTTCCTCAACTTTCTCAAGTACTGATTTCATGGTGACTTTTAACTAATTTCCTCTGCTATATTTTAATAAAACTCATCATTAAATAAAATATACAGCTTATCAGAAATATGTATACTTTTCCTCAGTTTTCAAATAATAAATGTGATAAATAAATTATGAGTTTCTATAAAAATAGAAGAGGAGGATTAGCCAAATGCAAAAAATCACAAAAACGATGGACGGAAACCAAGCCGCAGCATACGCTTCCTATAATTTTACTGAAGTAGCTGCAATATATCCAATAACTCCTTCTACGCCTATGGCAGAGGGGGTTGATGAATGGTCTGCTCACGGAAAGAAAAATATGTTTAATCAACCAATTAAGGTTGCTGAAATGCAATCTGAAGCTGGTGCAGCTGGCGCAGTACACGGATCACTTCAAGCTGGTGCACTAACTACTACATATACAGCATCACAAGGCTTGCTGCTTATGATACCAAATATGTATAAGATTGCTGGAGAACTTTTGCCTGCAGTATTTCATGTAACTGCTCGTGCGATTGCAACTCACGCTCTATCAATTTTCGGAGATCACCAAGATGTTATGGCAACTAGACAAACTGGATTTGCTATGCTTGCATCAAGCAGTGTCCAAGAAGTAATGGATTTAGCATGTATAGCCCATTTAAGTGCAATTAAAGGAAGGATTCCATTTACTCATTTCTTTGATGGCTTTAGAACATCACATGAATACCAAAAAATTGAGGTACCTGACTTTGGAGAAGTAACAAAACTCGTAGATAAAGCTGCTTTAAAAGCTTTCAGAGATAGAGCTTTAAATCCTGAACATCCAGTTGCCAGAGGTACAGCACAAAATCCTGATATCTACTTCCAAGGAAGAGAAGCACAAAATCCTTTCTTTAATGCAGTACCTGATATAGTAGAAAATTATATGAAGGAATTAAAAAACATCACTGGAAGAGAATATCACCCATTTGATTACTATGGAGATCCTGAAGCTGAAAGAGTTATAGTAGCCATAGGTTCAGTGTGTGACACTATAAGCGAAGTTGTAGACTATTTAAGAGAAAAAGGCGAAAAAGTAGGTGTGATAAAGGTTCATTTATACAGACCATTCTGTGATAAGTACTTCTTTAACGTTTTACCTAAGTCTGTTAAGAAAATAGCTGTATTAGATAGAACAAAAGAACCTGGTGCACCTGCTGAGCCATTATATTTAGACGTTACTAAGCTTTTCTATAATAAAGATAATAAACCAGTGATAGTTGGTGGAAGATATGGTTTAGCATCTAAAGATACAAGACCATCACAAATTATTTCCGTTTTTGGTAATTTAAATTCAGATAAGCCAAAAGATAATTTCACTATTGGTATAGTTGATGATATAACTAACACTTCTCTTCCTGAAGGAGAGATAATTGATACTACACCACAAGGAACTATAAGCTGTAAATTCTGGGGATTAGGATCTGATGGTACAGTTGGAGCAAATAAGAGCGCTATTAAAATCATAGGAGATAATACTGATTTATATGCTCAAGCATATTTCTCTTATGATAGTAAAAAATCTGGTGGTACAACAGTATCTCATTTAAGATTCGGAAAGACTCCTATAAAATCTCCTTATTTAGTATATAATTCAGATTATGTTGCTTGTCATAATAAGTCTTTTATTTATAATTTTGATGTATTAAAGGGCTTAAAGAAAAATGGAATTTTTGTACTTAACTGTCCATGGGATAAAGATGAAATCGAAGATAAATTACCCGCACTATATAAGAGATATATAGCAAAAAATAATATTAAATTTTACACTATAGATGCAATTGCTATTGCTGGTGAAATAGGTCTTGGAAATAGAATTAATATGATAATGCAATCTGCATTCTTTAAACTTGCTAATGTTATTCCTGTGGAAGATGCAGTTAAATATTTAAAAGATTCAATTTCCCACTTGTATGGTAAAAAAGGTGATAAAATAGTAAAAATGAATCATGATGCTGTTGATAGAGGAATAGATTCATTAAATGAAATTAGTATACCTGAATCTTGGGCTAATGCTGAAGATAGTGATAAGCCTACTAAGGAAGAACCAGACTTTGTTAAAAATATTCAACGTCCTATGGCAAGACTTGAAGGTGATGAATTACCAACAAGTACATTTAAAGGAATGGAAGATGGTACTTTTCCACTTGGTACTACTGCTTACGAAAAGCGTGGTATAGCAGTTAATGTTCCTGAGTGGCAGACCGATAAGTGTATTCAATGCGGTCAATGTGCATTTATCTGTCCTCATGCAACTATACGTCAATTCTTAGTTGATGAGAACGAAAAGGAAAATGCTCCTGAAGACTTTATTACAAAGAAAGCTGCCGGAAAAGGTCTAGAAGACTATGGATATAGAATACAAATTGCTCCACTAGATTGCACAGGCTGCGGTAACTGTGCAGATGTATGTCCTGCTCCTGGTAAAGCTCTTATAATGAAACCAGCAGAAGAGCAAATATTAGAACAGGCAGAAAATTGGGAATATGCAATGAGGCTTACTCCTAAGGAAGACTTAATTGATAGAAATACCTTAAAGGGCAGCCAATTAGTTAGACCTCTTTTAGAATTTAACGGTGCTTGTCCTGGATGTGGAGAAACTCCATATATAAGACTTTTAACCCAACTTTTTGGGGAAAGAATGATAATTGCAAATGCAACTGGATGTTCATCTATTTGGGGTGCAAGTGCTCCTTCTATTGCTTATACTACAAATGCTGAAGGAAAAGGTCCAGCTTGGGCAAATTCATTATTTGAAGACAATGCTGAATTTGGATATGGTATTTTCCTTGGTGTTAAACAAATTAGAGAAAAGCTTGCAGACTTAATAAATGAAGGATTAGAATCATCTGACTTTAATGATGATATTAAGAGTGCATTCCGTGAATGGCTTGATAATTTTAATGATGGAAATGGATCAAAAACAGCCTCTGCTAAAGTATTAGAAGTTCTAAAAAATTCTAATAATGAAATCGCAAAAGAGATATTAGAAAGAAAAGATTATTTAGTTAAAAAGTCTCATTGGATACTCGGTGGAGATGGCTGGGCTTACGATATAGGTTATGGCGGAGTTGACCAAGTGCTTGCTATGGGTGACGATGTTAATATATTTGTAATGGATACTGAAATATACTCTAACACTGGAGGTCAGGCTTCAAAATCAACTCAAACTGCTCAAGTTGCTAAATTCGCAGCAGCAGGTAAGAAAACTAGAAAGAAAGATTTAGGACTTATGGCTATGAGCTATGGTTATGTATATGTTGCTCAAATAGCTATGGGTGCAAACATGAATCATGCAATCAAAGTAATTGCTGAAGCAGAAAAATATCCAGGACCATCAATCATTATAGCTTATGCGCCATGTATAAGCCATGGTATAAAAGTTGGTATGGGTAACAGTATAAAAGAAGAAAAGAAAGCTGTCGAGTCTGGATATTGGCACCTATATAGATATAACCCATTACTAAAAGATGAAGGTAAAAATCCATTCTTACTTGAATCTAAAGAACCATCTGCTCCATATAAAGACTTCTTACATGGAGAAATACGTTACTCATCATTAATGAACGTATTCCCAGAGGTAGCTGATAAATTATTTGATGAAGCAGAAAAGAATGCAAAAGAAAGATATGAAACTTATAAGCGCTTAGCTGATATGAAATATTAGCAGGAAAAGCTCCTAATAACATATATATAAATAGTAACCAAAATAAAAAATCCCCGATTTTTCGGGGATTTTTCTATAGATACCTCAATTTCAAGTTACATTTATAGTTTAAAATATATTCCACACCAGAAATGGCAGGTACTCTTTTGTGCAGCGTTGCATCTAGAATAGAGTCGTAGCAATTTCTTCAGCAAAAGTTGTTCCATTCTCGCTTGTCCTTAGCTAGTCTAAGGAGCATGCGTAAATGGGTACAACTTTTGCTGTTAGAAATTCACAACTCTATTCTATAGCAACCGAAGCAACAGAATACCTGTCATTTCGGTTGACTAAATCTTAAACTATAGCTCTTACTTTTGATTTGTATCTACATATTCTTTTGCATTTCTAACTTGTACTTCGCTAGGAATGTTCACATTAGATACAGGTTGTGCGTCTTCCATATTAGCCCATGCTGCTGCATCATGCTTTTCTATTGGCATGCCAACGAACTTTTCTTTAAATTTATTTGTCATGTGTAAACCTCCTTTTACTATCCAAAGTTATTCTAATAAATTCAGATCAGTAATAGTATTTACTTAAAAATAAAAAGTATGACTGGAGTTAATTTGCAACATGATAATTATTTAATTACATCTTTAATTAAACTCTAAATAAGTTTAGAATACGATTTTCTTAATTAAATTATAAATTGAATCTACGTGTTTTTTCATTTTAATATTTCTATATTTGTTTTTGGAAGTCTTACGAATAATTTTCTTACACCATATTCAATACAACTTTTTTCTACATTTACTTCAGCATTTTTTTCAAAATCTAAGTTGATTCTATAGCTCCTACTAATAATATTAAATGTACCAAGTAAATCAAAAAATCCATATCCTATGTCTCTATTAGGGTATCTATATGTCGAGTTACTTCTATCAGCACCCAAAATCAAATATGCTATAACTTTCGCCGAAAACATGGTTTTGTCATTTCCATTAACAATCCCCCACTGTAGCAAAAGTGCACAAGCCCCAGAAATTATTGCAGCAGCTACCGAGCTACCAGAAACAGTTATAGTTCCCCCTCCTACTTTTGTAGTTAATACATCTATCCCTAAAGTCGCCAAGTCAGGGTTATTTACATCTAGATTAACATTTGGACCTTTTCCAGACGCTGCGACCAACGCATTATCATTTCCATAATAAGCTATTGTAGCTACTCTCCTGGCTGTAGATGGTATTGTTAATGTAGTAAATGGGTCTGCTTGAAGAAATCTTGTATTCTCTGGTAATGTTTTCTGTGGCGGCAACCAAATATGATATCTTCCATCAGTTATATAATCGCCTCGTAACTGCAATGTCCATATTCCAGCTTTTATACTATCAAAATTTATGGCTATTGCTTCATGACCGGTAAAATATTCCGGTACATAATATTTTACGGTCATTCGAGTCCTAAAAAACACAAAATTGACATCTTGTATTTCATTGGCTTTCGCCTTAATAAATTTAGATGACTCTCCATTGGGCGAAATCACATTTACAGATGCTCTATTAGGTTTTATTACCCAAATTGTAAAGGAAAAATATTTCATTTCCTTTGATATTCTTAATTCAACAGAGACTATATCTCCTGTTTGCTTTATAATTCCCGAAGCATGACCTTCCGAAGCTCCTTCATTTCCAACACCAGCAACTGTAATCAGTCCTCTAAGTCTGCCTAGAGATGATATATATCTTGAAATTAAGTTATTACCATCATGACTACCTTCTGTTGTTCCAACTCCAATATATATGACCATTGGTCTATTGAGACTTAATGAAGTATTCTTTAAATAATCTACTGCTGCTAAAATCTCTGAATCATTATATACCGGCGTATATGGAATTCCATTTGCTATAAGCTCTTCTCTAAATTCCATGGACTCATAAAGCTTTACAATTACAAACTCACATCCCGAAGCTATCCCTTGCACATCAGCATTATAGCCCCTTGCCCCAATGATACCAGCCATTTGAGTTCCATGCCCAACTTCATCTCTTGAAGGTACAATTACATATGGATCTTGTTTATTTCTATAAGCTTTGACTGCATTAGTAATTTCTTCATTATTAAAAGTTTTTCCTATGTAAACTGAAGTATCATCAGAATCCGGAATAGTTTGATCCCAAAGACTTATTATTCTTGATGTATCATCTTCCCTTATAAATTCTTCATTTAAATAATCTATTCCAGTATCAACCATGCCTATAAGTACACCTCTACCATTTAAGTCCAAGTAAGGATTAATTTTAATTGCATTTATATTATCTACACTTGACGGAGATATATCTTGTAATACGTACTTACTTCTAGGATCTATGTAAAGAATCGATGGTACATCCTTAGCCAATCTAACTAAATCTTCTGGTGAAGCGGATACAACCGCGATAGTATCAGTAATTGCATCTCCACACGCATACGACACTTTGTCTATTTGACCTTTAAAATCTCCTCTATATTGAACTAAATAATTAGGCAATCCTCCATAATACAAACTACATTTCTTAAAACTAGGCACAGTAAACTCCTTAGTAGTACTTATATTTAATAGTATTTAGTTAAAGTACAAATTATTCATTATGAAAATATAAATATGATTAAATAACCTTACCATATTTATAAAAATACAACCCATACCAATATTTATAAATATTAGTATGGGTCATAAATTTATTAAAAGTATATATGTTAATTAGATTTATTAGATGAACATATTTACAAAGTTGCTAAAACTTTAAGTTCATATCTTCACTAGAAATCATAAATATATTTGTAACCACAAGGGTTATAATATGAAGAAAACATTTGAAAATGAGCAGTTAAAGGTTCTTATCCGTAGGTTGTTCCATTTTAGCTTGTGAAGTGAGAGTCCAAAATTTTATTTTGGGTTCTCGAACTTCCTCAGCGAATGTAATGAATCGAGCTCCCCTAAGAAAGTTGGAGCATGCTAAAGTGGATACAACCTGCTGCTTAGAACATTCAGCGATATTTTCATAGCTTTTCGGAATCAAAATATTTATGATTTCGGTAAGTTATTACATAAATCTAGTTTTAAAGTTAGATATATACACCACTATTTCCAAATAAAACTTTACATCAAGCATTTTATGAATTCTACTTAATCCAAGCACCATTAGATCCTAATCTATACCCACCAATAGTGGTATTGTATGCCATAGCTCCATTACTATATAAGTAATAATACTTTCCAGACACATCCTTAATCCATCCTGTTTGCATTCTTCCTTCGGAATCCATATAGTACCAATTACCATCAACTAACTGCCAGCCTGATTTTTTTGCTCCGTCGCCACCTAAATAATACCATATACCTCCATAGTTTAACCACCCTGTGGCCATATTTCCATCTGATTGTAAGTAGTAATTTCTTATCCAATTATTTTTTACTGGGTTACCCATAGAATCGTTGTATTGCCATATTCCATTAACCTGTACCCATTGATTTATCTTAACATTCTTAGTTGGCAATGTAGTATCATTGCTATTAGCATTATTGCTACTTCCGCCTCTATAAATATTTAATGTGTATGTTCTCTTATCATCATCATTTTTAACTGTTATCTTTATATCATTCTTTCCTTTATCTAAAGATACTGTTTTTCTAAATTTGTCACTTTCATCAACAGTACTTCCATCTATTTTTACTTCATAATCGTCATACTCATCACTATCACAATCTGGCTTTGCAGTTATTTTAATTTCATCAACAGATCCAGAGACATTTACACTGTAATCAGAAGTATTTTTAGAAAAACTCAAATCCCCTTCACTAAGTGAGATGCTCTTCAAATACACATCTTTATTATCATCTTCATCATCACTAGAAGAACTTGCTGTACACTTCACCCTAATAGTGTATTGACTAGAATATGAATTATCACTGTATTTGACTGTTCCTGGATCATCGTTATATGTTCTTATTGTAAGAACTGTTGTTGATCCTTTAGATAATTCAATAGTACTGCCTGTTTTTACACCTTTAGTAGAACTTGTTCTTCCTTTAAAGATTCTAACATTGCTTGAGTCAGCACCATTTACACTTAGTTTTATTTTACTAGATGAAGTCTTAGCGTAGTAAGTTTCATTATTCTTGAACTCATCATCATCAACTTCATTTTTACTTTTATAATCATCATTACTATAAGTCTTTATTGTACTTCCACTTGATGTTTTTAATTTAATGCTTGATAAATCACCTGTTGACGCATAAGCTGTTGTAGTTAAAGTTAAGCTTGTTGCTGGCACAATTGCACTAAAGGCAGTTGCCGCAATTGTTAATGCCACTATTCTTTTAATATTTCTATTCATATTATCTCCCCCTAAGTTATTGTATTAGCTTCAAGCAATGCTGCTCACTATATAATACAATATCAAGTACCTTTTACAGTACCTTTTAGTTGGTAAAATAGGACATTTTTCTTTATATTACATATTTTTGTTTTAATATACAATCTTAAACAAAAGTATTGATGTTGTAAGATTTATATCTCTTTAGGGATTCTTATAAATAACTTTTTTACACTATACTCAATATACTTATCCCCTATTTTCCAATCTGCCCTTGATTTATTTTCTAGACCTAAGTCCATTCTATAACTTCTACTAATTATATTAAAAGTACCTAGTAAATCAAAAAATCCATATCCAATTTCTCTAGTAGGATATCTATACGCCAAATTACTCCTATCTGCACCTAATATTAAATACGCTATAACTTTTGCTGCAAACATAGTCCTATCATTTCCATTAACAATCCCCCATTGCAATAAAAGTGCACAAGCTCCAGCTATTATAGCAGCTGCTACTGAACTACCAGAAACAGTAGTGGTCTTGCCGCCGATATTCGTTGCTAATATGTCTGCACCTAAAGTAGCTATATCTGGGTTTTCTACATATGTATTAACATTAGGTCCCTTTCCAGATGATGCAACCAAAGCATTATCATTTCCATAATAGGCTGCTGTGACCACACTTCTAGCTGTAGATGGTATTGTCAATGTAGTAAATGGATCTGCTTGAAGAAATCTCGTATTTTCTGGTAATGTTTTTTGTGGCGGCAGCCATATATGATACCTACCATCTGTTATATAATCTCCTCTCAACTGAAAAGTCCATATTCCTGCTTTTATGCTATCAAAGCTAATTGATATAGCTTCATGACCAGTGAAATGCTCAGGAACATAATATCTTACAGTCATTTGCGTCTTAAAAAATACAAAATTAACATTTTGTATTTCATTTGCCTTTGCTTTAATAAATTTTGATGATTCTCCATTAGGTGAAATCACATTTATAGATGCCCTATTAGGTTTTATCAACCATATTGTGAAAGAAAAATATTTCATCTCTCTAGATATTCTTAATTCAATAGAAACCACATCCCCCGTTTGTTTTATGATTCCAGAAGTATGACCTTCTGATGCCCCTTCATTTCCAACACCAGTAACAGTAACAATGCCTCTAAGTTTCCCAATAGAAGTTAAATACCTAGAAAGCAGATTATTACCATCATGACTGCCTTCTGTTGTACCTACCCCAAGATATATAACCATAGGTCTATTAAGTCTTACTGCGATACTTTGTAAATAATACACTGCAGCTAAAACTTCCGAATCATTATATACTGGTGTATAAGGAATACCATTTGCCTGAAGCTCATTTCTAAAATTAATAGATTCAAAAAGCTTAACAATTACAAATTCGCATCCTGATGCAACACCTTGAACGTCAGTATTATATCCTCTTGCGCCAATAATACCAGCCATCTGTGTTCCATGCCCCACTTCATCCTTTGATGGGACAATTAGATATGGATCTTGATTATTTCTATAAGCTTTGATTGCATTAGTAATTTCTTCATTGCTAAATGTTCTCCCAATATAAACTGACGTGTCAGTAGAATCTGGTACTGTCTGATCCCAGATACTTATTATTCTTGAAGTATCATCCTCTCTTATAAATTCTTCATTTAAATATTCTATTCCACTGTCAACCATACCTATAAGTACGCCTCTTCCATTTAGGTCTAAGTATGGATTAATTTTAATTGCATTGATATTATCTACACTTGATGGCGAGACCTCTTGCAGTATGTATCTGCTTCTAGGATTTATATAAAGAATTGATGGAACATCCTTCATTAAACGGTTTAGATTTTCTGGTGCTATAGAAATCACTGCAATTGTGTCAGTAATTTTGTCTCCACAGGCATATGATATATTATCAATTTGCCCCTGAAAATCACCCCTATATTGAACTAAATAATTTGGAAATCCTGCATAATATAAATTGCATTTTTTAAAACTAGGCACATTAAACTCCTTAGTATTGCTATATCTAATAATATTTCTATAAAACATAATTTATTCATTAGAACCCATTAATAAAACACAAGTGAACGGATAATATTCTATACTAATTAAACTTATTTCACTTTCACAAATAAAGTAAAAGGGAGCATATATAATATATAATTGATTAATTAATGTTTATATTTGCATAATAATACACATTGACTTATACATATATTGACTCAAATATTTAAAAATGATATGTTTATATATAAGATATTAATAATTACAAAATCATATATGTAACGCTTAATCACTTTGAACGGGAGAACCATTTTTGGGGTGAATCTTATTACACGATAATAAGTAGGGTTAATTTTCTTCAATCCGAATCCGTCAGCTAATCTCGTAAGCGTAGAAGAGAAGTTTTGGTATACTTTGATATTTTTTATGTATGCCTATAAATATTATTGCTTTATAAGCTATAGAGACTTCTCTATAGCTTATTGTTTTTTTATAATTATAAACTTAAACTTAGGACAAACTTTTGAGGCTGGAAAAATATCTTATAGTTAAGAAACTTTTTCCTAACTTCAAGTAATACATTATGATAAAAGGAGAAAGCAATTTAATGAGAGCTAGTAGATGTGAATTAAATAATACTTTTTACGCAAAAATAGATCGAACTAAAATATTAGTAGATTTACCTAACAAGCGAATAAAAATAATTGACTTTAATGCTATATCAATGCAAAACTTAAAAAGAATAATTCACTTTGCATCAAAACAACATTTAAGTAAGATTATTTGTAATTGTGATACTAAATCCTTTGAAACTTTTATTAATGCAGGATTCAATTCCGAAGGCAAAATTAATGGATATTTTAAAGGTAACGATGCTTTTTGTATGTCATATTTTATTAGCAGCGATAGAAAAGTTTGTAGCAATTTTGCAAGAAAAGAACTCTTAATAAAAGAATGTCAGAATGTTAGGAACACATATGCACATCAAAAAAATAATTTAGGATACCTTATTCGAAACGCAAATAAAAATGATATAAAAGAAATGATAGATTTGTTTTCCACTGTTTTTTTAACTTATCCATCACCTATTTATGATGAAGAATATTTAAAACAAACTATGAATGATAAAGTTCTATACAAAGTCGCCGTATATAATGGAAAAATAATCAGTATAGCTTCAGCAGATATGAATAAAGACAATTTAAGTGCTGAAATAACTGACTGTGCTACTCATCCATCGTATAGAGGCAAGGGTATATTATCAAACATTATTTATTCTTTAGAATGCGACTTAAAAACTAAAGGTTTTCTCTGTTTATATAGTTTATCTAGATCAATAAATCCTAGTATTAACTTTGTATTAAGTAAGCATAATTATAATTTTGCTGGTAGGTTAGTAAACAATTGTAATATATGTGGTACTTTTGAAGACATGAACCTTTGGGTAAAAAATATAAATAGTACAATCTTTTAACTTAGTTTTATTATAGTAAAAAATATTATTTATTTGCACGAGGCAAATAAACAATATTTTTTAATCCCCTCTTCTATTATGCTATTTGGCATATTCATTCAAAATATTATAAGCATATTCTATAATCTCATCACAAGTTATACCTTTCTTCTTAAGCTCAATACACTCAAGAGTACCATATTTCTCTTTAACCTTATTTATAATTTCTTTAGTTAATACTCTTGAATTATTTTTTTCTTCACTGCTATTTCTTCCTTTTAATGCACCTACTGCCATTAAAGTTCCAGTGATTGCTCCACATGTACTTCCAATAGTCATTCCTCCTCCAAAAGGACTTGCGATTGCAATTGGAATCTCAGATCCTGTATCTTCGTTAAATGCTTTAAGTATAGATTCTGCACAGTTATAACCTTCTTTATGAAATTCGATAACTTTCTTCATTTTATATCCCCTCAATCTAATAAAATAATTATCATTTGCAAAATCATAATAATAAAACTTACTATTATGTAATTTATTTTCTTTTATTTCCTATATATGATCCCATTCCGCCCACAACATTTATAACTTTGAAGCCTTGATTTCTTAGATTGCTGCACGCTCTTGCACTTCTTCCTCCAGACTGGCACATTATATAATATTCTTTGCTTTTATTTAAGTATTTTTCTGGTTCATCTAAAAGTTCCCCCATTGGAACGTTTTTTGCACTTTTTATACTTCCACCTTCATATTCATACTCTTCTCTTATATCAATCAATTCAACTTTTCCTATTAGATCATCAATTTCATTTACATTAATAACTCTTCCATTATCTTTTTTGAAAAATTCAAACACTATGACTTCCTCCTTAAATATTTTCCTAATCTCTCATCTCTAATTATTTTTTAATAGTTTATTTAAATCCTTAAGTATGATTATTTTACCTCTTTCTAATTTTATATACCCCAGCTTTTCAATACTCTTAAGCTTTCTACTTATAACTTCGCGAACCGAATCAATTTCAAAAGCCAATTCACTATGAGTTGCATAAATTATTTTGCTTTTCTTGCTTATTAGTAATTTTATAAGCCTTGTTTCCAGCGATTCATGAATAATTTCTTCTTTATTTCCTATGATAGTATTAAATTTATTATATAAATCTTTATAGATGTATAATAGAAAGTTATTATCACTAATAAAATATTTTTTAATCACTTCAAAAGGGATTATACATACCTTAGAATCTTGGATTGCCTTACCTGTTATATTTAATGATTCCAAATCTGATAAGCAGCTTAGGGCTTCATGGCAAAATTCACCTTGACTTATATTATAAAGATTAGTTTCTTCACCATTCTTATTAATTTTTTGTATTTTTATTACACCTTTTATGACAAATAATATACCTTTACATGCTTTGTCTGTAGATTCCACATATTCATCAGCATACAAAGTTTTAAAATTCGCCTGTTCGTTTATTACTTGATTATTCTTTTTATTAATCTCATATAACACCGGATATACCTTATATAGAGATTTTATATCTTCCAACCTATTCCCATTTAATATTTCAATACGATCATTCACTTTATCCCTCCTTTATTGTATTATATTCTCTTTTTTAATAAACTTGTGTGACTTAGTCACATAGGTAAAACAACTTTATGCTCAAAAAGTGTAGTCATAGCAATATTATGACTACACTAATTTATAATTATATATTATCTACTTTCATGGCTCTCATAGCATTTAAGACTGCAAGTAATGCAACTCCAACATCACCAAATACTGCTTCCCACATAGTTCCCATACCTACAGCTACAAGAACTAGTATTATTAATTTAACACCTAATGCAAAAACTATATTTTGCATTACTATAGTTCTAGTCTTCTTTGCTATCTTTATAGCCGAAGCTATTTTTGATGGTTCATCTGTCATTATAACCACATCAGCTGCTTCAATTGCAGCATCTGAGCCAACACCACCCATTGCTATACCTATATCAGCTCTAGCTAGAACAGGCGCATCGTTTATTCCATCTCCAACAAACACTATCTTGCCTCTAGGTGATTTTTCTTTAAACAATATCTCTAGCTCTTCTACTTTTTGATCTGGCAATAATTCAGCATGAAATTCATCCAATCCCAATTCTTTAGCAATTTTACTTCCAACAACTTTATTATCACCTGTAAGCATTACTGTTCTCTTAATACCTAGAGCTTTTAAAGCTTTGATAGCCTTTAATGAATCTTCTTTTACTTCATCAGAGATAACAATATAACCTGCATATTTCTTTTCTATAGCAATATGAACTACAGTTCCTATTGTTTCTGTTTTATTGTAAGGTATATTCTCCTTATCCATTAACTTGTAGTTTCCAGCAAATACCTCTTTTCCATCAACAATAACTTTTACGCCATGTCCTGATATTTCTTCATAACCTTTTATCTTATCTTTAATTATCTCTTCACCATAAGCTCTTAATATAGATGTTGCTATGGGATGATTTGAGTAATTTTCTGCATAAGCTGCACAAGCTATGAGTTCATCCTCTGAAATATTATTTTCTGGCCTTATTTCTGTCACCTTAAATATTCCTTTTGTAAGAGTTCCTGTTTTGTCAAATACAACTGTTTCAACATTATTTAATGCTTCAAGGTAGTTTCCACCTTTAACAAGTATTCCATTCTTTGATGCTCCACCTATTCCTCCAAAAAATCCAAGAGGTATAGATACAACTAATGCACATGGGCAAGATACAACTAAAAATGCTAAAGCTCTATAAATCCATTGCGAAAATGTTGCACCATCAATAACAAGAGGTGGTATTACTGCTAGTGCTAAAGCTGCAAAAACAACAGCAGGAGTATAATATCTAGCAAACTTTGTTATAAAATTTTCTGTTGGTGCCTTTTTCCCACTTGCATTTTGAACCAAATCTAATATCTTAGCAACAGTAGAATCTCCAAATTCCTTTTCTACCTCTATTGTTAAAAGTCCATTTTTATTAATGACTCCGCTTAAAATACTGTCTCCTACACCTACTTCTCTAGGAACAGATTCACCTGTTAATGCAGCAGTATCAACCATAGAGTTTCCTTCAATTATTTTACCATCTAAAGGTACCTTTTCCCCTGGTTTAACTAATATAATATCTCCAAGCTTAACTTCTTCTGGATCTACTTTTTGGAAATCATTATTTATTTTTAAATTTGCAAAGTCTGGTCTGATATCCATGAGTGATGTGATAGATTTTCTAGAACGATTTACAGCCATGTCTTGGAACATTTCTCCTATTTGATAGAAAAGCATAACTGCAACACCTTCTGGATATTCGCCTATTGCAAAAGCGCCAATAGTTGCTATAGTCATCAAGAAATTTTCATCAAATACTTGACCTTTAGTTATATTTTTTAGAGCTCTTAAGACTACTTCTCCACCTATAAGAATATAACTTATTAGATATAGCAATAATTCTATAGAATTTGAAAATTTTGAAATAGTTGCTATTCCAAAAATTAAAGCGCCAATAGCTAATCTAATAATTTCACTCTTATCATTGTCCTCTTCAACTTTTTCACTTTTGCCCATAGTTCTTTTATCTATTCCATGAATTTCAACAACATTAACATCTGGTTCTATTCTTTTGACAATGCGTTTAACATTGTCAATAATAGCATTTTCCTTTGCTGGGTCTTCCATCTCTATAATAAGCTTTGTTGATATAAAATCAACTAGCGCAGATTTCACACCATCTATATTATTTGATTCCCTTTCGATCTTTGCTGCACAGTTACCACAACATAATCCTTCAAGTAAAATTTCTTTTTTTAAAATTTTCCCTGTTACCTTTTCTACAACTTTAACATGAGATTCGATATTAGTTACAATGTTAGTTACTGTTCCTATCAATTCTTCTAATTTGTTAGCTTCCTTTGCTTCTAATATTAAAGTTTTAGTGAGAAAATTTACATTGGCAAAATTAACTCCATCTAATTCATTTATTTTTTGCTCCATTTTAGCTGCACAATTTGCACATCCAAGTCCTTCTAGTATAAATTCTTTCTTTACTTTTTTTATATTATCCTTCTTTGATAATTTCGCATTAACAGGACCACTAGCTATTCTTATATTGCTTGCCATAATGTTTCCCCCAATCTAAAACTTATTTTTTCTCAGATATATGAATCAACCCTTGATCAAAAATACTTTTAACATGTTCATCATCTAGTGAATAGTAAACTACCTTGCCATTTCTTTTATATTTTACTAATCTTGCTTGTTTTAAAACTCTTAGCTGATGTGAAATAGCAGATTGAGTCATTCCAAGCAATGCTGCTATATCGCAAACACACATTTCTGCTTCAAATAATGCACATAATACTTTTATTCTTGTTGAATCCCCAAGTACTTTAAATAAATCTGCTAGATCATAAAGCGTTTCTTCTTCTGGTATAGATTCCTTGACTTTATTAATTATATCTTCATGAATTATAGTGCAATTACAAACTTCAATATTACTATTTTCCATACCCTTCACCTCTTCACTTGAACATATGAATACTTATTCATATATACATTATATTCAACATTACTTTATTTTGTCAATAGAAATGAGAATAATTTTCAACTTTTCCAGAAAGAAAAACAAGGTAACTGTGGTTAAGTCCCGTATTGTGCTTCGCACTCTTTTCATATAAGTTCCGTATTGTGCTTCGCACTCTTTTCATATGTGTAGATTTTTTACGCATCTGCCTTTTATGTGTATGTAAAAAAAACAATAAGTTTAATACTTATTGTTTACATACTATGCGCAAGTTATATAAAATTATATAATCATATATAAGAGTATTAAAAATTAAATTTATAATTAATAAAATAACTCGTTATTAAATTAATAATTCTACCTTTTAATTAAAATTTATATATAAAAAATCATATAGGTGCACTGAGAATAAACTCAGTGCACCTACTTTTATCTATCTTCTATAGTCCTTGTTCATAGCTTTCTATCATTCTTTTTACCATTTCTCCACCAACGCTACCGTTTTGTCTTGAAGAAAGGTTTCCTTTATCCATGCTTTCATAATTGCTTAATCCAACTTCTGAAGCAACCTCTGTTTTTAATCTGTTTAACCCTTGTTTTGCCTCTGGTACTAATGTTCTGTTTCTTCCACTATTGTTTGAAGCCATATGAATCTACCTCCCTTAATTTATTATTTTGTTTGGCAGTAATATCTTAACCACTATCATAAAATATAACCTATAAAAATCTTAACAGAACTAGTACAGATAGCTTGTATTACAAAACTTTGACTATTCTTCCTTTGTCTTTATTTCTAGAAAAATAAGTTCTAATTTTTCCTGGAATTTATATTACACTCGTTCTTCATTTTTAAATTTTATTATTTTAAATATTACAGCTCCAAATGTAGCCGATAGGATAGAAGCGATTATAATACTTATTTTAGCCATAGATAAAGCACTTTCCTCTGTAAATGACAAGGATGAAACAAAAAGTGACATAGTAAATCCAATTCCGCCAAGTACACTTGCTCCATATAAATGCCTCTTAGTTACTTTAGATGGCAATTTTGCAAGTTTTAATTTCACTAAAATATACGAAGCTCCAAAAATACCTATTTGTTTTCCTATAAATAATCCAAAAATTATACCTAGACTGACTGGATTTATTATTGCTGTTGATAAACTATTAAAATCTATAGTTATGCCCGAATTCGCTAATGCAAATATTGGCATAATTATAAATGAAGATAATGGCGTTAGGACATGCTCGAATCTATATAAAATTGATGTTCTAAATTCCTCCATATTTTTTCCGATAGGTAATCCCATTCCAAGTAATACTCCAGCAATTGTCGCATGTACTCCAGATTTTAAGAAACAAATCCATAAAATAATTCCAAAAACAATATATAACCATTTATTCTTAACATTAAGTTTATTAGCCAACATTATCGCTAAAAAAATAACCAAGCCTAGGATTAATGCAATCCATGATATCCCACTTGTATAAAATATAGCGATCACTATAATAGCTCCCAAATCATCAACTATAGCTAGTGCTGTAAGAAAAATTATTATTCCTTTTGGAGCCTTTTTACCAACCAAAGAAAGTATCCCTAATGCAAACGCGATATCTGTAGCCATTGGAATTCCCCATCCTACTATAGTTGGTTGGTTAAAATTGAATAGCGCATAGATTATAGCTGGCACGACCATTCCACCTATAGCTGCTGATACAGGCAGTATAGTTTTCTTAAAAGACTTGAGTTCTCCAAATACTATTTCTCTTTTTATCTCCATTCCAACTACTAAAAAAAATATAGCCATCAACCCATCATTAATCCAATGTAAAATTGACATAGATAAAGAAAAATCCTTATACCCAATAGTTATATAAGTATGAATTATATTATTATACATACTAGAAAAATTTGAATTTGCAATTATTATTGCAATAATTGCACAAAACAGCAGCACTATTCCACTCGAAGACTCATTCTTAAAGAATTGCAAGAATGGATTTTTAATTTTATTTTTAATTTTGTTTTTCATACTTTACTCTCCTTCACATAATTATTTATTCCCAAAAATCAGCAAAAATAAGATATTAATTTAATCTCTTATTTAACCATTAATTTATTAAAAATCTATACAAAAAAGAGGTGGGAATACTCAAAAAAGAGTTTCCCACCCCAGAAACTAAAATTGCTTGAAAGCAAATTATATAATTTGCCCAACCGTACAACTTAATATATTCATTTATTTCTTATTAATAATTATATCATATATTACTATAATGCTCAAGAATAGTAACTAAAATTCACATTTTCTTAATTTAACTAAGTTATACTAATATAAACTTTTAATCTGTCACTTAGAAAATGCGCCTTTAATTGAACTTAAAAAATCAGAGAACATTTTTTCTAACTTATCAAAAAAACCTTGTGCTTCTTTGCTTGTTAGCTTATCTTTTAATTGATTCGTTACATCATCCATCTGCGCTTTTAAATTATTATAGTTAAGGTCCAATGAATTTATTTTACTCATTACATCTTTAATTTTAGCTATATCATCATCTGATAAATTGCCTTTATAATCTTTAACAGCCTTATCTACTATCTTATTTAATTCTTCATCTGTTTTTGGTTTTTCCTTTACTACATCTTTTTTTATGTCATTCATTAAATTACTAGCATCATTTTGCCCTATCTTCTCTGCGATATCTCCTGTAGTAACCAATTCTTCATTAGCTGCTTCTTTTTTATTTTCATCAATCTTTTTTCCTGTACTGCTGTTTTCAAAGCCTTTTAATATTCCTGTAAGTGCAGCAGTTCCAGACACTTTAAATGGCGCAGATGCTTTTACATTGGCATTTTCTACTCCTGCTGTAATCAACGCATTTTTTATCATGCCGTCATTAACCCAAGTAAGATTGTTTGTAGTAACATTTATTCCTCCTTTTTCAGTCGGTTCTACATAAGAACATGATATTGCTTTATTACCAAGTTGAGCTTCTGTTGCAACTTTACCTAAATATGAATGTTCTTCCTTTGATGTTACCTCTAATACATTAGCATCATTTTTTGTTACTTCAAAATATTTTAACATTTCTGCTTTCTGAGCATCGCTTAAATCAGCTCCTAACGTAACAGATTTAAATGAATCTGCAAACGCCTGTCCTCCTGTAACTGAAGTAAAAAACACACTCAAAGCTAAAGATGAAATAATTGCCTTTGACATAAATGATTTGAATTTCATATTTTCTATTCTCCTTATATTATTATGCTATAAATTATGTCCAAAAATTTAATTCCTTTATTCCCGTTCATTATAGCACAAAAATAATTAAGTTTTATTTATTATTATATTACTTTTATATTAATATTTTAGTATGCAATAAAGAATTCTCCCCAGGTCTTTTGGAGAGAATTCTATTATATTTCTTCAATATTTATACCGCAAGTATATTATCTTTACTAAACTTCAAGAATAAGTACTTGATATCCTTGCAATATGATTTTATTCTTATCTTTCTTTATTTCTTCACAATTATTGATTAACACTTTAACATGTTGTTTATCTAAATCAATACTCTGCTCTTCCTTTTGATAATTTGCAAGTATCATTAATTTTTTAGATTCTCCTTGTCTATAAAAAGCAAATAAGTTATCATATTCTTCTAATGTAGGTACGAATTCTCCATATACTATGGAATCTTTAAATTCTTCTGATTTTCTTAAATTTATGATCTTCTTATAAAAATTAAACACAGATTCCTCATCTTTAATTTGTGAATTTGCATTAATCACTTTATAATTTCCATTAACTTTAAGCCAAGGTCTGCTAGTTGTAAAGCCTGCATTTTCACTTCCATCCCATTGGAACGGTGTTCTAGCATTGTCTCTGCTAAATATATTTATAATTTTTAGAGCTTCTTCATCACTATACCCTTTTTCAATAGCTACATTATATTGGTCTATTGTTGCAATATCGTCAAATTCTTTTATCGAATTGAATTTGTTATTTGTCATTCCAATCTCTTGTCCCTGGTAAATAAACGGTATTCCTCTAAGCATAAGTGATATTGCCCCAAGCATTTTCTTGCTTTTATCATTCAAGTCTTGTTCAGGAATATATCTACTTACGCCTCTAGGCTCATCATGATTTTCAATAATATTAGCCTTAAAGCCTATTCCACAAGTCTCTAATTGACTGCTAAAAATAGCTTTTCTTAACTCATTAATTGAAAAAGGCTTATTATCATACCAACCAAATTCACTTTTTCCCAAGACTTCCATTTCAAAATCGAAGATAGAAGAGAAATATCCGTCTTCACCTATAAATTTATCAAGTTCTCCTTCTTTTCTATTGAAGACTTCTCCAACTGTAAATGCATCAAATTTTTCGAAGGTTTTCTCTTTTAACTCATTTAACATGTCTCCTACACCTTCTGCTGCTTCTAGCATTCTATCTATGCTGCAAAGTCCATCTTCTCTATCAGCTGGAAAGTCTTGAAATCTCAAATCTTTTTTTATGTTAATAATGGCATCAATTCTGAAACCTGCCAATCCTTTTTCAAGCCACCAATTCACCATCCTAAATATTTCATTTTTTAGTTTCGAATTTTCCCAATTTAAGTCTGGCTGCTCTTTTGCAAATAAATGCAGATAATATTTATTGGTATTAGGTATCTTTTCCCATACGCTTCCGCCAAAGTAAGAGCGCCAATTACAAGGAGGATTATCACCTTTACCTTCACGAATATAAAAATAATCTGCATATTCTCCTTCTGGATCATCCAATGCTTTCTTAAACCACTCATGCTTATCTGAGCAGTGGTTGACTACTAAATCCATTAATATATACATATTTCTTTTTTTTGCCTGTCTTAGAAGTTCATCCATATCCTCCATGGTTCCAAACCTTGGATCAATATTATAATAATCAGATATATCATAACCTTGATCTACTAAAGGAGAACAATAAATTGGTGATAGCCAAATTATATCCACTCCTAAGTCTTTTAAATAATCAAGCTTACTAATGATACCCTTTAAATCACCTATTCCATCTCCATTTGAATCACAAAAACTTTTTGGATATATTTGATATGCCACTTTGTCGTGCCACCATTTCTTCATAACGTAAAACCTCCTAAATTAGTATTGAATATATTTATCTTGCTGGATTAGCTATAAGCGCCTTGCCATTTATAACTTCCACTGTTTCTCCATTTATGACTAAAGTTTTCTTATTTAGATTGTGAACGATAAATTCTATATTTTCATATTTGTCGTCATATCTATAATTTATCAAGTCAATTTTTATTTCAACTCTCTCCTTATTAACTACTTTAATTCTATAATTATTAAATTCTCCTAATTCATATTTAAAACTTTCTCCATCATCAACATAGTGATTATATTCAGTATCCGAGTTATCATTAGATAGATAGACTTCTATAGTTAAAGCATTAGACTGTTTTTCACCAATATAATTTTGTACTTGCCCTACTGGAATCAATGTTCCTCCTTTAATAAATATCGGACATAGGTCTAACGGAGTTTTTTTAATTATATATTGTCCACCTTTATATTCTTCTTTTGTCCAATAATCTATCCAAATCTCCCCTTCAGGAAGATATATGCTTCTAGCTTTTAATCCTTGCTCAACAACTGGTGCAACTAAAATATTATCTCCACAAAGGAACTCATCATTAATTTCATAAGTATTTTTATCACTCTGATAATTAAATAGAAGTGGCCTTATAAGTGGTGCTCCATTCTTACTACACTCCCACATCATGTCGTATATATATGGAATTAGCTTATATCGTAATTTTATATACTTCTTATTGATTTCCTCAGTATTTTTATCAAATGCCCAAGGTTCCTGATCCCTTGTTCCCATAGAAGAATGATTTCTAAAAAGTGGAGTGAACGCTCCGACCTGAACCCATCTACTTAATAATTCCCCAGTACAATCATATCCAAAGCCTCCTACATCAGTCCCACAAAAAGCCATTCCACTAAGTCCTAGATTCATAAGCATCGGAATCGACATTCTTAAGTGCTCCCATGTACTTTGATTATCTCCTGTCCACACAGTTGAGTATTTCTGAGTTCCTGCATAACACGCTCTTGTTACTACAAAAGGTCTCTTTCCAGTTACTTTTTTAACTCCATCATAAGTAGCCTTAGCCATCATATGGCCATATACATTATGAGCTTCTTTATGATTAACTGTAATTCCATCATTATTAAACATAACATCATCTGGTAATGGTCCTCTAAAGCTTGCAGGTTCATTCATGTCATTCCAGATTCCACTCACACCTGAATCTATCATTATCTTTTGATTTTCTGACCACCAATCCCTAACCTTTGAATTTAAAAAATCAGGATAAACAGCATCTCCTGGCCAAACTTCATTTACATATGTTATACCTGACTTGTCAGTTGCAAAATACCCTTTTCTAAGTCCTTCGTCATAAATCTTATATCCTTTATCAACTTTGACTCCTGGGTCTATTATAGTCACTACCTTAAATCCCATGTCATTTAAATTTTTAATCATTGTTTCTGGGTTCTGAAACCTTTCGTTATCCCATGTAAATACCCTATAGCCATCCATATAATCTATATCTAAATATAATGTATCGCAAGGTATCTCCTTTTCTCTAAGAGTGCTTGCAATTTCCATGAGTCTTTCTTCTGAGTCATAAGACCATCTGCATTGCTGATAACCAAGAGTCCATATTTGTGGTAAAGGCATATTCCCAGTAATTTCAGTATATCCTTTGATAACATTTTTAACTGATGGACCATAAATAAAATAATAATCTAAATTCCCATCAACTGCAGCAAAATAATAATATTCAGAATTATCTTTTCCCATGTCAAAATGAGTCTCAAAATGATTGTCAAAAAATATTCCAAATGCATTATCTTTGCTCAATCCAACAAAAAATGGAATTGACTTATAAAGCCTATCAAATGTTTCTCCATGTGGCTTTGGATTATCTGTATTCCAATTTACATAATGATATCCTTTCTTATTTAAATGCCCTGTCTTCTCTCCAAAACCATAGAAATGCATTTCTTCTTCCATTCTTTTCGAAACATATACCTTGTAATCAGATTCTTCCCTAAGAGAATGTCCCTCTGATTCTGCAAGCATATAATCACCATATCTTCTTTTAAAAGGTTTACTTTCACCTCTATAATCTGCACACAACAATGTTCCTATCTTGTCATAAATATCTACTTTAAATTCATCATAAATCTTGCAAACTAATTTTTCTGTGGTTACCTGAATTCCATTTGTTATATTTTCAACCTGAAAATCATAATAATCATCTTTTAAATTTTCAACTGCTTTAGAATTTCTTTCCTCCCTATGTAAAGGCACAAAGAAATTAATTATATATGCATTCAATACTTTTATAAAAACAGCTTTCTCTTGAAATCTAATATTAATTACATTATTTTCGATTTTATGACTTAGCATTTTACCAAATTTCATTTTTTCTTCCTGATATTTTCCCATACACTAGTACCTCCATTGTTTCAACATTTTCTAAAAATGCTTTTATTCCCAAAAATCACTTAGGACTTTTATTAATGATTTCTTTTACTTTGACCATATATTTTTTATAAATTTATTACTATTTAATTGCACCATCTACTATACCTTTAATTATCTGCTTTTGAGCAAATAAGAATAAGATGATAATTGGTATCATTGCTAAAAATGCAGCTGAAAGAATTAAGTCCCATTGCTTTACGTAGGACCCTACAAAAGCACTTACTGCCACTGGGAGAGTTTTTATTTTACCATTTAACCCAAGCATTAATGATGGTAATAGATAATCATTCCATATCCAAATCCCATTTAGAATCAAAATCGTCATTTGAACTGGCTTTAATAAGGGAAAAATAATTCTAAAGAAAGTTCCTTCTGGGCTACAGCCATCAATCCATGCTGCTTCTTCTAATTCACGTGGAATTCCTTTTATAAAGCCATGAAGGATAAATACAGACATACTTCCACCAAATCCTAGGTAAGCAAATATGACACCTTGATAACTTTGCAGCATTTGAATTCCAAGAAAATTAGATATATTTCTGAATGTAGAAAGCAAAGGTAGCATAACAACTTGGAAAGGTATAACCATAGCAGCTACAAGAAGCATAAAAATAAATCCAGACCATTTTTTCTTATTTCGGCAAAGTACCCATGCTGTCATGGATGAAAAAAGAGACAATAGAGCCAACGAAACGATTGTAATAAATAATGAACTAAAAAAAGATTTCCAATAATTAAAGCTATCGTTGTGTATTACATTTTTAAAGTTTGTTAACATCTGTCCCCATTTATTAGGAATAGAAAGAGGGCTGATTACAATATCTGCACTTGTTTTAGCTGAATTCAAAATCACTAAAATAAATGGTGAAAGAATTATAAGAGCAAGTATAATTCCAATAATTTCTCCAATCATACTTCTTGTTTTTATCGACTTCATTATACTTCTACCTCCTTCTTCTTACTTATATATACCTGAGTTAATGATACAACTGCCAATATAATAAAGAATACAACCGCCTTAGTTTGTCCAAGAGCATATTGATTTTTGCCAATTGCAGTATTATAAATATTAAGAGCTAAAAACTCCGTTGATTGAACAATATTTCCATTTAAAATTCTACTAGGAGCACCATTAGTTATTGCTAAATTTAAATCAAACTGCTTAAACGAATTAACCAATGTTAGAAATATACAAACTGTAAATGTATTAGCAATCATTGGAATCTTAATTTTAAACAGTGTAACCCAGCCGCTTGCACCATCTACACTAGATGCCTCAAGAATATCTTGAGGCACATTTTGCAATCCTGTAACATAAATCATCATAATGTACCCTGCATATTGCCATGTGCTAACTATTAAAATTGCCATCAATGCTAAATTAGGGTTTGTAAGCATAGACGCACTACCATTTATTACGACTGTGAATACCTTATTAAAAATAAACTGCCACACATAGCCAAGTACAATTCCTCCAATTAAATTTGGTATAAAGAAAGCTGCACGATAAAAATTCTTTCCTTTTACTTTTGATGTGCAAAATAATGCTAATGCAAACGCTGCCGAATTTACAAGAATCATATTAACAACTGTAAAAATAAAAGTTACTATAAATGAATATACGTAGTCCTCAGATTTAAACATACTGATATAATTGCCTAATCCAACAAATTCCGTAAACTTAATCCCATTCCAGTTAGTAAAGGAATAAAAAACACCGCATACAAATGGTATTAACACAGTTACAAAAAATGCAAATAGCAATGGAAATAGAAATAAGATATTAATTATCACTCTATGCTTCTTAGTTGGAAAACTATATAAGCCTAAAATTACTAATAAAGCACCTACAATTAATATAGTTCCACGCATCGTGTTTTTACTACCTATAATATCTAGATATAGTGCAAAAGCCATGGCTAAAATGCCAACCAACATTACTCCGATTGAAAGCAATCTTTTTATATTTGTATTCATGCTTTTTCCTCCTAAACTTGAATGATTATTATAATCATTGTTGTAATTGCCCATACTTTGCGCTTATGCTTTCCCCCCTTTTAATATTTCACCTGTACAAAAAATATAATTAATATAGGTTACTCTATTTGTAAGTAACCTATATAATTTATACTGCAGTTATTATTTTGCCATATAATCTGCAACTGCTTTCTTCATTGATTTTGTAAATCCATCTTTATCTAATTGGCCTTTAGCATACAATTCAAAAACAGGTCCTGTAGAATTCATTGCAATACCATCTTTCATATGTGTCCAATCCCATGCATAAGTTTGATTATTTTTAATATAATTGCTCTCGCTCTTTGCTAAAGGTAAGTCTGGTTCAATAGTGCTTGTCTTAAATGGTGAAACCATTCCACTATCCTTTATCAAACATTTTTGACCTTCTTCTGTAGAGACAAAAGCATTAAGAAATTCTTTGCATGCATCTATTTTCTTACTGTCTTTATAAATTCCCCAATAAGCTGGTGCATCTGCTAAAATACCTGGTGTATCTTTTGTAGTAAATGCTGGTGGAGCAATTCCACAATCAAACTTCACATCATATGTTGCTAAAGAAGGATCTATCCAATTTCCTTGAGTAATAAAAGCTGTTTTTCCCTTTGCCCATAATGCTAACTGATCATCGTAAGTACCTGATATTAAAACATTCTTGTCTGCATAATCGAATAATAATTTTACATAATCAGCAAATTCTCCAAAACGTTCATCATCTAATTGTCCCTTATTCAACATATCAATATATTTTTTATCTTTTCTGTCTAGTCCTTCTGATAAATAAGCACCCATGATATGATTACCAGTTGACCAATACATTTGTCCTGATTCTGCTGCTACTGATGCAACCGCTTGAATACCGAGCTGATCTTTCATTCCATCAATTTTTTTGAATGCTTCTTTATAAGCATTGATGTTTGTTAAAGTCTTTGGATCGATTCCCGCCTTCTTCAATATGTCTGCATTATACACTAAACCAATACCTTCAATTGCAAATGGGAATCCATATACCTTACCATCATCACCTTTAAATGCAAAATCAGTATCTTTTACCCATCCTTGATCGCTTAAGTCTGTTAAGTAATCTTTAAATGAAACATAAGAATCTGGCCCAAACGCATAAATATCTGGCATATTTCCTGCTGCTAAATAATTCTTTAACTGTCCATTAACATCTACTCCACCTCCAAGAGACTCAATATCTACCTCTTGTCCAGTTTTTTCTTGATACTTTTTGGCAAATTCCTTTAATGGTTTGTCAATTTCAATTTTCGTATTTACGAAACGAATTGCTTCACTATTTCCAGTTGATGTTTTAGAATCAGAACTAGCTTGACTCGAGCTACTTCCACACCCTGATAAAGAACCAATTACCATAGTACTTGCAAGTAATGCTGCTAACACTTTTTTCCTCATATCTTTTCACCTCATATATATTTATTTAGATTAATATGATTTATATTTATATTATTATGCCTATCTTCGAGTCATTATGTTTAACGCTAAACTATATCATAAGATTAACATTGTTTCTTTTTTCTGTCAATCGTTTTCATAAGCATTTTTACCTCAATTATCTACATTTTTTATATTTCATATTATATGTAGATAATTTAATAACTAAAAAAATATTACTACTTTTCTTTTCTCTATTTAAATATTTATTAACTAATAAACCTAGTGCTTAAACCTACTTTAAATACTTTACTTTTATTATGATGAAAGATTATAAAACACCCTTTCTATACGTTAATTCTTATAATTAATGCATATGCTCTCATTGCAATAATATGTAATATATATTAATATTATCTATATACACTTATCTTCATAACAGTATATCGGTAAACTAGGAGGCAATTATGGTTACACTAAAAGATATCGCAGCTGAAGCCGGCGTCAGTATCATGACAGTATCAAATGTAATAAATGGAAATCATTCAAAAGTATCAAAAAAAACTATAGAAAAAATAGAAAAGATAATACAAAAATATAATTATGTTCCTAACCTAACTGCACGAAGCTTAACAGCTAAATCCTCTAAAATCATAGGAGTTATAGTTCCCATTAAGGGCTCGTTTAATAATTTATTTAAAGATCCCTATATTAGTGAATTGTTTGGTATTATACAAAATGTAGTTCGTGAAAACGGATACTATTTAATGATTCGTTCAGTTAAAGATGTTTCAGATATATCTGCATTGCTTAAAAATTGGAATATGGATGGTGCTATATTTTTAATGCCTGACTATGACAATCTTATCTATTCAATATTGAAGGAAAATAAACTTCCAATGGTATTTTTAGATAGTTATTCAAAAATTGATAACATAATAAGTGTAGGTATAAATGATTATAAAGGCGGCTATATAGCTACTCGCTATCTTATAAACAATGGACACAGGAAAATTCTATTTGCAGGGCCATGTCATAAAGATAATGTTCCAATTCCTCAGATTATCAAAAGACTTGAAGGATATAAAGATGCTTTATTAGAATCTAATATTGAGTTTAACGAAAGTCTCATAGTCGATGTAGAACCTAACTACGAAGTTGGTATTAATTTAGGCAGGTCTATATGTAATAAAGAATTTGATGTTACTGCTGTATTTACAACGGCTGATATTATGGGAATTGGTATAATTGAAGGTGCAAAATTGAACGGAAAAATTGTTCCTAATGATTTATCAGTTATTGGTTTTGATAATCTTCTACCATCCGTTTATGTTACGCCAAAACTTACTACTATTTCTCAGGATATAGAGTCCAAAGCAACAAAAGCTGTAAATCTCCTTATAGAGTATATAGAAAAAGGTTCTGTATCCAACAATAAAATTACTTTAGATGTAGAACTAGTCGAACGCCAATCTGTAGGACAATTATCTAACTTAGAATAACTGACAAACTTATGAATCATCAAATAGTTAACGTTAAACTATTTAATTTCATGAAACTTATTTCCACTATTTTTTAAATGAATGTTATGTCTACAATGACTTTTTGAAAATATAGATATTTGTAGAATCCTGCACTATGCTTATTAGTACAAATGGCAATTGTTCTTATTAAACAATTGCCTACACAATATTATAAATACACTTGTTTCTAACAAGATTATATATTTTATCTATTAGACTTTTTCTCTAAGTATAACTCTAATAAGGGTAGTAAGGGTAAGGATAATAAGGATAAGGTACTGGCGGAGCGATATAAGGCAATAAAGCTACTTCTGCCAAAGCAGCAAGTGGGAAATTTCTACGTCTGTAACGTCTAAATCTAGGGTTATAACCATATCTTCCATATTGACGTTGCTGATTAGAGTTTCCTTCATTCTCTTTCTCTGTTACATCCTCACCAATTAATACTGAAACATTATCTCCATCTACATTTTCAATAATTCCATCAAAAGTACTTCCATCTGTCATTATTAAAGTTGCTCTGTAATACATGTATTTTTTGCAATTATCATATAGGCCTTTTAAATCTCTGTAGGTATCTTTTTCTACATCCATTCTTTAAACCATCTCCTTCCAAATATTATTATATTCAAAACTAAGAAAGATTGTGATAATCTAAAACATAAAATTATAGTATTTCGTCTACATTAACTTTTCTATAGCACAAATTCCTCCATTCAAATATATAATCCCGGCCATATATAGAATCATTTTTTATATTTTCATTCATATCTTGCATTCCATTATTCATCATCATATTTTTTTTATCAGCATTCATAACATTATCTTTCATTTTCCCCGTCATACCTTCCATATTTTCATTATTCATCATGTGCTGATCAATAGAAAGTATTCCTTCAATCATTTTTTGCGCTTTATAACTTATATTTGAAATATCCCCTAATATAAAACCGTGCATAAATGGAGGCCTTAGCATTCCTTTTGGCTGTATAGGTTTAATTAAATTAATATATCTATTTACCACTTCCGGTATTTTATCTTTTTCAATTAAAAGAAGTGGAGTATGTTTTCCCATATGAGCAAATACTACACTGGCTATAATTTTCATTGGCTCATCAAGCTTTCCAAATGTAAAAGCATGACCTCCTCTATAATTTCGTCCCCACCCAAAATCAGCTTTCTCATCATTATATCTAGAAAAATTAACTGCTATTTCGTAGGGACTTTCCCCGCCAATTCTGTCTACCTTTTTAACATTATCTAATCCAGATAAATAGTATTCAACATCTTTTGATATTGTTTTAGTTGAACCAACTATATAAATATTAATATCATTCATTTTCTTGATTATATCAATGGTGCAATTAGGAATTCTATTTCTTTGTACAAATAAAATAGGATCTCCATGATGTGCAGACCAATAACCTGCAATAATTCCTTCCGAATAATCTTCCCCTGAAATTATAAGTATATTATCAAATTCTTTTCTTATTCTAGATATTATACCTGCAGTCTCGTAGTAATTGCGACCCGATATATGCTTTGTTCTATAACCATGATCGTTTAATACCAAAGATACATTTTTAGAAATATTACCGACTAAAATTACTTGTACTCCATTATATCCCTTAGGCGATAATCTCTCAATTTCTCCTAAGGTTTTTTCACTTAACCTATTACCATCAGTAAACAAAAGTGATGCATTAATTGGAAAATGGACTAAGGATGTTGCTACAATTCCATCAAAAACTTCATCTTTATTGACTAAAATGACAGCATTAGGGTTCATGTTATTAAAACCGATTTTAGATATTTCTATGGAAGCATCTAATTCATCATTAGCACAAATCCTAGTAGTATTTAGTGTAGAAGGGCAACTTTTCAAAGTATCAGTCATTGATTTTTCTCCTAAAACTTTTTAATATATAGTATGATCCTAAGTGGTATTTTGTCATGAAACCAAAAAGAAGCTAACCATTATATAAATTATTGATTAACTTCTTTAAAATTAGCTTTCTATAACTTATTTTCAACTTTATTAACTCAAAAAATCAATTTCATCTATATTACTTTTCTAATTGTTTCACTTTTTTGATAGCATTATAAGCATCTATAAGCCCATATCCTGATTGCTTATCCTTACCTTTGGACATAATATCCTTAGCCGTACTATCTAAAACATCTTCAATCTGACTTGGAGATAAATTAGGATCTTCTGCTTTAACCATAGCTGCTATTCCTGTAGCTACTGGTGCTGCCATACTTGTTCCATCCCATGCTTCGTAGCCACCTGGAACTGTGCTTAATATTTCCACTCCTGGCGCTGAAACTTTTATGCAACTACCATAATCAGAAAACGAGGCCTTTTTATAATTATAACTCATTGCAGCTACTGTAAAAGCTCCGTCTCCAGCTGGACTGATATTATCACTATCTTCATTATCATTACCTGCCGCGGCTACTACAAATGCTCCTTTACTCTTAGCATAACTTATTGCTTCTGCAATTGATTTACTCTTCTCATTAGCTCCAAAACTCAAATTAATTATATCAGCTCCGTTATCTGCAGCATACTTAATCCCCTTGACTATGTCATTTACCTCACCTTCCCCATTGCTATTTAATACTTTGATCGGAATTATTTTTACATCTAATGTTCCGTCAATTCCTGCTATACCAATATTGTCATTAGCATTTGCAGCTATTATTCCTGATACATGAGTGCCATGACCATTGTCATCCATAGCATCAGAATTATTATCCACAAAATTATATCCCTTGCTCTTTAATACTCTATTTTTTAAATCTGGATGAGTGTAATCCACTCCTGTATCTAAAACTGCTACTTTAATTTCTCTTTTTTGTTTTATTAGAGGCCATGCTTTATCCGCCTCCGTATAACTTATATCCCACTCATACTTATATCCTGGGTCATTTACAGCTTTATTAGTATTTTCATTTATTTCTCCTAATTTAAAGTCACTTTTTACTGGAGTCTTCTGTATAGGTTTTATTATTTTTATAATCTTAGGCTCATTGATTATTTGAATCCCTTTTATATTACTAATTTCATCTAAAATGTATTGTTCTAGATCTCTTGGTGACACCAAGTTATATTTATTATTATTATTTTTATCAACACTTATTATATCTTTCACACTACTTAGAAGGCTATCTAAATCACCGCTTCTTAGTGATTTTACAAAATTGCTTACGCTATTACTCCTGCTATCCATGCTATTATTTCTAGGTGAGTAACCTGAAATAGAAACTAATGTAAATATTGAAGCTGCAATTATTATAAATTTAACTAACTTACTTCCCATAAAAACCTCCTTAAATCATAGTTACTTGCTAACATCTTTAATTATGAACAATAATACCTTTTATAAACTTCATTTACCTAATTGTTAAATAATAATACATCATAATTGTGTCGATTTTGTGAAATTTTTTATTTTTACTGTATATATATTTCAAGAATTTTAGCCATAATTGAGAATTGTGAAATGTGCATTATGAATTGCAATATACATTATCTGTTTATAATAAATATTTTCAATACGTTTCTTACATAAACAAAAAAGACTGATATACATTAATTTGCTATATACCAGTCTTAATTTTTATTTATTCTTTATTCATTTATAAGTTTCTTACGAACTTCATCCAAATTTACAGTTTTTAATGAATCTGTAACTTCTATTCCCATTGCAACTACATTATCTTTAACTATTAGATATGTTCCACTATTGTCTATATTAAATTCCACATTTACTACATCTTTTCTACCTGTAAAAGTAGTCACTTCATCTCCACTATCTGCATTATATATTATAAAAACTCCATCAGCCTTATCAAAGGAATTAAGATCTACAGAAAGCTTAGTCTTTATGCCTTTTTCCAAGACTGCTACAAGTGGTTCAAATTCATAACCAGTTCCCTTTATGCTTAAGCTTTGAGTATCTCCTAAAATATTAGCTTTTTTAATTAACCTATCAGTAGAAACTTTACTTAAATCATTACCATATATACTTGGAGTTTGCGGAGTGTTACTTGCTGAAGTTCCTGTACAGCAACTCATCCCACTACTAGGAGCCGGAATTGATGAATCTGCTTTTGATGTATCAACAGAATCAAGATTATCTGTAACTTTAATTATCCCTCTTATCATTCCCATCCAACAGCTAAAGTTTATATCTCCGTCTTTAGGTGTAAATTCTATAACATTTTCTCCAGACTTCAATGTCTTTTGTATGTTAAGAGATGACACTACCACTGCATTATTACAAGAATTTATTTGGTTTCCTGTAATTATCCACTTAACGGGCATATCTTTTTGTACGTAAAATGCATTAGGAGTATATCCATTATTATCTGCTGTCATTCTAATTACTTGAACTCCATTTTCTATGGTCGCCTTACCTATATTGGCTTGCGCGGCTTGAGCTCCATCTCCAGAAAGATTTTGCGCTAGTGTACTAGCATTTGGAATGCCAACTCCAGCAAGAGCTAATCCCCTATTACCCATTATTAATCCAAGTACTACTACTAAAATTCCACTAAATTTTAAAAGTTGTTTCGTATATCCCTTGCTTAATAAACCAGATACAGCACCAAATATAAGCATTAAAGGAACTGTTCCGAGTGAAAATAAAAACATTGATATAGCTCCATTTATGGCACTGCCAGTACCTAATGCATAAAGCTGCATTGTCTGAAGTGGACCACATGGCATCAACCCATTTAACATCCCAACTAAAAACGGAGCCTTAGGTTTATTTTTAATTTTACAAGAGGACCATGGCAGCTTAATATTAAGCTTTCTAAATAAAGAAAAACCTGTCATATTTAATCCCATTATTACCATAAATAATCCTGCAAATATTTGCAATCCAGCTTTTACATTAAGCGATAAAGATAAAACAGAGCCTAATGCACCTACAATACCACCTATAATTGTATATGAGGTTACTCTTCCAGCATTATATAAAATTGAAGGCTTTAAAGCTTTAAATTTATTTTCTTTTTCGTTTATAATACTATTTTTAGATAAACTTTGTGTAAGCATTATTCCACCACACATGCCAACACAATGTATAGATGTAAGTATTCCAACTATAAATAACACTACATAAGACGCATTATTTAACTTAGCACTCATATCAAATCCTGATGTTGAATTACCAAGAAGTAAGACTGCTGCTGCTATAATTAAAAAACCCGCAAATTTTAAGCTAACCGAATTTTTTGTACTATAACCGGCTTTGTTAATAGCTTCTTTTAATTGTTCCATACTGCAAAGCTTACTATCATATTCAACCGTTACCTGCTGTGCACTATAGCTAGCCATTGCGTTTAAAACACCATCAATTTTCAATAAAGATCTTTCCACTCTATTTTCGCAAGACGTACATGTCATATCATAAACTTTAATAATCTCCCGCTTAATACTCATAATCTCCTCCTAATAAATAACTGCTTATTATAAACAGTGATGCATTTTTAAATGACAACTCAAATTACATATATAGATTATAATATAAAGTTATGAAGATTTTATGAGGATTTTAAAAAAGCACAGAAATTTTTTTACGCAAATTTTTAATATGAACGTCCACAATTCTATCTGATCCATCAAAATCAATACCAAAAACTCTCTCTATTATTGATTCTCTTGTATATACTTTTCCACTATTTGAAGCTAGAACATATAATATATCAAACTCGTTTGGAGTTAAACTCACCTCTTCTCCATTTAGTTAAACTAATCTCTTATCACTATTTATTATTAACTTATCATCATCAAAAGAAATGATATTATCGTTAACTACTCCAATTCTCCTAAACAAGGCATTTACACGCGCAGTAAGTTCTCTCGGACTTAAAGGCTTAGTTAAATATTCATCAGCACCAATATTTAGTCCTTCAATTTTATCACTTAGTGTACTTTTAGCCGTCAGCATAGAGATATATACATCTGAAATTCTTCTGAGGACCCACAAACTTCTTCTCCATCAATGTCTGGCAACATTAAATCTAATATCACAAGATCAATCTTTTCCTTTCTAAATATCTCTATTCCTTCCAAACCTCCCTCAGTACAATAAACTCCATCTCCTTCTCTTTCCAAATATGCCTTCAAAACTTCTGATACACTTTTTTCATCCTCAATTACTAAAATATTATACATAATTTCCACCCCATATAATTTCTCACTAATATTACATTATCATATACTTAATAAATTAACATAAACTTATGAATTTTATGTGTAAAAAAACAAAAAATAACATACCATCTCATAACTTTATTAAGACAAATTTCCAATATGCCTATTAACTTCATAGTATTAACTACATCATTAGGGACATATTAAGATTATAAAGAAATTAGCAGTTAAGCATTAAATATTCAAGAATGAATATGCCTTCTCAATATAGAGTCAAAAGACTTAATTTGAGAAATAAAGATGCAATCCTATAGTTAGAGTTTTCTATAATTGATTAGTTATTGTAGGGTTATACGAAAATTGCAATTGTGTTAGTTTGTTGCAATAAGGTTTAATTGTTATTTTCTTTATTTAAGGACTATAGATAAACTTATTTTATAATAGGTTTATCTATGGTTTTTTGTCTTTATCAATGTTTGAATAATATTCTATGATAAGATTCCTTTATATAATACTTAATAATATTTAATCTAGCACAAGTATTTTAAATATTAAAAGTTCACTATTACAAAATAAAGTAATAATGAACTTTTAATTTAAATGTATTCCTTTAACCCATCTTCATCTAAAACTATTATATTTTTCGTTCCTGCTATTTTTATCAGATTTTCATCCTCAAATTTTTTCAATTTTCTACTTATGGTCTCTCTAGTTACACCAATATAATTAGCTATCTCCTCTCTTGATAAAGGTAATTTAATAGAAATATTTCCACTAACATTTTCTCCATACTTTTCTATTAAATCAGTTATTAAATAAGCCATTCTCGAATCAACATCATTAGTTGCCAGATTTTGAACAAGATTTTCTACTTTTGATAGTCTTTCTCCAACAGTTTCTAATACCTTTATTCCAATTTCAGGATTTCCCATAATTATATCTCTCATCTCATCTTTAGTGAGAGTACATATCTTTGCATCCACTATGGCTTTAGAATTAAATCCATAGTGAGAAGGTTTTATAAGTTCTAATTCCCCAAAAAAATCTCCTTCTGAAAGTATATGTAGTATTTGTTCTTTACCATCCTTTGTATATTTATATAATTTTATTTTACCTTCATTTATAAAATAAAGTGTATTTGCTATGCTGCCTTCTGTAAAAATAACATCACCTTTATGATATTCTTTGTGATTAATTTTCTTCACAATCCTTAACAATTCTTTATCATTCAAATTCTCAAATATTGGCACTTTACTTGCACAAAACTGCCCTCTACAATTATTGCAACAATTTCCACAATGGCTATTCATAACGCTGTCCTCCTTTATAAGATAGTTTCAACACAAAACTAAGAACTCACTCTTCATTAAAAATAATCTTCCTAGTAAAATATAATTATTCTTTTCAGATTCTGTGCTTATACTATTGTTTACATGCTTACTAACTTTAATTCATTTTATGCAGCTGCTAAGAAGTTTCTCTATTATTTAACCTTCTCTAATCTCTAAACCCTGATATTTCCTATAAATATTTATATATTCTCCTATTTACATAGAAAAAAATGTTTATAGGAATATATAAAAATATTAAAATTTCTCTCTATTGCTGAAAATGAATCACTAAGCATCTGCATCATCTCTAAAAGAGATATTAAAAATTAGAATAAAATCTTTTAACGCATTTTATTTAAAAGAAATCCTAGCTGCACTCGTGCCGCTAGGATTATATATCTTAAATAATATTGTAGATCATTAAATAGGGTGTTTCATTATTTGATTTAACTTATCTTACTTGTTATTGCAATTTATCACAAATTATTTTTATGCTTCCATAAACATTTTCATGTCATCATCTACATTAGTGATTCCACCAATTCCGAAGTTGTCTACTAATACTTTAGCAACATTTGGCGAAAGGAATGCTGGAAGTGTTGGTCCTAAGTGAATGTTTTTAACTCCTAAGTGTAATAATGATAATAATACTATTACAGCTTTTTGTTCATACCAAGCTATGTTGTATGATATAGGTAATTCATTTACACTCTTTAATCCAAATACTTCTTGAAGCTTAAGTGCTATAACAACTAATGAATATGAATCATTACATTGTCCTGCATCTAATACTCTTGGAATTCCACCAATATCACCTAAGTTTAATTTATTGTATTTATATTTTGCACAACCTGCAGTTAATATAACTGTATCCTTTGGTAATTTTTCTGCAAATTCTGTGTAGTAGTCTCTTGACTTAGCTCTTCCGTCACAACCTGCCATTACAAAGAATCTCTTTATAGCACCAGATTTAACAGCATCTACAACCTTATCAGCAAGTGCTAATACTTGGTTATGAGCAAATCCACCAACAATTTGTCCTTTTTCTATTTCAGTTGGAGCTTTGCATTTCTTAGCCATTTCTATCACCTTAGAAAAGTCTTTTGTTCCATCAGCTTTAGCTTCTATATGAGCACATCCAGGCATTCCTGTTGCACCAGTTGTAAATAATCTATTCTTATAAGAATCCTTTGGAATAACTATGCAGTTAGTAGTCATAAGGATTACTCCATTAAACTTTTCAAATTCTTCTTTTTGTTTCCACCATGCATTACCATAGTTTCCTGCAAAATGACTATATTTCTTGAATTTTGGATAGTATTGTCCAGCAAGCATTTCTCCGTGAGTATAAACATCTACTCCAGTTCCTTCTGTTTGCTCAAGTAACATTTCTAAATCCTTTAAATCATGTCCTGAAATTAATATTCCTGGATTAGTTCTAACTCCGATATCTACAGTAGTTATTTCTGGATGTCCGTAGCTTTCAGTATTAGCTTTATCAAGTAACGCCATACCGTCTACACCAAATTTACCTGCTTCTAATGCTAATGCTACATAGTCATCAACAGTTAAAGTATCATCAATTGTAGCTGCTAATGCTTTTGCCATAAATGCATGAACTTCTTCATTATTATATTTTAAGTTCATAGCATGCTTCATGTAAGCAGATAATCCTTTTAATCCATAAGTGATAAGTTCTCTTAAGCTTCTAATATCTTCATTTTCAGTTGCAAGAACTCCAACTTTTTCTGCTTTTTCATCAAATTCTATTGTATTATCAGCTGTCCAAGTAGCTGCTTCTGGCATAATCATTTCTGTAGTTTGCATTCCGAATATTTTCTTGAAGAAACCACCAGTTACTTTTACTTCTCCAACTTTACCACCAGAGCTAATTACTTTAGCTTTTAATTCTTCTCTTAATTTTAAAGTTTCTTTAACTCTATCTAAAATAGAATCTCTATCAAAATTAGCGTTTGTAATTGTTGTAAATAAGTTTTCTGTTATATATTTATCAACTTTACTATCTTTAACTCCAACTTTTCTTCCTTCATTACTTACTATAGCTAGTCCTTTAGTTACATATATTAATAAGTCTTGAGCTTTTGCTACATACTCATCCTTACCGCATACCCCTACTTTAGTACAGCCCTTACACCCAGCTGTTTCTTGACATTGATAACAAAACATTGACATATTATGTCCTCCTATTTCCTATTTTTCTTTTTATATAAATAATTAATAATTTCTTGTTAATCTCTCTTAACTTTGACAATTTAGAGTTTACTATATTGCCAATATCATTTCTGTAACATATGTTACTAAAATAAAATTAATATTTTTTAATTTCTACATTAGCTCTGTGCTACGTATATATATTACTAAAATACTCTGCTTAAATCTGTAACAACGGTTACGTATCTTAAAAAATAGAAAGACAAATAATATGATTTAAATCAAAATTTAAAATATTACATTATAAGATATTAGTTCTTATTAATATTCAATATGGAATTCAAAACAAAAAGGTTATATTTAAGAAGAAATTTCTTTCTTAAATATAACCTTTATTTTATTTTAGTTTAAGACATGGCCCATGGCCTGTAGCTATAAGGTCAGGCTTTAACTTTTTTAAAATCTCTTGTAAATCTTCCAGCTTATTATTGTCTGGTATTTGTTCTTGCTTAATGCTGTTTACTTCTGTATTCCAATCAGACTCTTGTACTGTGCCTATTTCTTTTCCCAACGCAAACATCAAATCACTGCTAAAAAATATCCTACGTTTATTTTCTATAACTAATAATCCATCCCAAAGATGCATTTCCGAAGGATAATTGATAAACTCTAATTCATAATTATCAGTATTTAGAGTTTCCTCTGCTTTCTTAGTAATAATTTCTGCTTTTATTCCAAAACCATTTAACTGACGCGCTGTAACTTCAGAGCAAATTGTTTTAGCTTCAGGAAAATGTTCTAATATTAATGATAATCCTCCACATTCATCTGCTTCAAAATGTGAAATAAAAATATACTTTAGCTCTTTACCATTAAGTACATCTTTTAATTCTGGCACCAAAGCTTCTGCCTGCATAACGTTACCTGTATGAACTAATAATGGTTCATCCCCTAATAACAAATATTGATGAAATGTAAGGTTAATTGGTTCAACATAGCTATTAAATTGGTATAAATCTTGACTTATAAATGGCATATTATAAAAACAACTCCTTTTCTATCTTATTGAATGTGCCTTATTTCTTTGTGATACCTATTCTCCATATTTCAGGTCCCTGCTCTAAATATTTCCACTCAAAGTGTTCTGGAAAGTTAACTATAAACTGCTGATAAAGTGGACGAGGATCATGATCATTTATAAGCTCCATTGTTTCACCTTGTTCAAGCTCTTCAAAGGCTTTAAATATAATCTCCTTTTTATGACCTCTTTCATAAATTCTAACATCTATACTAACAGCAAAACTTGACATAATTAATTCCTCCCTTAATATTATTATCTAAACTTCTTCTTAGATGATAATATTATAACCATTGTTCTGAATTTTTAGCGTGATTTATATCACAGTGTCAGTAACTTTTGCTTTTATATGTATATATTTCAATTTCTTTAGAATTTTTATTTTTATTTTTATACTAAAGTAATATTATGTAATCTGTTCTTATAATTCTTAATTGCTACCGTGTATAATATCTTAATCCACTACTAAAAATATTATTGAAAATATTTGATAATATTTTACTGTATGAAAAAGACAGCAAATTAATGAGCTTAATACCCCATTGATTTGTTGTCTTTCTAAATTTAAATATATCTGGTCAATCTTATTCTATTTAATTACTGTCATTCCACCCATGTAAGGTTGTAATGCTGCTGGAATATTTATAGAACCATCCTCATTTAGATTGTTTTCTAAAAATGCAATAAGCATTCTTGGTGGTGCTACTACTGTATTATTCAATGTATGAGCAAAGTACTTTCCATCTTTACCATCTACACGAATCTTTAATCGACGTGCTTGTGCATCCCCTAAGTTAGAGCAACTTCCTACTTCGAAGTATTTTTTTTGTCTTGGAGACCATGCTTCTACGTCTACTGATTTTACTTTTAAATCTGCTAAATCACCTGAACAACATTCTAAAGTCCTTACTGGTATATCTAAAGAACGGAATAAATCTACTGTATCTTTCCACATTTTATCATACCAAATCATACTGTCTTCTGGCTTACATACAACAACCATTTCTTGCTTTTCAAATTGGTGAATTCTGTATACTCCTCTTTCTTCTATACCATGTGCCCCTTTTTCTTTTCTAAAACAAGGTGAATAACTAGTCAAAGTTTGAGGAAGTGAAGTTTCTGGTAATATTGTATCTATAAACTTACCAATCATAGAATGTTCACTTGTTCCTATTAAGTATAAATCTTCACCTTCAATTTTGTACATCATAGCATCCATTTCTGCAAAACTCATAACTCCAGTTACAACCTGGCTACGAATCATAAAAGGCGGAATACAATATGTAAATCCTCTATTTATCATAAAGTCTCTTGCATAAGAAATTACAGCTGAGTGAAGTCTAGCTATATTTCCCATTAAGTAATAGAAACCATTACCAGCTACTTTTCTAGCACTATCTAAATCAATACCACTTAATTTTTCCATAATATCTGTATGGTATGGAATTTCGAAATCTGGAACAACTGGTTCCCCAAACTTTTCTACTTCTACATTTTCGCTATCATCTTTACCAATTGGAACACTTGGGTCTATTATGTTTGGAATAGTCATCATGATAACTTTAACTTTTTCTTCTAGTTCTTTTTCTTTAACGTCTAGCTCAGCCATTCTTTCTGAATCCGCATTAACTTTTTTCTTTATTTCCTCAACTTCTTCTTTTTTACCTTGAGCCATTAAGCCACCAATTTGTTTTGATAACTTATTTCTATCAGCTCTTAAAGCTTCTACTTCTTGCTTAACTTTTCTAAGTTCAATATCTAAAGTTAATACTTCATCTACTAACCCCAACTTATTATCTTGAAACTTATTTTTTATGTTTTGTTTAACAATCTCTGGATTTTCCCTTACGAATTTAATGTCTAACATTTTTTTCCCTCCTGATTAAATATATATATTATTATTTCAAAAAATAAAAAAACCATCCCAATATATAATTGGGACGGAATAATCCGCGTTGCCACCCAAATTGCTGGTTAATATTACAACCAGCCCCTCGACACTAGTATTATATAGGTTACTAACCTTTGCATTTATCACGCACAGCTCCAAAAGTGGAAAGATTTAACCTTTCACCGATTCGCACCACCCATCGGCTCTCTGAAGAAATTTATAAATCGTAGTTTTTATCATCGCTGTTTTTATAACTATTAATTTGTTGCTATGTATATTATATATATATTTATGTTAATTTTCAAGTATATGTTTATATTTAACTTAATAACTAGTTTTGGAATTATATTTACCAGTTTATAATATATTAAATTTCTTTATTAAAGCCCACCTTATTTAAGAATTTAAGGTGAGAAAATTCATATAAAAAATCTTCTCACCTTAAATAAATATATCCTTAAAAATTTTATAGTAATACACAATTATACTACCTACCATAAAATTTTTCACTTACTTTGAATTACTATATTATATAGATACATAAAACTAGACATACTTTTTCGATTCTATATCTTTCTTTATCAGTTAAAGTGGATTGTATTAGAATCTTAACAAATGGTTATACATTCATTAACAAATTTTAATCCTTCCATTATACTCCTATGCTTTAGCACCTTTATATCAAATCCAAATACTTTATAAATTAATTGTACGCAATACCCAATTCCAATGGCAGTAACTAAAGTTCCAATTCCGACAAACCCACCTAAAATCCATCCAATAATTAGAGCTCCTGCTTCTATACATAGTCGTATTATTCCAATCGGTTTACCAGTACGCTTAACTAACGCAATCATGAGACCATCTCTAGGACCGCATCCCATTTCACATCCAATATACAAATAGCTTCCTAAAGCTGTAACAAATAAACTTCCAATTAACATTAATATGCCTGTATATACGTTATTGCAAACTGGAATGATTTTAGAATATATGATTAAATCTATAAAACATCCAATTACTATCATATTCGCTATAGTTCCCAATCCAACTCTAAGGCCTAAGATACTAGTGATTGCTACTATAATTATTCCAACTACAATACTTGCCTGTCCTATAGTTAAACTAGTTACATTTGTTAATCCCTGGTGAAATACATCCCATGGACTTAATCCTAAATTCGAATTAAGAGCTAACACAGTTCCTAACGCGCATAATAAAAATCCGAATGTCATTCTAATTATAAGTGTTAATAATTTCTTCATACTTCTCCTTTACAATTTTCAAAATTATTTTTGGAATTATAGACCCAATTATTTGCAATAATTCCATTAGTTCAAATTTTAGTTTCACGTGTGCAAAGCTGATTATAAGCTAATCTTCTAACTAATAGTCAGTTTACATCAATTTAATAAAATATTCAATTCATTTTTCAATTTATATCATAATTATTATTCAATTCTTTCATGGTTTATCTTATATTCCTCAAATTTATTTATACCTTTTATAAATTCTCACTATTAATATTATTATTCAAATAGTGCATAGCTAAGTCAGACTTAAATTTTGTAAAAAAAGAATAACCTAGTCATAAACTGCCCTAAAACAGTTCCATTAGAAGTTTATAGAACTATTTTTCTAAGTCAGTACAACAGATTATTCTTTTAGCACTTGATATTTATATAATTAAATTATTATTAAATTACTAAACTTTTCTATTTCTTATTTGCCAATTTAAGAGTAAATGATAAGCAAAGACCTATTATAACAAATATTACTGCAACTAAAGTTCCTGATTGAAACCCAGTTGCTATAGCAGCTTGTTCTGGTACAGAATTGCTTAAAGCCTTTAATTCCGAAGCTGACATAATACCTATAAATAGTGATGAACCAATTGCAGCAGATATCTGTTGAAGCGTATTTAATATAGCTACCCCATGAGGATAATATTCCTTTGGCAACTGATTTAGCGAGCTTGTCTGACAAGGTGACATTGTAAAACCCACTCCAATACATACTAATACATAAAGAACGATAATTCTTATAACAGATGTATCACTGTTTGATCGAGATAATATGAATAATGATATTAAGGTTATAGTTAATGCTATTGGTACTAAAATCTTTATTCCAAATTTATCATATATTTTTCCACCTATAGGCGTTACAAAACCATTAGCAAGTGCTGCTGGAAGTAATGCCATTGCAGCTATAAAAGTCGTTGTCTTAAGTGCTCCTTCAAGGAACATTGGCAACATAACATTCATAGTGAACATTGTCATCATTGAGATCATAACAATTAATACACCTATTGAAAATACCGGATATTTAAATGTACGTATGTCCAGCATAGGTTCCTTTAAGTACATCTGACGTAATCCAAATAAAATTAACGATATTATTCCAATGGCAAAAATTGCGCCAATAATCCTTATATCTCCATCTCCACTAATACTACTAATTCCATATATTGTTCCTCCAAACCCTAAGCTTGAAAGTGCAATTGATGTAAAATCTATTTTAGGTTTAGTAAGTTCTCCTGCTGTAATTAGATAAATTGATCCTAAAATCATAGCTAAAATTATAATTGGAATTAGCATTATAAATATAACATGCCAACTATAAAATTGAAGTATAATTCCTGAAACTGTAGGACCTAATGCTGGTCCAAGTGAAATTGCACATCCGCATACCCCCATTGCTGAACCATGCTTCTCGGGTGGTGTTACAAGTAAAACTGTATTCATCATAATAGGGATCATCATTCCAGTCCCTGATGCCTGTAGCATTCTCGAAATAAGCAACATTGCAAATGATCCTGAGCAAGCTGCACAAATTGTACCAATTAAAAGTAAAGTCATAGCTCCCAAATATAATTGCTTTGTTTCAAATGTTTGAATTAAGAATGCTGTAACTGGAACTAGAACTGCTACCACTATCATATATGCTGTAATTATCCATTGTATAGTTCCCGCTGTAACATTCATCTCATCCATTAAAGGAGATAATGCTACGTTTAATATAGTTTCATTAAATACTGAAATAAATGCACTGAATACTAATACTGCTACAATCGCTTTTGTATTAATATTGATTTTAGATTTTGTTGCTTTCGTTACTTCCATTAAAATTCTTTCCTCCTTTTTAGACCAGTCTACATAATTAGTAATTAAAAAGAAAACTATCTCAAGACAAATCAAATCCTAAACAAGAAATTTTGAGATAGTTATATTATTTGTTGTTAGTAATTATATAGATTATTACAAATTCACTAGATACTTATTAAATTAGGTATTTGCTTTGCAATTAATCTAAGTGGATTACCATTCTTTTTTGTTAATGATAATGTAATCCCACCTTCCATCATAGCTCCAATTACACAACCTAATTCATATGCTTTTTCTCTATTCATTCCAGACTCAATTAGCCTTTCAGAATACATATTCTCCAAAGTCATAAATACTTCCTCGCAAGCGCCTCTTAGAACCTCGCTTGTCAAATATGTTTCCAATGCTAATAGACTTATAGACATATCACGGGTTTTTTGTTCATTATCAATTACTTGCGCCAAATGCTCCATATTAAATATAATAGCTTCTACCGGATCTTTAATACTTTCCAAGTTCTTTTGTAAATTAGCTTTTATTTTTTCCCCTGCTAAATTTATAGATTCTAAAGCAAGCTGCTCTTTTCCTTTAGGGAAGTGATAATACAGCGACCCCTTTGGTGCCCCACTTTCTGCCAGAATTTCATTTAATCCAGTTGCATTGTATCCCTTAAGCTCAAAGAGTCTTGATGCAGTTTCTATAAATTTCTCCTTTGTATTTACCTTATTACTCATACCTATTATACCTTTCAAAAATTATAGTGACTGGTCTATATTTTATAATATCCAACGTTACTAAAAATGTCAATGTCATAATTTACAGATTATCTATGTTTATTTTTCACAGTAATATAATTAAAAATATATTTTATTACTGCTCATGTTTAGCAACTTTAGGCAATTTAAATAATTTTATCTTTATTTTTTCTTTATATTAGATTAAAATTATTATTAAGCAAAAATAACAATATAGTTAAGAGGGAATACTATTTAAAATAAATGTTCTTTTCTTAATTTAAATACACTTATAAGTGAGGTAAGACTATGTCAAACGAAATAAATTCTTCTAATTTTATAAGAAATATCGTTGTAGAAGATCTAGAAAGCGGAAAGCATAAAGAGATAATTACTCGTTTTCCACCAGAACCTAACGGTTACTTACATATAGGCCACGCTAAATCAATTCTTTTAAATTTTGGTTTAGCTGATGAGTTTAAAGGAAAAACTCATTTAAGATTTGATGATACTAACCCTGTTAAAGAAGATACAGAATATGTTGAATCAATTAAAGAAGATGTACAATGGCTTGGTGGTCATTGGGATGAACTTTTCTTTGCATCTAACTATTTTGACGAAATGTACAATAGAGCTGTTCTACTAATAAAGAAAGGTGAAGCTTATGTTTGTGACTTAACAGCTGAAGAAGCCAAAGAATATAAAGGTACACTAACTCAGCCTGGTAAAGACAGCCCTTATAGAAATAGATCCGTTGAAGAAAACTTAGATTTATTTGAAAGAATGAAAAATGGTGAATTTGCTGATGGCGAAAAAGTTCTTAGAGCTAAAATAGACATGGCATCACCAAATATAAATATGAGAGATCCTGTTATATATAGAATATCTCATTCTACTCATCACAATACTGGTGATAAATGGTGCATATACCCAATGTATGATTTTGCTCATCCATTAGAAGATGCTATTGAACATGTTACACACTCTATTTGTACTTTAGAGTTTGAAGATCACAGACCACTTTATGAATGGGTAGTAAGAGAATGTGAAATGGAAGCTACTCCAAGACAAATAGAATTTGCAAGATTAAATATGACTAATACTGTTATGAGTAAGAGAAAATTAAAACAATTAGTTGACGAAAAAGTTGTTGATGGATGGGATGATCCTAGAATGCCTACTATCTCTGGACTTAGAAGAAAAGGATGTACTCCTGATGCGCTAAGAAATTTCTGCAGCGCTATCGGTGTTGCTAAAGCTAATTCTGTTGTTGATTCCCAAATGCTAGATTATTTTATAAGAGAGGATTTACAACTTAAGGCGCCATTGTCTATGGCTGTGTTAAATCCTTTAAAGCTTGTAATAACTAATTATCCTGAAAATGAGACAGAAATGCTTTCAATAGAGAATAATGCAAAAGATGAAACTCAAGGTACAAGACTTGTTCCATTCTCTAGGGAACTATACATTGAAAAAGAAGACTTTATGGAAAATCCACCAAAGAAATACTTCAGGTTATTCCCTGGTAATGAGGTTAGACTAAAAGGAGCATACTTTGTTAAATGTAACGAAGTAATCAAGGATGAAAATGGTGAGGTAGTAGAAATTCATTGTACTTATGATCCAGAAACAAAGAGTGGTTCTGGCTTTACTGGCAGAAAAGTTAAAGGAACAATCCATTGGGTAGATGCAAAAACTTGTCTTCCTGCTGAATTCAGGTTATATGAGCCTTTAATTTTAGATGATGCACCAGAAAATGAAGGAAAACACTTCCTTGAACAAATTAATCCAAACTCATTAGAAATATTACAAGGTTTTATTGAACCAACTGCATTTAAAGATGCTAAGCCTCAAGATAAATTCCAAATGGTTAGAAATGGTTTCTTTAATGTAGATACTAAATATACAACTGCTGATAAGTTAGTATTTAATAGAATAGTACCATTAAAATCATCATTTAAGTTAAGCTAATAATGCAACTTGAAAAGGCAGAGAAATCTAATGTATAAGATTTCTCTGCCTTAATTTATTTTTAATCTCCTAATCCAGATAATTTTATACAAAACTATCTGATCAAAATTTTTTATACCCCTTAAAAATTCTTCACCATTGTCATCATAACCAAACCATAAATTCCGCCTAATTTTCTATATTTCGATAAAGGCCAACATTTACTATTAAGTTGATAAATTACATTTCGATAATAGAGTAAGTTTATATATTAGGGGGAATGCAAATGATTACAAAATCTACAAAAAAGACAAAAGGCTTACCTATAAAAACAAAACTTATTTTAGTAATGATTTTATTGCTGAGTATACCTGTACTTGTACTCGGATTAGTAAGTTATTATGTAGCAAGAGCTGAACTTGAAAATAGCGGGAAGGTTTTATTAAAAAATAGTGTAGAAATGACATTACAAGTGATTGATTCAAATCAAAAGCTTGTAGATCAAGGAAAACTATCTCTTGATGACGCTCAAGAAAGAGTTAGAGAATATATGCTTAGCGAAAAACAAGCGGATGGTACAAGAAAAATCAATCAAAATTTAAGCTTAGGTAAAAGTGGTTATTTGTTAGCTTATACTCAAGATGGAGTTGAAGCAGTTCATCCAAGTTTAGAAGGCAAAAGCGTGCTAGATTATAAAGATAAAAAGACTGGTGCATTATTTGTTAAAGATCAAATTAAAGTAGCCAATGATGGCGGGGGGTATCTAACTTATTGGTGGACACTTCCTAATTCAGATAAGATTTCAGACAAAATAACTTATCAAAAGACTGATCCGCATTGGGGATGGGTAGTTTGTGCCGGTACTTATATGAATGATTTTAATATTGGTTCAAATAATATTCTTATTACTACTCTGATTATATTATTATCAGTAATTATTTTAGGTTCTGCAGTAATTATGATATTTGCAAAACACATATCTACTCCAATTAAAGAAATTAGTAACGCTGTAGATACTGTAGCTTCAGGTAATTTGAATATTAAAGCCATCAAAATCAAAAATAGAGATGAAATTGGTAATCTAAATAATTCCTTTAATATAATGGTTAGAAATGTTAACGATTTTATAAGCTCAGTTAAAGATTCAATTAATGTTGTTTTTGATTCTTCCAAATTGTTAGATGAAATTGTTGCTGAAAATACAGCTTCTATTAATGAAGTATCCGATTCCGTTGAAGAGATTGCTAAAGGTTCAAATGAACAGGCTAAAGAAACAGAAAATGGAGTTATAAGGGTTAAAAATTTATCAGAAAAGATAGATTTAGTTACAAGACTAACGATAGAAACTAACGATATTGCAGTTAAAACAACTAATATAAGCAACAGAGGTTTAGAAGCAATTGATTTACTTTCAAAAAAATCAATTGAAAATAGCAAAGCCACTGAAAAAACTAGTGCTATAATAATGGAAGTAGATAAAACTTCTGTTGAAATCGGATCTATTACTGAGGCAATAAGCCAGATTTCTGAACAAACAAACTTATTATCTTTAAATGCTGCTATAGAAGCTGCAAGAGCTGGTGAGCAAGGAAAAGGCTTTGCTGTAGTCGCTGAAGAAGTTAGAAAATTGGCTTCTCAATCTTCAATGTCTGCTTCAAAAGTTAAAGAATTAATCAATGGAATCCAAGATAAATCAAAAGCTGCTGTAAAAGCCATTGAAGACGGAAAGTTAATAGCTAAGGAACAAAATAATTCTGTAATAGACGCTAAGGATATATTTGTTGAAATATTAAAATCTGTAGAAAAGATTACAAACGATATGAAAAACCTCAAAACTTATAGCCTTGAAATGGAAAACGAGAAAAATGAAATAGTTGAAGTTTTAGAGACTCTTTCTGCTTCAACTGAAGAAAGCTCTGCTGCCACTGAACAAATTTCTGCTACAACTGAGCAGCAACTAGCAAATGTAAATCAAATAGCTAAACATACTCAAGACTTAAATAAACTTGCAGAAAAGCTTAGAGACGCAGTTAATGCATTTCAAGTTTAAATGAATTAAGTTCAAACTTTCCAATAAAATTAAAAAGGCATAGTGTTTGGAGTACATCCAACCTATACCTTTTGCTTATGGTTTATATATTTAAAAATTTATCAAATCTGCTTCTTGTATTTTCTTCACCTATAATTTGCATTATAGTATAAATGTCAGGTGAATTAGTTCTATGAGTTAATGCCGCTCTAACTGCTCCTGCAACATCCGAAATCATACCTTTATATTGATCTGGATTTGC
>CAURJV010000033.1:0-53967 GCA_963524945.1 uncultured Clostridium sp.
CCGCCTCGTAGTCAATCTTTTTTATTTCTTAGTTGATCTTTTTTTGACGTGGACATAGATAACAATCATAGTACAGACAAAGACTCATGTATCTTGTGCTATAATATTAAGTTTTACATATTTTATAATTTATCTTTGTTATCCTTTACTTGATTCATCATATTTTTTACTTTTTCTGCTCTTTCAATTAATTTAGGCCTCAAATTTAATCTCAAAACATCAAGGTACCTATCTAAATCTGTTGTTTGAATGTTATTCATTACATAACTTTTACAAACTATATTTTCAAACCCATTATATTTTATCAAGTTCATATAGGCAGGATCGTAATAATGAAAACGATATAACGATAAAATTTCAAATATTTTGCTGGAAATACTATGTATTCTTTTGAATTCTCCTAAATCTAATTGAATACTTCTCGCTTCTTTTAGTTTAGTTAAATCATAATGTGCTATATAAGCATTCCTTAAAATTTCTATTTTATTTACCATTTCTTTTGCTTCTTTAATTAGTTCTTTGAGTTGCTTTCCATCAGCCGCTAAAACAGTTTCCTTACTTTCAGAATTTGTATATATGAAGTATTTCAAATAATCAAATCCAAAGTTTGGATTACTACTATTTGGCCTTGCTTGAGAATACATTTTTGTTGATACTAATGTCATTTCTGACAAAGCATTATCCATAGAATTTCTAATGAACATTATATCACTTGGAAACACACCATCTTCTGAAAATTCATTATTTATGAAATTTTCTATCTTGTCGCAATAATTTATGTTAACATCAAATTTAATTAACTCATTTTTAATCAAATCAGTCATTTCTTCAAATTCAGTCCATTTATCAGGTTTAATAATGTTTTTATAAAAACCCGGTTCTTTAAGACTATATTGTTCATAGGTGCGCCTAGCCACAAATTCATCTAATTCGGAAGTGATTTCTTCATCATCTTTCTTCATTTCTTCTTTCCACTTTTCACAATTATATAATAGAAATTCACTAATATATCTCCTTCTTGATCTAATCTTCATTACTGTATCTTCTTGTTCGTATATTGTTAGCATGTTTTCTTTTACTTTTTTTAACAAATTATTTTCAATTAAAATAATTTCATTTTCAAAAATATATATTATTTCATCTAATCTTAATATAAATAAATCTAAAACATCCTTATTTTTGAAGTCTTTCCGAAACTCTTCTAACTGATATATTGCCTGTGAAACAATCCAATTAATAACACTATTATCATTATAACAAATTAGAACATCTCTTAATTCTTCACTTCCTCGTTCACAAGAAACAAACAACAATCCCTTGTCCATTCCTACAATATTATCTTTTTGTCTCTCTATATCATTACGAACACCTTTTTCAATATCATTAATAAAATCAAAATTCTCTTTAAATTTATCATTTAGAATTTCTCTAGTTAACTTTTCTATATTACCATCTCTTCCTATCTCTAAACAGAACTTTCCTATTTCAAATATTTCTGTATCTTTGCTTATAACTATTGAAACTTCCATTAAACACTTCATCCCTTCCAAAATATTTAAAAATAATTACTCTCTCACTTTTTTTATTTTGTTACTTACACTGTCATATACCATAATTCATTTTTCTTTAATAAATGAACTCTCTAATTCAAAAATACATCTTACAACTCTACAAACTAGAATTGAACTCTTTTAAATAACATTATTGCTATTTATAAAATAGTATATTGGAAATGCTTTAAATCTTATCCTATCCTCGTCACCTAACACATTCCAGTACATCTCTATCTCTGATTTACTTTCTAACAGAATACAAGAACCTAATTTTATTTCTATACTATCACTTTCATTTTTTATTTTATTTAACTTTAAAATTTCTTCTGTACTAAAGTTTTGTTTTCTCTTTATAATTTGTAACATGTTTAAATTATATATATCACCATCATCATTATCTACTTGCCACTTTGATATTTCCAAAATACAATTATATAAATCAATATTTTGATTTTGGTCATACGCTCTTAAAGCCTCTAAAATGAATTTTGTTACTAACGGCTCTATATTTTCAGAATATACCATCTTGATTATTTCATTTTTAATAGTATAATAATTAATATTTGAAATATCCAAGAAATCAATTCTTTCCATCAATAGATACACACTTACTTCTTGATCTAGATCAACAGGTACCATTACATTTTCTTTATTAAATAACGATTCAAATTTATATTGATTATCTCCAATATACTCCGTAACAACTAGGAAATTTATGTTTGCAATTTTTATTTTAATAACTTTCTGAATATCATTTTCTAAAATCAGTGAATTTCCTCCAACTACATTATTCAAAAGTATTTTAATATACCGATTATCAATGTCTGTTAAATTATCACAATCCAAATCTTCTGTGATACCAATATATTTAAGTGCTTCAAATACTCTTAACATATATTGCAAGTTTTTTTTCACAGTTTCTATGTCTTTAAAAAAACTCTCCTCATTAAACTCTACCTCATAGACATCACCAATTGTAAGAATTTTTTTTTCACTTTTGCATAAAGTGAGTAAAAATTTTAAATCTTTAATTCTTTCAGATAAAGTTCCATTAAGATTAAATGATAATTTTCCATCCTTTTGTGAACAGCAAAATCCTTTCCCAAATATTATTTGCTCATCATCTTCTTTTTTTATCATTCTAACTGAATCAAAGTAACATTTATTATTTAAATATACCTTTTCAGCAATTTCACAGGTTCGTATTTCTGAAAAAGTCATCTTTTGGACTGGTATAGATATTTTTCCTTCCATTATGTTTGCATACAAATAAGTTGGTAACTTAAATGCTGAATTGAACATATCAATCAAATTTGTACCACTGTTGAAAAGAGTAAAATTAAATCCATCTATTTTTTTTGCTTTATCTTTATCAATTTTTTGAATTTTAAATGTAGCATCTACTGTTCCAATTTGTTTTTCTCTATCATGAATAAATCCTCTATATATTTTCAGTTGAAGTTCAATATCTTGAGCAGGATATGCCTTAAAATATAAGGATTTACTTTGCTGATCTACATGCATTTCATCAAGAATTAACTTTAAATCAAAAGGTAAAAATACATTGTAGTAAATTTTAAAATTATCCATATCCTTCATATAAATAACATAAAAAATACATCCTCCATCCTTTTTATAATTCTCCAAATCACTTCTTTCAACTTGAAACTTTATTCCACTTAAACTTAAATCTTGTTGCATTGAGCCTTTAACTTGAACCCTAATATTCCCCATAACATTAGACTTATTAATATCCTTACTATTGTATACAATTAATTCACCATCCCAAGAAGGTACTTTATCACATTTCTGTATATTAGGTTGAATTCGTTTAGTTCTAGTTAATATATCTTCTAACTTATTAATTGAGCGTAATTCAATAAAAAGTTTATCCATATGTTCTCCAACCTCTCATAAATACATTTGTTAATAATAAATAATTTATTTCTTAAAACTAAAGGAGTTGATTTTATATGTCCATTAATTTATTTTCATTCTTCATATTAATTATATATCAACTACTAATTTTATTTCCATAATAACACAAAAAGACAACTACGAATATTTAGTTGCATTTATCTTGTTACTGATAATTCCTATTATCCAAAGTAATTAGATAAAATTCATTAAATGATGCTTAAAAGTGCAAACTTTTTGTCTGTTAATAATTGAAAATAGTGTTATAATATATCCTATAAATCCAAAAATTCACAAATAGGAGGAATGAAAATGACAATGACAGGTTATCTAAAATGTGATATTTGTGGAGAAATAACGCAAATAAAAATTGAAGTTGGCTATTGCGAAAGTTTTCCAATATTCATACCTTGTAAAAATTGCGGAACTATGTTTCATGGAAAGTATATTAAAGATGATGATAAAATAATTGCTGGTGCAGACTTTATAAATGCCAAAGAAATTTATAATATAACTGATTTGCCAAATTATATTTGCACAATAACTGGGGATTTTATATCACAAAAAATTAGTGATGTTAATTCGCCAAATGATACTATAACATTTCCAATGTGGATGAATTTTGAGGATGAAATTGGATTGGAAAATATGCAAAACCTGTTTGGTAAGAGATTGCCTCTTATAAAGAGTATATCAAACTTTGAACAATATGAATGGTCAAGAATTGTTGATTTATGGTTTAATAAAAAGTATGACTTTTTAGAAAAACAGTTAATTTATATATTTAATGATAATAATAACTATATTATTAAAAATGATAAAAGTTCCTATTTAAAAGGAATACGAAAATTAACCACAACTATTTTTTCTCCTTTATTCACATCTGAAGATTACGAAAATTTTATGGTGGAATCCGAAAAATTCTTAAAATCAATTTGTACTTCAAAACTAGATAATTTAAAAAAATTTTTAAAAGAAGTAAATGATCAAGGATTGTTTTTAAGTACAGAGAGGCTCCTTTATGATCAGTTAAAATCTTTTATTCAATATATACCAAACTTAATTCCTATATTAAGTCTGTCTTATTTAAAAAAAGACGATAGAGATGTACTATTGGATACAAAATTTGAATATGGAATTTTTACAACAAATTTTGAAAATATAAAATTTTTATATCAAGATTTATTTGAAACAAATGTTAAATCATTACTATTTCCAATTGCACTTAACAATTTATATTATAGAGGGAATTATGATAATTTTAAATTTAATAAAGTTAACAATATAAATGCTTATCAAAAGTTGGATACTTCTGTCAAAAAAATTGAATACTTGGAAAATAACGATATTTTCAGTACACCGTTATTTGAAAGTTTCAATCGCCATCTAAGAAATAGTATAGGACATTGTAGTTACAGCGTTGATAATTTAAAGCAAGTTATTAGTTATAATAAAGGAAAAAATGAAATTTCATTAAGTAAAGTTTCATATAATTGTTATGAACTTGCTTTAGGAACGTTCAAATTATTTTTTCTAGTAACTTTATTACATGAAGCGTATTATAATTTCAATAAATAAATATATAATCTAGTTGAGAGTAGAAATTAATCATTTATATTTGTTCTTTTTCATTTTTGTACTTTATTATATAATTTTGAATATACAAAAGAGCATAAAAGTGATGAAATTATAGTCCTATCTTAAGGCTCTATTTTCATCACTTTTATGCTCTCTCTTTTTCTGTTTTTATTCCTCCTCAAATATACTTATATATGTGGATATTAATTGTATTGTATCATCAAATTCTTTTTGAATTACTGCTTGTACTTCGTTTAAATTAATTTCTAAGTCATCCTCTACTTCTGGCATAGCAGCACCATAATCTGCTATATAATATTCTCCATATATTTTTCTTATAATACCTTGTTCAATAACATTATCATCTCTTTTTAATACTATTTCTAATTCATCAGTATTTCCTTCTTCTATACATATATCTCCATCAACATAAATCTCCAAGCACCCTTCCCACATTCCATAAAGTTTGGCTATAGTACCAAATTCAATCTCTGAATTGTAGATTCCCTCTATTTTATTTTTTATACTATCTATAAATTTTTCTATATATTCTTCAAATTCCTCTTCACTCATTTCCGCACTATCTTTAACAAGGATATGTTCAATGATGTTTTGTCGTAATTGAAAATCTATATTTTCATAATCAATATCTTGTAAATATCCTATTAATTCTTCTGCTAATGACTTAAAACTTCCTACATATTCCTCAATTACATTGTTAAACTCTATTACATCAGAATCTTCATTTATTTCTTCGAATACCTCTTCTTCATCATTAGGCATTCTATGCAAACCTGCTTCTTCTCTATACATATCTTCATAATTTTGAAATTCTATTTCTCTTTTTCCTGTTATAATATCAATATTTTCCTTATTTATAGAATCAAAATTGCTTTTTATATATGCTCTAAAATTCTTAAATCTATCACTAAGCAAACCTTCACATTCTTCAAATAGTTGATATAAATTATTACATATAGGCTTATTATGGGCAACCATATTTCTTATCTTTTCAAACTTTTTCCATTCATCTATAAAATCTTCTCCCAATATGTTAATCATGTATAAATGCCATACACTATTATTATTCAAGATATTATCTAAGTTCATTTTTATTGTTTCCGCAATCTTATCGCTTCCTTTTTGCGATAACTTATTGTAAATTGTGTTATTTTTAAAATAATCTTCTGTTTCTTTTTGCACCTTATCTGTTTCATATGCAGACTTTAAGAAATCTATCAAATCATTTACTTGTAAATTGAATAAATCAATATACACATCTCTAAATTCTTCAAAATTGGTTTTGTACCAACTAGAAAATTCCGTTATCTTTTTTTTCAGCACTTTATTTACTAATCTATCTTCCCATTGATAACCATAACTTTTAACCATAAATTCTATAATAAGTTGTCTAAATTCATTTTCTAATACATGAATTCTACTATATAATTCTTTACAAATACTATTGTTATGTTCATCAAACTGCCAATAAATATTTTTAAAGCCCTTATTCAATACATCTTTTATTTCTGTTTTTAGCTTATATACATCATCATTTATTCCTGAATAAATATAATCCTCTCTAACACCTATTTCCACACTCAATATCAAGGTTTCATTTATTGTTTGTCTCTCAATGACTAATGAATATAGATTAGATCCTTTTTCCTTATGATCAATTTCAATATCGCCTACCGCAAATACCGGATACTCTATACATTCATCTAATTCCTCACTTGGATTAATTTCAAAATATATATCTTCATCCAATTCAGTCTCAATTAATTCAGCAACATCTTTAATAAAGTTTTCATCATCTCGTATTTCTTTCTTTATATTCGAGCATACAATTTCAATGCATTTCTTATAACATATACTCTCACATTTAACGTCCTTCTGATATACACATTCACATCTTGATTTAATCTCTTCTAATGATAATCCAATTAATTCACGGTCATACTTTATTACCCCAATAAAATTTACCTTCTCTAATTTGTCTCTAAATACACTTTCTGTATAATATCTTAATCTTTCTGCTTCATACTTACTAATTGCTTTAGTATCTCCTTCTCCATCCAATAAAAGTATCATATCAAACATTTTATCTGATTTATGATTCATAGAAAAATCAATAAACTGACTTAATTCCCCTATATGTACTTTTCTATCCCCTGTTGATGAATGTTCTAAAATTATTATTTCATTATCTTCTTCTAAAACTAAGTCTGGATTATAATATTCAAATACACTCATTATATCGTTGTTTACTTTTTTAGCATCTTTTATTTTAAATGAATCTTTAAATTCCTTATCTTTTCTCATAACCCCTCCACAAATTCCTATACTATATTTTCTAATATTTTTTTGTATTCATATTGTATATTATTATCACATAAAACAGTATTTTTTATAAATCGTTGTACATTAAATCTATTTGGATACTCATAGCCACAGTAATGAATTATGTCAATTAAGGTTCTAATAGATTTAACCATATACTTATCCATTTCCTTTATCATCTCATACGATATATATGCTACATTATCATAATAACTATAATCTAATCTATTATTTCTAATATAATCATTCACTTTTTCAACAAGACCTTCTACCTCATTTTCATATTGAAGTATAAATTGTTCTAATATTTCTTTTGCACCTTTATAATTTTTATTAACTAAATCAACTACAATTTTCCCTGAATTCCTATCTATCAAATACTCATATACTTTTGCCATATTATATTTTGAATGTATAACCATTTCAATCATGTCATCAACCGGACTCTTAATATTATCTTGATTTTTTACACACAAAAAATCTTCTAATAACTCTTTAATAGATGAATATCTTCTATCAACCTGCCTATTTATTGCTTTATTCACTACACCTGAATATTTATGATGTATTGATGCTATTGAACCTGAAAAAACATAATCTATTATCTGACCAACCGAATACATATCTGTAAGTTTATTTGCATCTTTAATATTTTGTTTCTGTATCGGATCAATAAAGTGTGCTGTTCCTACACCCATTTCTGTTTGCGTTTGTAACGAATATATTGCATCTTGATTTTTACCAAGTCCAAAATCTGATAATTTAAAATGATTGTCTATATATAAAATATTATTATAGCTAAGATCTCTGTGTATTACATTATGATTGTGTAAACATATCATATCTCTAATTATCTCTTCACATATCGCTTCTTTATATGAATCATTCATTATATGATAATTTTCCTCAATAAATTGCTTTAATGTTTTATCAGCAAATTCCATTCTAAATTTCTTGTCTCCATCCGAATATTTAAATACTTTGATTGTTGCTCCCGTATTATTTAAGGACTCCATAATCTCATATTCCCTTTTGAACCTACTAATATACTGAGCATCGTTTTTGTATTCATCTTTTAGGCACTTTACGGCAAACACTTTTCCATTTATAACTTTTTTATAAACTTGTGCAAAAGCACCTTCTCCTATAGGCTTATCCTTTAACATATCTTCTAACTCTATAAATTCACCATTAATCTTTAATTGCTTCCCACACAATTTAAATACGTCTCTGTTCATTTGCTTAATAATTCTATTTATAACTTCATCCATTTCAAAATTTTCATATTGATCTTTAAACTTTATTATTTCCTTATATGATAATGCTAAAGTAAAAAATTCATTAATTCTCCCATTTTCAAAAAGATATGCAATTCTTTCTTTCGCATATCGCCATCTTGTTTGAAACCCTTGTCCATATTGATCTTTAAAACCCATATAATTAAAAAACTCTACAAGTTTTGGACCAGATCTATATGGAAAATCTATTCTTTCCTTTTCATCTCCTGAAAATGCTTTTGCTATTTCTTCTATAATATAATTATCTGTTAGTTGTAACTTTTTCATAATTTAATGTCCCCTTAAACTTACATTAATTCATTAAATTTCTTGAATATTCTCGTAACATAAAATGATCATTTTATAAAAAACTATATCTGCTGCTTCATTAACAAAACTAATTTTTAAACACTTAAAATTCTCTCTACATTTATCATAATATCGAACCATCCATATTCATTCCAGCAATCCTCTTTTTTCATTTTTTTATATATCTTCATAACATTTAATTTACATTCATCATCTATTATATCCTCATTTCCAACAATAAACTTAACTGCATTTTGAAACCAACTCATCATATTTTCATCTATTGTATTTTGCTTAACCAAGTCATTTAATATTTCTTTTACTTGGCTTATGTCGTTTATATTAAAATTCTTTGGTAATTCTTCATACTTATAAATTGTATTAATTTCTGTTTTGATCTTTCTTAGCCTATTAATATATTTGATATTTAATAGAAATTCCTCTATTCCTGAATTTAATAATTCTAAATCTAAAATAATATATTTCCTAGTCTTAATTTTTTTTAATAATAAGTTACATAGTTCTCTTAAGTCTGCTATATTATCTCCCTCATTAATTAAATTATTATCAACAGAATACTTTCTTATTGTTTGAAATAGTTGCTCTATTTCTGTAATATTATGAATCATGTCATTAATGCTAATATCATCAATTTTATCTAATGTCGCTATATTTAATAGCTCAATGAAAAAATAATTATATTGATTAATAATATCATTTTCAAAAGTACGCAACACTATATCCATACGACTTTTATCTTTCTCATATATCTTGTCTACCTTTTCATCTTTCACTAACTTATAAGCCTCTCTCAAATAGTATTTTACATATGCACGTTCTCTAAAATAATGCCTAGAAGTAACCATCTCTAAAATGCTAATAAAATCTATTTTCCCTTGCTCATATAATTTTACTGTATAGTTGATTAAAGATATAAGCCTATCAATTATATCTTTTTCACAATTACTATGCCTAAAAATAATATCCTGATAAAACCGCAACGTCTCTACATAATTTTCATTTATACATATATTATTATTATCGATTTCATCTAAGCATTTTTCATAATTGGTTATTAATTCAATATTATTCTTTGAAAAATGATAATTAATAAATAGATCTTTAATTAAGTCTAGCTCATTTTTTCTTTTTAACTCTATTTGCTCATCTATAAAAAAATAATTTTTCCTAGGAATAATATTTCCTAATATTATTCTAAAATATTCTTCTTCTAACTTTCTATTTTTACAAATTAAATCACTGCAGTATTCCTCTATTCCTTTTAATTTTATTATGGATGCATATGCATCCTTGTAAAATACTTTTATATGGTTAAAGAAATATATTACTTCACTCACATTAACTGTACTTAACATTTGCTGCCCATCTGCTCTATTTTTATATAATTTATCAATAAAAACTACTGTGTTTTTTAACTCATTTAAAAAATGAATTACCCTTCTCGAATTATGAATATATTTGGATCTCTCAGTGTGAAAAGCCTGAAATTCATTTAAGTATTCTTTATCTTTTTCCTTGTTGTCTTTTGATTTACTAATCTCATCGTTTTTCTTTTCATAGAAAGTATTTACTCTTTGTTCAATATTATTATAATAATTATAAATATTCATATTGATTTCTTCTAATATTTCTTTTGCAAAATCATTATCAAGAAAATTTTCATTCAAAATATCTCTACTATGATATTCAATTATCTCTTTAAATTCCATATCAACTAAGTGTAGTCGTGTTGCAATAAATTTTTCTAGAAATGTAGGTTTTACAATTGTATTATCCGTTAAATTTTCATAATCCAATGCTATTATAGTAATACATCCATTAAAATCTATTATTTCCTTAATAAACGAAAGAATCTCTATTTGTTCATTTTCATTTACCCTATCAAAATCATCTATTACAGTTATTATTCTCTTATTATTACCTTTCAAAAGTGAATCTATATCATCTTGTAGTTCTTGCTTAAGTTCTTTATACGAAACATCCTTATCCTTTAATTCAATAAAATCTGCTAATGTTACTTTATTATTAATTTGTAACAACTTAAATATTTCTTTAAAATATTTATCTAAAGAACTATTCTTTCCACTATGTATACCATTACCCTTCATTAGCCTAGATATACCTTTTTGGAATTCTATAATTAAACTTTCCTGTGTATCACTAACCATAGGTTTTATATACACATAGTAATTATTATTTATGTCACAATCATTAATCAGTGCTGATATAAATTCTGATTTTCCACTTCCCCATTCTCCATTTATAGCAATTGCATAATTTTCATATTTGCTATCTCTTATTATATCCTTTAAAATATTTAACTGTTTTCTCCTATTCTCATATAAAACACAATTTTTTTCTTTTTTTACACAATTCCTGTTTTCAATTAAAAATTTCATGCTGATTAAATTTATCTGCCATAAAATCAAAAGAATTATATCTTTAATTTGATATATATTTGATATTAATAAAAAAATATATGTGACAGTAATAATATAATTTAAATATCTTATCTCTACTTTTAGATTATTTATAGATTTAAAAAAAACAAACTTATCTAATATAAATACCAGTAAAACTCCCAAAATTGTTATAATTCTTAATTTATAAAATACAACATCAAAAACAGGCATTATTGTTTTAATATCAAGTATCTTTATAAAGGTTCCTACTATTAAAATGAATATACAAGTTTTAAAATATATAGCCAACTCATATCTATATAAATACTTTTTCCCATTATATATAACAAAAATTATCCCTGTAAAAAAAAGAAAAATAATTATTAATGTTTCTATTTTAAAAGCATAATAGTTTAATCCATATAATAAATATTCCAAGAAAAATTTAATATTAGTTGTAAGCAATTCATTAATTCTATCCATTATTTTCTCCATTTTATAACTTAGACTATATATGTTGCAATTAACATTTTACAAAGTACAATTAGCAATATCACTTGAAATCCTTATAAGATTTTTTTGAATTGTAGAATTATTATTGCAACATATATATTATAAATATTTATTTCTCACTTCTTCTTCGATAGCATCCCATTTCATTAGATACTTATTTAACCTTTCAAATTTAGAAAATGTATACTTTTTAACATTTATTATATCATTTCTGATTCCATCAATAATCAAAAATGGATAAGAATAGGCATTCTGATTGTTTTCTCTGACTCCAGTTTTTTGCCGAAATATCTCTTCTCTTAAATAATCATCTTCATCCATATAAAGTAATAAACTTTTTAGATAAAAACTACTCTCAATCGGATTCATGCTTTTTATTTTTTTCCCATCCATATAGTCAAATCCTAACTTTTCAGAAATAATATTTGCCATATTTTTCTTTAATGATTCTTTATTTATAGCCTCTGTTACTCTTTTTTCAAGTTCTCCTAAATCCATTGTAGGCTCAATATTATAATAAGCAGCATAAATTAAAATATCTTTTACTCCTCTAATTTCTATTTTCGGAGTCGTTCTATCTATTTTCTGCATGTGTTGTAAGTATGTTTTACATATTGTATTTTCGTTCCATTTATCAGATAGCAATACATAATACTGAAATGTATTAAATAGATCAACATAGCACCATAAATAATTTTCTTCATTAAATAAAATGAGATTATGATATAATTCAAATGAAGAATTTAATTCTATGTACTCATCAAATGGGTTTAAAGGAACAAATGGAATAAAAGTATTATTAAATTTAATTTCTTCAACAACTCCATTTTTCTTTTTTGTATACAGAAAATCTTTTATCAATTCTTTATCCACATCATTTTCTATTGCAAAATTAAATGCTATTTTACTAATCCCGTTTTTTAATGCATTATTATCTATGTTGAAGTAATAACTTTCTATAACAAAATCTTCAAGCTCTTGTTTTGTAAGATTTCTCCTCAATTCCTTTTTTAATATAACGCAATCTACCACTTTACTATTCTTAATATTCACATCATACGTCTTACCATTCGTGTATCTTGCTTTACCTCGACATGAAGGTGATGATTTCGTATTGTTAGTTTTCGTAAAATTATCAATCTTGATAATAATAGGATTAAACATTTCACAAAAGGGATTATCAATAATTTCCCTTACCTTATTATTACATGATCCGCAACATATTTTAACAGACTCTGCCTGTCCTCCTAATGCATTATGAATAATATGCTCTTTGCTTTCTTTCGTTATCTCATTTCCACAATAAACACATTTCATCATTTTCATCTTCTTTCTTATTAATTTCTTCCCTATAGTAATTGTATCATGTTTTGTAAATATATTTATTTTTTAATTAATTTTGTATATATTTTTTTATAGTTTTTTGACTTATTCCAAGTTCTCTAGATATATACCTTATACTAACACCCTTCCTCGCAAGACTTTCTATCTCTTCTTTATACCTCTCACCAATAGTAATAACCTTCCCAATCTTATATTTGTCGTCTCTACATGCATCTGGCCCACATCTAGCATAAGTAAACCCACAACATTCGCACTTAAACCTACCAACTGGCTTTTGCTTTTTACTGTTATAACTTATATGAATCTTATCTATTACTGGCTTACAATAATTATCACAGATCTTATTTAAGCAAATCCAAGGACCATCTCCAAAAGGCTTGTAATCTATCTTCTTATTAAAAAATTCTTCTAAATCTATTCCTAAAAATCTTATTAGCAGCAAATGCTTTATTGGATTTACATTTGATCTGCTTATTCTGAGCATGTATTTAATCCAGTTTGTAATATTGTTACTATAGATATTTAAATCAAATAATTTTAAAAATTCCTCTCCATAGAACTTAATAAATTTTCTTTCTACTTCATCTATATTTACTCTTCCAGATGGTGTACACAGACATAATTCTCTTAATCTATTTTTATATTGATCCGTAATCCACAAATAGTCTTTATTATTAACTCCATTAGATAATAGATATTCAATATACTTATTAATTGCTAAAAAATGCTCTGAATTATTGATGAACAAATCATTTGTAATGTTTTCTTTAAACTCTATTTCTAACAATGGTACATACGAATTTTTTCCATAATAATGAATTGGTTGCTTACTTATCTTTAAAGGAACTTGATGCTTATTGCATATAAATACTTCTGGAATTTGGTGTATTCTATGTAAATATGCTTCTCCATAATCCTCTATTTCTTCTTTATAGCATATAGGGCATATTTTAAAATAGCCTTGTTGTTTTACACTAACTTGTGCTGCTCCAACTATCGAATGCACACCTCTTCCATCATTTCCTTTCAGCATTTCCAATGCAAGTTGTTTTTCATGAGCATCGACAAAAGATGTATAATAATTAAATAAAGTATAATTCTTTATAATTTCATCTGCAGTGTATCCAAATACTTTAGGAATATTTTCTACTAATCTATTATTATTTGATGGTAAATCAATGCTGGAAGTAATAATTCCTTCATTATATAAATCTTGATTAGTTGTTACATAACTAGTGTTTCCACTTCTTAAATGGTATCTTGCTAAAATAGAATAAAGTATTTCATCCTCATAAGGAGCAGGAAAAAAGGAGATCATACAATCTCCCTACTTTCAAAGTCTGCACTTGTTATATACCCCTTTTCTTTTAAAGCCAGATAAGGTGATTTATCTTCTTCCTTTGCAGATTTTATTATAAATCTAATATCATCGTCTTTTAGATTTGAACTTTTATTTCTTGTTGATTTTATTGTATCAACTACCTTTATTGCTTCAACTACCAATTTATTAATTCCAATTTCATCATCTTCTGATAATACCTTTTCTATAGCAGAAACAGCCTTCTTCCTATCTATATCCAACTCCATCAATCTTATAAGCGCCTCTTCTTTTTTGCTTAATTGCTTTTTTCTTTTGGCCGCTTTATAATCTTGTATTCTAGAACTTAAATTAACATCTGTATTAGTTTTGGATAAAAAATCTTCATAATCAATCGTAGAAATATCTTCATACTTAGCAATTCTTCGTATATCATTACTTTTCATTGCATCTATCATCGGCTTTACTGCATTTAAGTTTTTATCCACAACTTCCTTTATTATATCCACAGTGATTTCTTCTTTTCCTGTGGATATAGCTTTTATTTGTGCCATTGCATATATCTTTACTGCTATATCTATTATTCCTTGAGATTCTTCATATAATAATTTGATAAATTCTTCTGTTAATGGTGTTTTCTTTTTAGTAAATTGATACTCCCAGATTGTATCCATTAGCAAACTGAAATTCTCATCATTTTTTAGTCTTTCCCATACTATGTTCCCACCAGTTCCCAATGTTCTTCTTGCCATTCTAAAATCATTTTGTAGCAGATTCTTCGCCTTCATTGTTCCCACCAAAACTACTGGAATTCCAACTGTATTTACTAGTGTAGTAAAGAAATTTAGCATTTTATCTACTCCACCAGATTTTGCTTGGCTTAAATGTTGTATTTCATCTATTATAAGTAACCCCAGCCCACTATTTCTCGCTACTTGTCCTAAAACGCTTAACAATGTATCAACCGTTCTTTTTGATGTTGCATACTTTTCAAAATAATTTGTTCCTAAAACTTGATCTATTCTATTAAAAAAATCTATGCAAAGACCTTTAACACTTCCATCGAATGGACAATCGATTTTTAACCAAACAACTTGATAAACAGAAACTTTTTTATCTTTATATTGATAATGCGCTATAACCTGTGGAAAATTACTAAGAACTCTATTTAAACTACTACTCTTCCCTAATCCTGATGCACCAATAATAGATAACGAATTTGCAGTATTACAAAAACCATTTATATTATCTACCTCTTCATAATGTAACTTTATAAAACCATTGATAAGAGATTCTGTATATTCTTTGCTTAATGGATTCCTTGAAATATAGCCAGTTCTAATCATTGTTGATATTCTGCTTTCCAAATCTATATGCCTTGGAAGTGGTTGAAAAACTTTAAATAACCTTTCTGATATTATGTGAATTCTTATGTGATCTGGTAGTTTTCTTTCATCATCACTATAATAAGGATACAAGCCCAACGAATTTATTACTTTTTCTTTATTACTTATATCAGGTAATGCTTCTAAAAAAGGATTTCCTTTATATTCTTCTATTACTTGCTCATTGTATTCCGCTCTATATGCTATTGCACCATTACTCAAAACAATCTTTTTATCCATTTAAATTTTCTCTCCTTTCCCTTTGTCTTTGCCTTAACAACGATAATTCATTCATTACATGACTGTTAAAGTCACAATCTTCTATTTTATCTTTTCTATCAATTTCAATATCTTCTCCTATCTCAAAATACTCACTTTCTCTATTAATTTGCTTTTCAATTTTTCTATTTTCATCAATTCCTCGTAATCTTTCAGTATTACTTTCAGATGTATATTGATAATCCTGTTTTGCAGAATCTACAATTCTTTCTATGTCATCCATTAAATTTACCTTTGCTTGTAATTCTGATTCCTTCATTAAGTTAATATCTAACTTTTCTCTACTTATTAAATATTGAACATCATCGAAACTTCTATTTTTATACTTATTTTGATGTTCTAGCAAAAAGCATTTTTCAAAATCTCTGCCATTATCTTTTTTTATATAAATATAATCCATTTTTCTTAAATCATAAGAGATACTGATCTTCCAACTGCCACTATTTCTAGCCTTTTCAAACCAATGCTCTCCTAAAGATTCTTTGGAAGCATAATATGCACCATTGAATCTTATTCCCTTACTTGTTACTGTTGCACTTCCTGTTGGCATAAGATTTAATAAAACAATTTCTCTTGGTAGATTTTTTAATCTTCCAGATATATTCTCTATACCCCAATTCCATAATTCAATAGGAACTGCTTTTACATCATCTTCTATCTGGAATTGACTTCTATCATATTCCCTCAAAACATGGCTGTTATTATGATAAAGTATTGTTTTTATTATAATTTTAGTGAATTCCTTTATTGTTAGTTTAGCATCTAGCCTATAATCTTTATCTCCACGTTCTTTGAAATTGCCATCCACTTTTCCTACTAAAAAAGGCTTAGTATGAGTATTTAAAACTCTAAAGTTTTGCTCTACACAACCTTTCCAATCTGCTCTAAATGGGGGTGTAACCTTTATTCCAATGCCTAATGCCTGCACTAAACTTTCAATATTTTTGCCTTCCATTTCACCTCTATCCGCAATTATGTGATCTGGTAAATTATTGACCGGCCATTCTTCTGGTGCTATTTCAATATCATATTCTTTGCATAACTTAACTTTATCTTCTACAACACTAGCCAATGCCATTGCTGATCCAATAAAACTTGGTCCTTCTAATCCAACATAAAAACCTACAATCATTCTGCTGAAAGAATCTAATACCATATATAATACTGGTCTTCCAATAATCCAATTTCTATTGAATTCACTCACCACATACACATCTGCAACCGTTGCATCTATTTGATATAAACTTCCCGGCCCTAATACATCATTATTAGTATTCCCCAAAATGGCTCTATGCTTCTGCTCATATTTTTTAGAACCGAATCTACTTACTACTTCTTTCTTATAATTTCTATTTTTGTAAAACCAATACTTAAATTGTTCGTAGGTTGGTAATTGATCATTTGATAAAACATCTTGTTGATTGTCTTTATTTCTAAAATACTCTTTTATCATCAACTGATATGTTGTAGTTAACGGATTCTTGCTGCTGGTATTGTAATATTTATTAATGGATAGTTTAAAAATTCTCTTAATATTATCATCCACATTTATACCTTTTCCTAAAAGTTGACTGTTATTTCTTGGTCTTCCTCTCTTTGTGCCTTCTGAAATACTCTTTTCTTTACCCCTTCCACCTGAATTTTTAAATTCTGGAACTAGAGCATTCTTATTCTTACCTCTGCACCAATATCTTTTAAGGTATCTGTTTATGGTACTTTCGCTAATATTCAGATTTTCTGATATATATAAAATTAGTTTTCTTCTTTCTTTAGAAATGTAAACATAAGGTTCTTTGTCAACTATCGATTTTATAACATCCCATGCTTTATCTCTATACTGTATATATAATGTAGGAATTTCTTCTTCCTTTAATATATTTATATATTTGTCACTTGGTTCAAACGCTATATTTTCTAACTTGAGCATATCTTCTATATAAGACATTCTGTATTTTATAGGCATCTTATTTTCCTTTACATCTATCAGAAAAATAATATCTTCTTCTTTATCAAACCATAGAATCCTGTCAACTCGCTCGTCTCCATTTAACCATTTTAGTAAATTGTTAACTTGTATCACTCAGATCCACCCCTTGCTTATTTAGTGATTTCTGAAAAAGTAAGATTCAAATCAATACTCTTATCCATATGAATCTCTACAACTCTTGCTGCTAAAAGATATTTGAATATAAATATTCCGGTTCCTTCCTTTAAAGAATTTTTAACTTCAAAATCCTTGGCTAATTTTCTGATTGATAAATCACTTGAGTTAGCATAATCCAAGAATTCTCCACATAATCTAACCATAGATTTTTCATCAATATCATAATTTTTATATTCATTGAGTACTCCATGAAACCATTGAATATTTTTAACCTTTTCTTTAGGAATATCATCTTCTGTCACTATCGCCCAATCTATATCTTGTGCTTTCCAATACCTACGTTCCAGTTCTAACTTCTCCATAGTTGTTGATTTTTCTAACACTGATTTATATTTAACACTTCTTGCAAAACAATCAATTCCTCCTTCTGCAGTTCTCACCAGTATTAAAAAAGTTGTTGTTATAACATATTGTTCATTTGTATATTTATCTTTGAAAGCATTAACATTTATATCCTCAACATCTACAACATCATACAGATTCAATAATGGATAATGTTCTTTAATATCTATAACCTTTTGATCCCAATCCCATAAATAAAAACATTGTGTTTCCAAATCACTGAAAAAATGATGTACTCTCTTTGTCTTGTTTCCTAGAATTCTACTTGCCCTACCTGTGGAAGGAAAATCTTGAACTGTTAACCAAGGCTTATATGAAGCCAAATTTCCTTTACCTCTTCCTTCTCTTAAATATCTTTCTAATTTTTGCTTACTCCAAGTGTTATTTCTTTTAGACATTATCCATTCGCTCCCTTATTGTATCATTTTCAAACTCTGCAACCCTCCTATAAAAGGTATTTGGTTTGATATCAAGCATTTTCATGGCTTTTTTTGCAGTGAAATTTCCATTCTTCCACTGCATATAAATAGTTTTGAAATTATCACTTACTTGTATTTTAGGTCTACCAAATTTAACATTTCTTAGTTTCGCAGATTCTATGCCTTCCATTTGTCGCTGCTTTATATTTATACGTTCTTCTTCTGCCAGCCACGCTAATATTTGAAGAACTAGATCCGTAATTAATTGCCCTACCCCTTTTAAATCTTTATACTTACGTGTATCTAAGATTTCCATATCTAAAACTACAATATCGATATCATTATCACTAAGCCACTTCCATTGCTCTAAAATGCTTGTTTTATTTCTTCCGAGCCTATCAATAGATTTTATAAACAAAACATCTCCACTTCTGATTGATCTTTTTAATGCATTCCATTCTGGTCTATCAAAATCTTTACCGCTGGCTTTATCCATATACACATCCCGTGAGTCAATGTCCAACTTTTTAATTGCATCCAATTGTCTATTTTCATTTTGATCTTTAGAAGATACCCTTCCATAAAAGTAATTTCTTATCCCCATAAAAAAACTTACCTCCTTCAAAATTTTATAGCATTGCAAAAAGTGTACATTATGAATTATATAATAATTGCACTTTTATACACATGCATTTGTTCCAAAAGTCCATATTTTAGCTTATGAAATATTGCAAAATTACTTACTACATTTTGCAATTATCTGTTAGTCCAAATTTCATAGAATTTATAGTTTACATATTAATATCTTATATACACATTATACTAAAAAACTTTATTCTATAGAGCATTCTTGAGTAATTTTCTTAATACATAAAGGTTATGATTCTACAGAAATTTTGCGCTTTCAAAATATATGAAAATTATTCAATATAATTAACACAATATCTAAAAAATCTGCAATACCCTTTATAAACTATCTTTGCATATTTTTTAGGCTTGAATAAGACATTATTTGAAGAATCATTATTGTTTAGTAACTTTCTAATCTTAAAAATTTCTTCTCTCAACAATATTTCTTACTGCTTTAGAAATAGAAACTTGTTTTCTTTTTCTTATGAAGTAGGTTTAATATTTAGAACGTATTTAAAATATTCACTATTCTCTTAAAAGTTTAGTTTTCAGAAGCAGTGCAACTGACCGCAGGGAAGGTGCTAATTCAATTAAGAATTAAAATTACATCTAAAAAATCTGCAACCCCCTTTATAAACATATATTGCATATTTTTTATGTTTACTAACTGCTTTCTAAGGCAAAAAATATTTCTTAACTTTAAAGTATCAATCTAATAACTTTATTAGTGCTTATTTATTGCATTAGAAGAATAAAAATTTCAAAAAACTTCTAACATCAAATATGGTGATTATACTCCAAAAGGTTGAGCAACATATTCAAACCACAATATATATACAATCACATACTGAAAATTGATTTATAGCTTTTGTGTTTTAATCATATAGTTATTTAAATATTTTTCACAAGCTTTCTTTCAAAATGATTTATATATTCAACTTAAAACTATGCATATATATGAATTCAATATACATGCATAGATTATTTCACTTAAATTATAAATACCGCTTATCTTTTAACTATGATCCAATAAGTTTTGTTCTTTATAATTTTAGCCTTAATCTCATAGCCAAAATTATTTTCCAATAAATATTTATTTAATTTTCCAATTGATGCATATTTTCTTCCAAAAGAATCTTTTTTGTTGCAAACCTCAATTAAATTTTTTCGTTCCTCTTTATCTATTCGTTCTCCTTCCATTTTATGAAAATACTCTTGAATTTTTGCTTCTTTCTTTTCGTCTTCGAATAATACATAATTATTTATCTTAAATTTATCTGATAAATATTTGATATATGCAAATTTCCCATATCCAAGTTCTCTATAGGACTTAATTATGCCTACCTCTTTTAGAATTAGTTTATACTTAAATTCAATTAATGGATTTATTTCTTTACCAATACTATTTTTATTTTTTCGATAATTATCATATATAGCCCTATCAAATCCACTAGATCTAGGATATTTATCTATATATTCTTCATCGGTGTGCTTTTTTAAATATTCTAAGCGCTCTAGTTTATTGATTGTTTCTATTTGAATCCCACCTAACGTACAATTATCTAAACATCTAACATATAAATTTATTATATCTAAATAGTCAACTGATCTTTTTCTACCAATACACTGTATTAGTGTGTCTAAATCATATATAGATACTACTATATTTTTTAAATTTATATCTTTAATATTTACACCAGAATCCATACATGGAGTTGTTATTAAAATTAATTCTTCAAACTTTTCTTCTTCTAACATTTTTTTAATTTTCTTTTCATTCACATGCCTATAATATTTTTTTTCCTTTTTACTGCAATTAAATAGACAAAAAGCTTTATATTTTTTATATAAATCACATGCTTTTTCTAAATTTTGCATAAAAAATATCGCCTTAGTTCCGTCCTTAATAAATTGTTCAATCAACTCTTCATAAGTCTCATCTTTATAGAAGAATGATAGCTTTTTTATAAAATCATAATTTATTGGTAAATTATAATTTTTTATTGTTATACCTTCAGTATTTACATATAGTTTAATATTTTCTTTTATATATCGCTCCATATTTTCCCCAGTTGCACTCATAAATATTTTAACAGCATTTCTCTGTTTCATTATTTGCTCAAATGCTATATCTGTTCTGTCATTAAATGTTGCATCATTTAAGAAGTAATGAAATTCATCACATACAATGTAATCATATTTTGTCATATCATAATCTATTTTTTGAAATAAACTCATATATTCCAATTTTTGATACGTGGCTATATCTATAATATCCTTCTTGCATTGTGTCATAATTTCATACAAAAATTGTTCATACGAACTTGATCTATTAATTAGAAATAATATTTTTTTGTTATTGCTTTTAGCAAACTCATATAATGTATTTATAACAAAATAGCTTTTTCCTTGTCCTGTTCCTGCTTCTATAAATGATATATCCATCTTTCTCCATTTCGAAATTTCATATATTGATATAATATCACTTACTGTAATTTTTTTTCCCATAAAAGAATCACTCTTTCTTTATAATCTTATTAGAAATTCAAATAAGTGAATTTAACAAATACTTATTTTATTTCTTAATTAAAGAGTATCTTGATTTTTTATTTCTTCCGAGAAATTATTTAAATATTTTTTCCGAATATTTTTTATCAAATTATTAATATACATCAATCATTATTGATAATTTGCAAACAAAGTCATATTTACTTAACTTTTAGCAACTTATCAAAAAATACTGGTGTAAGTAATTATCTTCAATCACTTACACCAGTATTAACAAAGTTTTTTATTAAAATAAATTTTAATAATAATATTTTTCACTATATCTGTAAAGTTAAATATCTCCTAAGTTATGAGCGTAAATTTCAATTAACAAAAACACCATTTTTATTTACATAATATCCATCAGGTGTTGTTGTATCATAGGCCATTAGACCATCAGAATAAATGTAATACCACTTACCCCCACTTTGAATCCAACCTTCTGTTATTGAACCATCTTCTCCAAAATAGTACCAATGTTTATCATTAGCATTAGCTTTGATATTTTCGTCTGCAGTTCTTTTTTTCCATCCAGTACTTAAATACCCATTTTTATCAAAGTAGTATTTTTTACCATCAATTGTTTTATATTGATATTTTACTTCTTGATAATCAGATCCATAGTAATGCCACTTATAAACGTATCCGTTATAAAGCGATTCCCATGTGTTCTTAACTAAGCTTCCGTCAGAAGAAGCATAGTAGTTATCTCCATCTACTGTTTCATTTGACACTTTTACATCATCTGAACCAGACACAGTACATCTTCCGAAATACTTTCCATCTGACTTTCTTATGTAGACACCTAAATTATCGGTTTTGGTGCATTCTGTGTCTAAAAAATTTTTATACTGGTCGTTTTCTGATTGTGAAAACTTTGTTTCAGCAAAAGCATTTATTGTTGGAAATAATGAAACTATAGATAAAGTTATTAGTAAACTTGCAATTAACTTATTTGTTTTTTTTATCATTTTTATTCCTCCTCAAAAATTAGATTTTCATATTTTTATTTATACTCATACTAAATCTGCCTTCAGTTCGCCATAATAGCCATTTACAATTTTGCAATTGTACCTTAATTAAATAGAATATATTGCACATTATCCTACCCACTCACCATTGGCATCTACATAGTACTCACCTATATAAGTGTTTGTTGCCATTGTGCCATCTGATTTTATATAGTACCATTTATTATTCCATCTAACCCCATAATCTGTTTTCATCGCTGCTGTTTCAATATTATTGTGGATTTGCTCTCCCAATTCATTTACTGGATGTATTGTTATCTTCTTTTTCTCATAAGCATACGACTGTATGGCAGGAGACAACAGCCCTGCAACTATTAATGTTGATAATCCTAGAAATATTTTATTTGTTTTCATCATAATCATTTCTCCTCATATAACTCAATTTAATTTTTATTAATATAGTGCTTAATTACATAAGTAGCATATAACATCACATCATGTAATATAATTTTTTATCTACACTTTTAATTTTCTTTTTCTTACTAATCAAAATATACCTTGAATATAATGATATCTAACTTATTCCAAATTTCTCCTTTGCCTTGTTTATATCATATTTAAAAAAAGTATCGAACTGATCTGCTGGAACTGTTCCAGTTGACACTGCCATTATCTCGAAATCTTTATCACTTAATTTATCATCTAATTTCACACAAGTTCTAATATCTTTGCTTGGAGCAAAATAAAAATCTAAAGCCAAAGTTTTTTCAAACTCATTTTTATTTTGCGTTCCTTTTATATTAACTTTTACTGTGGCAACATCTGCTCCCACAACATAATTAAACCCTGTAACAAATGTAGGATAAGTTATATCTTTTATCTCTATATCATTTTCTTTTAAATACTTTTGAAAAGCTTCATTTGAATTTTTTTCTTGAAATTCTTCTGCTAAAACATAATCATCATTTTTTTGGCTATTCCAAATATCAGATAAATAACCGACTATTTGTTTGAGCAATTTATTATTAACAAACTTATCTCCTGTTTCATTCTTAATGTGTAGCTGTGTATACAAAGTAGTCATTCCAGCATCATATAAGTCAGCATATTTAGAATGTAGATCTTTAGCATTATATATTGTTTGTGTATTATATTCTAAGCCATACCTAGAAATTAAAGTAGAATCTGTAGGCTGCTTATCAAAAAAATATAGATTGATAAACTGATTCCCATCTTCTATAAAAGATACATCATGTGCTAATTGTTTTTTCATATAATCTGTAACTAATTTTTCTTCTGGTATAGTAGTAAAGGCTTCTTCTTTTATTGCATCTGCTTCTATTCGTTGACTTACACTTTCTTCCCCCTTATTTATTACATTCCCACATCCTACAACAGATAATGCTAATGTAATACTTAATAAATTACTTATTATTTGCTTCCTTTTCATTATTACTTTCTCCCTTTAAATTATCTTTTTGCTTTACTAATCTAAATATCTTTCGTAAAAAGCAACTCGTTTTCTTTACCAATTGAATAATTATCCTTATAGAATTCAACTGTAACCCCTCTGTATCTTGGCTTCCATTTAACAGCAATCACATATTCATGCTCTTTTGGTGCCATTGCCGTAACCGTATATGAATAATTGGTATAATTTATGGAACTAGCTGCTCCATTTAAAAGATCATCACTTTTACCTTCTTCTTTTTTAGGTACAGTGCTTAGGCTTGTATCTAAAGTCCAAGGTCCTCCCGGAATCCACATCCATACCTCTGTAGTTGCTCCATCTCTAAATATTTGTACATTATCATAATTTATAGCTAACGTTCCATGTCCGGGAGCAGTTCCAACAGGATCTATCTTTTTGCTATCTTCAACTACATTGCCACTATCATTTGCCCACTGCCCACTAGCATTTAATCTATATCCATCGATTATTGTATTACTGGCCATAGAACCATCTGAATAAAAATAATACCACTCACCATTGTTTTTAAACCACCCAGTTGCCATTTTTCCATTTCCATCAAAGTAATACAACTTTTGTCCATTTAAATGCAGCCATGTGTATTTATAAAGACTTCCATTATTGTTATAACTCCAAGTTCCATCCGAATTTTGTACCCAGCCTTCTTGATTTGCTGCAAATACTGGCACTGATGCAGATGCTGTTGTAAGAATCATAATTGCTAAGCCTCTTGATATTCTTCTTAAAGTTTTACTCATTATTATTTCCTCCTTCAAATCCACTTTCATGTATTAGATACCTTCAATTTTTTTGGTTTTATATTTATATACTTTTTTAATTTATAATCTATCTTTTATAAAGATTTCATTAAATTTCTGTTATCACTAATATAAATGAAATTAAAATTGTATTTTATATAAAAAAATACATTGTTTTACGTATTTTCTTTACATAAAACAATGTATAATATTTTCCATAAAATTTAGTCAAATTGTAACAATTAGTTTATTTATTGTAACAATTAATTTAAACGTTCCACATCATAATATTTACTTCATAATAAGTGTTTTTATCTTCATTTGTAATAATCCCATTATACTTGCTAACAATTTTTCTAACACTTTTTAACCCTAATCCGTGATTATCTTTATCCTTCTTCTTCCATGTATTAATCGCTGTTCCAGTTACATTCTTTGGATTTTTAATATAGATAGTTATATTACTGTTTTTGCAGTATATATTAACATTAATTAATTTATCATCATTTTCAAGCATACTACAAGCCTCAATGGCATTGTCTAGCGTGTTACCTAAAACTGTACCAATATCTCTCATATCAATATTTAAATCCTTCGGAACTTTTACATCTAATTCCCACTGTACTCCATATAATTCTCCCTGATTAATTTTAGCATTTAATATAGCATTTATCGGAACATTCTCTGTGTATATCCCCCATCCATTTTGTTGAGTTTCAAAAATAATGTCATCCATTATTTTATTTGCTTCACTTACATTACCTTCATTGACCTGACTCTTTAATACGATGATTTGATTTATAAGATTATGTCTAATTTCCCTTATGTTTTTTTGATTCTCTTCAACTTTCTCATAATAATCTTCTTTATATTTTGCTTCTTCCATTTTCACATTTAGTAGAATATTACCTGCAAAATGTACTAAATACATTATTCCAACTGTAGTTAAACCAATTATGGAAATACGCATAAGCATTTCTTGTAATAAGATTTCTTGGCTAGGCACATTAAGTGGGTTAATAATACAAACTGAAAACATAGATATAATTAGACCTACAGTAATTCTTACAACCATTTTTATATCAAGAAAAAACGCTGCCAAAATTATAAAATAAAATGCTACATACCAAAACTCTCCTGTAGGAATCAATAATGTAAATCCATAATAATTTATAAAAATAACAATAGATAAAACTTGCTTTACTCTTATAAATATTTTGGATACCAACCTACCATCAACCACTACATTTCTATATAACCATCTAAATATAAATATTTCCGGGAATGCTATTACTAGATTAAAAATTATAACACTACTCCATTTCATTGTGTTAAAGCATCCTAAAACTTTAAATGAAGGAAATAATATAGAGCCAATACAAATGCTTATTATAATAATATTTATTACTAACCTAGTTACTTTAACATAATATTCTTCTAGTATTCCTATTTTATTAATTTCCATATTATAAATCTCCCATAATAAAAAACTAAATTCTTCTTTTCAAGTAATTCATAAAATTTTTATTAAAGTCTTCTATATATTTCTTACTAACAGGAATACTCATTCCATTCTCTAAAGTCACATCTTTTCCATCAAACTTTCGTACATAGTCCATATTTACAAAATAAGCTACATGTGTACGAGTAAACAATTCTTCCCCTACAATCTTTTGTACATTAGAAATAGTGTCATAATAATAGTATGCATCATTATCAGTAACAATTTTTATTTTCCGTTTGTCGCTCTCAAAATAATAAATATTTTTATATGGAATACTATGTAACTTTTTTCCTTGCTTAAAATAATACAATACTTTTCTATCAGTAAAATAATTCACAATCTTTTTGAAAACAGCTTCTAACTTTACTTCATTAATTGGCTTTAACAAATAATGAAATGCTTGTACATCAAATGCTTCTGGCATCCATTCTTGATGGCTTGTTAGAAATATTATAATTGCATTTTTATCAAAATCTCTGATTCTCCTTGCTACTTCTATTCCATTAATATGCTTCATGCTAATATCTAAAATATAAATATCAAAAGATACTAAATTATTCTCTAAATTTTTTAATAGTTCTTCCCCATTATTAAAACTATAAAATTCTCCAATATAGCCATACTCATCAATGATTTCCTCAACCTTAAGCATTATGTCATTTAATATGATTGGTTCATCGTCACAAATTGCTATTACCATTGTATACCCCCATAAAATGCTTTCATTTGTAACAGTAATAATACATATTATCCAATTATTACTACAAGTATTATATCACAAAACAGATTTATCATAAGAGTATTAAATTTATGTTTTTGTTCATATTTACTTATAAGAACAATTCGAACTATACATTTGCCTTATTATTAGTTTCCTTATTACTCAATACATTCTCACCATTCTTTCACCAACTAAAATAATTTTAATTTATTTTTACAGACTAATAGCTTTCTTTAATCTGTTCCCTTCTTCCTCATCAAATTTGCAATTATTTAAATATTCAACTGCAGTTCCTGAAACTTCTGTCTGACCATACGAACTCTTTACTATTTGCCCACATTCACATGAATATTCTTTATTTATATACCTTGTTATTAGTTCCCCTTCCACCATTATTTGAGAACCCACTTGTATTCTTTTTTTATCTTCTTCTGCTTGCTTGGCAAAGGTAGAAATCCAAGGATAATTAGAATCAGTTGCTTCTTTTCCGTTTACTGCAATTTGATATTTCATGTTTGCAACTTTCGAATAAGTACTTTCTATATATTTAAAATCCACTTCTTTACACACAGCTCCAAGTATCATTACTTTATTAATATAAGATTCTTCAGTTTTTGCATCTACAATAAACATTTTTTGAGCAACAATAGTCGTAATTACTTGTCTGTCTTTATATCTTCTTGCACATTTAGGACAATCCACTATAACTTCTTTACTATCAGTTTTAATTGACCCTTCTATAATAACCATCTTCTCTTTGGCTAATTCAATCCAATTTGGAAATTTTTTTGTATATATTTCTACAGTTGGGTATACAAACTTATTCTTATTCTTTCTTATTTTCACTGTAAAGTATAATTTTCCTTCATTTTCTTGAACGAGCCTGTCCACATATCCCATAATATGAACACAGTTTTTCTTAGCCATAATTAACACATCCTTCTTTTATATCTTTAAGTTTTTTATATTCTTCTTTGATAATAAGATACTTATAATACTAATTCAGTTTTACACTTTTTAAACTTATTACTGAATCTTTCTTATAAATCGATATTCAATACTTCTATTATTTTTGCTTTATATTTCTTCCCTGAACGTCTTCCATTCAATATATCTGTAAGATAGTGTTCATTCATCTTAAGTTCTGCTGCTAACTGTCTTTGAGTCATATTTAACTCTAAAAGCCTTTTTCTAACTTCAAGCCCAAATTTAGATACAGATTTATTTTCACATCTCATTGTATAAAAATTCCTCCATTACTTATTTCCTAATCAATATTACCAAAACTATTTGTTCAATATTTGTTACTATCAACATTTTTTGTGTTAAAATAATGCTGTAACTTCGTATCTTTATTAAATATATTATACGCTTGTTTTCAAACATTGTCACGTATATTTTGCTTTATATCAAGCAAAATATTTTCTAACTAATACTTTTTTTAATAACTATAATGAAGGAGAACCTTTTATGCATAAATTAGAGAATGTTACTACTATTGGCGAAAGAATTAGATTTCTAAGACAAGTAATTCATAAAGTTACCCAACAGGAATTAGCAGATGCTACTGGAATTAGTAGAGGAAATTTGAGCAATTATGAAAAGGATAGGTTTAAGCCTGCATCGGATGCTATTCTTGCTATTTCAAACTATTTTAATGTATCTACTGATTGGCTTCTTACTGGGAAAGAATCTCTCAATTCTAAAACTAATATTTACAATCCACATAACAATAGCATGGTGCTATCTAATAGAGAGATAGAATTAATTAATTTATTTAGAAAATTAAAAAATGACGACAAACTAAAAATAGAAGGCATGTTAGAACTTAAATTATCCGAATATGATACTTTAAAAAAATAACTTCTTTTTATTTTTTAGCTTATTTTGATACGATTTTCCGTCACTTTATTGTGCATATTTCATTTTTTTAAAACTTTTAATAAACTTTAGAATATTTTTTAATACTTCTTAACAAATAAAAATTTTTTCTAATATTTTTTAAATAATTAGAACTTTTAAAGAAATTATTTATATTTTTGAATCTTTTCTCAAGATATTATATAATTTTAAAATTAATTTAATTTTATATAAATTTCTAGAATTATTCTAAAAAATTTATAATTATTTAGTTTTTTTATAAATTTAAACTTATAATAAATAATTCTTCTAAAAATTTTCTTAAGTCAATACCGATTAGTTCTTATTTAGCAAACCAATAATATATAAGAATATTTAACCTTGCTATCACGATAACTTTATATTATTTTCTCATATATAAATTCTTTTTTTCGAAAAAACCCACTTTATTTGCGAAGAAGTCCAATTATTTTCGATTTTTTGAAGTTAAATAGCCATTTTGTAGTGATTTGAAGGGAGCAACCTTGCAATTCGGTAGAGCATGCCTTATTTGCTTCCCTATAAGGAAAGCATTTTTTGGTTTGCTTTTTAGATTGTTTATTTCTTGTTTAACAAACTAGGAATATATAAGAGATAGTAATAATTATCTATTTTTTTAGGATAGATTTCTCGATTATCTCATATATTGTACATTACTATATAATGACTTTACTTCTACATCACAACTCTTATTTGCAGATTAGAAATATATAAGAAAGCAAAAAGTGATTGCCTTTTTATGGATACTATTATTTCTGCTCTCCTCAATAAACCTTAGACCTTATAAAACTTTTCTTTATTAATATTTCTTAGATTCTACTTTTTCTTATTTAGTAAACCAATAGTATATAAAAAAGCAATAATCGGTTACCTTTTTATTGATATTATTGTTTCTGCTTCTTTTCCTCAATATTAACTCATATAAAACTTTTACTTATTAACATTTCATATATTCTACTTTTCTTATTTAACAAACCAGTAGTATATAAGAAAGCAATAACTGGTTGCCTTTTTATGGATACTATTATTTCTGCTCTCTTCAATAAACCTTAAACCCTATAAAACTTTTCTTTATTAATATTTCTTAGATTCTGCTTTTTCTTATTTAGCAAACCAGTAGTATATAAGAAAGCAATAACTGGCTGCCTTTTTATGGATATTATTGTTTCTTCTTCTCTTCCCTCAACATTAAATCATATAAAACTTTTCCTTGTTAACATTTCAGGTATCCTACTTTTCTTATTTAGCAAACCAATAATAAATAAGAAAGCAAACAGTGATTGGCTTTTTCTGGATGTTAAACCCTAATGTACATATTTCAAGCATTTTTTTATTTAATCATTTTATTATACAATTTCATAAACTATATAAAATCAATTTCTTTTCAATTTGCATTGACAAATAATTGTGTATAATTCATAATAATATTGTAATTTAAAGTAAATTTTAGTTAAAAGAGGTGATAATATGCGTTGTTTTTCTACGCTTAAAATCAAGCGAAAGATATTATTAAGAAAAATTTTATTAAATACGCTGCTCTTATTTTTACCTATAAGAAATAGACTTATAATAAAAGTATCGCAAAACTTAGACAAGCATATTGTTACTTATCAAAAAAGTTTGCTCATTACTAATGAATAAATATTTAAATAATATTAAAATGCAAATAAGAACATAATACTATGTTCTTATCCACAAAAAATTATTATTATTAAGCTTTCTAAAGATGGCTCAATAGATAATCCTATTTATAAGCATCCCTTAAATTTATTCCATACATTAATTCCTACTTATAATAACATTAACTACTCTATTTATATTATTTAGAAATCACATATTGTTTTTCAAGTTTTCACTTTAATTTCTTAGATATAAAATACATATACTTACTATTAACAAGTATGACATCTAATAGTTTTCATACTTCCATCTGGCAAAACATATTTATGCACAACATCCAAATTACACTCTTCTTCCGGATCATTACATGCTTCCATTCCAGAAGTTAAAAGTTGTTTTTTTCCTGTCATTTTTGCTTTTTCTAATGCTTTTTGATATTCCTCTGTACTTTTAATGTCAGATTTTTCTTTATTAATAAACATCTTTAATACTCTAGAATAACTTAATGGTTCCTTAACATTTGATTCTGCATCATATTTAAAATATTCTACTTTATGCTTAAAAGTATTTTCTTCTTTAAATTCATAAATTCCACTGCTTTCAATATTCCATTTATAACTATACCATATTGTTTTACTGGTTTTATTGTACTCAATTTCCTTTTGTAAAAATTCTCTTTTTAATTTATATTTAGGATCTTCTCCTATAATTTTAGCAACATATGCATTTCCTTTTCCATATCCATATAAGTTATTATTGTAATCTAATTTACTTCTCAACTCCATGTTTTTTATTCCTCCAAACGTTTTTTATCATTCAATATATTTAAAACTTCTTACCTTATACTTAAAATATATCTTGAAAAATGTAAACCCAACTTTTTTTATAACTACAAATAAGAACATATTTCTATGTCCCTATTTGAAAAAAAATTATTATTTAATTTTCCTAAGAAATATATCCATATTTTTTATCAAGTTCAAGCAGTGAACCATAAAATCTTCTTCTATCTTTATCAAAACTTAATGTTACTGCAAAATCTTCTGTACCCTTAGGTCTATCTTTCATCATCTTTATAATGCAATCTCTATATTTAGAGTTCTTCTTTCTATCTTTACTTGTAATTCTACTTATAGAAAATACATAATCAGCCATATTAGTGATATCTCCAGTGCCTGCAATATCAAATTTAGATATTACTTTACTTCTTTCTTGCGGTTTTTTCGGATGTGCTACTAAGTAGACTAGAGCATTGTATCTTGTTGCAAATTGCTTTAGTTGATTTACAAAAATCTTCTGTGCTAAATACTCATTTTTATAACTTTCCTCTAAATCAATTTTCATCAGATTATCAATTATAAAAACTCTAACCTCTTTATTTTTTGCCAGTTTATCCATATCTCTTAACAATTGCTTTTCAGAACTTGTACTATTACTATCTGAGTAGATATATAATTTATCTTTAATCCATTGATCAATTAACATATTACCTCTATCACTTAATTTTTTATATTTTTCTCCGCAAAACTCATCTTCATCGAAATCTTCTGAATTAGCAATTGTAGAATATACGCAACTTTTGAAATTAGAATTTGTAAGTTCTGGTGAATAAACAAATACTTTATATCCTTGACTTAAGCTTTCTGCTATGCACATTTGGTTTAAGAGCGTACTCTTTCCATTTCCATTATATCCAGTAATAACAACTAAACTTCCTGTTACAATACCGAGTATCCTATTATCTATATCTCTAAATCCTGTTCTTACCTTCTCTGCTTCATAAATACTGGTCATTTTTATTTTATCTAATGTAACAATATTATTTAAATTATCTATTCTTGCGTTAGATGTTTCTATAAAGCCAATTTTTTCTTTTAAAAGCGAACCAATATCTTCTACTTTCGATGATTGTATCTGATTTGCTAGATTCTCATATTGTCTTTTAATGCTTAACTCCATCAATATATTTATACATGATTGCAAATTAAATATCTTAATGCTGTTCTCCACCAAATTCTTTAAATAACTTTTATTAATATTCTTCAATGTAACGGTCACCAATTCTAAATCTATGTTCTTAAATTTCAAAAAAGCATCAATAATTCCTTGATAAATTTGCTTATGCTGTTTTTCAAAAAAATCATTCTGATTGATTCCCGCATCGATAATACATTCTAAACTCTCTTTAGAACTAATACATTTTCCTAGAATATATTTCTCTATTTCTAAGTTATAACTATTCATTAGTAATTCCTCCTATAAAGTAATGTAATTTAAAAATCATCAGTTTCAATATAATTATTTATCTCTTTTATATATTCTTTTTTAGATGTATCATCGTAAGTATTATTCAAAGTATCAACTATCTCATCAGCATCTATTGAATCCTTAAATTCTTCAGTATTATTAATAATATCATCTTTTGTATCGCTTATAGCTACCGAATTATATTGATAAATTGACGGCTTTTTACTTCCTTTTGTTGCTATAAACACACTCGTTATTATTTCTAATTCTACAAATTTTTTTATGAGTCTTTGTATTTTTGCAAATGGTAGCTTTAAATCAGTACTTGCTGTTCTTAATGTTAAATAAAATTGCCCTCTAGGCAAATCATCTTTTACTCTTTGAACATTTTCTTTTCTCATAATGTAGTGATTAAATCTAATCTGATCTATATCATTACAGGTAAACTTGGACAAAATTGCATTATTTAATTGATAAAATCCGTTAACTCTATTGTCATTTTTCACATTAATATATTTAGCGCTTCTATCTCGCTTAGTAGATAAAGTTTTCTTTATTTTAACTCTTTTATTATTTTCTTCTGTAATATTATTTAATACTGGCATAGTGAATTTCCTCCTCTTTTAATCCCTTGTAATTCAACATAAAACTTTGGTATATGTTACAAGTAAATCTTTCATTTAAATCACTTATATTTAAAAATATTGCATATATAACTGGAAATTTATCATTACATAATATATAATTATTTCCAAGATTGATTTGATATCTTTTATTTATTTGTTATGATTAAATTGTTTATAATTTTGAATAATAGCTCATTGGTTTTTACTATATTTAAAGATACTGCAATCTCTTTAAATATAGTTATTTTTTTGCTTCGTATTAAACTTATCTGTAATAAAAATATCTATCAAAATAAGTTAACATCTATTTTGTTTTTTCTATTAAATTGTCAAAGATCATAATTATGATTTTGTGTAAATAAAAAAAGTAAGATTAAAAATTTGAATAAAAAAGCACATAACTATACTGGGTTCATCACTGATACCAGTTATAATTATGTGCCTATATTTAATTTCAAATTTAATCTTACTTTATTTTTTTATTTACGAAATTTATTATATCATTTATTATAATTAATTTCAATTCTCTTCTAAAATTTTTTTATTGCACCCCTAATGCTTTAAACACTGCATCTTCCGCTCCTGAATAAAACATTATTTGAAACTTAGCAAATAATTCTGGTGGTACTGTTGAAATGTCTGCTGCATTGACCATTGGTAATAAGATTTTTTTTGCGCCTGCATCAAAACATACTTGTAATGTATTAGCAAGATTTTCAACTTTATTTATTGTTCCACCAATACTTACAGAGCCTAAAACTGCTAATTGACTTTGTACTGGTTTAATTAATGCTCCAGAGCACATTGCTATAATTGCTGCAAGTGATAATGATGAGGTAATTCCTACACCATTAACATCTTGAACGTGCATTAAATAATCCTTTGTTGTAGTTGATATTGAAGCACTTATATTTCTGCTATTTGCTTTAAAATATCTAAATGCTGTTTCTATACTTTCCTTTGCTTCTCTATCGCTTCCAAGTCCTGTTCTTTCAAATTTACCACTTCCAGAAACGACTTCTGTTTCTAATTTATATACGCCAATCATTCCAGAATCTCCAACCCCTATTGTATAAACATGTCCTGCTTTTGATACCCCTTCTGGTATTAATGAGCCTGATCCTTGTTCTGGAACTGATATAAATTCTTCATTCATGGTTTCATTATCTATGTAAGAAAAATGAACATCATAGAATTCCATTCCACCAATTTTCTTTAACTGCTCCTTAACTCTTCTTCTTCCAACTAAAGAGTATCTTAGTATTTCTTCTATATCTTCTTTTTCATATTCTCCATGAGGGTATATTAATTTAACTAGTCCAGATACAGTTTTTCTTACTCCGATAACATCTCTTTGATTTAAGTTATTTCCAAATTTGAAATACTTATCTATAACATCTCCAAATGTTGTTTTCCTCATGTCTCTTAGGTATTCTGATAAATAATCTGTTATAAAACCAAAACTATCCGTTATAAGTTCTGGTCTCATTTTAGGAATCTCCCATCCCGGCAAGTAAAAATGCATTCTATCAAAAAAGGCTGAATCATATGCCATTGCTTCTGGGAATGGCTCAAATAAATGTGATGTCTTTAATAATACATCTACACTTTGATTTATGTTGCCTAAGAATACCATTGATGCACTTGCTGCTTTTTCTTCTTTTCCTCTTGCAAATGATCCTGATGCCATATAATCTTTCATGATTTGAATACCATCTTTATCTTTAAATGTTATACCTGCAACTTCATCAAATGCTACCGTGTCCCACATTCCTACAAGTCCAATTTTTCTTTGAGACATGTTGTAAAAAAGATTAGCAACTGTAGTTTGTCCTCCAGACACAAGGATCGAATTCGGAGATATTTCTTTATATAAATGCGATTTACCTGTTCCTCTAGGTCCAAGTTCGCACATATTATAATTATTTTCACAAAGAGGTACCATTCTAAGTAACATATGCCATTTAGCCTCATATTTTAATTGAGTAGGTTCCATTCCTATTGATCTAATTAAAATATCAATCCATTCTTCCTTAGAAAAGTGTTTTCTCCCCTCAATTAACTCCTGCATATCCATATTAGGCATTTGTATTGGAGTAATTTGTTCTATTATAAACGGATTTTGATTTTTTGCGCCTTCATCAAAGAAATATTGGATTTTAACAATACACCAAATACCTCCACCTAAAAGTTTTTCAAATTCCTTTACATATCTTGAATCTATTTCAACATCTTTTAATCCCAAATTGGAGAATTCTGCTACATATACATCTCTTTTTTCATTTAACTTAACTGTCAACTTATCAATAACCGTATATCTAGTCATTTCTCTAATTTTAGATTTAATTTTCTCTGCTTCATCTGGTCTTACAAAGTTATCTGCTAATATATTCTTAACTCTCTCAACACCTTCATCTATACTATCCTCATCATCTGTAGCACAATACATTCCAAGCAAATATTCCAAAACATATATAGGCACATTTGCTCCTTGTTTTAATTTTTGCGTTAAATCTTTTCTAACTACTTTACCGGCAAAATACGTATTTAATTTTGTACTTAACTCATCCATTCTAATTCTCCCTCAACTTTATGCAACTACCTATAACGCATTGTTTTCTAAATAATATAAATTATTGTCTTTTATGATAAAAGTTTGATTCTTTCTATTTAATTCTATAATATCTGTTATAGAATTAACTGTAGACTTTATATTTCTCTTAAAATCACATTGTCTTTTTATAATATTTTCTTGTATTTGTTCTCTTTGAAAAACAATTTTAACTTTATTTATAATAGCACTTTCTTCAATATCATTGAGAGTTTTAATATATTCGTTTGCTATATTTCTGTTGAAATCAATAGTCTTTATAATAATTTCATCTAGTTCATTTATAAGTTTATTACAATAATCTTCTCCATAAATTTGCGCCAATTGCATCTCATATATTTTCCCAATTACATAAAGTTCTAAACATATATGCTGTTGAATTAATAAGTTACTTACTTCATTTTGAAGTTTTTCGAGTTCAGCGACCCTTTTATTTGTCGTATTATATGCTTCAATGATATGTTGTAATTCATTTTTCTTTCGATCTATAGTTTTTTCATAGAATAACTTGTTTTGATTCAAATCAATTAAATAAGATTGAAGATTAGTTAATGTTGCCAACTTTAAATCAGAATTATTTAATATGAACTCTAGATTTTCTTTAATATATCCATAAAAATTGAATATTGCTTGATTTCTAGCTTCTTTATCATCTAACATCATTATAATGATGTCTTTTACATCTTTAGATATACTCTCCAAATACTTATTAATTTTAGTCATAAAATATTGACCTGTAACTAATGATAATGCAGTAAAAATCATAACAGGATTTAATGACATACTATCTATTGGAACTAATCCAGCATGTGAACCTATTTTTCCATTTGGTTTAATTAATGGTGTTCCCAATGTGCCATTCTTGTACTCCATTAATTTTCCAATTGCACCTTCTGGAAAAACAACTTTATATGCTCCTGCTAACTTTTGAGATTGATCAATATTTTGTATTAAAGGCATGTGCTGCAATATTGATAACATTCTTGCTGAAGTACCTATAGGTTTTAATCCAAAATCATATTTATTACTTTCATCTTTTTCATTAAACATTGATTCAATAAATAAAAGAGATTTTTTGTCTATTGGATCAATAAATTGTAGCGAATTAGATTTGCCTAAAATTACTTCTTTATTTTTATCATCAATTTTAAATTGTAAATCTAACTTATCATCTATCTTTTTCATTTTTTCTATTAGTTCATCAATACCAAATATTCTACTAATTAGCCCCATTTAAAACTCTCCTTTATTCTCTTGTAATTTAAAACCCGAAATCATCTACAATAGCAATATCAATTGTATAAGGTATTCTTTCATACATACCATTACTATCCTCATCATCCTGCATTACTAAGAAGTATTGCTTCAACTTATCATAAGCCATGCTCTTTAATACAAACTTTTCTCTGTAAGTTCTCTCTAATGGATTTTCTGATCTTGAGTCTCCAATTATAATGTTCTCATTAGATATTCTATTTCCATCCTCATCTTCGAAGTAACATTTAATTCTTTGTGCTATAACCTTATCTTGTATCTTTTCTTCTTGGAAGAATTCAAGATAAGTTATTATATTTGTGATTTTTTTAGTTACATTGGTTAATGATATATTAGCCTTTCTTATATCATTAGCAGATGATGTGCTTCTATCATTTTTGAACTTAATTACTGGTACCACTACTTCTTGCAGCATTGCTCCACCATGAACATAATTAGCCCCTGCCCCTTGCACTTTAAATCTAAATGTACCTCTTGGAGTAATAACTTTTTTATTGGAGCCTTCTCCAAGTAAGTAATCCATATTAAATGTTATGGTACCCTCTACTTCTTCATCATTAGATGTTAATATAAATCTTCTACTATCTTCACCATCATCCATCTTAACACCTGAAATCTTATCTGTTTCTTCCATTGGATCTCTCTTGTAAAGATATCCATGATCTGCTGTAATAATTATACTTGCTGCACTTACTCTATTTACTAGTTTATTTATTAAAGTAATTATTTCATTAAATGCAACTTCTGTTGATTTAAATACTTCTCTTTCAGTTAATGCATGATCCCCTACAGCATCTATCGCATTATGATAAATATATACTACATCAAGTCCAGTAAAGGCTTTTCTTATTTCAGCATCTTTCATATCCATAACTTTATCATAAGTAATTGCCAATGAATTAGATTTTTCCATTTTTAAAATAGTATTTCTATTCTCAGTTCCATTGCTATTAACACCATTTACTAATACATCATATTTATCATTGATTTCTATATTAGTATTTGGAAGTAAAGATGCCATACCTAATTTTGTATAGGAAGGTAATACCCCTTGTACAGATTCAAGTTCTACTTTACCTTTCCTTTCGTTAGTAAGCCTTGTTGCAAGTTCCTCGGCACTTTCATATCTCAATGCATCTGAAATTATTACAAAAACTCTATCTTTACCATGCTTTACAAATTCTCTATAAAAATTATTCTGCCATCTTAGTCCTTCAATTCTCCATGAGTTTCCCTTTTCTAATGAATTGAACCATTTAATAGATAATTCTTGTAGGTACCAGTTGTTATATACATTTTCAATTCTTTCTTTTAAGTCGTTTAATTCATCTTTATCTATGCAGTTATCATAATGATAATAAAATTTTCTATAAGCCTTATCTATATAGAAATAATCTTTAATATACGATTTAAACATATCATAAGATGTTTCTGCTTTTATATTAGATTCTAACTCCCTCTTCTTATTTAGAAGATTTATTGCCCACTTAACACATTTATACTCACTTATATATTTTTCATAAAAATGCATGGTCCTTCTTGATCCAATAAAGTTTAAATACTTACTATATTCTTCTACTTCATCTTTTAGAAGATCAATGATTCTTCTTAGAACTATCTCATCTATATCTTCAAAAATATCACAACTAATAAATGTCTCTGAACCATTCTTTTCTAGTAGTTCATTTATCTTCAACTTCTCTGCAATAAGTTCCTGCATTTTGTCATAGTATTCTCCATCTTTACTATTATTCATAAAGTGGTTAATAAACACTATGCAGTTAGTTGATTTCTTAGATATAAATGTTTCATATTGCTTAGGCAATTGAAATTTAATTGTTTCATTCATATTAGTCACAAATAGCATTGCCATGAATCTTTCTAAACTCTTTTCTTCAAATCCATAACCATAATACTTAACTATTAAATTCCATAGAGAATCTAAATCTCCAAATTTCTTTATATCCTCATATATCTTGTTATTTCCATCTAAGTATTCCTTTAATATAGCCTTTATGATTTCTTCTATATCCATAAGTTTTACCTTAGTTAAAACAGAAAGAACTCCTATATGAACTTTTTCTTTTGTGTAATCTTGTATTTCTAAATTTTTAAAGGCTACTATTCTTTCCTTATTCTTAAAGAATGTATTATAAAGTTTAAATTCTTCTTTAAGAGATGCATCCATAACCTTTAATTCTCTCATAATTACAGTTGCTCTATCTGTAGAAAACTCTTCGCTATAACAAAAAATATCATAAAGCCAATCTTCTGAAGGTGCTGGCTTTTCCATATTTGAATATACAAGTATATTGCTAGTTATATCCTCTTTTTCTATATGATATTTAGCCCAAAAGGCATTCTTTTCTGTCAACTTAAGAACTTTAACATCTTCTAAGTCAAATTCGTCTATATCTTGAATAAAATCTTCATTGCTATCATACCAAAACACAATATGACGATTCTTTCCATCACCTAGCGGTTTTGAAAACAACTCTTTCAGAAAATTTCTTATTTCTTGTAAGTTCATCTGTTCACCTCAATCTGAAATTAAGAGGTGACTATTTCACCTCTTTTAAAACTTCTATTAACGCATCTAATTTATATTTATTTTAACTACAGTTTTGCCATCTTCTCTATCTAGTACAATAACTTCTTCTTTTTTGCATGATGAAACTATATTGGGTGAATGAGTGGCTATTATTATTTGATTGTTTTCACCTATCCCTTTATAAAACTCTAATATTTTTTTTGCCATTCATGATGTAAACTTAATTCTGGCTCATCTATTAATATAATAGAATCATTTAACTCCACTTGAAGCAATGAACCTCCTCTAAAGAAAATTTGTTTTTCCCCAGCACTTAATTCATCAGCGAAATGTATTTCACCAGTTGCTTTTATTTTAAAAAGCGGCTCAAAGTCTTTTACTCCCAAGAATTCTTTTTCTTCAAAAAAAGCATTATATAGTTGTTTAAACTTTTGAATACGGTAAGGTGTATCCCCTATGCTCATATCCTCTAGGTCTTTATAATGAATATTTACAAAATATTCTTTAAGATTCAAACTCATTTCATCTGAATTTAATATAACACCAATCTCTGTGGAACCTTCTACTTTTTTTGCAGTTTCTACTTTATGCTTCTTAAAATTTACATCTGTTTGCAAATACACTACTTTTCTAAACCATTTTTCTTTTAACATAATTGAATCTGGAAATTGCTTCTTTAAATTTAATTCTTTCTTTATTTCATGCTTGCCTACGGAAGTCTTTTCTTCACTTTTAAATACTTCTTTGTGTAGTCTATTTCTAAATCTATTAACAATATTTAATTCGCCTTCGGTAAACATCACTTCCAAGTTACAACCTTCTGACCTTTCATCTTCTAAAAATCTTTTGTTTGACGTAATAATGTTATATATAGTTTCTAAAATTGTTGTCTTACCTAAGCCATTTTCACCAATCAAAACATTAATATTATTATTAAAATCTATCTTAATATCTTTCAACGCCTTTATATCTTTATATAAATAGATTTTATCTTCATAAAACTCAACTCTTTCTTGTTGTTTTAAATATGATTTTGACTAATAACCTTACCTGCTTCTTCTTCTTACTGGTAAAGTTAATTCTTCTTTATACCCTTGTAAATGAGTATCAAAACTCCAAATCATTATTTCTCCTATTGCAGGTATATCTGATTTATACTTTTCATAAGCACGTATTATTGACATATCTCCTATCCCTGTTTCTCTCATAGCATTATCCGGGAATTCCTCTGCTAATTTTAATAAATCCTCTTTATCTAATTCCTTACAATAATATTCCCAAGGTGCTTCTCCTTTTGCTGTCTTTTCCAAATACTTAGCAAATAAATCTGCTTTTTCCCTTCTAATGTTTCCATTAGAAATATGTGCTATATGATTACCTGTTTCAATTATTGTAGCCAATGGTAATATAAGTGTATCCTCATCACTTTCAATTAATTTTTCAAATTCCTCAGTAGCCTCATTATGATTTTGATTCATATTGGGAACATTCAATATATTTACAAGTACAGAGGTATCAATAATTCTTACTTTCATACTCCTATACCTCCATCCAACTATAATCTTTATTTTTTCTGCCTTTACTCTTTATACTCTTTAAAATTTCATCACTTATTACTAAATCCCCTAAACTCCCTTTTGCTAATAACTTAGGATATTTATTTATATCTACAAATTGAATAAATTCACTTCCTCCATTTTCTTCATTTCTATATGCAATAGATACTCCTATTAACTCATCCTTAGAAACAGCATTTAACAGTGCAGAATTATGGGTAGTTATTATAACATCTATTCCCCTTTCATTGGCTATTTGTGCTATGGCATCTATTAAACTTTTTGCCCTACTTGGATGTATACCATTGTCAACTTCTTCAATAATAACCATATTACCTTTTTTCTCACTAATTAAAGAAGCAATAACAGCAATACATCTGATAGTACCATCTGATAGTCTTTTTGCTTCTATATACTTAGAATTATTTCCATACTGTTCCTTAAGGCTAAACATTACATCCCCAATGCTAGTTTCTATAAATCCAATATCTAAAATATCATTTTCAGGTAATTTTCCTATTATATCCAATATATTTTTTTTATTTTTTTCATCTTTACATAACATATTTAGAACTGATGAAATATTATCAGCCTGTGGCTTTAATTCTGTATCACTAATTCTAGAATAGTTTCGCATTTCTGAAGGTATAGGATTTAAAAATAACATTCCTTTTAAATCATCAATTACCATATTTAAGTACTTTTGATTATCTTGGTAATTTTTATATTCTGGAGACATCTTAGTTACTAGTTGCGGTAAAACAGCCGAAGATCTTATACAAAATACATCTGGATTTTTTCCTTGTTTTCCATTATTATACTCTACCTTTATATCACCACTATCTTTAGATGCAACCCTTTTAGTTCTAAAAATTAGTTCTTCATACCCTGCTTGTGATTTTTTACATAAACTTTCGTCCTCAACATATATTCTATCTCCAACCTTTATTCTAATGGAGTACACTATATCAAATTCTTCATCCAAATCTACTGTACATCCTAATTTAAAGTAAGTAGAATTTAATTTACAGCACCCTTTGCTACCACCTCTGATATCACTATCTATATTTTTAGAACCATCCAATATTACTGAAAAATCCCTTCCTGTTGCAATTTCAGATAATATTTTAATACCTTCAATTGCATTGGTTTTTCCAGCAGCATTGGAACCTATCATAATAGTTAAATTCTCTAATTCTAACTCTGCTTTTTCAAAACTCTTAAAGTTTTCAAAATAGAAACTCTTAATCATACACTCACCTCTTACTTTTTATTTGCAGTGGTTAGTGAATAGTTAAGAATATTTCTACAAAACTACTCACTAATTACTGCCACTATTCCAACTAAATCTTTGCTAATAAATCCATCTTAACTTCTTTACCTTTGGAGTTAATAACCGTAACACCTTGGAACTTTTCATAATTAACTTTAACTCCATCATCTAAATCAATAGGCTTTTTCTCATTTGCTAAGTGGGCTACTATTTGATCATACTCTCTACATTCTTCTATTTGCTTAGATATTCTATCAATCTTCTTCTTAGCAGCAGTTCTATCCTTTGCAGTATATTCTTCTGAATCTACTATTAATTGTTGCCTTTGTATCTCTGCTTCATACTTTCTTTGTAATGTATGAATATAATCCGTTCTAACTTTCGCAACTGTTTGCTCATTATATCTATGCATATAAATTAAAGCCTTAAAACCATCATTTTTACCAGACTCAAACATCCAATAAATAGGTCTCTTTTGATAAACCTTTAAGTGATCCTTATAAAAATCTTTAATAAAGTATCTTCTAATCGCCTGTCTAGCAGTTTCAGAAGGCTTTCTACCAATAGAATCAGCAATAAAATCCAAGTTTTCCTCTAAAGTTTCATTACTATAAACTGTTCTAACAAAATCTATAAATCTTGAAACTATATCATCTTCAAAGTATTCATCTTCTGTAATAGGAATAACATTATCTGAATCAGGCACAAAAGTAGCCTCTACCCACGAATCTAATATAACATTGCTTTCTTCATCTTTCTCTATCTTTCTAACCTTTTTCTCTTCCAAATTCCATTTATTCTTAAATTTTCCACCAGCATAAATAAGACCTTCCACATCAATAGAATATCTACCAAACATACAACCAACAGCATAAGAAATAAATGATTTAATATCTCTTTCTCTATCTGCCTTTCTAATAGTTATATCCTTCTCTTCAATTTCTGGTGTTAATTCATCTTGTAAACCATAAATATCAATAAATATTCTGTTTAATTCCTCTTCGTTAGCCTTCAACTGTTCAAAATTCTCTGTGCACTCAGTTTTCCATAAACTAAATATAGAACTTAAATTATGTTTTTCACCTCGATCTAATAGTCTTATTAATGGGTGAATTTTGAAATTCCATGAGGTTTCAAATGAATCCCAATCTAATTTAGAAATGCATATGCACTTATCAACTAATAACTCTATATCATTATTTTTCTTACCATTAAGATTTATTGGTATCTCTGCAATGCTTCCATTGCTATAATGTAATCCAGTACAAGTTATATTAGCATATTGTTGAAATACTTTTGTGTTCATATATCCTAAAATATATTTTTCGGATTCTTTATCAGCAAATAGCATATGACCAGTAGCCTCAAATATAAAACCATTTTCACTATATCTTGCTGCTAAATTTCCGGTAGATATATCTGACCAAGTAATTCCATGATTAAAGTAATATTGTTCATTCCTTATAGTTGCTCTCTTAAAACTTTTTAATTCTACTCCATTGTTATACCATTTTAATACGTAATTTCTATTTCCATACCAACGTCTAAATGTTCCTCCTTTATTTAAAGGAACCCATATACATTTCGTCTTTTCAAATTCAATACTATTTCTTGCTCCTATGCCAATGTCATTTATACTAACTTCTTGCCATAATCTTAAAAATCTATCATTATCTGCTGTATCTAAGCCTTTTTTTGCATTCGCAATATCTTTAATTTTTTTATACTCTTTAAAAGAATTAATTATATTTTTATTTATCCAATACCCAATTACTTCAAATGGCATATTTTTGTAATTGTCAGAACTTACTTTATAAAAAGTATTTTTTTCAAAAAATTCGCTTTCTTTTGTTTTTTCTGATTGACCTTTAGTTAAATCAATATATGTTCCTATATAAAATTTGCTTTCCTTATTTCTAAAAGTAAACGTAGTGGTTTGAACTACTTCTCCTCCAATCTCATCAAAAGCCCTTGTACCTAAATGTAACATATTCACAGTCTGTAATTTATTATTTATGAAATTTCTAAGTTTATCAAAACTAACCAAGAACATCCAAGAATGTTGATTGATCATACTACAATACTTATTATATCTAATAAACTTTATTGACCTTTCCATAAATATAGCATACAAATCTTGCTTAGATTTATCATATTTTAAATCTACATATGATGTAATTTTGTTATTCATCCCCTTCCTTCCTAAATATGGTGGATTAGTAACACAAACCTCATACTTACAACTAATTATTTCTGCTTGTTTTATCACAGAAGGAAGTTTATCCAATAATATCTTCTTATAATCTCCAAAAATAAAATTATTTTCATTTTCAATTTCTTTTAATCTTTGTTTTAACGCTTCAAAATTTACTTTTTCAACTTCAAGTATGGAACCATATTCCTTAGCATCCATAAATGTTGACCATAGATATTCTAAATCATTTTCTAACTCATCATTATCTAATTCAGTTTCTAAACTACAAAAGTAATCTATTGCTTCTTTATGAATACTATTACTTTCTTGCATTGAGCAAAGATTTAAATCTAAACTTTCTCTTTCAATTTCTCTAAATAATCTTCTATTATAATGTCTAGCCTTCATTATTAATGCAAATGATGCTAACTGTGCTGCTCTATAATCTATATCTAAACCATATAAATTATTTTGTAGTATCATTCTAGGTATTTCTCTTTCTGAATACCCTGCTGTTTTATAAATTTCATATAATACATCAAATGCATAAACTAAAATATGGCCTGATCCCATACAAGGATCTAATACCTTTATATCTTCTGGCTTTAATTGGCTATGTTCTTCCCTTATTTTCTGTAATTCTTCTTCTACTTCTGACTCTTGTGCTGCTTCTTCTAAGTAATATTTCCATTCCTTTTGAAGTACCTCATTTGGATGCCCTTCAAGCCATAATCTTCCCAATGAATTTTCTACCATGTACTTAACTATCCACTTTGGAGTAAATAACTGTGTTGCTGCTGGTATATTTTCTTTTGTTATTTTTACATTTTTCTTTAAGGCTGCAAATACTTCATCTTTCTTTTCTGATATGTAGTATTGATACATCCAACCTATTATTTCTACTTCTTCTTTCCAGTTATCTTCTTCTATGCCCTCTACCATTTTTCTTATTACAGAACCTTCTTCTAAAAGGTTATCTGGCAATAATAACTCTGTATAATCACTTATTTTTTCAAACATTTGAGGTATTATTTTCCCCAATTCATTACATTGTTTAACTAAAATATGCTTATAAGCCTCTTCCCTATCTTCTGTCTTTCCACTATCTAAAAGTTCATATATATATTCTGCATTTAAATTTAATTCATCAATTACTTCTGAAACTCTAGTTAAAACATCTGGTTCTGTTTTTCCTTCAACTTCTGATGAAAGGACTCTTATTCCTGTTGGAAGATAATCATTTACTTCCATATATCTAAGTCCCATAAATCTATTAAACCAAGTATAGGCTACCTCTTCCATTACCTGCTCAAAGCCTTTTTCCTTTACTTCATCTTTTAATTTATCTCTATCCTTTTTCGAAAGTTTAAATATCTCATCATTACCTTCTAATTTAAATCCACCTTGAACTGCTACTGCTTCTTCTATTTTATTTTCAGTTACTCCTATTCTCTTTGCTCTTTCAGAAACTGCACTTATTAAGTTTCTTCTAGCCCATATAGCAAAAGACTTTATCTTATTTTTATCCATAAATCCGTTCGTCCTCTCTTTAATTCTCCACTATACTAAACTTATTATCGTATCTTTTTCTAGTTCTTCTCTTAACTTCTTTCTTAACGCTTCAACAACTTCATCTATATCCGCATCATTCTTTATAGTTTTTTGACCTTTAACCAACTCTCTCATACTTAAAGTTTTTGTTTTAATTACTACCTGTGGTATTGGATCTGGCGTACTTACTGGAGTAGTAGGATGTTTACCACCATTATGTTGATTTGTTGTAGTTCCATTTCCTACTTGCTGTATTCCTTTAGCCTCTATTCTTTTGCGTTTTTCATCTTCTGCTACTATTTCCTTAATCCATTTTAACTTAACCTTTTCCGCAAGGTCAGACATAGATGAAAGGACTACAAAACTACTTGCTCCTTCAAGTCTCTTATTAAGATCATTAAATTCTTCAATTATGCTATTCTTGAATTTATCTTCAAAATCATATTCTTCTAAAGTTTCAAGAACTTCCTTTTTACACTTTTCTATATAGCCTTTTACTGGAATACTTTCTTCTTCTAATAATTCAACAACCTTATCATTGTATTGCCCTATTAATAATGGTATTGTAGGTATCTTTGAAAAAGGTTTTGGCATTCTTATTATTTCTTTTATTTCTTCTATAATTGACTTTATTTCATCGTTAACTATGTATTCCTTGTTATCATCATAGTTTTTTAACTTATCTAAAGCATCGTCAAATATAATCCTTTGCTGCCCTTTAGAAGAATAATCAATTGTTTTATTTTCTTTTTTATAGAAAAAACCTTTTATTTCATCAATATTATCTGCATAGTCTAAGAAGTCATTTTCTAAATCATATACTTCTTTAAAGAAATCAATTGTATCTGTGATCTCTATAATTTCTGAGAATAATTTTCTACCGTCTTTTAAAATATTTTCTCCCGGATAAAAAGTTCTAAGTGAGAAATTAACAAGCATTTCATTAATTCTTGAAAGTTCTTTTCTACATTCTTCTTTAAACATACTCATTATTCCATCTTCATCTGTTGGTAATGATGAGAATCCAAATAAATCTTTATTTAAATCTTTAACTACATCTATATATTTTTGATTTACTTTTTCCCTAGTCTTCACTATAACTCTTTCAATGTAATCTCTCTTAGTTACATAGTTTACTATCTCTCTATTATTAGGACTTAAAACTTCTCCATTAAATACAACTTTAATGTCTTGCTTCTTAAATAAAGTTACTATTATAGCCTGTATATCAATGTCCTTCCATCCATAAGGAGGATTAGAGAACTTAGTTAATATGCTCTTAACTGTTACTTGTAGATTTCTTGCTGAACTAGTTTGTATATGGGTATTAACCTCATCTACTGCTAATCTATTTGGATTACTGTCAACTAACTCCATTTGATTTAATCTAGCATCTATAATGTCAAATAAATCTTTAGCATTTTCTTTAAACTCTTTTACATAGTTTATTTTGTTATATTTAGAATCTATTAAGGCTCTTAATCCTTCATTAATTCTATCTATTCCTTGCTTCTCTTTTATATCTAAAAGGCTTCCATTTACATAAACTTCAGCACTTCTTAATGATTCTTCTATTAAGAATTTTGCTCTTTTTGCTCTTTCTTCTCTTTCTCTACTTTTCTTTGATTTAATGTCTTCTATAGCAGCACTTGCCTTTGCACTTCCCTTAACTCTTAAATAAGCATCAATCTTCAGTACATTTTCTATTTCTTCTAAATAGTTAACATCCTTAGATATATTTATAATTACATTATTTTCTCTAGTAGATAGTAATTTCAATTCACTTTCACTAGAGCCTCCTACTAAATCAAAATTAGCAGTTATAACCTTGACTCCTATTTCATTTGTTTGAGGTCCTCTAGTTCTATCATCTACAATTTTATTAAATGTAAATTGATATTTTCTTGAGTATGAGAATTTAGGATCTCCATATATATCATCAAAGATTATCTCTCCAACCTTCTGAATAACTTCTCCATTATCTACTGACATATTTTTTATTTCTTTATTTACATCTTGCTCATCATTAGTTAAGAATATATATTCGTCACCATTCTTTTGAACTAATGTTTCTCTTATTAATCTATTTAACGATTCTTGAACACTTTTCTTTATTTCTAATTTATCTGCATCTATTTCACTGACTAATAAAGTAGATAAATTTTCTATATTAGATTTAATTTCTTTTACATACTTAACTAAGAAAAGGAGTTTTAAAACTTCCACATCAAATTCATTTAAATTGTCATTTTGTTCTGCATGGATTATAACGGATCTAATAGATGAATCTAAGAAAGTCTCTATAGTCTTATAGAATGCTGAAAATGGTATAAGCATATTGATATCTTTGTCCATATAGTCTATTGCAACTTGTTGGTAAGCCCCAAGTAAACTTCTTTCTCCTTTAGATAAACTCTTTCCAGATGCTCCATGCTCTCTAACACCATTAAATGCTGATTGAAGTAAATTAAATTGATATGGTATAAATGGATAAACTTCTGCAAATTCTTCACCATTCTTATATAACTTCATTTCAGCAGTATCAGATGTAAAAGTTAAAAGATTCTTTATTATAGATTCCTTTTGTTCATACAATGCCTTTAAATGGCTTGATGCTGTATCTTTTTTTCTAAGTATACGCTTCTTAATTACTTCATCAACATTTGCTGATGACAAAGATAATCTAGTATTAAATCTACCTTGTATCTTGGAAAAGTCATTTCCCTTAACATTTGTAAATTCATCTAATCCTTCTTGTGATGTAACTATAACCCAACACTTACCACCACACTTAGTTCCCAAATCTTCTACAACTGTTTGAAGATTTAACATAAGCCCAGTATTGTCTCCTATGTACTGACCAATTTCATCTACTAGGAAAATAACATGATGATTCTTTCCTTTAGATTCGCTATATTCTTTTACCTTTTTGGCAAAACTATCTATACTTAACGAATAATTTTCTTCTGCTTTGTTATACCAATTTCTTGCTGCTTCTTCACTCATTTTTGTTGTCTTAGATACTGCTTCTACTATAGTATCTTCTTCATAGTAAAAATCAGCCCTTGAATCTTCCCATGTTCTTCCTGATAATTGTTCAAATTCCTTTCTGAAGTCATCATATACTTTATCTTTAACCATTTGCATTTCTAAATCTGCTATCCAAGGCATAGAACCACAAAATCCTTGCATTTCATTAAATACTTTATTAAATACTTTAACTATAGCATCCTTATTCGATTTTGAATCAGAATCTGATTTAGAATCTATATTAAAAAGAATAACATCAGTTGATATATCCCCTGCTTGTTTCATATTTGCTAAAATAAAACTATCTAAGCCTTTATCATCAAAATAATTTATTGCTTTCTTTCCTTCAATTTCTCTGTTTTCTAATAGATAAGAAAGTATCTTTAAAAAGTGAGATTTACCACTACCAAAGAATCCTGAAATCCAAACTCCATTTTTATCTGTATTCCCTATAATTCCTGTTTTATATGCTTCAAAAAATCTATCAATATGCTTGTTTAATTCACCTGTTACAACATACTCATCTAATTCTTGCTTTATATTTTCATCATCCGCCTGACCAACTTTAATAACACCCTTTATATCTCTGTCTATGTCCTTATAAAACATTTCTTTTAACTTAAATTCCATTTAACCTTTCCCCCTGTATCTAATTTTGCAAAATAAAAACTGCATCCATTATAACTACACACTTCTCAATACTTATCAACTAATGGAAATGCTCTGTAATAATTATCATCTTTTAAATTGTTAAATAACATAAGTGTTCCCCCATCATAATTTCCCGGAAAGAACATAACTAGAGGCTGTTTTTCTACAATTCTATGTAAATTATTTAAAATAGTATGCGACCTAATTATTGGCCATGCTTTTCCTATTCCAGTTAGAAACACTATATCTACACCTTCAAGTCTTTCGCCTATATAATTAACAAATACATCATCTTCCTCTGTAATTCTCAACGTTGACTTAGTTGCCTTAAAAAGTACATATTCACTTCCTTTTTTCTCTTCCATTTCAAAATTCTTTTTTAGATATCCTTTTGATTCCAACATTTCAATAATTATTTCATAAAGATCAAACTCTACTATATTTAATCCATATGCTCCCTTAGCCTTTTCCTTTATAAATTCAATTCTATCTCTAACTAAAAGTTCATATTCTGGGTTATAATCGAAAACATAAAATCCAATTTCATTACCCAATCCCTTATTCTGCCTGAAATTAGGTTCTATTATCTTTGGCAGTATTTCATCAATTCTTTGATATATATCTTTCATTTAATCCTCCTGTATTCTAGTGGCAGTAACGTATAATTTACATAACCACTGCTCACTGCCTACTGTCCATTAATCATTCTCTCCCACAATTGCATTAATATATACTTTGTCTCCTATTTTATAAATGTACTCTTTAACTTCACTATCTAAAATAGGCGTTTTTATTTTCCTGTCACCTCTTTGATTCTCAATGAGTCCACATTCAAAAAGAATTCTTATATATACCTGCTTTAACTTTTTAAAAGTATATTCTGTCCAAGAATCAACTTTTTCACTTTGCTGACGTTTACTTTGAAAAAACATATTAAAATCTTTATCCCTTATAAATAAATCCCTTAATAAAAGTTTTTCCTTATAGACTTCATTCATAAACTCAAAAAACAATCTATCATTTTTGATAATTGCATATAATACAATTATTTTTGATGTTTCGATATTACTATTTTCAATTTTATCAATTAAATATGCATCAAGTTCTTTTAATCTAGTTGTTATTATTGATGCAAGTTCTTTCATTCTGGTTTCAGTTTCGACTTGAAAAATATTTTCCTCTATGGCTTTAACTTTCAATTCATTCATCTTTAGTCCTGAATTTAGAAGGATTGCAGCCTTTTTTGTCTCTTTGTATAGATACGGTCTAGACTTAATAGTTGACTTATATTCCATATTTTACATTCCTCCATGGTCCACTTTTCTATTATATATTATATCATATGTAAATCTTTTCTACTCATTATATAAAATATTCTATTAATTAGTTTTAACCGTAAATAATAATAATATATATATCTTTATTTACATTTATGTATTTTTTTATTTCAAATATTATTTAACTTTTATTTTATTCAGAATAATATCATGTTAATTATCCATATTAAAACAGCTATAATTGCAAAATTTTATTTCTGGCAATTTTTTGCATTTTCTATTTATTTTTTCTGCCTTTCAGATTATCATATTTATTAAAGAAACAACGGTACCGTTTCTTTAAGATTTATTAAAAATTATTTTTATATACCGGTATATTTAATATCACATGGAGGTATTACAATGAATTTAAAACATGATGTTAAAACAGACATTATTACAAATGATGATGATTATTTTTTCTGGTTAGGACAAATTTCAAATTTTATATGCTATTCTGCTCCTAATGAAATGGCATCTAGAGAGATTCGCTATCTATTTTTAGCAAATAATAAAACAGATTCCTTTATAATAAATACTATTAAATTAAAAATTAATTTATTAACAGATAAATATCTAAGCAGTTCTCAATCTGCAAATTTTAATAGAATTCTTTGTGAAACATTAGCCTATAATGCATCTCAAGCCAAAGCTATACCTAATAACAGCAGTTGCTTCCTCATAGGCTTTCACTCTGAATGCTTATTTTAGCTAACTCAAAAATACCTAATAAAATATATACCTTTCATATTATTTAAAATCTTGTTAAAATAGAAATAAGAGCATATCAATATGATCTGCTCTTATTTTCTGTATTTAATATTATTTTACTAAAGGAAGCATTATCGATAATTTAATATCTCTTATAAGTTCAACAATACACATTAATTCCTACTTATTAAATCTATTAATTATCACTATCTATATTATTAATAAACACTGTGGATTTTTTCAAGTTTATTTATTCATTTCTTAAAATTATTTTTATAAGCCATTACCTAATATCATATACTCTCTCAAAGAATCACTTCATCCAAAGTTAAATATATATATCGCTCTATTTCATCACTACTTTCCTTTAGCCTATATTCACATTCTTCAAAGAAATCTTGCATTGTATTATAATATCCACCATCTCTAATTTTTTTAAACCACAGTCTTAATAATACCTTAGTTATTTTTCTCGGAGCATCCGACCAAAAATAAATTGTACACTCTCCATTATTAATATCTACCTTATAATGATTCATTCCTTCGCACTTCACAAAACGTTTTGGACCTTTTACCATACTTATCTCTCCTTAAAATATCTTATAAATTTATTAATCTTCTGACTACACTTAAAGTTTATCTCGAGATTTATATTATTTAAGAAAATTTATAAAAAATAAGTTTCATTCAAACTATTTTAATTCTTAATCAAAGTTTATTTTTACTTATGCAATCTTTATTATTTTTAGTTAATTTTTTTTACTGCATCTAATCTTTTTTATCTAATAGTCGATCTATTTTTTATAATATTTAAACTTTGTTTTACGATATTCAATCTATATTTTGCTATAATCAATCATTTTTATTTTATACTTCTCACTTCCAAATAATAACTCCATTTATTTGATAATATAAAATCCACTACATCCTTTATATGAGCGGTTCTCAGCACTATTTATAAAAATAAATATTTTTCTCTTATTCAATCTTTATTATCTTTAATCATTTTTGGATTCATAATTTAATTTCTAACTATGTTCCTGTAAAAAAAAGATTGCATAAAGCAAGAAACTGGTAATAAAACTATGAA
>CAURJV010000034.1:0-53239 GCA_963524945.1 uncultured Clostridium sp.
TCTGTTGCCTGACTCACTGCGATCCACAAATGGAAGTAAACCTTCTTTTTCATAATATCTAAGAGTGTGTGGACTTAAATGTGTTTTTTCAGCAACTTCAGCAATACTGTATCCCATAGTATTACCCTCCTTTAAACTGCATGATGTATTTTATAACTTAGAGTATACTCTAAGAGTAAGCATTTGTAAAATTGCATCAAAAAATTATTTAATATAAAAGTTATGAACAATAAATATGGTATTGTAAATAAAAAGTTATTTTTTATTTTAGAATAGTGAATTTATCCTTGCAAACACGAAGTTACTTTCTCATTTTAGGATTTATTTTCCCAAAATATGTTGACTTAGAGTTAACTATAAGATGTAAAATATATATAGAACAATTTATTATATAAATTATCTATTTTAAGGAGGAATTACTTTGTTATATAGAGCGTTTGGAAAGACAAATGAAAAGGTTTCAGTTTTAGGTTTTGGTTGTATGAGGTTACCTATTATTGATGGAGATACTACTAAAATTGATGAAGAAAAAGCTACACAAATGATTCGTCACGCAATTGATGAAGGAGTTAACTATATTGATACTGCATACCCTTATCATGGAACAGGAATGGGAAGTGGAGGAGAAAGTGAACCATTTGTAGGCAGGGCTTTAAAAGATGGATATAGAGAAAAAGTTAATTTAGCTACAAAACTTCCTAGTTGGGCAATTAAGACTAGAGAGGATATGGATAAATATTTAAATGAACAATTGGAGCGTTTACAAACAGATACAATAGATTTCTATTTAGTTCATGCTTTAAATAAAGGTTCTTGGGAAAACTTAAAGAAGTTAGGAATAGATGAATTTTTAGATTCAGCGATTAAAGATGGAAGAATAAGATATGCAGGATTCTCATTCCATGACAAGCTAGAAGTTTTTAAAGAAATAGTGGACTATTATGATTGGTCATTCTGTCAAATTCAATATAACTATTTAGATGAAGATTTTCAAGCTGGAACTGAAGGGTTAAAATATGCAGCAGATAGAGGACTTGGTGTTGTTATTATGGAGCCGCTTAGAGGTGGAAAAATAGTTGGAAACCTTCCAGATGTAGTTACTGATGCATTTGATAAAGCAGAAGTTAAGAGATCTCCGGCTGAGTGGGCCCTAAGATGGGTATGGAATCATCCAGAGGTATCTGTAGTACTAAGTGGTATGAATATAATGGATAATGTCACTGAAAATATTAGAGTGGCAGGTGAAGCTTTACCAAATTCATTAACAGAAAAAGAACTAGAAATAATGGATAATGTTAAAAAAGCATTTAAAGAAAGAATAAAAGTTAATTGTACAGCTTGCGAGTATTGCATGCCATGTCCAGCAGGTGTGAATATTCCTAAGAATTTTACATTATATAATGAATATAATATATTTGTTACTCAAGCAACAGAAAAAGAACTTAAGGAAAGATATAATGGAGTATCGCCATCAGAAAGAGCAGATAAATGTGTTGAATGCGGTAAGTGTGAAAGTCATTGTCCTCAAGCAATCAAGATTCGTGAAGAATTAAAAAATGTTAAAACAATATTTGCATAGAAATAAAACATTACAATTCACAAATAGCTTCTAGACAGTAAATTCTAAAGAATATATATTCTTTAGAATTTACCATAAAATGTTGTAAGAGAAGTATTTTTTATTTTAGGTTTATAGGGGGAAGATTATAATGCATATACCTGATAATTATTTAAGTCCTTCAACTTGTGCTACATTTGGGATTGCAATGCTGCCTGTATGGAAAAGAGCAAGTGTGAAAGTAAGGAATGAAATAACAAGGAAGAAAATGCCCATTCTTGGTGTGGCTGCAGCTTTTTCATTTTTAGTTATGATGTTCAATGTACCTCTTCCAGGGGGGACAACAGGACATGCTATAGGTGGTGCGCTTATTGCTGTTTTGCTTGGACCTTACTCTGCAGTTTTTACAGTTACAATAGCTCTTGCAATTCAAGCATTATTTTTTGGAGATGGGGGCATTTTAGCTTTAGGGGTAAATTGTTTTAATATGGCATTTATAATGCCATTCACAGCATTTTATCTATTTAAGCTTATAAAAAAGCTATTAAAAAATAATAAGGGAGAGTATATAGGAGCCTTTTTAGGAGGTTATATCTCTGTTAATGTTGCGGCTTTATTTGCTGCAATTGAGTTCGGTGTTCAGCCATTAATTTTTAAGGATATTTCAGGTCTTCCATTATATAGCCCTTATGGACTAGCTATATCTATTCCGGCAATGATGATTCCTCATTTATTAGTTGTTGGGGTTTTAGAGGGGATAATAACTGTGGGTGCTTATAGTTATATAAAAAAGGCATCACCAGAGGTTTTTTATCAAGGAAAGGTAAGTAAAATTAAATACCTGTATATTGTAATAGGAATTCTCATTCTAGCTACACCTATAGGACTTTTGGCAAAAGGAACTGCTTGGGGAGAATGGGGAGCAGAAGAAATAAGTAATCTTGTAGGATTTGTTCCAAAGGGAATGGAAGAAGGATTTCAATTTAATTCTCCAATTCCAGATTATAGTTTTGGATTCCTTAAGGAGTATTTTGGGTATATTTTATCAGCTATAATTGGGGTAGCAATAATTCTAATTATTTTTAAGGTTTTAGGAAAGATAAACTTGAAGAGAAACATAAAGTGAAGTTTAGCTTCAGAGAAAGTTTTTGATTTTCTAATGTAGCTTAACTTATCTAGAGTCGTGCACTGTCATCTCTCGCTATTTAATGAAAATGAGAGTTTTACAGGCTAGATATTGGAGAAAAGGAGATTAAATGGTTCCAGATTGGCTTTCAGTAAAAGATGATTACATTCCGAAGGAAGAAAAAAATTTATATATTCAAAAGAGTATTTTTTCGATAATTAAGATAATATCAATTATTAGACAAAACAAAAACCAAGATAAATTAGTTTATTCAATAAATCCTACATTAAAAGTTATAAGTACTATAATAATGATAATATGTATATCTTTATCAAGAAGCCTTATATATTTATTAATTCTAGATATATATGCTTTTATTAACCTTTTTCTTATGGAAGAGAGAGCAAGAAAAAGAATATTTTTAAGAAGTCTTACATTTCCTTTAGTAACATTAATAGCATTAATACCATCTATGTTATATGGAAATATATATAATAGCCTATTGATCTTTCAAAAATTAATAATAACCATATTATTAATGAATTTGTTATCCCATAGTACTAAGTGGAGTGAAATAAGTAAGTCACTAAAGTTACTATTTATACCAGATATGTTCATATGGATTATGGATATAACAATAAAATATATTGTGCTTCTTGGTGAATATTCAATTAACTTACTATATGCACTCAGACTAAGATCAGTTGGGATAACTAAGAATAGATATAATTCTCTTACAGGGATTATGGGAAACTTGTTTATAAAGTCATATAAAATGAGTGAAGAGATGTTTCAGGCTATGGAGTGCAGGTGTTTTGTAGGAGAATACGTTACGAAGGCTAACTTGAATCTAAAAAAAGTAGATTATATTTATCTATTTGTAAATATGTTTCTAATTAGTTTATTTATGTGTTTGAAATTAGGGATATTCTAAAAAATCATAAGTAAGTATATTAGTATATTCAAGATGAAATTTTTATATTTTTCTAATCATACTAACCAAACAGATTAAGGAGAAATTTTAATGATAAAATTAGAGAATATTTCATTCACATACAAAAATAAAATAGCTCTTGATAATGTGAATGTCCATATAGAAGAAGGCGAATCTATAGCTATTATAGGGCCAAACGGAAGTGGTAAATCAACTTTTTTAAAATTGTTAAATACAATTATTTTTCCAAATAGCGGGAAGTATGTATTTGGTGATACTGAAATAAATGAAAATTTATTAAAAGATAATAAGAACTTGAAATTATTTCATAAAAAGGTTGGATTTGTTTTTCAAAATTCAGATACTCAGCTTTTTTGCTCAACTGTATTTGAGGAAATAGCTTTTGGTCTTTTGCAAATGGGGTTGCCAGATTCGGAAATTAATAAAAGGGTAAATGACTGCCTAAATTTACTTAATATAGATAGATTGAAGGAAGAACATCCTTATAACCTAAGTGGTGGAGAAAAGAAGAGGGTCGCCATAGCAAGTGTTTTAGCTATGAATCCAGAAGTCATAACTCTAGATGAGCCAATGAATGGAATAGATCCGAAGGGAAAAAGATTTTTAAGAGAACTATTAATTGCCCTAAATAAAAGTGGAAAAACAATAATCTGTGCTACTCATGATTTTGAGTACATAGAAGGTGTATTTAATAGAGCTATTGTTTTTTCTGATGAACATAGAATAGTTCGGGACGGTATATATAAAGATATCATAAAAGATGAAGAGTTTTTAAGAGGCTATAACATTATATAGACAAAAATAATATAAATTAACCATAAATTTATTAAATTCATACAAATGAGTTAAGGAGTGAGCTAAATGAAAATATTATATTACGATTGTTTTTGCGGTATAAGTGGAGATATGAATTTGGCAGCGATGCTGGATTTAGGAGTCCCTAAAGAATACTTATTTAAAGAAATTTCAAAGCTTAATTTAAGTTCTGAATATGATATACAAATTAACAGTTCTGAGAAACTTGGAATAACAGGAACTAGAGTAGATGTTATATTAAAAGATAAACTAAATAATGCAGATAATATGGGATGTGAAGACTCTGGACATTGTAATAATGATATTATAAAAGATCACAGTCACTCTCATATACATGATGAAGAGCACGACCATCATGATCATTCTCATGGTGAAGATGCTTCACATAATCATGAACACAATCATTCGCATAGTCATGAGCATAATTGTTCACATAATCACGAACAAGCTCATGTTCATAGCCATTCAGGAAATCACGAGCATCATCATAGAAACTTGAAAGATATAGAGAATATAATAAATTCCAGTGACTTAAGTGAAAAAGTTAAGAATTTAAGTTTGAATATGTTTATGAGAGTAGCAGAAGCAGAAGCAAAGGTACATGGCAAAACACTATATGAAGTACACTTTCATGAAGTAGGTGCGATTGATTCAATTGTTGATATAGTAGGAGCTGCTATTTGTTTAGATTATTTAAAAGTCGATAAGATTATGGCGTCTCATGTTCAAGTTGGTGGTGGATTTGTAAAATGTGCTCATGGGCTCATGCCAGTTCCAGCACCTGCTACTGTAGAAATATTAAAAGGTATTCCAATAAATGTTGGGGTGGTTCAATTTGAAACAACTACGCCTACAGGAGCTGCAATATTAGCTGGAAATGTTCAAGAGTTTACTACAAAGATAGATTTTTCTATAAATAAAATTGGATATGGAATTGGACATAGAGATCTAGATATACCTAATGTTTTGAGAGTTTACTTAGGAGAAGACAATAGCGTAGAGAAGATAGAAGAACAGTATATATTAGAAACGAATATAGATGATATGAATCCAGAATTTTATGGATATGTTGAAGAAAAGCTTTTTGATGCAGGAGCATTAGATGTTTTTAAAACTCCTATATTCATGAAAAAAGGAAGGCCAGGAATAAAGTTAAGTGTATTAATTAGTGAAAAAATAGAAAAAGAGATCTTGGACATAGTTTTTGAAGAGACAACTTCTATAGGAGTAAGAAAATATAGAGTTGAGAAAATAATGTTAAATAGAGAGTTTTCAAAGGTAAGAACTCAGTATGGAGAAGTAACAATCAAGAAATCCTATTATAAAGGTAACTTAGTTAAATATAAGCCGGAATATGAGGAGTGTAAAAAGATTGCAAAAGAGAATAACATAACTATGGAAAAGGTGTATAGGGAAGTTTATAAGCAAACTTCTAATATCTATAATGAGTAATTCTAATTCTACAATCAAATTAAGAAAATAAAAATGTATAGGTGAGAGGCGGAAGAGATAGATGATTAATAATGATAAATATAGTGAACTAGTGAAATACCTTAAAGGATTAGGAAAAGTAGTTTTAGCATTTTCAGGGGGAGTAGATAGCACATTCTTACTTAGGGTAGCTAAAGAAGCTCTTGGAGACAATGTAAAGGCAGTAACAATTTTATCACCTTACATTCCTAAGTGGGAAATAGCAGAGGCTAGAGAATTGGTAAGGGAATTGGGGGTTCAACATGAAATTATTGAGGCTCCAATTATTGATTCAATTAAATTTAATCCGGAGGATAGGTGCTATCTTTGTAAAACAGCTGTATTCACTATGATATTAAATGTAGCAAAAGAACAAGGTTATAATTGTGTAATTGATGGGACAAATTTTGATGACATAAGTGATTATAGACCAGGTCTTAAAGCATTAAAAGAACTAGAAGTAAGAAGTCCGCTATTAGAGTGTAAATTAACTAAAGCAGAAATAAGAGCATTCTCTAAAGAATTGGGACTTAACACTTGGGATAAGCCACCTTATGCCTGCCTTTTGACAAGGATACCTTATGGAAATGAGCTTAAGGTAGAAGATTTTGAAAAGATTGAAAATGCAGAAAAATATATGATGAGTATAGGCTTTAGAGCTGTTAGAGTAAGATGTCACGGCGACTTAGCTAGAGTTGAAGTAAGTAGGAATGATAGAAGCAAATTATTTAATGAAGAGCTTTTAGATACTATTGCTGAAAAAATAAAAGAATGCGGATTTAAATATGTAACATTAGATTTACAAGGGTACAGAGTAGGAAGTTTTAATGAAACTATAATAAAAAAAGAAGATAATTAATTTAAATAATAATATTTTAAAGATGAATTAAAGTGGTGTAATAAGGTATCAGAGAAGATTTCAGGAGGATAAAGCTAATGAACAAAGAAGAAATTAAAGAATTGTTAGAAAGCGTTAAAGATAACAAGTTAAATGTAGATGAGGCACTTGAAAAGTTAGAAGATCTACCTTTTAAAGATTTGGGTTTCGCGAAGATAGATAATCATAGAGAAATTAGAGTTGGCTATCCAGAAGTAATATACTGCGAAGGTAAGACTGTAGAGCAGGTTAGAGATATTGTAAAATTTATGCTTACAAAAAACAATAATATATTAGGAACTAGAGCTAGTGAGGAAATGTATAATGCAGTTAAAGAAATATGTGAAGAAGCAAAATATAATAAACTTGGTAGAACAATAACTATTAGGAAAAATGAACAACCTCTTGGGGAGAATTATATAGCAATTGTTGCAGCAGGTACTTCAGATTTACCTGTTGTAGAAGAAGCATTTGAAACGGCTAGTATATTAGGTAATAGAGTTGAAAAAATAACTGATGTTGGAGTTGCAGGGATACACAGACTTTTTTCAAAATTGGATGTCATTAGGGGAGCAAAAGTTGTTATAGTAATTGCAGGAATGGAAGGTGCCTTAGCAAGTGTTGTAGGAGGCCTTGTAGATAAGCCGGTAATAGCAGTGCCAACAAGTGTTGGATATGGAGCTAATTTTGGAGGAATTGCTGCTTTGTTATCTATGTTGAACAGTTGCGCTAGCGGAGTTAGCGTAGTTAATATAGATAACGGCTTTGGGGCTGCATATAATGCTAGTATTATTAATAAGCTGTAGTTTTTTATAATATTTTATATGGTTAATTTGGATATTTAAAATTTAGTATCTAATTATTTAGTTAGGAAAGAATAGTATTAACATCATAAATATAAAAACAAAAAGGGAGGGGAATTATATGTCAAAACTTTTTTCGAGTTTTAAACTTAAAAATTTAGAATTTAAAAATAGAGTTGTTATGGCACCTATGTGTATGTATACAGCTAAAGAAGATGGAATAGCCACTGAGTGGCATAAAATACATTATGCTACAAGAGCTTTAGGCGGAGTAGGACTTATAATCCAAGAAGCAACTGGAGTTGAAAGCAGAGGAAGAATAAGCGATAAAGATTTAGGAATATGGAATGATTCACAAATAGATGGCTTAAAGAAGATAGTTGATACATGTAAAAGCCTAGGTGCGGTTATGGGAATTCAACTTGGTCATGCAGGTAGAAAGTGTGAAATAAAGAATCTTGAGATTATAGGGCCTAGTGCTGAAGCATTTAGTAGTGAATATAAAGTCCCAAAGGAAATGAGTAAAGAGGATATAAATGAAGTAATAAATGCCTTTAAAAGTGCTGCTAAAAGGTGTATTGAAATAGGATATGATATTATAGAAATCCACGGTGCTCACGGATACTTAATAAATCAATTTTTATCTCCTCTTACTAACAAAAGAACTGATGAGTATGGAGGGAACTTAGAAAATAGAGCGCGATTTCTAAAAGAAGTAGTAAAAGCGGTTAGAGAAGTATGGACAAAGGAAAAACCAATAATACTTAGGATAAGTGCTGAAGATTATTTAAATGAAGGAAATCATCCAGAGGATTTGGCTAAAATAATCAATTTGGTTAAAGAAGAAGGTATTGATATAATTAATGTAAGCTCAGGTGGTGTTGCACCAACTCCCGCTCCAATTAAGGTATATGAAGGATATCAGATAAAATTTGCAGAGATAATAAAAGAAAATACAGGACTTCCAGTAATAGCTGGAGGACTTATTATATCGCCTTATATGGCAGAGGAAATAATTCAAAATGATAGAGCAGATATGATTTTCTTAGGAAGAATTCTTTTAAGAAAACCATACTGGCCGCTTGAAGTTGATTCAAAATTAGATGGTGAGGTAAAATGGCCTGAGCAATATGAAAGAGGTAAGTTTAGGAATAATAGATAACTATATTAATTGGTAATACTTAATTCTATTAATAATTATTTCAATAAATTTTAATTTTAGAGTTAAGCAGTATAAAATGAATTTAAATGTACACCATAATAATGAGGTGATACATATGGATAATAACAAAAATAGAGTGAAAGATAGACCTAAATCTAATGCGGAACGTAGAAAAATAGATCCCAAAAATAATGCGGATTTAGGCATTATTGATGGAAAAAAGATAGGTGCACCTCCACATAAAGAAAAGGATCACCTATAATATAAAGAGGATATATCAAAATGTTTTTATCTGTTTGATATATCCTTTATATTTTATATTAACAAGTATATATATAGAGGAAAATTAAATTATTAATTTTTTATAAAAGCAATTATAATAGATGGTATATTACATAAGCAAAGGAGAATATAGAATGAAACTAGATTTAACAATATTTGAATTAGGAAAACTTTTAAAGAAAATAGAGGATAAATATGATTTGAACATGCTAGTAAAATTGGCATTGAGTGGTGGATGGGCTACAATAACTGGCAATGCTAATGTTTTAAAGTATCCAAATGATTCAAACTGTGGCTGCAATGGAAAAGACAACATTATAGATATAAGTGTAGAGCGTGATGGTAATGAACATGGATCTGTAATAAAAATTACAGGTGCTAAAGATAAAAAGTTTGATATAGATATATCAAGTACTAGATACAAAGAATTGCGTCCTAATAATTTAACTGTTAACAAAATAAAAATTAACGAAAATGAAAGTAAATTAAGAATTGATGAAAATATAATATTTACAATAGGCGCGTCAGTTAATGATATAAAAGAACTTATAGAAAACTAAATATATATATACAACATTAGCCAGCATAAAACAGTCCGAAATACACATAATATTAAAGAGTCAATAGGAAGAGGAGAGTGATATAAATGGACAACAGTATGAAAAAGAAACATACAAGCAAACATAAGACTTTAAATCATAATCCACAAGCAGAAAGCGTAAAATCAGTTTTTGGTGAGCCAAAAGCGAAAGATTCTGAATTTACTCCAAGAACTTTTGACTAATAAAATAGAAATTAAACATAGGCACGATTGTAAATATTATATAGTTATATTGCAGAATATTTTTGAAATATAAATTATATAATAGAGGAAACATTCAATAGTAAAGAAGGAATATTTTAAGTATTAAGAACTTAGAATATTCCTTTTTTGTGCAAAAGAATTTCACATTTTAAGGTATAAATTTAAAATATTATTAATTTATTTAATAAATAGTTATTAATTTGAAATATCAAAATATCTATATATTAGACAGGCTACAGAGAAAAACAAAATTATTTATGGATGTTATTTAATAAAATTATGAAATAATGCTCATTAAGTAGTAAATTTGTATGGCTATTGTTTATGTTTTTATTTAATAGGAACCAAACAGTAAGTATTTGAAAAAAGTAGTCATAATGTCTTTGTTTAATTGAATATATTTTAGTTATAAAGGAGGAGGAGTGTTTATGAGTATGAACTTTAAAGAATTTATAGAAACAGATAGAGAAAAGGATAGCACCCAAAAGTTTGAAGGAAGTTTTCTAGAGTATTTAGATATTGTTAAAGAGAACCCAGAAATTGTAAATCTTGCTCATAAAAGAATCTATGAGATGATTATGAGTAAAGGGGTAGAGGAATTAAAAGCTGAGGAAAACCCACGAGTAAGAAAGATTTATGGAAATGATTTAATAAGAAAGTATGGCTTTTTTAAAGATGATTTCTATGGAATTGATAAAGTTATTATGAAGCTTGCCAGCTATTTTAAATCAGCAGCAATGAAAGGTGAAGAATCAAGACAAGTATTATATCTTGTTGGTCCAGTAGGAGCAGGTAAATCTTCAATAGTAGAGAGTTTAAAATCGGCTTTAGAAAGTTGTGAATCAGTTTATTCATTAAAAGGATGCCCAATGCATGAAGAGCCACTTCATTTAATTCCAAAGCATTTGAGACCAAAATTTGAGGAGATGCTAGGAGTACAAATTGAAGGGGATTTATGCCCAGTATGCAGATATAGACTTGTTAATGAGCTCAAAGGAGTTTATGAAGATTTTCCAGTTGAAAGAACAGGATTTTCTATTAGATCAAGAAAAGGAATTGGAGTAGTGCCGCCTGTTGATCCAAATAACCAGGATACATCAATTTTAACAGGATCAATTGATATTTCTAAGATGGATATGTACTCTGAAGATGATCCAAGAATTTTTTCTCTAAATGGAGCATTTAATGTCGGTAATCGTGGACTAGTAGAATTTATAGAGGTATTTAAAAATGATGTTGAATATCTTCATACAATAATCACTGCAACTCAGGAAAAATCAGTACCGTCTCCAGGTAAAGGTTCAATGATTTATTTTGATGGAGTTATAGTTGCTCACTCAAATGAGGCAGAATGGAATAAATTTAAATCAGATCATACAAATGAAGCAATTCTAGATAGAATTGTAAAAGTTGAAGTTCCATATTGCTTAGAACTAGACGAGGAAGTTAAGATATATGAAAAAATATTAAAGAAGAGTAATTTTAAAGCGCATATAGCACCACATACTATTGAAATTGCAGCAATGTTTGCAATACTTTCAAGATTAACACCTTCGGCTAAAGTAGATGCTGTGACAAAGCTTAAGATTTACAATGGAGAAGAAATTGTTGAAAAAGGAACTACAAAGAAAATCGATATTGGAGAGCTTAGGGAAGAAGCAGGTCAATATGAAGGCATGAAGGGCATAAGTACAAGATTTATCATAAAAGCAATAGATAATGCACTTTCTGAATCGAGATATGACTGTATAAATCCGCTTAGTATAATGGAGAGCATAATAAAATCTGTTAAAGAGTTAGATATTGCAGCAGATGATAAAAAGAAGTATTTAGGTTTTATTCAAGATAATATAAGAAAAGAATATAATAAAATTCTTGAAAGGGAAATTACAAAAGCATTTATTCACTCATTTAGAGAACAAGCTGAGAGTCTATTTAATAATTATATAGATAATGCTGAGGCATATGTAAATAAAACTAAGATAAAAGATGTCTCAACTGGTGAGGAACTTAATCCAGATGAAGAATTTATGAGAAGCATAGAAGAACAAATAGGTGTATATGCCGCATCAGCTAAAGGATTTAGATCAGATGTGACTTCATATATGTTCTATATAGTTAGGAAAGGCGGAAGATTAGATTACACTTCTTATGAACCTTTGAAGGAAGCAATAGAAAAGAAATTAACAGCTTCAGTTAAAGATTTATCAAGAATCATAACTAAATCAAAAGTTAGGGATAAGGAACAAGCAGAAAAATATGATTCTATGGTTGAAGAAATGAAAAGAAATGGATATTGTCTTCATTGTTGTGACGTAATCTTAAAATATGCAGCTAATAACTTGTGGAGGGATTAGATTAGCTTATGGCAATATTTAGAGATTACACTAACAATCAAATTGATCACGACAGATCCATAGAAGATAGAAGAAGACATAGGCAACTTGTAGAAAAATCAATAAAAGAAAATTTGGGAGATATATTATCAGAAGAGAGTATCGTTGGAGAGAGTAAAAACAAGAAATTTAAAATACCAATTAAAGGTATTAAGGAATATCAATTTGTTTATGGAAAGAACTCTAAGGGAGTAGCTAGCGGAGTTGGTAACGAAAAAAGAGGAGAAAAATTAGGAAATGGAAATAAGAAATTAGCTAAAGGAAATCAGGGAGCCGGAAATGAAGAGGGTGATGATGTATACGAAACAGAAATCACTCTCGAGGAGCTAATGGATTATATATCTGAAGATCTGAACCTACCTAATTTGGATCAAAAAAAATATTCAGAAATAGTTACTGAAACTAGTGGCAAGAAAAGAGGATATCAAACTCATGGAATAAGACCAAGACTTGCAAAAAAGAAAACAGTTATGTCAAAGATAGCAAGAAAACAGGGAAAGAAGAGAGCTTTAAGGGAATTAGAAAGTGATGAGGAGTTAGATAGATTTCCTTTTAGAGAGGAGGATCTTAGGTATTATAGAGTTAAATTAAAACCTAAAAAAGATAGTAATGCAGTAATGCTGTTTATTATGGATGCTTCTGGTTCTATGGATGTGACTAAGAAGTATTTAGCAAGATCTTACTTTTTTGTGTTGGCAACTTTTCTAAAAAGAAAATATAACAATATAGCATTTGAATTTATATATCATACTACAGTTGCAAAAAGAGTAGATGAATTCGAATTCTTCCATAAGTCTGAATCTGGTGGAACTTATATATCTAGTGGTATTAATGAGGCATTAAAGGTGATTGAAGAGAAGTATCCTCCAGCAGCATGGAATATATATAGCATATACGCAAGTGATGGAGATAACTGGTCGGAAGATAATGAAAGAGCAGTTACAGCAGTAAAAAATATATGTAAGGTAAGTAATATGTTCGGTTATGCAGAACTTTTACCATCCACATATACAACGACAATGTATCATAAATTTAAAAAAGAGATAACTGATGAGAAATTTGTTCCTGTAATTATAAAAGAAAAGAAGGATTTGTGGGATGCACTTAAGATTATGCTTAGGAAGGAGTTAAAGGAGGAATAAGAAATTGGAATATAGCTTTAGTGATATTGAAAAGTGGAATGAGAAAATAGAGAAAAAGGTTAAGGAATATGGGCTAGAATGTTATCCTCAAGAATTTGAAATTATAGGCTTTAATGAGATGATTGGATATGAAGCTTATGTTGGAATGCCTTCAAGATATCCACATTGGAGTTTTGGTAAATCCTATGAAAAAAGTAAAACACTTTATTCTTTAAATCTTACTGGCCTTCCTTATGAAATGGTTATTAATTCAGATCCTTGTTTAGCGTATTTAATGAAAGATAATACGCTATTACTTCAGATATTAACAATGGCTCATGTATATGGGCATAATGATTTTTTTAGAAATAATAGACTATTTAAAGAAGGTACTAATGCTAAATATACTTTAGAAATGTTTAACTTAGATGCTAAGATAATAAGAGATTATATTGATGATCCAAGCATTGGATACTCTGAAGTCGAAAGAATACTAGATGCAGGTCATGCTATAAGATATCAATCTAAAAGAAATGTTGGAGTTAAAGAATTAACTAACGATGAGATTAAAGAAAGTATTTTAAAAGATTATGAAAGTAAAAAGGAAAATAGAGATATTTTAGATCCTTACGAAGAAATTATTTTACCGGATTTAGATAAGCTTCCGTTGGAGCCTGTTGATGATCTTATGGGATTTATAATAAGTTATGGTCAGTTAGAAGAATGGCAGAAAACAATATTAAGAATTGTTAAAAGAGAAACAGAATATTTCGTTCCTCAAATTGAAACTAAAATTATGAATGAAGGTTGGGCGAGCTATACACATTATAATATTTTAAAACAATTAGAATTACCACAAGAGCTCCATTTAGAGTTTTTGAAAAGGCACAACGATGTAATAGCTCCTGCTATAGGTGGTATGAATCCTTATTATGTTGGCTTCAAAGTATTTGAAGATATCGAAAAAAGATATGGAAAGGAAAAAATATTTGAAGTTAGAGAAATTGAAAGAGACTCTTCATTTCTAAGACGTTATCTAACTAGAGAATTGTGTGAAGAGTTAAATTTATTTCAATATAATCAAAGAACTTTCGATGTTGTCATTGAAGAAATTTCAGATGAAACTGGCTGGAAAACTATTAGAGATACATTGAGCTATACTGCAGGTATGGGAAATATACCGTATATTAGAGTTGTTGATCTGAATAAGAAGAACTATACATTAACTTTAGAGAATGTTTTTGACGGAAGGCCATTAGAGCTTTCTTATGCAAAAGAAACATTGAAATATGTTCAAGAATTATGGGGGCATGATGTCAGGCTAATTACTAAATCAAGCGATAAGCAAGAAGTGATTTTAACTTGTAATCAGGAAAAGAAGATAATTGTATCCTAAAAAGATTACTATATGAAAACAAAATAATAACCAATATTTTGTGATTTATCCTAACAAGCATATTTCACCATGGGGAGTTAACTGATGAGGTAACCAAAAATATAAAAATGAATAGTTTATATATGGAAGAAAGTAATATTTTGGGAGACAAAGATGAACTTAAAAGGTAGTCAAACTGAAAGAAATTTATTTAAAACATTTGCAGGAGAGTCTAGAGCTAGAAATAAATATACTTTTTATGCTGAGAAGGCTAAAGCAGATGGCTTCATGCATGTTGCAGAGGTATTTGAAGCAACTGCAGGCAATGAAAAAGCGCATGCGAGAGAAGTGTTTAAAAGATATCTGGACAGAATTAGTAATACAAAAAATAATTTAATAGAATCTGCACTTGGTGAATCTGAAGAAAGTAAAGTGATTTATAAAGAATTTGAAGAAATTGCTAGAGAAGAAGGTTTTGAAGAAATTGCAGATTTTTATAAAGAACTTCAAGAAGTTGAAGAACATCATAAGGAGAGATTTTTAGATTTAGCTAAAAAACTTAAAGAGGGTAAGATGTTTAAATCAGATGGAGAAGAAGAATGGATATGTCTAAATTGTGGTTATATATATGAAGGTAAGGAAGCACCTATGAAATGCCCATTATGTAGATATCCAAGAGCATATTTTAGAAGATTATGTAATGCGGATTGTAAGTAGGGGGAAAACATATGATTTATGAATATCCTGAAGAGTTTGTAGTTCCTGTGGTTTATGTAGAAGGTTTGAAAGAGAAGTCTAGTAATAGAAACTGGGAGTTTAAATATTTACATGTTGATAAAAGTATGACTCCTAGTGAAAAGCCACAAGAAGATAAAATGTTTCAGATGAGCAAGTACCATGATGAAGATATTTCGAACAAAGGAATGGAGTTTTTAGATTTAGATGAAGATTTACTTCAAAAACCTTGCCATGGAAAATATAAGTTTGATGATGTAGTTGAAAGTGAAGAAGAACATTATGGCTTCAATGATATATTTAATGATATAGATAATGAATATGCTGATGCTGAAACATTAAGAATGTAATTTGTAATTTGTAGTTAGTCACTTTTTTAGTGATTAACTACAAATATTTTAGTAGTTAGTATAAATTTTGTATAAAGGATCGACTATGAAATTTAATGATTTAGCTAAAAAACAATATGAAGATATAGATAATTTGAGTGTATTATTAAAGAATTATGTGGATGTTTATAGATTATTAATTGCTGGAGCATCAGAATTGTATAATGTAAATTTAGCGGAGAAAAGTGAAGTTAAGAAAGCACTAGAGAGAGTTGAAAATGTAGGAGAATTAATAGATAAGTTAATAAGCACTCTAGAACGATGTGAAGGATCTTACTTAAAGTACTGTAAGATTAAAAATGAGTATATTACAGTAAGTACAGAGAAAGATAAAATATTTACTGAAATAGATAATGAATTAAATTTTCAAAACTCAGAAAGAGAAGAATAGTGATGAAAACCAAACAAAAAAACTCTATCTTAAAATTTTAAGATAGAGTTTTTTATTATGAATTACAATTAAAGTTTCTTTAATTTAACTTTACTTACCATTAAGTATGAACCAAGGATCATTAAAAGAACAACAAGATAGATCGATGGTGTAATATTAAAATTAAATATAATTAGTGAAAAAAGTGCCATAAAGCAACCTGCTATTGTTATTGGGACACCTGTAAAGGCCCCATCAAAATCAGTAGTATTAAATCTAGCTAATCTGTAAGCACCGCATATAGGAAATAGTAGTAAAACTATAAATCCAAATAATCCTTTAGGTCCAAAAGATTCAAGATTGAATAATATATATACTAATATAGATGGTGCTACTCCAAATGAAACCAAATCAGCTAAAGAATCTAATTCTTTGCCTAATTCACTAGAAACGTTTAAAAAACGAGCTATTCTTCCATCATACCTATCTACCAATCCTGCTAATAAAATAAATGCACCTGATATTGCATATTTTTCGTTCATTACTGATAATATAGATATAATTCCACAAGATAAATTAATAAAGGTAAATACATTAGGAATACAACTTTTCCTCATAAAATCACTCCTAAAATTATAAAAAATACTTACAAAGAATTATTATAGCACATAAATGAAAATAATATAAGGTGTAAAATTAACTTTAAGTTTTTATTAAGATTATCTAGTATCGACATTAAGTAAGTAAAATGATATAATAAACTCTATAACATAGGTATTATATGTAAATATTTAATATGAATTTAATATATGTATTTAGAGCTAATTATAATCTTGTATTAAGAATTATTTTAAGGCTATTTTTTATGCATATAAACAATAATTAAGAAAATTTATTGGAGGCAGGTTAATTTATGAAAAAGGTTAGATTCATATACAACCCATACTCAGGAGAAAATAGTATAATAAGCGAATTAGATAATATTATAAAACTACACCAAGAAGTAGGATTAATAGTAGTACCATATAGAATTCAAAAGGGAAAAGATTTAGCGGAAGCGTTGGATATAATAGATGAAACTTATAGTTATATTTTAATAGCCGGTGGGGATGGAACTGTAGATTCTTTAGTAAATGCTATGAAAAATAAAAACATAAATATACCTATAGGTATATTACCGGTTGGAACTGCAAATGACTTTGGAAAGCTTATAAATATGCCAAATGATATAGAAGAAGCATGTAGGCAAATATTAAATTCAAAGCCAGTAGCTGTTGATGTTGGGAAAATAAATGAGAAATATTTTATAAATGTGGCCAGTTCGGGACTTTTTACAGATGTATCTCAAAAAACTGATGTGAACTTAAAAAATACAATAGGAAAGTTAGCATATTATTTAAAAGGCCTTGAAGAATTACCTAACTTTAGAAAGTTAAAGATAAAACTATCATCTAAGGAATGTGATTATGACGGAGAAATGTATTTGCTTTTAGTGTTTAATGGTAAAACTGCTGGAAACTTTAATTTAGCAACAGAAGCAGAAGTTACAGATGGAAAGCTTGACGTAATAATATTTAAAGCTATACAAATAATTGAGCTCATCCCACTCTTTATAAAGCTTTTGAAAGGTGAACATTTAGATTCAGATAAAGTTGTTTATTTTAAAACAGATGATTTATATATAGAATCTCCAGAAGATATCGTTACAGATATTGATGGAGAAAGAGGACCAGATTTTCCATTGAGGGTTCAATGTATTAAGGGTGGAATTAAACTTTTAGGTATAAAATAAGATAGACAGTAATAAATATAAGTAACAGGAATATGGAATGGAGCGTAATTTGTGAACTTTGCATATTATTTATTTTTGTTACTTATAATTTTTTTGTCAATTTCACTTATAAAAAAGAATCTAGAAGTTTCACCAAAGAAAATAAAAATATATTTGGCATTAGTAATTACATTATTTTTATTAAGGCATGTAGCATTATTTTTATTGTGTATACTCAAGAATAGTACAATAATATATTACTTAAAACCAATAATATTTTTAAATCATTTATCAGTACCACTTATAGTGCTAGCTGTAAGCTATATTTATTTAAGATCTGAAAAATTAAACTTTGGTGGAACATATATTATTGCAGCAACAGTATGTATCATTTATGCTGTAATAATGCAAATTTCAAAGTTAACAGTTCAGGTAAATTATTTATATGGATTTATCTTGCAGATAGATAAGGAAACTATATTGTTTTTATTTTCACTAATACTACTTGGTGCATTACTGATCCTAAATGTAATCTTACTAGATAGACCATATGCAAATAAAAAAGGAATATGGTTTATAATTATAGCAATATTAATAGTAATGATAGAAGATATTATTATTTTAGGTGGAATTAAACTTTTCCCTTACTCGGTAATTGGGGATATGTTATTTCTTATAATTATAAATTTAGTGTTAAAGAGCTTTAAGATATTGCCAAAAAACAATTATCGTTCCTAGGAAAGGAATTAAGTTCAAATTTATACTTTAGAATATATAAGTAGTCTAGATAGTATGTAATTTATTATATGTGTGCAGAGCATTTGGGAGACAAGAGTAATATTTATTACTTAGCAGTTAATAAAGATAAAGGATACTTAGTTGCAATAGCAAGCGACTAAGTATCCTTTCTTTTACATGCTTTTTTTTCTTCTATTTGAATAACTATCAGATGAATGCTTGTTTGAGTGTTTTTTATTGTCATTAGTCGAATTCTTCTTAGTATTATTAACAGAATTTTTTTCATTAGCATTTAAATTTTTACCTGAGTTATTTTTAGGACTATCGTTTGATTTATGCTTTCCTTGATAGCCTAGTTTTCCAGGAGTAAAACCTATTAAACAGTTTTTACTGTTGCCAATTAAATCTTCTCTATGAGCTTTAATTAGAGCCTTTTTCACTTTTGGATAATTTTTAGGAACAGCAAACTGTATTAAAGCTCTTTGCATTTCCTTTTCTTCAGGGGTTTTTGGTATATAAACTTTTTCTCCGGTAATTGGATTGAATCCAATATAATACATTGTTGTTGATAAGCTCCCGGGTGTCGGATAAAAATCTTGCACTTGCTCTGGTGTGTATCCCATCTCTTTAATATATAATGCGAGATCTATCGCTGCATTTAGGTCAGAACCTGGATGAGAAGACATTAAATAAGGGACTAAAAATTGTTTTTTATCTATTTGTTTATTAATTTGAAAATACTTATTAACAAATTTGTCATACACTTCTCTTGTTGGCTTACCCATTTGATTCAATACTTTGGGAACTACATGCTCTGGAGCAACTTTTAATTGACCGCTAATATGATGCTCGCACAATTCTTTAAAAAATGCATCGTTTTTGTCGTGTATTAGGTAATCGTATCTTAGCCCAGAACGTATAAATACTTTTTTTATCCCAGGAAGTTTTCTGACTTTCTTCAATAGAGAAAGGTATTCAGTATGATCTATTATCAAATTTTTACATGGACTAGGGAACATACATTGTTTATTTTTACAAGTACCATGTTCTATTTGTTTCTTACAAGCTCTATGTCTAAAATTTGCGGTAGGGCCTCCAATATCGTGAATATATCCTTTGAAATCAGGCAAAGTAGTTAAAAGTTTTGCCTCATCAATTATTGATTCTTGCCCTCTATTTTGAATTACTCTTCCTTGGTGAAATGTTAGAGCACAAAATGAACATGAACCAAAACAGCCTCTATGGCTTGTTATAGAAAATTTAACTTCTTGTATTGCAGGTATGCCGCCTTTTGCTTCATATATAGGGTGATAGGTTCTTGTATAAGGTAAATCATATGTTAGATCCATTTCCTCTTGAGTTAAATCTTCTTGAGGTGGATTCTGAACTAAATATCTATCACCATATTTTTGTATTATAGTTCTTCCATTTATAGAATCTTGTTCGTAGTATTCTAATTTATAAGCTTCACCATAAGCTTCCTTATCAGTAGATACTTCTTCAAATGAAGGTACTATAACTGAATTTTTAATATTGGATATGTCTTTAGTTAAATAACAAGTTCCACGAACGCTGGTTATATTTTTAATATTTGCTCCATACCTTAATAACTCAGCAATCTGAACTACAGTTTTTTCTCCCATACCATACATCAATAAATCAGCTTTAGAATCTACAAGAATGCTTCTTCTAACTTTATTATCCCAGTAGTCATAGTGTGCAAAACGTCTAAGACTTGCTTCTATTCCTCCAATTGCAATAGCCGCGTCTTTATAAGCCTCACGTATTCTGTTGCAGTAAACAATTATTGATCTATCTGGTCTATGGCCAGCCTCGCCGCCAGGAGAATATAAATCTTCACGTCTTGTTTTTTTTGCAGCTGTATAGTGATTAACCATAGAATCTATATTCCCTGAATTAACTAGGAAACCATATTTAGGCTTACCTAATTTTTTGAAATCCTCAGAACTATGCCAATTAGGTTGAGCTATAATACCAACATTAAAACCTTGTGCTTCAAGAGTTCTGCCTATAATAGCAGTACCAAAAGAAGGATGATCTACATAAGCATCGCCAGAAACAATAATAAAATCTAATTGGTCAATTTGTCTTTTTTTTAAGTCTTCTTTACTAATAGGTAAGAATTCCTTACAAAGCTTCATATAATATTAACTCCAATTCTTAATTTATTTTATTAAAATCATATTTATATTAAAATTACGTATATTAAGGGTCTTTATACTTGGATATTATACTAACGTAATAAATAATTTAAAAATCAAAGAACAAGCTTTTAAAGCTTATTCTTAAAGTATATTAACATAACAATAATTAGTTTACAAATAATATAAATAGGTTAATCTAGTGTAAATTAAATGCAATTTATAAAGAAATATTTATAACTTACAAATTGAGGGCCAATTGAAAAAGGTTGCATTAATATCAAAAGGCAAAATAAATGTAAATTCAGTAGTAAAATAATAAAAGACTTTATGCATGTTCTAAAAAACGCTAATCTTACGGGAGAAATATCTATAAGGCTAATCCCAAAATAAAAACTTATTGCCTTTTTACTTCTATGTAATATAATAATTAGAGATAGGAGTAAATTATAACTAAGTGAAGATATACAGGGCGGTGTAAAAGATGGAGGATGGACCTCAGAATATTAACTATAATATAGCAAAAACTAAATATATTCAGAAGGAAAATCTTTTATCTTGCTTTAAATGATATAAGTAGATGTAATTTATTCGGAATGTGAATTTCATTTTAAGGATTTTCTTTCTGCAGAAGTAGGGGGGAATAACTAGGATGGAATTATCTATATTTCTATATACTAACATTTTAGATAAAAAGGTTTATGATGAATTTGGTGATGTTTTAGGGACTCTAAGAGATATTTATGTAACTACAGAGGAAGGGTATCCTAGAATAATTGGATATAAGCTTAAAAAGGATGGAGTGGCCTTTCATTATGAGTTTAGATATATAGAATTTTTAAACAAGGATGGTAAAATTAAAATAAAAACCCGAGGAAGCAAAGAAATATTGCCGATGAGGTATAGTTATCTTCTTTCAGAAAATCTACTAGATAAAAAGATAGTTGATATAAATGGAAAACAAGTTGTAAGGGTTAATGATTTGAGAATTGCAAGAATCGCAGGAGAATATAGAGTTATTGGGGTTGAAACAGGAAAGTTAGCTAGATATAGAAGATTAAAAATAGCTGGTTTTATGAAATTCATATATAGAATTATTGGGAAGAAGTTAGAGGATAAAGTCTTAAGATGGGATGATGTTGAATCTTTAGAAATGGTTGAAAATAATTTGAAATTAGCTATACCATATAAAAAACTATCAACTTTGCACCCAGCAGATCTTGCAGATATATTAGAAAGTCTAGATACAATCTCAAGAAAACAAGTATTAGAATCTTTGGATGAGGATTTAGCAGCTGATACATTAGAGGAAATAGATTCGGAATATAAGGGAACTATAATTAAAGAATTATCTGACAGCAAAACGGTAGAGGTGTTAGAAAATATGCCTAACGATGAAATAGCTGATTTATTAGATGATTTAGATGAAGAAGAAAGAGAAAAGATATTAGTAAATTTAGAAAAAGAAGATGCAGATGAAGTTAAAGAACTGTTGCAATATGAGGATGAAACTGTTGGTAGTATAATGAGTAAAGAATTTATATCTGTTAATTTGGATATTACAGTTGGAGATACTATTGAAATATTAAAAGAAACGAAACCAGATGAAGAAGTTATTTATTATATTTATATAACAGACGAAGAAGAACGAGTTCAAGGGGTGATATCTTTAAGAGATTTAATCGTTAATGATAATGACTTGAAGATAAAAGAAATAATGGATTATTCTGTATCACGTGTGAAGCATGATGATCAAATTGGCGAAGCTATAGAAGTTGCCTCAAAATATGATTTGAATTCAGTGCCAGTAGTAGACGAAAATGAAAAGTTAATTGGAATAGTGATTATTCACGATTTAGTAGATGAATTTTTGTATCCTCTCTGGAAGAAGAAAAATTAAAACATAAATTATCTATGCTTCTGCTTTTAATAAATAAGTGTTTTAATTTTATTATTTATTGTTGAGAATACTTATTTTTATATATTTGAGAAAGTCAATACTTTTTAATTAAAGTTTTAAAAAGTATTGACTTTTTTTTTAGAAGGAATATAATTATAATATAAAACCTATCAAAACACTAAGAATTAAAAACTGTGAAAAAGAAAAGTAACATAAATGAAGTTTACAGAGAGAAGAGGATGCTGAGAACTTTTTATCTAGAATTTATGTGAAGTGCTCTTTGGAGTTGAAATTTGAAATTAAATATATTAAAAAAATGGGAAGATAATATATCTAATTATTTTTTTGATATATTTTTTAGTATGATTTTCCGGGTTCACCCGTTATAGTGATATGATATACTAAGTATCAAAATTGAGAGGGATTAGCTACTTGATCCAATTAGAGTGGAACCGCGAATTTTACTTCGTCTCTATAATTTTTTATAGAGAATGAAGTTTTTTTATTATATTTAATATAAAAAGAATGTAAAAAGATATACTAAAATTAGTAGAAGTTTGAGGAGGAGAATAATAATATGATTTATAATGGAGGACTAGAATTAATAGGAAATACACCTATTTTAAAAATTAATAATTTAATTAAGGACGAAAATAGTGCAGATATATACGTTAAGCTTGAGAAATTTAATCCTGGTGGAAGTGTTAAAGATAGAGCCGCATTAGGAATGATTGAGAGAGCTGAAAGAGAAGGCGTATTAAAGCCGGGGGCAACAATAGTAGAACCAACAAGTGGAAATACAGGAATCGCACTTGCACTTATAGGAAAATTGAAAGGTTATAATGTCACAATAATAATGCCAGAAACAATGAGTAAAGAAAGAAGAGATCTTATAAAAGCATACGGTGCAAATTTAGTATTAACTGAAGGATCTAAGGGGATGAAAGGAGCTATAGAAAAGGCTTTGGAAATAGGAAGCGGAGAAGGATTTTTTATTCCTCAACAATTTGAAAATATAGCTAACCCAGAAAAACACTATGAAACAACAGCAGAAGAAATATATAAGGACATTCCAGATTTAGATGCCTTCATCGCAGGAGTTGGAAGTGGTGGAACTGTAATAGGAGTATCTAAAAATTTAAAAAAGAAAAATTCAAATGTTAAAGCATTTGCAGTTGAACCAGCAAATTCACCAGTTTTAAGTGGTGGAAATCCTGGTGGACATAAAATTCAAGGAATAGGTGCAGGATTTGTTCCAGGAGTTTATGATGAAGAATATGTGGATGAGATACTACAAGTAAGAGATGAAGATGCATTTAAAACAGCAAAAGCGTTTGCCGAAAATGAAGGTGTATTAATTGGAATATCTTCAGGTGCTGCAGTATATGCAGCAATACAGGTTGCAAAAAGACTAGGAAAAGGAAAAAAGGTATTGGCTATTGCTCCAGATGGGGGAGAAAAGTATATATCTATGGGGTTATATGATTAATTAATATAATCATAAAAATTTTATGATTAATAAGGAATTAACAGTGAAACTATTGATTTAACTTAAGATACTAATGAAGTTCTATTAATAATTGTACATGTGAAGAGCTCTACTGAAAACTATAGAAAGGAGAATAGGCTGTGTTTAAAAAATTAAATTACGATCTAGAAAGAGTTTTAAACGAAGATCCAGCAGCTAAAAGTAAATTAGAAGTACTATTATTGTATCCATGTATTCATGCATTAATATCATATAGAATTGCCCACGTCCTATATTTAAAGAAATGGTTTTTCTTAGCGAGATTAATTTCTCAGTTATCTAGATTTTTTACAGGTATAGAAATTCATCCAGGAGCTAAGATTGGAAAAGGGTTATTTATAGATCATGGAATGGGGGTAGTCATTGGTGAGACTGCAGAAGTTGGTGATAATGTAACACTTTATCATGGAGTAACTCTAGGTGGTACAGGTAAGGATGTAGGCAAAAGGCATCCAACTATTGAGGATGATGTTTTAATAGGTACAGGAGCAAAAGTGCTTGGACCTATAACTGTAGGAAAGGGTGCTAAGATAGGAGCTAATGCTGTAGTTGTAAAGAATGTACCAGCAAAGGCAACAGCAATAGGAACTCAAGCTAAAAATATTGTTAGAAATAGTGCGAGCGCAACAATAATTGAAATTAGTGATTTAAAAGGACGCAAAAAGAAAATATTTAATGATATGGTTATTTAATGTTGTAGAATATGGGAGTATATGAAGTACAATTAATATAAACTTATATCTTGTATAGTTCAGTAGCATTTATTTATAGGAATTTTACTAAGTTAAGATGTTTTACTAAATATTAAAATAGAGCATTTCTTTTTGAAGTATTTTATTAAGAAATGCTCTATAATTTAAAAATTAAGGGATACATTAATTAAACTTTGAAACAAAAAAGTTTAATTAATGTATTTTTTATTTTTAAATTCTATTAAATTTAAATGAGTCATAATTTATGAATTTATTTTTACTACAGTTAAATTACTTTTGGTAAATATCAGAATAATATAAGAAGATATTATTATAATTGGTATGAAATCTTACAATAACCTTAATATTTTTGGTAATTGCATAGACATATGAAAGCATATATAATGTATATAAATAATGATCAATAATATATTATGCATGTAATACTTGTATAGAATTGAATAATTGTAATAAAATGTAATTAGTAGTATAATATAAAATGTGATTATTAAGAAAGGTTGGAGAAAAATGTTATCACCAGTTACAATAAAATTAATAAGAATGATGCCAGAAGGTATAATTATAAAAATTGCAAAAAAAATAGTAGATAATTATATAAAGAAGTATGCTAATATAACTGTTAATGGGGCAGATAATATAGATAAAATAAAAAAACCAAGAATATTTGTATGTAATCATTTGAGTAATTCAGATGGACTAGTTTTATCAAAAATATTAAAAGAAAAAAGTGATCCTTATTTTGTAATGGGAATAAAATTGTCAGAAGATCCAATAACGAAATTAGGAACTCAGATAGTGAAGAACATACCAATTAAACCTAACTCTGCTGATAAAGAAGCTATTACAAAAGTTGTTAAAACTCTTAAAGAGGGGAATGATATTTTAATATTTCCTGAAGGTACTAGGAGTAGGACAGGTGCTATGATAGAAGGTAAAAAGGGAATTCTATTATTTGCAAGGATGGCGAAAGCGGAAATAATTCCAATTGGTATGTCTGGAACCGATAAGTTATTACCTATAAGTAAAAGTGGAGATATGGGATCGGAGAAATGGCAACATGCCGACATTACTATAAATATAGGTGGAAAAATTGTATTTCCTGCTAAGGAAAAGGATGAAGACAAACATGAATATGATAATAAATGTATGGATATCCTAATGAGGAGTATAGCTAGTCTTTTACCTGAAAGTTATAGGGGAATTTATAAGTAAGGAGATTACAAAAGATATGAAAGCAATGACAAAAAAGATTGTAGATATATTAAAAGAGACATATCCAGATGCAAAATGTGAATTGAATTATGAAACACCACTCCAATTGCTTATAGCTACAATATTGTCTGCTCAAACAACAGATAAAAAAGTAAACGAGGTAACAAAAGATTTATTTAAGGATTATCCAGATTTAGATTCACTTTTAACATTAACGAATGAGGAACTTGAAGAACGGATAAAACAAATAGGTTTATATAGAAATAAATCTAAAAACTTAATACTTATGTTCAATCAACTTAAGGAAAAATTTAATGGAGAAGTCCCAAAAACAATGGAAGAAATAACTTCACTTGCTGGAGCGGGAAGAAAAACTGCTAATGTTGTTTTATCAAATGCCTTTAATGTACCATCTATTGCTGTAGATACACATGTTTTTAGGGTATCAAATAGATTAAAACTTGCAGATTCGGAAAATGTTTTAGAAGTTGAAAAACAATTACAAAAAGAACTACCAAAGAGAGAGTGGACTCTTATGCATCATCTACTTATATTTCATGGAAGAAGATGTTGTAGTGCTAGAAATCCTAAGTGTGGGGAATGTCCAATAAAGGATTTATGTAGTTATGATAATAAAACTAACAAATAAAAGAATATTTATAAAATTCTCATGAACCACAATTAAGACAATTTATAGTCAAAGTGGTTCTTTTAATTATGCCGTTAATTTAATAAAATAAAGATAAGTTAGAATGAATAAATTTAATTAACAGGAAATATTAATAAGTATTTTGGAGGTAATCTATGAAAATTGGAGTTATAATGGGTGGTATATCATCAGAAAGAGAGATATCATTGCAAAGTGGAAATTCTATAATTGAAAATATAGACAAGGAAAAGTATGAAGTATTACCAATTATAATAGATAAAAAAGAAGATATAATAAATAAATCTAAAGGGATAGATTTCGCACTTTTAGCTTTACATGGCCAATTTGGAGAGGATGGAACAGTTCAATCAGTGCTTCAAACACTAGGTATACCATATTCGGGGTGTGGGCCTTTAAGCAGTGCTATGTGTATGGATAAAGATGTATCAAAATCTGTTCTAGAGGCAAATGGGATTAGAACTGCTCCTTGGATTAACTTAAGAAAAGGGGACAATATAGATTTTAATAAAATAAATGAACTAGGGTATCCAGTAGTAGTGAAACCTACTCATGGCGGATCAAGTGTTGCAACATTTATAGTTAAAGAAGAGAAGGAAATTGAAAACTGTGTTTCAGAAGCTTTTAAATGGGATAGCGAAGTTATGATAGAAAAATTTATAAAAGGTGATGAGATAACTTGTCCTGTATATAATGATAAAATGCTTCCAGTAATTGCAATTAAGCCTAAAGCTGAATTTTTTGACTTTACATCTAAGTATCAAGATGGTGGGGCAGAAGAAATTGTGGTTGAGCTAGAAGAAAAGTTGCACAAGGAAGTTGAAAAGATGGCATTAGAAACTTATAAGGCACTTAAGTGTGAAGTGTATTCTAGAGTAGATATGATAGTTACAGAGGAAGGTGTACCATACATTTTAGAAATAAATACTCTTCCAGGAATGACTAAAAATAGCCTGATTCCTAAAAGTGCAGCAGCTTTAAATATAGGATTTTCAGAACTAATAGATATGATTATACAGGATTCATTGAAAATAAGCAGATAATAATATTAACTACAAAACTTTTAAATATTTATAAAATTGCAATTAAAAACTACTTGTTTAAGAACACCTTGAACAAGTAGTTTTTATTATAATTTGTATAGAAAACAATCTGCAAATTTTAATATAAAACTTTTTATAAAATATGACTTGTATTAAGGAAAGTTAACTACTGTTTCTTTTTGCAGTCTTTACATACGCCTTTCATAACTAAGTCATGATCTGTCAAAGTGAAGCCAGTCGCATTTTGAACTAATTCCTGAATCTGAAGCATAGGACAAGGAATTTCAACTTCTTTATGACATATATCACATTCCAAATGATGCCTGTGAGTTTTTTCTTTTAGTTTATATGAAAATACTCCATCATTTAGAGTTATTTTCTCAATAATTTCTTTTTCTTCAAATAATTCTAAAGTTCTATAAACTGTGCTTAAATTTATATTTATGTTATTGCTTTTATAAATCTGATATATTTTTTCAGCTGACAAACTGTTTTCAGAATTTTTTAATATACTTAGGATTTCAGTTCTTCCTTTAGTTATTTTAATTCCTTTGTTCTTAAGAATTTCTATTGGTTCCATTTTCATATCCCCTAACAGCTAAATATTAAATATATTATATCACATATATCTAATATCTTAAAAAAATATCATCTTAAATCCAAAAAATATAAGAGCTATACCACCAAAAAAATTAGCATATGTTGTTACAAATTTTATTTTTTTAATATATCTACATATAAAAAATCCTACTGTACATATAAATAAAGTGATTAATCCAATTAAAATTGAATCAACACAAAGTAATATATTGTATGAAATCTCGTGAAATGCAGTGAATCCGATAACCAGTGCATCGATACTGACAGATATTCCAAGTATTGCACAAGTACTATTTTTTATTAAAATTTGAGTTTCTTTTTCTTTAAAGCCATCTATTATAATAAGAGTTCCTACGATTGCCATAATTATTCCACCAGCAATGGAAGGTATGCTTGTAATATAAGTATCAAATAAATATCCTAAACTTCCACCTACATATGTAAATAAAAACTGAAAAAACGCAAATGATAATAAAAACTTTATTTTATGGATTCTGTTGACTTTAGGATTTAGCCCAATTCCTAATGTTACTCCAAAAGCATCCATGGCCAGTGCAATCCCTATTATTATAATGTCGTACAAATTCATTTTCTCTTCCTCCTTTAAAATTAGACTTACTCTATAATAATTAAAGTTTTTTTAATATATGCAAAAAAATTAAAAAAAGTCTTTATTAAATCTTTTTTTTGTTGTATATTAATAAATAGTGTATTACTATTGGTTAAATAGTATATCACATTTAACCAAATTAGTATAACAAACAAGGAGGAAATTTCATGTCAAATTGTATAATAGCTCAATCCGGGGGGCCAACAGCAGTAATTAATTCAAGTGTAGTAGGACTTTTAAATGAAAATAAAGAACTAAAAACTTTTGAAAAGGTATATGCAGGCTTAAATGGTATTGAGGGTATATTAAATAAAAATATAATTGATTTATCATCAGTTTCAGAAGATGAAATAGATAATTTTAGATTTACTCCATCTTCAGGGCTTGGATCTTGTAGGTATAAATTAAAAGATTTAGATTCTTGTAGTGAAGAATATGAAAGTTTAATAGAAATTCTTAAAGAGTATGATATAACATCATTTTTTTATGTTGGTGGTAATGATTCTATGGACACCATAGCTAAGCTTTCACGTTATGCAAAACAAAATGATATTGGGATAAATTTTATAGGTATACCTAAAACTATTGATAATGATTTGAAATTTACTGATCATACTCCAGGCTTTGGTAGTGCAGCAAAATTTATTGCGACGACAGCACTTGAAACATATTTGGATGCATCAGTTTACATAAATAACGGTATATTTATTTTAGAAACTATGGGAAGAGATACAGGATGGCTTGCAGCTTCTGCATGTATTGCAAAGCTTGATGGAAAACCAATTGCAGATTTTATATATCTTCCTGAAGCAGAGTTTGATAAAATAAAGTTTTTGAATGATGTTAGGCAAAGATTTGAAGAACAAAATAAAGTGTATATAATTGTATCAGAAGGAATAAGAGACAAAGATGGAAGATTCATTTCTGAGTTTGATTGTGTTTCTCAAGATAAATTTGGACACGTTCAATTAGGAGGAGTATCTGAATACTTGAGAAGGCTAATTCTTGATGCTGGATTTACAACAAGGGTAAAAGCACTACAACTTGGTGTTCTTCAACGTTGTGCAATGCACTGTGCTTCAGATACTGATCTGACAGAAGCGTATAATGCTGGAAAGATGGCTTTAAAATATGCGTCACAAGGAGAAACAGGAAAGATGGTTAACATCAACAGGGTGTCTAATGAACCTTATGAAGTTAGTTATTCCTTAGTTGATGCAGAAGATGTAGCAAACAATGTTAAATATTTTCCTATAGAATGGATTAATAAAGAAGGTAATTTTGTAACACCTGAAGCATGCTCATATTTTGAACCGTTAATAAAAGATGCTCCTAACTTGGCTTTTGAAAGAAATCTTCCAAAGTACAAGGTATTTAATCAATAGATAATAAGGATAAAACTAGGAAGTTATATATTTTAATATTCAACTAATAGAAGGATGTATAGATGAAGATCTTCATTTATACATCCTATAAATTAATAGAATTTTTAAAATTATAGCAAGTTTTCTTATATAATTTATTTTTAGTTTTAAATTAAGAAAACTTATTATTTTATTTTTCTTAAACAGATATCTTCTAATACATTTAAAAAGGTATCAACCTCATCAATTGAATTATATAATGCAAAGCTTACTCTTATCATTCCTAGCATTTTCTTGTTTGGATTATCAAGGAATTCTTTAGCTTCATCTTCACTTACGTTCATGAGTCTTCTACAATATGGATGGGCACAAAACCAACCATGCCTAACAGAAATTCCTTTCTTTTTGGCTAAGATATCAGCTACATCATGGTGGTACATATCTTCAACATTAAAGGTTGCAATTCCAAGTCGATCACTTATATTTTCAGTATCTCCATAGTTTATTACTTTAGGAATTCTTTTAAATCCTTCTAAAGTATGCTCTAAAAGAACTCTTTCATGTTTTTCTATATAGTCATATCCAATAGTGTTAACAATTCGCAATGAATTAATCAAACTCATTACACCTAAAAAGTTTGGTGTTCCTGCTTCATTTTTCTCTGGTGGGGTAAGAAATTTAATTTCTTTATCCAACACTAATTCGACAGTTCCGCCACCAAGATAATCTGGTTCCACATCAATAAAATCTTCTTTTAATCCTATTATGACTCCTACACCAAAGGGAGAATAAATTTTGTGTGATGAAAATACCAAGAAATCAATTCGATCATCATCTGTGTCCCCATTAATATTAACTCTTATATGAGGTACAAGTTGTGCACCATCTACAATCAATTTTGCACCATATTTATGAACCAGTTTTGCTATAAAATGAATATGATTTATATAACCAGTTACATTAGAAGCTCCAGCAAGAGATACATACTTTACTTTACCATTATTTCTCTTTAGTTTCTCTTCTAATTCTTCAAGTTTAAGTCTACCTTGTTCATCAACTTCGATATAATCAACATTACCTCGCTTTCTCCAAGGTAAATCATTTGAATGGTGCTCCATTCTAGAGGTTAATACTATTTCATCTGGACTTTTGATAAGAGTTTTTGCTAGTTTGTTTATACCTTCAGTTGTATTACTAACGTATATCACAACATATTTATCTTTATCTTTTACGTTGAAAAAATCCATTAAAAAATTTTTAGACTCTTTATATAAATTGGTAGTTATTTCTGCCTTTTGACCTGTTCCTCGTCCTATAGAAGCATAAGTATTGCTTAATTGTTTTATATATTCAATACTTGACTTAATAGGCGGAGTTGTAGCTGCATTATCAAAATTTATGCCATCTATACAGTGTCCATCTGAATCACAAACTTTTTCATCTAATCCAACAAATAAGTCTTTAATGTTTTCCTTATTTTCTATCTTCATATGCATCTCCTCCAATATATATTATTCCTATAATATATTTATTGTTCGCTTAAGAGGGCGGTAAAATTCATATCTTTTTCTTTTCATTCTGTACTATATATAATTGTGATGCATATTAATTAAGAGAAACAAGTATTATTTATTTTTAGGAGGTAATTTGAAATGAACCCTGATAAGAAGTATATGTCTCAAGTTAGTTCGAGTGATAACGACATTAGATTTGTTCCGCCAGCATTTATGAATACAAATATCTACGAGAAAGTTTCGTTTGATATTAATGATAATAATCGTAATTTAGATTTATTTCCTTCTGAAACAGGCATGCCTGAATTATGTTATTATTCTGATGATCAAAACGAAGGTATTGGTAGCGGTTTTAAATTTAATAATATATCTAATAATGAAATACCTACTACTTTTGATGCTCTAAGAGGTCTTGATTTAGATTTAAATGAAGAAGATCTTGAAAGAAGTAATTCTGATAATGATGTGAATAAAATTTATTCTAGAATTGAACGAAGACATCCAGGAATATTCGCTACTCTTTATTCATATAGAATTCCTCGTCCGATAGTTAGAGTAATTATCAAGAGGTTGATAAAACTTACATTAGCGTACTGCGATAAAAATAATAATTATTAATAATCAGTTTAACATATAGAAATATCTTAAAGATTTAATAATATTATAATTTAAAATCTTTAAGATATTTCTTTACATAGCTTTTAGAAATAAATCTTAATATACATATTGCAATAATAAATTTAGATTTAAAATTCTAGTAAACCAAGTTCTAAATTAAGACTATAATATAGAAATTTAATTGTAATATATATTTATATAAGTCACACGCTTATCATAGCTAAAATTTTTTTAAATAGTATTGGTTTTATACTTTCAATATCAGTGGGTTCTTTTAATATTATAGTAGTAAAACATATGCTGCCAACTAATTCAAAAATCATGAATAATGTCATTTCAGCTTCTTCTTCGTTCATTCCAGATTTAGTTAGGTTTTTAACAAAAATATCTAGGACTTTCTTTACATCATTATATGCTTCTGGCTTCATTATGGCCTTTCTATAAAGTCCCCATGAAATATTTTTATTAATTAGCTTTAACAGAGAAACATTATCTTTTAAATAATTTATTATATAATCAATAAAGAATAGTGTACGTTCTTTAAAGTCGTTGCTTCCAAAAGCATTTGTTTTAGCTAATCCTTCTCGTATTATTTCATTACTTTTTCGAAGAATTAATTTATTTAAAATATCGTATTTATCATTAAAATATAGGTAAAAAGTTCCTTTTGCTACTCTGGCATTTTTAGTTATATCATCAATTGACGTTTTTTCTATGCCATTTTTAAGAAATAAATCATATGCTGCTAAAAATAACTCTTCCTCTTTTAATTGTTTTTTATTTTGGGTAAGAGATTTATTGTTATTCTTTAAAGTCATATTTTGCCTCCAAATTACGTGTTTAACTTATTATAAAGCAAATTAAATAATAATCCAAATTTTACACAGAGATAATAAAAAATTATCAATTAACTCTTAATATAGTTAAATTGATATAACACCGATAAGATAGTATAATTTAGTAGAGAAAATTTAGTTGAACTATTAATATATATTGATAGGATTTACGTTTTGATATTAAATTAAGCATTTAGAGTTTAATATATTCTAGATTTTCGGATGAAATACTGGAGGATAAAAAATGATTGTATTAAGTTGTAAGAATATATGTAAAAGTTATGGTATAAATACTATTTTGAAAGATGTAACATTTTCGATAAATGAAGGAGATAAGGTTGGAATAATTGGATCAAATGGAGAAGGAAAAACAACCTTGTTTAAGATATTATCAAAAGAAATTGCACAAGATGATGGAGAAGTTTTTATAGATAAAAATAAATCTTTGGGTTATCTTGCTCAACATTTAGCATTAGATTCCTGCAAAACGATTTATGATGAAATGCTCATTGTTTTTGAAGATCTCCAAAGGTTAGAACGGAAGATTACAGAGTTAGAATCTAAGATGAATGAACCGTATGATGAAAATAATGCTTCATATCATGAAAAAATTATAAAAGACTATGGAACTGCCCAAGATCTGTATCAAAACAGAGGTGGATATACATATAAGGGAGAAATATCTCGAGTTCTTAAGGGATTGGGATTTACTGAAGGTGACTTTGATAAACTAATTTCAACTTTAAGTGGAGGGCAGAAAACTAGAGTCGCACTTTGTAAGCTATTACTTTTAAATCCTGATATATTATTGCTTGATGAGCCTACAAATCATTTGGATTTGGAAGCAATTGAATGGCTTGAAGAATATTTAAAAACTTATAAAGGAACTGTAATTGTAATTTCCCATGATAGATTTTTCTTGGATTCTGTAACAACAGCAACATTTCAGGTTATAAATGGTCACGTGAATTGTTATAATGCTCCATATACAAAATCTTTAGAACTTATGAAGAAAGATTATGAAGCTAAATTGAAAGCTTATAATTTACAACAGACGGAAATAAAAAGACAAGAAGCAATAATAGAAAAATTTAGGTCATTCAATAGAGAGAAAAGTATAAAGGCAGCTGAAAGTAGAGAAAAGGCACTTGATAAAATGGAAATTGTAGATGCTCCTGATAAAGAAAAAACTGCATCTAAGATTAAATTTGAGGCTTCTGTTAAAAGTGGATATGATGTGCTTCATATTGAAAAATTGGCTAAAAGTTATGGGGATAAGAAATTATTTGCTAATTTATCTTTTGATTTAAAAAGAGGAGAAAAGATTGCATTAATAGGGGAAAACGGACGAGGTAAAACCACACTTTTTAATATAATAATGGATAAAGTTAAAAGTGATTCAGGAGTTAAGATTTTAGGAGTAAATGTTAATGTAGGGTACTATGATCAGGAACAATCTAATCTTGATCCTAATAAGACAATATTAAATGAAGTATGGGATGACTTTCCAGAGTTAACTACAAGTGAACTTAGAGGATTTCTTGGATCATTTCTTTTTAGAGGCGATGATGTATTTAAAGAAATAAACAAGTTGAGCGGAGGAGAAAGATGTAGAATAAATCTCCTAAAATTAATGTTATCTAAATCAAACTTACTTCTATTAGATGAACCTACAAATCATTTGGATATTCCTTCGAGAGAGGCTCTTGAAGAGGCAATTTTAAGTTATGACGGTACATTAATTGTAATTTCCCATGATAGATATTTTTTAAATAAAGTAATTAGTAGAATATTAGAATTAGAAGAAAATGGAGTGAGTGAATATCTCGGAAATTATACCTATTATACTGAAAAAAAGAAGAATCCACAACGATTTGAGGCATATGAAGGTTTAGCCGCTGGAAAGACAAAAACACAATTAAATGAAGAAAAGAAAAAGAAAAAGGCTTTAGAGAAAGAAGTTAAAGCTAAGCAAAATGAAATTAAAAATATAGAAACTAATATAACTCAAAATGAGGAAGCTCTTGAAAAGCTACAGGAAGAACTTTGTAAAGAAGAAGTTTATTCTAATCCAGTCGAAAGCGAGAGAGTAAATAAGGAAATTAAAAATCTTCAAGAAATTATTGAAAAGTTATATGAACAATGGGAAGAGGTTTCTAGTTAGTTTAATGTGATGTATATTAATGAATTCTAGCAGTAAAAAGAGGAATAAAGGCTATTAATATTCTAAATAAGGGCATGTTTTGTATATGTTGCAAATGTAAGCTTAATTACAGTTTATTAGGTTTCATCAACTATGACAATACATGCCCTTTATCACGGAATTAGTTATGTATTACATACTTATATAAAGAATATTTTATATTTTAATTACTTTAATATTTCTATGCCAAAGTATGAGTGGACATATTTTAGAAAATATTAAGAACTATTAGTGATATTTTTAAGATATTTAAGTTAGAATGAGATTATAGTAGAATTCAGATACATAAATAAGTTTTGAGATTGGAGATGGGATGTTTGGAAAAAGGAACTATTCTAATTGTAGATGATGAAAAGGAAATACGAGATTTAGTTGATATATATCTTAAGAGTGATGGGTTTAATACTATAAATGCATGCGATGGCTTAGAAGCTATTAATTTAGTTAAAGACAATGATATAGATTTAATAATATTGGATGTTATGATGCCTAACTTAAATGGAATAGAGACTTGTTTAAAGATTAGAGAGATTAAAGAAATGCCGATAATAATGTTATCGGCGAAAAGCGAAGATATCGATAAGATACTAGGACTTAATATGGGAGCAGATGATTATTTAACAAAACCATTCAATCCATTAGAGCTAGTTGCTAGAGTAAAGTCACAACTTAGAAGATCCAATATGTTTAGTAAAAAAGCGAGTATATTAGAAGTTGAAGAAGAAAATACAATACAAATAGAGGATCTTATAATAAATTTAGAAACACATGAAGTATCACTAGGCGATAATATAGTAAGACTTACTCCAACAGAATTTGATATATTAGCATTACTAGCTCAAAGCCGTGGTAAAGTGTTTTCGATAGAAAATATTTATGAGAGTGTTTGGAATCAGGAATTTATGACTTCTGATAATACTGTTATGGTTCATATAAGAAAGATAAGAGAGAAGATAGAAGAGAATCCAAGAAATCCTCGATTTATAAAAACTGTCTGGGGGGTAGGATATAAAATTGAAAAATAAGGATCTCAGAAAGCATAGAATTTTAAATAATGATATTTCAAATTCAAAGTTAATACAGTATATTGAAAAATTGATAAGAAGCATAAGGAAAAAGATTGAGAAGAATATAAGATTTGAACTTATGATGGTTATAGGAATATGTTTTTTAATAGCATTTATTTTTTATAGTTTTTCTAATAATCTTTTCAAGAGAGAGTATACTGAGCCACAGATAAAATATGATTATGATTCTATTGAGAGGTCTGCAAGTGATTTAGCTAAACAAATAGAATCGCAAGGAAATTTAAAATTGGACGATAAAGATAAAATTAATGGGATTTTAGAAAATGTATCAGATGGAGAAAAAAGTTACATAACAGATTTAGATGGAAAAGTGTTATATAAGACTAAAAATGTTGCAGAGGAAAACATAGATATTTATAGCGCACTAAAAAGTGCAATGACAAATGTAGACAGTGAAAGAATTGGTGAATTAAGAGAAAAGAATTATATAATGCCTCTAAAGATAGGTACTGATAGAGTTTACTTAATTTATTCAAAGATTCCAGAAGCAATGATAACATACAATACAATTAGTACATCAAATTCATCCTTAGCATTAATTCTTACAGTTATAGTTTTTATAGTTTCTTTTATTGCAATAACTAATAATAAGATGAAATACTTGGATGAGATTGCGGTTGGTCTTAAGATAATAGCAAGTGGTAATTTGAATTATAGGATAGAAGAGAAAGGTACAGATGAAATTAAGAATATAGCTTACAATATAAATCAAATGGCTAAAGAAATTGGAGAGAAGATTAGTGCTGAGAGAGATGCAGAAAAGACAAAAGCAGATTTGATAACAAATGTTTCTCATGATTTAAGAACTCCATTAACATCTGTAATGGGATATATAGGACTTGTTATTCAGAATAGGTATAAAGATGAAAAGGAAATGAGAGAATACCTAAACATAGCATTTAATAAAGCTGAAAGATTGAAACTACTAATTGATGATTTATTTGAATATACTAAGCTAAATAATAGAGGAATAACATTAACAAAGACCAAAGTTAATTTAGCAGAATTTTTATCACAATTAATAGAAGAATTGACACCGTTACTTGATGAAAATAAATTAACAATATATAAAAAATTTGAAACTGAAAGAATCTCAGTTTCGATAGATACACTAAAGATGCTTAGAGTGTTCGAGAACATAATAACAAATGCAATAAAATATTCATATAAACCGGGAGAAATACTAATAGGATTATATGAAAAGGATGGTAAAGCTATTGTAGTTTTTAGAAATAAAGGAGATCATCTCTCTAAAGAAAAGAGTGAAAAATTATTTGATAGATTTTATAGACTGGATGAATCTAGAAATACTAATACAGGTGGATCAGGTCTTGGATTAGCTATTTCTAAAAATATAGTAGAATTACATGATGGTAAGATATGGGCTGAATCAATAGGGAATAATATAAGTTTTTATGTGCAACTAAACCTATAATTAATTATTAAATTATAGGTACTTTTTTTGTTGTAAATTAATACTTATAGTTAGAGAAGTATTTTTTTATGTGGAGGAAATATGCAAAACAAAAATCCTAACAGTCGTTTTGGAGTAGACATAAATGAATATACTACAAGTGTTCAGTTTGACGTATTAGCAACCAAAATAGATTTCTTATACTTGAGAGCGTCAGGATCAGCAACTGGAAGATTTAGGGCCGATAGAAAATTTGTAGATTATGCGAAGAATAGTAGAAATTATGGAATTCCAGCTGGAGCGTATCATTTTGCTATGCCATCTTATGATTTGACAGATGCAGACAGACAATGTGATGACTTTATAAATACGCTACAACAGGGATTTGGAAACAAAGATTATGGGGATTTATTTCCTGTAATAGATGTTGAAGCACCTTTGGATAAATCAATAAGTACAAGAACATTAATTGATTGGATTGATAGATTTAGAAAAAGATTTGAAAGAAAAACTAGAAGAAGGCTTATGATTTATACAGGAACAAATTTCATAGAGCTTTATGACAATTTTTATATCCCTGGACGTGGTTATCCTTTAAAAAATATGCCACTATGGATTGCTATGTATACAAGTATTCCAATTAATCCTGAATTTCCTCCTAATGTTGGAGGGTGGACCAGATGGAGGATATGGCAATACAGTGAAAGCCAAACTGTGCAAGGAATCGGAAATCCTGTTGATGCCAATTGGGGCCCAGATAATGTAGATCTATTAATGCAGCCTCGTGTTGTTACCGGATTAAAGGCAGCATACCAGAATAGAAACATAAATGTTTCTTGGAGTAGAAATCCTGATGTAGACTTATTGGGATATAATATTTTTGTAAATAGAGAATGGGTTGGAACTGTCGATGAAAATGCTACAAGTTATTTAATAACTAGCAATAAGGTAAATACTCAGAAAAATGCACCAGTAGAAGTATCAATTGAAGCTTTTGATTATGATGGAGAAACTTCAAAAACTCGTGCAAAAGTAAATCTATAAAAAATAGTATCGTATTTCAGCTTGCATAGGAACATAATCCTGTTTCTATTGATAGTTGGAATATGATATAATGAAAACATTGATGACAATTTGAAATTTATGTAAAATATCATTAATGAATATACTTAAAAGAAATATTAAACATAAAAATTGTATAATATTTAATTCCTTGAAAGGAGAATAGGGGAGTGGAAAAAGGTACCGGCAAAAGAGTAAAAGCTTCTAAAAATAATTATAATAAACAGAAGAAAATTATGCTCGCAATATTTACATTAATTATAGTAGGAGCTGCTGCACTAATTGCATACTCAATAGCTATAAAAGATATGGTTAAGGAGTTTGATGATAAAATATATCCAGGAGTAACTGTACAAGACGTAAATATTGGGGGAATGACTAAAGAAGAAGCTAAAAATAAGCTTACCGAAACATTTGTAACATCTATACAAAATAAAAAGTTGCCTATTAAAATAGAGGACAAACAATATGAACTTATTTATTCTGATATTAATCCTAAATATGATATAGATACAACTGTGGAAGAGGCTTATAAATTTGGAAAAAAAGATGGAGTTTTAAGCAGATATATAAGCATAAAGAGTAGTAATAGTAAAGAAAAAAATATTCCTGTTGAATTTTCTTATAGTGAAGAAAAGCTAAAGGAGTATGAGGAAAAAATGCAAATAGCTGTTAATCAGTCAGCTAAAGATGCAACAATCAGTATACAGAAGAATAATATTATAGTTAAACCGGAAGCAGAAGGAAAAACGATTAATTTAGATACATTAGATCAGAAGTTAAAAGAAAATATAAATGGTGATATTAATTCTGATAATTCAATATCAATGGATTTGGAAGTAACAAAACCCAAAGTAACTCAAGAAGATCTATCTAAGATAAAAGGAGTAATGGGTACTTTTTCATCAAGTTATGCCACATCTCCGGAAGGAAGATGCAATAACATAGAGATTGCCACTTCAGCAATAAATGGAACAATAGTTATGCCAGGAGAAATATTTAGTTTCAATGATGTTGTTGGACCTAGAACAGCTGAAAGAGGTTATAAGGAAGCTGGAACATATGTTGGGAATAAAATAGAACCTGGAATTGGTGGTGGAATATGTCAGGTATCGACCACTATTTATAGAGCGGCTATGAAAGCAAATCTAAGATCTATAGAAAGAACGAATCATTCTATGGCTGTTGGTTATGCACAACCTGGGCTTGATGCTACTGTATCTTATGGATATTTAGACTATAAATTTAAAAACACCTATGATTTTCCTATATACATTCAAGGAAATACTTCGGGAAAAGTAGTAACGTATAGTATATATGGTGATCCTAGTGCTCTAAGCGGAAGAACATACGATATGGCAAGTGAAATTCTTGAAACAATACCACCAGAAACAAAAGTGGTTGATGATAGCAGTTTACCAGAAGGACAAGAAGTAACGGAAGGCGCAGGAATGACTGGTTATAAAGCAAGAGCATATCAAATTACTTATGAAAATGGATCGGAAGTAAATAGAGAAGTTGTATCAACAGATACTTATGCGAGCGTAGGAATATTAGTTAAAAAAGGAACTCAACCTGTAAATGGGTCTCAGCAGACAGAGCCTACAGCAGAATCGCCAGCAGCTCAACCATCAGCAGAACCATCTGTAGCGCAACCAACACAATAGGTGAAAAGTTGAATATTTAATAAAAAACTCAAAGCATACTTTCTTTATTTTAATGAATTAAAGAAAGTATGCTTAAATTTTATTTAAGATCCAAATAGCTTATAATAAGATATTTAATAATTCACTAATTAAGGCACAAAATAATATGTATTTATGTTGAAATACTTTTTAATGATTATGTAATTATTATTTTTGACTTGTTCTAAACCATATAGTATAATTTTAAATTAAAGTGAATTAATTTTTGTACAAAATAGGAGAAGGTGACGTTTTGAATTTAAATATAGTATTATATGAACCGGAGATACCTCAGAATACTGGAAATATTGCGAGAACTTGTGTTTTAACAGGTAGTAAGCTACATTTAATAAAACCTCTAGGATTCGAAATAAATGAAAAGCAAGTGAGAAGAGCAGGTTTAGATTATTGGAAAGATTTAAGTCTAGAAATACATGAGAGTTATGAAGACTTTCTAAAAGAATATGGTGATAAAACAATATATTTATCAACTACACATGGAGAAACACATTTTGATGAGATTTCCTTCAAAGAAGGGGATTTTATAATGTTTGGAAGAGAATCTAGCGGAGTTCCTGAAGACGTTCATAATAGGCATATTGGATTTAGAGTTCCAATGATAAAATCAAGTACTAGAAGTTTAAATTTATCTAATACAGTAGCTATAGTAGCTTATGAAGCTTTAAGGCAGGTAGGATTTCCTGATATGAAATAATTGAAGAGGAATGAAGATATATGGAAAAGATAAAAATTGTAACAGATAGCACTGCTGATTTACCAAAAGAAATATATGAGAAATACGATATAGAAGTTTTACCATTATTGATAAACTTTGGTGAAGAAAGTTATCTAGATGGAGTTGAGATAAATACTAATGAAGTCTTTGAAAGAATTAAAAATGACAATATACTTCCAACTACAGCTCAAGTTACTCCTAATAGATTCGTTGAAATATATAAGAAGTACTTAGCGGAAGGATATAAAATTATATCAATTCATATGTCTTCTGTAATGAGTGGAACATACCAATCAGCATGTATTGCTAAGGAAATGCTGGAAAGCCAAGATATAATCGTTGTTGATTCTCAGAATGTAACAGCGGCTTTAGGGATACTTGTATTGAAAGCTGTTAAGCTCAAAAAAGATGGTTATAATATTTTAGAAATAGAAGAAGAATTAAATAACATTAGAAATAAAGTTAAACTTTCAGTTTACTTTGATTCTTTAGAATATCTCGTGAGAGGTGGACGAATTTCAAAAACAGCTGGCATGGTTGGCGGTATGCTTGGAATAAAATTAATACTTGAAATAAAAGATGGCATAATGTCAGTGAAGGATAAAATTAGAGGAAATAAAAAGGCAATTAAAAAAATTATTAGTGATTTGGAAAATGCGGATTTAGATGAAGAAGTACCTGTAATATTGATTGACGTAAACAATATTGAAGTGAAAGAAGCACTTAAGATATATATGAAGGATAATAACGTTAATTTTATTGAATGTCCGGTTGGGTCAACTGTATGTATACATTCTGGGCCTGGGTGCTGCGGATTAGTTTTTTTAAATAAATAATTTTAATCAATAAATAAAAAAATATGCTTTTAGCCGCTGCTTATACTTAACTATAGTTGGTATAAGCAGTATATGAGCATGTTTTTTTATTTATTGTATGAGATTTAATCGATGCATCTACATATAGTGGACTTGCAATATTTACAGAATACGAGGTATACTAATAGAAAGATAGATTACTTTAATAAGTTTAATGAATACGTTTAATTAAAAATAATTTATATATATTATAAGGAGGAAACTTATGAATTTGGATTATAACATGAAGATGACCCAGGAACAAAGATTAGTACTTACTCAAAATATGCAGCAGTCCATAAAGCTTTTACAAATGTCTCTTCATGATTTGAGAGAATATATTGATAATGAATATTCAGAAAATCCAGTGTTAGAGGTTAATGAGGAAATAAGTTCATACGATGACGAACAGATGAACAAAGACGTTAATATAGAAGATAAATATGATCATAAAAAATTAGTTGAAGAATTATACGCTGATAATTATAAGGATAGATCAGAAACAAATTATTCTAATGAAGAAGTTTCGCCATTAAATTTTATTGAGAAAAAAGTATCACTAAAAGAATACCTACAAGAGCAGTTGATTGAAGCTGACATAGATCAATATATGTTAAATATATGTAGTTATATTGTTGAATCATTAGACTATAGAGGGTATTTAGAAATATCAACACGAGAGCTTGCAGAAGAATTAAGCATTTCTGAAGACATTGTTAATAAGGCATTAGAAGTAGTACAGGCATTGGAACCATATGGAATAGGTGCTAGGAATATCAAAGAATGCCTACTTATTCAGAGCTCAAAATTGAATATTCTAGATGATATAATAGAAAAAATAATTTTAAATCATTTAGAAAATATTGCAGAAAATAAATATGAAGTCGTGGCAAAGGATCTTAATATAAATCCAAGAGAAGCTCAAAGATATGGTGATTTAATAAAGAGATTGGAACCTAAACCATCAAGAGGCTTTTACACAGGAGAAGAGGTTAATTATATAATTCCTGATGCTGAGATAAAGAATGTTGATGGCGAATTTTTTATTTTGATGAATGAAAGTGTTTTACCAAGACTTATGATAAATAAAACATACAGGGATGTTTTACGGAATAATCAAGATTCTGAAACAAATACTTATGTTAAGGAAAAAATTAATCAAGCACTTTTTTTAATTAAATCAATAGAACAAAGGAAAAATACATTATATAAGGTGTTAGAATGTGTTGTTGAAAAGCAAAAGGACTTTTTTAAGTTTGGAAGACAACATATAAAACCTTTGACATTAAAAGAAGTTGCAGAAATAATTAATGTTCATGAATCTACTGTAAGCAGAGCAATTAAAGATAAATATGTTTTAACAAGTTATGGAACAATTAAAATAAAAAATTTATTTGCAAGTGGTTTATCCTCAAACAGTAATGAAGATATGGCTACTTCAAAAATAAAAAATGAAATAAAGAAAATAGTAGATGAAGAGAATAAAAGTAAGCCTTTATCAGATCAATTAATAAGTTCTATGTTAATAGAAAAAAATATGAATATATCTAGAAGAACTGTAGCAAAATATAGAGAAGAATTAGGTATCAAATCATCTTCTGCAAGGAAGAGATTATAAAACTTTTATAAAATAATTACTTTTAAATTTTAATATTAAATGCAATTGTCAATATTCAATTACAGTTCAAGAGAATATGAATTTTGAGTATAGTATATAAATTTCATATTTGCTTTTGCAGTAATTGAAGATTGACAGTTGAAAGAGTAGTTCTTGAATTTTAAAATATTACTTCACATAGCTATTATTAAAAGCAGTAAGGTTAAAAATGAAATCTTGTATAAAATTAGAAAAAAGTTTGCTAATAATTTATTTTGTTAGAGTTTTTTTGTTTTTTTTGAAATATTATAAAAAAAGTTTTAGTAAAGGCTTTAAAATTTTAGAAAGGTGTTTTATAATAATAGATGTGGGACATAATGAAATGATATGGGACACGTAGTGACCAAAGGAGTGTTTGAGTTGCAGGAAATATTAGAATTACAAAAGAAGATAGTTCCTGAGCTTGTAAATACATTAGAGAAAAGGTATAACGTACTCAGAACAATCTTTCATAATCAACCTATAGGACGAAGAGTACTTGCTGATATGCTAAATGTTGGCGAAAGAACAGTTAGAACAGAAATAGGTTTTTTAAAGGAACAAGGTTTAATTGAGATAAATACTTCTGGAATGACAGTTACAAGTGAAGGCGTGGAGATTATACACAAACTTAATGATTTTATTCATGAAATAAAAGGTCTTTCAGAAGTTGAAAAGAAAATACAATCTTCTCTTAACTTAAAAAAAGTGATCATAGTCCCAGGAGATGTAGAAGAAAATCCTTTGGTTTTAAAGGATTTGGGAAAAGCGTGTGCTAATTATGTTAAAGATGTACTAAAGAATAATTCCATTATAGCATTAACAGGAGGAAGCACTTTAAAAGAAGTTGTAGAAGCTTTTCCAAGAATAACAAATTTATCACAGATACAAGTAGTACCAGCAAGAGGTGGGATGGGTAAAAAAGTTGAAACCCAAGCTAATACATTAGCAGCCACTTTGGCAAAGAAGTTAAACGGTACTTATAAGATGCTTCATATCTCGGAAAATTTGAGCTTAGATATAATAGGCACCCTGCTTAAAGAAGAAGCAGTGAAAGTCGTTATAGATACTATACATAAGGCAGATGTACTTATTTATGGTATAGGTAATGCGGTGCAGATGGCTAGAAAAAGAGGAGTACCACAGCAAGAAATTGATAATTTAATTAACAATGGAGCTGTCGGAGAAGCATTTGGATGTTATTTCAATAAAGATTCGAAAATAATCTCAGAAACTACCGCAATTGGAATTAAAATTAATGAAGCAAGAAAAATAAAAACACATATTGCAGTGGCAGGTGGGAAAAATAAAGTAGAGTCGATTATTGCAACTGAATATAACGACAATGATGGTGTTTTAGTTACAGATGAGGCAGCAGCCAAAGGAATATTAAGTAAACTAAACAGTTAAATTCAGTTATTAAATTAGTTTGTAAAATTTATTTTTATAAAAAAGAAAAGCATTATTAGGAGGTAATTGTAATGGTAAACGTAGCAATTAATGGTTTTGGAAGAATAGGAAGATTAGCTTTAAGATTAATGATCAACAACCCTGAATTTAATGTGGTTGCAATCAATGACTTAACAGATGCTAAAATGTTAGCTCACTTATTCAAATATGATTCAGCTCAAGGAAGATTCGATGGAGAAATCGAAGTTAAAGAAGGAGCTTTCGTAGTTAATGGAAAGGAAATTAAGGTTACTGCTGATGCTAAGCCTGAAAACTTACCATGGGGAGAATTAAAAGTAGATATCGTTTTAGAATGTACTGGATTCTTTGCATCAAAGAAATCAGCTTCAGCTCATATCGCAGCTGGTGCTAAGAAGGTTGTTATTTCAGCTCCTGCAGGAAATGATCTACCAACAGTAGTTTACAATGTAAACCACGACATCTTAAAAGCAGAAGATACAGTTATTTCAGGTGCTTCATGTACTACTAACTGTTTAGCTCCAATGGCTAAAGTATTAAGTGATGATTTTGGATTAACAAAAGGTTTCATGACTACAATTCACTCATACACTAACGATCAAAATACTTTAGATGCTCCACACAGAAAAGGTGATTTAAGAAGAGCTAGAGCTGCTGCAGCTTCTATTATTCCTAACTCAACTGGTGCTGCTAAAGCAATCGGATTAGTTATTCCAGAATTAGCTGGAAAATTAGATGGTGGTGCTCAAAGAGTTCCAACAATCACTGGTTCATTAACTGAATTAGTTTGTACTTTATCTAAGAAAGTTACTGTAGATGAAGTTAACGCTGCTATGAAAGCTGCTGCAACTGAATCTTTCGGATATACTGAAGATGAAATAGTTTCTTGCGATATAATCGGAAGCAGCTTTGGTTCATTATTCGATGGTACTCAAACTAAAGTTATGGAAGTTAATGGAGAACAATTAGTTAAAGTAGCTGCTTGGTACGATAACGAAATGTCATACACTAACCAATTAATCAGAACTTTAGGATACTTCGCTAACTTAAAGTAATTTGAATTATATTGAAACATAAAAGCGCAAATTTATGTTAAAGTAAATAAGTCTGGTTTTGTAGTATAAGGCTATAAAGCCAGACTATTTTAAAATAAGGAATAATCAACAAAATAAGTGTCAGAGGTGAAAATAAATGAATTTCAATAAAAAAACAATTGAAGATATCGAAGTAAGTGGAAAAAAAGTATTAGTAAGATGTGACTTTAACGTACCACTTAAAGATGGAGTTATAACTGATGAAAACAGATTAGTAGGAGCTCTTCCAACTATTAAATATTTAGTAGAAAAAGGAGCAAAAGTTATTCTTTGCTCACATTTAGGAAAAGATGCTTCAAAATCACTAGCACCAGTAGCTACAAGATTAAGCGAAATGCTAGGAAAAGAAGTTGTTTTTGCTAGAGATGAAGAAGTTGTTGGTGAAAACGCTAAAAAAGCAGTTGCAGAAATGAAAGATGGAGACATCGTTTTATTAGAAAACACAAGATGCAGAAAAGAAGAAACTAAGAATATTCCAGAATTCTCTAAAGAATTAGCTTCATTAGCTGATGTATTTGTTAATGACGCATTTGGAACAGCTCATAGAGCTCACTGTTCAACTGTTGGTGTAACTGATTACTTAGATACAGCTGTATGTGGATACTTAATCCAAAAAGAATTAAAATTCTTAGGAAATGCAGTTGAAAGTCCAGTAAGACCATTCGTTGCTATCTTAGGTGGAGCTAAAGTTTCTGATAAAATCGCTGTTATAAACAATCTTTTAGATAAAGTTAACACAATTATTATCGGTGGAGGAATGGCTTATACATTCTTAAAAGCTCAAGGATATGAAATAGGAACTTCTTTAGTTGAAGAAGATAGACTTGAATATGCTAAAGAAATGGTTGCTAAGGCTGCTGAAAAAGGAGTTAAATTCTTATTACCAGTAGATCATAGAGTTGCTGCAGAATTTAAAGATGTTGAAGCTACAGTAACAGAAGATCAAAATATTCCAGCAGGAAGCATGGGATTAGATATCGGACCAAAGACAGAAGTTTTATATGCTGATGCTATCAAAGATGCTAAGACAGTTATCTGGAATGGACCAATGGGTGTATTCGAATTTGAAAACTACAATAAAGGAACAATTGCAGTTGCTAAAGCTATGGCTGATGCAGATGCTACTACTATAATCGGTGGTGGAGATTCAGCTGCTGCTGTTAATATTTTAGGATTTGGAGATAAGATGACTCATATTTCAACAGGTGGTGGAGCATCTTTAGAATTCTTAGAAGGTAAGGTATTACCAGGAATCGCTGCATTAAATGACTAATTTCAAATATTAGTTTTGAATAAACAGTATTTTCAAAAAGAAGTTTATAAATTTAATTAAATTATAAAGTGAAACTTAATTTAAGTAGTGATTAAACCCTAATAAATTTCAGTTGAACTTATCCACAAGAGTGTAAACTTATCTCTTATATTAAAGCACTGTAGTGTTGAAAATGTTAATGGTTGGATAAATTCTTCGGAAAATTAGGAAATATATATTCAAGAGAAGTAATAAATTATTTTTTTAAGAACAAGTTCGACGGGATTTGATGAGTCCAAGGCCAAGGATTCATTCTTAAATATTTAGTTTATCCTTTTTGTAAATATATAATAAGCTTAAGGAAATCTGATCACTTTCCTTAAGCTTATATAAATTCATAATATAATTAGATATTTTGATAAATTTCATTAATAAAAAATTATGAGGTGAGTAGAATGAGAAAAGCAATTATCGCAGGAAACTGGAAAATGAATAAAACTGTTGAAGAAGCAGTTAAAATGGTAGAAGAATTAAAATCATTAGTAAAGGATGCTACATGTGATGTAGTTGTATGTCCTACATTTGTATGCTTAGATGCAGTTAAAAAGGCTATAGCTGGTTCAAATATAAAGGTTGCTGCACAAAACATGCATTTTGAAGAAAGTGGAGCTTTCACAGGAGAAGTTTCTCCAGGAATGCTTGAAGCTATGGAAATTGACTATGTTGTTTTAGGACATAGCGAAAGAAGAGAGTACTTCAATGAGACTGATGAAGCATTAAATAAAAAAGTTAAAAAGGCTTTCGAACATAACATTACTCCAATTCTTTGTTGTGGAGAATCTTTAGAGCAAAGAGAAAATGGAACTACTAATCAAGTTATTGAAGCACAAATCAAAGTTGATATAGCTGGATTAACTAATGATCAAGTAGAAAAACTTGTTATAGCTTATGAACCAATATGGGCAATTGGAACAGGTAAAACTGCTACTGATGAACAAGCGAATGAAACAATTAAAGCAATAAGAGCAATGGTTGCTGAAATGTATGGATCAGAATCAGCTGAAAAAACAAGAATTCAATATGGTGGATCAGTTAAACCAAATACAATAAAAGCACAAATGGAAATGTCTGACATAGACGGAGCATTAGTTGGCGGAGCTAGCTTAGTTCCAGCTGATTTCGCTGCAATAGTTAATTATTAGTATTAAATTTTTTAAGCTGTCTTAGAATGACGAAAATCGCACTAAGACAGCTTTTTTTAGGTAAATAATAACTTAATATTAAAGTAATTCATAAAATGTTTATATTATAATAACATAAATTGGCTCTCAATGTTTATAAAGTTGCATTAAGTGTAAAAAAATAATATAATTTAAGATATTAATAGTATGTAAAACATAATAAATGATAATATTTAATATTATATATTTACGACAAATCAATTTATTTAGTTAATTTACAGATATTAATTTATTAAAGAAGTTTTATGAATTTTATAGTATAATTTTTGAAAGTATTTGGAGGGATAGGAAATGTCAAAAAAACCTGTTATGTTAATGATATTAGATGGTTTTGGAATTGCACCAAAATCAGAAGGAAATGCTGTAACTTTAGCAAAAAAACCAAATTTAGATAAACTATTCGGAAAATACCCAACTTCACAATTGCAAGCTAGTGGTTTAGCTGTTGGATTGCCAGAAGGACAAATGGGTAATTCAGAAGTTGGTCACTTAAATATCGGATCTGGTAGAATAGTGTACCAAGAATTAACTAGAATCACAAAAGCAATTGCTGATAGAGATTTTTTTGAGAACGAATCACTAAAATTAGCCATGACTAATGCAAAGAAGACAGGATCATCTTTACACTTAATGGGCTTATTATCAGATGGTGGAGTTCATTCACATATAGAGCATTTAAGAGGTCTTTTGGAATTTGCTAAGAAAGAAGAAGTTCAAAATGTTTATCTTCATGCATTTATGGATGGAAGAGATGTACCTCCTTCATCAGGACAAGAATTCATTGAAAAGACTGAAAAGATGATGGCTGAAATAGGGGTAGGTAAGATTGCAACTGTAAGTGGTAGATACTATGCAATGGATAGAGATAATAGATGGGAAAGAGTTGAACTTGCATATAATGCATTAGTTTTAGGAAAAGGTGAAACTGCAAATAGTGCAGTTGAGGCTATAGAAAAGTCATATCATGATAATAAAACTGATGAGTTCGTATTACCAACAGTTGTAACTGAAAATGGTAATCCAACTGCAAATATTAAAAATGGAGATTCAGTTATATTCTTCAACTTTAGACCAGATAGAGCAAGAGAAATAACTAGAGCTATTAATGATAAAGAATTTGCAGGATTTAAGAGAGAAACTCTAAATCTTACTTTTGTAACAATGACTCAATATGATAAAACTTTAGAAGGAGTTAATGTTGCATATACTCCTCAAACTTTAAGTAATACTCTTGGAGAATATATAAGTAATAAGGGATTGAATCAATTAAGAATAGCAGAAACTGAAAAATATGCTCACGTTACTTTCTTCTTTAACGGTGGAGTAGAAAAAGAAAATCCAGGTGAAGACAGAAAAGTTATACCTTCACCAAAGGTTGCAACTTATGATTTGAAACCAGAAATGAGTGCGTATGAAGTAACAGATGAATTATTAAATAGATTAGATAGTGATAAATACGATATGGTAATTCTAAATTTTGCGAATCCAGATATGGTAGGTCATACAGGTGTTGTTGAGGCTGCGGTTAAAGCAATTGAAGCAGTTGATGAATGTGTAGGAAAGATTGCAGATAAGATTTTAGAAAAGGATGGATGTCTATTTATCACTGCGGATCATGGTAATGCTGAAACTATGATAGATTTTTCAACAGGAAATCCATATACAGCGCATACTACACATGAAGTACCATTTATTTGGGTAGCAAATGATACTGAAGATAAGAAATTAAGTAACGGAAAACTTGCTGATATTGCTCCAACAATGTTAGTTCAATTAGGACTTGAAGTTCCTACAGAAATGACTGGAGAAAATCTAATAGTAAATAAGTAATTTTAATTAATAAAAAACTGCTTGAAATAATCTAAATTATTTCAAGCAGTTTTTTATTTCAGAAATATTATATATATTGCAATAGTAAACTATATTTGAAATTCTAGTAAGCTAAATGTTTAATTAAGACAAGATATAGAAACTCAATTGCAATGTGTATAATAAACATAAACTTTTTTAGGTAGGCTAAGATAAATAAGATTTTAAAAGAAGGATTTAATTAGAATTGCATAAAACAAATGCAAAATTAATATATTAGTAAAAAAGATTTAGGATTGATAATATGAAAAAGAATTTTGCATACTCTGCTGATTTTGATGAAGATACAGAAAAATTATTTAGAGAAGCTAATTATCTAGGTGAGGGACACAATGGTGTAGTTTATGAATTGCCAAATAAAAAGGTCATCAAAATATTTTTAAGAAAAAAGGTATGTAACGATGAAGGCAGCATTCTTGCTAAAACTAATGGATCAAGATACTTTCCTTATATGTATAAAAAAGGGAGACTCTATGTAATAAGAGATTTAGTGGATGGAATAAGGCTTGATAAGCATATAAAAGAAAATGGGCTAAGTGAAAGATTAGTTAGAAACATATATGAATTATTACTAGAGTTCAAGAGACTTAAATTTAAAAAATTAGATATCAGATGTAAAGATGTTTATGTTTCAGAGGACGAAAAACTTATGATAATAGATCCTAAAAAAGCGTATACTAGAAAGGTTGATTATCCGCGACACTTAATGAAGGGACTAGGCAAAGTTGGTGTGTTAGATGAATTTTTTGCAGGCATAAAGGAAATAGATGCAAAGAAAGCGGCATCATGGGAATTAAAATTTAGAAGATACTGTGGGTCGAATAATCTATCAATATTAGATGATGATTAGATATGTAAAAGTACAGGTTTGAAGGAACTCAAAATGAATATTTAATATAATGATTTTTAAGGTAAATGCTATAAACCATAATATTAGTATCATTTTGAGTAAGCTTCTAACGTTGTTAATATAAAGAGATGTTACTTTAAATAATATATTACTATATTAATAAGTATTATATTGATTAAGTAAATTGATAAATTATTAATCTGAGCAGAGATAGATTAAATTATGTAAGCTTTATTTTGTATCCCACTAAATTGTATAAGTGAGTTTTATATTTACATAAAAAATAATATGAATATTCCTAAATTGTTTTACCAATAATATTATGGTAAATGAAATAAAAAAGCTTTTTATTTAGTAAATTATGTATTATAATTATATTGATAACAGTTCTCAGTATAATTATAGAAATGAGGAGGTAATATTAAATGAAAGATTATTTAGAAATTGTAGATGTGGTTGCAAGACAAATTTTAGACTCAAGATGTTTTCCTACAGTGGAGGTAGAAATATATTTAGAAGATGGAACAGTTGGAAGAGCAGCAGTACCATCAGGAGCTTCAACAGGAATGTACGAAGCAGTGGAATTAAGAGATGGTGATAAAGATAAATTTTTAGGAAAAGGCGTTTTAAATGCAATTAAAAATGTAAATGAAATTATTGCAGAAGAATTAATTGGATGCAATGTATTTGAACAAACTTATATTGATAAAATGCTGATTGAATTAGATGGAACAGATAATAAGAGTAAGCTTGGAGCTAATGCCATCTTAGGAGTTTCGTTAGCAGTGGCAAATGCAGCAGCAAATGCATTAGAGATGCCTTTATATAGATATATAGGCGGAGTTAACTCAAAAGTATTACCAGTGCCTATGATGAATATACTAAATGGTGGGTCACATGCTGACAACTCTGTAGACTTACAAGAATTTATGATTATGCCAGCAGGAGCACCTACATTTAGCGAAGCTTTAAGAATGTGTGCTGAAGTTTATCATACATTAAAGAAAATTTTAAATGATAAAGGTTACTCAACTGGTATTGGTGATGAAGGTGGATTTGCACCAAACTTAAAATCAAATCAAGAAGCTCTTGATGTAATAATTGAAGCAATAGGAAAGGCTGGCTATAAGGCTGGAGAAGAAATCTTTATAGCAATTGATGCAGCTTCATCAGAATATTATAAAGATGGTAAATATGTATTAGAGCATGAGGGAAGAACATTAACATCAGCAGAAATGGTTGATTTCTTTGAAGATTGGGTTAATAAATATCCAATTATCTCAATTGAAGATGGTATGGCAGAAGAAGATT
>CAURJV010000035.1:0-51423 GCA_963524945.1 uncultured Clostridium sp.
AATCTCTGCTTACTGCAACAATTCCTAATTTTACTTGTGGTATATTATTCATTTTTAACTCCTCCATTTTTTATGAATTTTAAATTCTTATAATCAGATTTTGACAAATTTTACGAAGTATATTATTCGATATTTTAATGCTACAAATTAGATCTATTAAGTTAGGTATTAATTAATATCCTATTCCTGAATAATTGAATCTAGCTATTATTTTACATAGCTTGTCCGAGTTTTAAATTTAGCTTTAGTACTTGTTAATGTTTCACTTTAAATATATTTTAAAATAACTTTTTAAATGTTGTTTGATAAGTCTATAATAAAGCTTTTATATTGATTAGTCAATACTTTTTTGTATACATTTTCATAATTAATTTTTCTAATAGTTATATACTGTAAAATACATAAATTTTTATCTATTTATTCAATTGCTGTAATATGGAAACTTTGATATAATAATATATGTTAATGTTTTCACTTTGAATTTAGTAGGAGTGATTCTGTATGAATAAAATTAAAAAAACTTTTAATAAAGATAAACAATCCTTCATAAGTAAATCATTCAAATTAAACGAAAAATTCAGAAACTATTCTATAAGTAAAAAAATAGATACAACCTTTAATCTTATACTGATATTTACACTATTGAGTATGGTTATATCTATAGGTGTACTACTATCATTATCCGCTAGAACTTTTTCTCTATATAATGGTCCTTATCATATTTCTCAAGCATTATCTGATATTAGGCTTGCATTTCAGGTTTCCGATACAAATATTTCTAGAGCCGTAATAGAAAATAGTCCTAAAAATAAGGAAGACTTTATAAAAAATTCCGACGAAGCTCTTGAAGAGCTCACCAGTAAGATAGATTTATTGAAGCAAAATACAAGTGATAAATCTGCTATTGATCAACTTACTAAAAATTTAAGTATTGCTGATACCTATAGAAAAGAACTATGCAATTCTATCAAAAATAATGATCCTAAAAGTACAATAACTTCTAAGTTGGATACATATAGCTTTCAAATAGATATTGTTGAAAATTATATTTCTCAATTATACGAATCTTCTAAAGAAAATGCACAAACATTTGTAAACGAATCCATTTTTTACAGAAATTTAGCTACAGTAATTTTTCTTTTAATAATTATATTTCTAATACTTATTCCAAGATCTCTAGGTAAAACTTTAAAATCCTCTATATTTGAAGGAATAAATAATGTAAAAAAAGTTTCTACAAATTTATCAAATGGAATATTAAGCATAGACAATGAATATTCTTCAAAAGATGAAATGGGTGATATGTTCAATGATTTGAAGAAATCTATTGATATGCTTAAATTATATATCAAAGATATAACATATACACTAGAGGAATTATCAAATAGAAATTTAAATATCAACAAAATGGAGTCAGTTCATTACATTGGAGATTTTGCCCCAATACAAAAATCTTTAGATGAAATTATAGCTAACTTAAATTCTAGCTTTTTAGATATAGATAAATCAATTGATTTTACTGCAAATAGTGCGAAAGAAATTTCTTCAATTACAAAAGTACTCTCCGAAGGAGCTTCTAATCAAGCTAATGCAGTACAAGAACTTCAGGGAAACTTTAATATAATACTCGATCAAGTAAAAAAGAATACAAATAGCTCTGAAAAAGCTTATAACTATTATAATGAAACAACAAAGATTGTTGCTGATGGAAATAATAAAATGAAACAATTAATGGAATCTATAAACGAGATTGCTACTGCCTCCAATGAAATTTCAGCAATTATAAACACAATCCAGTCAATATCTGAACAAACTAATTTATTAGCTTTAAATGCAGCTATAGAAGCTGCCAGAGCAGGCGATGCTGGAAAAGGTTTCGCTGTTGTTGCTGATGAAGTACGAAAATTAGCTGAACAATCTTCTAATTCTGTTAAAAATATTACTCAAATAATAAAGAACTCATTAAATACTGTATCTAAAGGCGAATTAATAGCAAATGAAACTAGAATAGCCTTAAATAGCATTGTCGAAAATGTTGAATATACTTCCGAGTTAGTAAAGGAAATAGCTACTGCTTCTGAAGAGCAAACAAGTGCAATATCAAAAATGACTTTAAAAGTGGATATTATATCAGATATTGTCCAAACTAACCTAGCAACAGCAGAGGAAACATCAGCATCTATTGAAGAATTAGCATCTCACTCACAAATTATGCATGAGCAAATTTCTGAATTCAAATTACAACATTGATATAAATAAGCCTCCATATAAATAGTGTTTAGAAATAACTATTTTATATGGAGGCTATTTATTATAGCAAAAGTAATAATAATTTAGATTTAATTAAATTACGACTATTAATTTTTAAAAATGTTCTTGATTTAATCTATATTAAATTTCAATTTTATTCATTTTGTGCTGCCTGTTCATTTTTAAAGTTTAAAGCATCTTGTTTCTTAAAGAATGGGTAGTAAATAACAAATGATATTGCCATAATTACTAATTGCAATAACGCCATTTTCCATCCACCTAATATAAGTCCTGCTATTATTGGTGGTGTTGTCCATGGAACTAATACTCCAGTAAATAATGGAACTAACCCTGTATACATTGCAAAATAAGTAATTAACCCTGTAACCATTGGAGTAAGTATAAATGGTATTGCCATAAATGGATTCATTACTATTGGTGTTCCAAATGAAACTGGTTCATTTATATTGAAAAATCCTGGTACTATAGCTAATTTACCTAATTCTTTGCTTTGTGCTGATTTTGCAAACAATAACATACATATTACAAGTCCTATTGTTACACCTGAACCTGTCATACCAATCATATTGTCTAGAAATTGTTGTGTTACTATATGACCGCCATTAGCTACTGTGAGTGCTTTTCCACTATTAACTATAGCTTGATTTTCCATTGCATTTGATGTTAGTATTCCTGTCATTATACCACTTATAATTGATGATCCATGTACTCCAAACCACCATAAGAATGGGATTATAAATGTCATAACAATAACTCCACCTAGAGAATCTGTCATTCCTTGTAATGGTGTTTGTATTAACTTATATATTAGTTCTATAAATGTTGTATTCATTCCATACTTAAGAATACTATAAAGTATTGTTGCTCCAAGTACTATAACTGCTGCTGGTATTAATGATGCAAATGAGTTTGCAACCCCTTGTGGTACACCAGCTGGCATTTTAATTGTAATTTTCCTTTTCATGAACCATGAGTAAATTGCGCCTACAACTAAGCCAATAATAATTGCTGTAACCATTCCTTTTCCACCAGCAAATTCTTTACTAATAACATCGCTTACTTTTTCTCCACCCTTAGTTATCACATAAGAATTAGTTGTTAATAAAAATACTACAAATGATATTATTCCTGCAGATAGAGGTTCATGTCCCTCGTTTTTCGCATATGTATATGCTATACCTATTGCCGCAATAAATGCAATTATTGAAAATGTCGCTCCATAAGCTTGAAATAATGGCTCTGTCCATCCTGGTCCAAGCTGACTAGCCATCCAATCGTTAAATGGCTGATATGGTATTTGTGCAAGTAATAAAAATACTGATCCTACCATAATAAAAGGTAATGTAAATAAAATACCGTCTTTTAATGCTATAACACCTTTTAGGTTAACAAACTTCATAACTACTGGTATAACCTTTTCATTTAGGGTATTTCCAATTGACATAATGATTCCTCCTTAATTAAATATAATATGATAGTAAGAATATATAATAATAAATATGTTGGGCTTATTATTATCTTTTATATTAAAGTTATAACTTTCCATATAGCCTACTAATATCTTAAATAACTATATAGAACTTTGTACAATAATTCAGTTTTACATTATATTTTTCTATATAAATTCAGTTATTATTTATTAGCTAAATTTAGTGCAAATTCTAGCACTTTTGCTCCATTCATCATTCCATAATCAACCATTGGTATTACATCCACTGGAATTCCAAGCGGTTCACATATCTTTTTTGCTTTTCCTAATGTATATCCAACTTGTGGTCCTAGTAGCGCAACGTTTACATTATCTATATGTTTATCCATTTGTCCTTCTGGAAAAGCTTCTATATCTACTTCTACGCCTTTGACCTTAGCTGCATCCTTCATTTTACTAACTAAAAGACTTGTTGACATTCCTGCTGCGCAAAATAATCTAATTTTCATCATAGTTGATTCCTCCTTAAATATATATAGTTTATTAAAATAGGAATTATAGTTGTTGATCAATTAAATTTATATCTCTTTTATTATTTTACTAATGTATTTATAATTTTCCTTAATTCCATTATTTGTTCAATTAAATTCTTTTCAGTTATTGCTGTCATTAAATGATCTTGTGCATGTACAAATAAAACCGATATATCAACTTTTTCTCCATTAGCTTCTTTATGAAGAAACATTGTCTGACCTTCATGAGCTTTAGCTAATGCATCATTTGCTAATTGCATTTCTTTTTCAGCTTCCTCATAATTTCCTTCGTTTACACTATTAAGAGCCATATAAGCATGATTTTTGCAGTCTCCAGCGTTTATTATAATATTCATGATTGCTAATTCTAATTCTTCCATTTCGCTCTCTCCTTTTAATACTTTTTGTTTTTATACTTTATATAATTTTGTTTTGTTTCTCTTATGCTTATATATAAAGCAATAACCGTGCCAAGTTTCTGATGCAGAAATAAAAATGTGATTATGAGTTCAATCGTAGCATTTATCCACTTTTGAGGCTAATAAAATACTTTAAAAACAATTATTATGTGTTTTACTTTTTCGCAAATTTTTTAAAACAAATGGCCAATGTGTTTTATTTTGTGTATTTATTATATGTTTTATCCCCTAAATTTTTAGCTATTATAGATTCAATAAAATATTTTGTACTAAATAATAAAACTTGGTTTATTATTTTAAACAAAAAAATATAAATATCTATAAAGTAAGATTACTAATTATCCTACAGAATAAATATTTATATATTTCTGTTTCTTATTTTTATTTCATGATTCATTTCTTAAATGTTATTACTATTAAAGAATGTCATCAAATAACATATTTCATCATCTGAAATATTAATTGAATACTTTGTATTTATAGGTGCACATGCATTTTTCACAATTTTATATAGATTTAAATTATTTTTTATATAATCCTTTTTCCCTTCAAATTCTAAGGTAATTTTACCTTCCTTATATCTATCTATTACACAAGCCATATGAAGTGTTATTCCAATTAGAATATTAATCTTTATATTAACCTTTAATTCTTCAGTAACAGTTCTATTGAATTTCTTTATACTCTTTAGTGCCATTATTCCATCAACATTTTTTAAATCACGCTCTAAAGTTTCCTCCATTTTTATATATGTTTCTTCTGCATCAATAAGGTTTTGTATATCCTTAGCACAATCTCCATCTATAATATCATCTAGCGAAAACTGCGGACTATTTACATCTAACTCAAAAGGTCCGACAAAACAAATAATTTCGTATTTATTTCTTAATTTTTCTATTCTTTCATATACATTTTCTTTGCCTATAAAATTTATAGGCACAATTTCTATTACCTTATTATCAAAAGCTAGATTTCGTTCCAATATCCCCTTAATAGTCTTAGCTCCACCTTCACCAGTTGTACATACTGTTACTATTGCTAATCTTTTATCTTTTTCGTTTTCCTTATAATCTATATCTGCAACATTATCATCATATAAACTATTAACATCTAGTGTTTCTCTATATATTTCGTCTAAAGAATATCCCATCATAGATTTTCTTGTTGCTTCTAATGCATGCAAAGTGCTGACTAATGGTATCGTTCTGGTTTTTATATCAAATATGTTTTCTACTTCTTTTCCAAAAGTCGTAAGTGATCCCATATCTACTAAAAATAATATATCCGATTTAATTTTTTGTTCTCTAATGTATTCTATAGTTTTCTCTAATATCTTCTCAGGTTTTTCTTCTATAGGTGCATTAATACCCGCAGTATTTTCTGTTCCAAGCAGACTATTAACTGCCTCAGCCATTGATGTCGCAGTACTAATGCCGTGGGCGATTATTATTATCTTTACATCATTTTGTGTATATCTTAAGTTTCTATAATTATAACTTAAGAACATAGCTATAAACCCGGCTTCATCAATTGGCATACTTATATCAATTGATCTCTCTATCATCTTCAAAGCATCTAAAGCTACACTAAATTCTTTTTTATTTTCCTCTCTAATACTGCTTAATTTAGGATTAACAATTTTTTTATTTCTCCTTATTCTATCTATTGAATTACTAATATGAACTGCTAACCCATAACTTATTTTTTTGTCTAGCTTTATTCCTAGTTCTTCTTCACAGAATAAAATAATCTCCTCGATTATATCCATAACATCTTTCTCTACGATGTTTTTTATATTGGTCATATCAACTTTAGTACTAAAATCATTAATATATTTTTTAAAATAGTCTTCAATATCTTTCTCTATTTCTTCCTCTAGATGTTCTCCTTTTATTCCCTTTGCTTTAAGTTCATTTGTCCTTAAATCTAACATCTCATAGATATTGCTATCATTAGTACCTTCTTCAAATATCTCCCTATCTTCATCCTTATCAAATATTAGATACCTCTTATTTATATCAATCAATTTGTTCCATAACTGTCTATGTTCTATCTCTTTATATAAACCTTCCCTTATATATAGCGGTAAATCTATACTATTTACCTTTATTACATCTTTTCTATTTGATAGAAAATCAGCATATGCTTTAGCACAAGCTAATTGTATATCAGATCTTAACTGCCCTACATTGTTCTCACAATTATATGATAAAAAAGCTTTTATTGAGTTTACTGACACCTTAATACTTTTTCCAAGTCTTCCTGACTCTTCAATCATAAATTGTTTTATTAGATTGAATCGTTCTTCCATTCCTCTATTCTTTAATGATGGTATTGTTATAACCATAGGAATTCTTCGAGTAAATGTTTTTAGCAATGTAGTATTTGGATCCTCTGTAGTAGCCGTTATTATAAGAACACTTGCACTTCTTTCACTTTCTGTTTCTCCAAGCCTTCTATATACCCCTCTATCCATAAATGTAAAGAACATCTCTTGCCCTTCTGCCGGCAATCTATGAACCTCATCAAGAAATAAAATTCCTCCATTAGCTTTCTCTAGCAAACCAACCTTGTCAAAATCCGCCCCCGTATAAGCACCTTTTTTTACTCCGAATAATTGCCCAAGTAATAACTGAGGATTATTTGCATAATCTGCACAATTAAATGTTATAAAAGGACTATCTTTAGATTTCACATTCATTTCAATGGCATATTTATAGATTAGTCCTGCAAAGGTCGATTTACCAACTCCTGTTTCCCCAAGTAATAATATATTCATTCCATTTGGCGGATACAATATTGCGGCTTTTGCTTGCTCTACTGCTGAATATAGACTAGGGTTAGCTTCCGAAAACTTATTTATGACTGATAAATTCCAGGTAACGTTTTCTTCATTTATTGCAATAAATAGTGTCGGCTTTCCCTTTATCTTTACTGCTTTCCCATCACTTACTAATTTATTTAAATCATTGCTTACATTTGCTCTGCTAAGGTTTAACTCCTCCGCAATTTCTAATGCAGAAATTCCGTTTGGAAACAAATCTTTTATTTCTCTTAACTTTGCAAGAATTAATTCAATTCTTTTCATCTCATTAATCCCCCCCTATTAACTTAAAATATTTTTACATACACTACTTAACTTAAAATATATAAAGCGAGACTCTATACATAGTAATATAATAACATACTATTTATTAGTCTCGCCTGCTTTATCAATGACAATAATAATATTTGTTTTTAATAGTTTAATTACAAATTATCTTATGGCTTTTTTACTTTATTGTAAATACCTACCTTAAGCAATTAAGTTAAACTCATACATTTACATAAAATGAACATAATTTGATTAGCATTTATCTTCACTCTCCTACTAATCCGCTTTCCCTCATCCTATTAACAAATTTTTCTGACTTCTTATTCATCTTTTCTTTTAAAAATACAGCAATAATTATTGATATGAAAAAATATATAGATAAAATTCCAATATTGTAATATAAGGAACTCCAGATAATTCCACCTATTGCCTCTCTCATTCCTCCTATGGCATATGTAAAAGGAAGCATTGGGCTTATATTTTGAAAAAATTTAGGTGTAAGCTGTATTGGAAAAGTTCCTCCTGATGCTGAAACTTGAAGTACCATTATAATTAAAGCTAAAGCCTTACCCACATTCCCAAATACGGATACCAAAGTGTATATAATCATTATAAAAATTATACTTACATACATAGAAAATATTAAAAGTATTACTGGACTTACAGAATAAGTTTTAATAAAAAATAAATTCCCTAAAACAATTATAATAGCTTGGAGTAATGAAAGGGTTGCAAGAGTTAAGAACCTACCAAAAAACATTTTTGTAGTTCCTAAATTCTTGACACCATCCAGCGGTTCTACATGGACAGATAGTATAGAAAGTAATGTAAATCCACCTACCCATATAGCAAGAGTACTGTAAAATGGAGCCATAGCTGATCCATAATTAGGTATAGGAAATACCCTGTTTTGAACTGGCTCAATTGGATTTGCCAGAAAATCACTTACATCCTTAGTATTTTTCTGTAGAAAACCTGTGAGTTCGTTGAATTTTTCATTATTACTCAAACTTTTAAATTTTTCAACATTACTGTGGATAGTCTCCTCAGTTTTTGGAAATTTATCTTTAATATTTTTAATCTGTTCCGCTCCTAAATCAGTACCAATATTAGCGTCTTTTAGCAGACTATTTATTAAGGGTATATTATTTTTTGCACTTTCTAAAAGCGTTAGTGAGTTGTTTGCCATATTTGTTGTATTGTTCACAAGACTATTTATTGCTGGCGAAATAGCGCTGTCAAAATTATTTATTGAATCATCAATAAGTTGTGATGTTTTATCTATTCCTTGTATTAGAGATTCTACTGCATCGGAAGAAATTTTATTACCATTACTTAATGTAGTTATCAAAGAATCTAAATTTAATTTATTTTGAACCAATTGATCCCTAATATTTTGCATTTTATTTATGAAATTAGATATTGCACTACTATGTAAAATATTATTTACAGACTGAAGTATATTTATATCGTTATTAACAGCAGATAGTGCATTATTCATTTTAGTTGAAGCTGATTTTAGAATCTCCTGCTGCCCCTTAACATCTGTATCAATGGAATTATTAATGCTGCTAAGTGCATCTCTTGTTTCAGCAGAATTAGCCTTTACTGTAGCTAAATCTGTTCTAACATACGGAGATATATTTTTTATTGTGTCATTAACCTTAGTAAAAAAATCATTACTGGATTGCACAGCATTTTGAGCGTTGTTCAGTGAATTTGTTATATTAGGTATATTCCCTTGAATATTTTGTATAAAGTTATTTAGATCTACTGCCCCATTATAAGCATTATTTATGCCTTCACCAATTTGAGGTAGGTTATTATCTATGTCATTTATAATATTCATAAGTTCTTCTAGCTGAGGCTTAATCCTCTCAAGTTCAATACCATAAGCATTCATATAATTTAGCACAGTACTGCTTACTTCTTCTGTAACAGAACTAGTTATTTCATTTTGTAAACTGGTTAATCCGCTTTTTGTAATTTTAGGTGCTATAGCATTAATTTTTTCGTTAACAGAATAAATAAGTTTAGCTTTTTTAGGTTCACCATTTGCTGCAACTGAGAGAAGATTACTTGAAAAATCTTCAGGTATAGTTATACTAGCATAATACTTACCATATTTTACTCCACTTTCTGCTTCATCATCATTAACAAAAGTCCATCCAATACTTTCATTACCTTTTAGCTTATCTATTACCTCTCTACCTATATTAATTTCTAGGTTTTGAAATTGAGCACCTTCATCATTATTTACTACTGCTACTAAAAGCCCTTTGGTGTTCCCATATGGATCCCAAGAAGCTATTATATTAATCCATGCATATAAAGCAGGTACGAAAAGCAACCCTACTATTATAATCATCAGAGGAATATTAGTTGTTATTTTTCTTATATCCCTTTTGTAAATTTTAAATATTGTACTCATAACTTTTGCATACCTTCCTTCTTGAACTTAATGTTAAGGCACAATTAAACAATACAAGTATAATAATGCTAAGTTTATGTTCTCCATTAAAGTATTAAATAATTCAAAAGCACTTTTATGATTTTACTACGACAACCCAACAATAGATTCCAATCAAAAATAATACTAATTATTATTTTTCTATCTACAAAATTATCTACTCGCAAAAAGCTACACTAAATAATTCTAGTGTAGCTTTTGATTTTAACTATTTTGAATGATTTTGGACATGTGATCTAAATTTATTTTCCACTTCCTGAAAAATATCTTTATCATAGTAGGCAAAAATAGTACAAATTATGCCAGGTACAAAAATTAGACATATGATAGAAACCGATTTTAATAAATAATACATTAAAACTAGGACAACAATTTTCAATATAGTTGTTGGAAACTTTTTCATCATAAAGTATAGTGATAAGATCAATAAATCTTTTAACTTAATCTCAAATCTAGAGTTTATAGAAAAAGCGTATATCCCTATAACAATAGATATCGCCATAAGTAAAGCAATGACTACGTGTATGCCACTTTGAGGCATATTTACATAAAAATATTTAAAGTCAATAAAGAATATCGTTATAATAATAAGTTCAGTGAGCCAAAGCCTAATGTTAGATAAAAAATTCTTCCTGTAAGAATTCCAAAAAGTTGAAGAAAAATATATATCTCTTTCGCGAATTATCTTACCTATAGTACTATACAAAGCTCCTAAAGATGGTCCTAATGGGATTAAGCAGATAAATAGAAGTGATAAACTAAAATTATTAGGGGATAGTGCAGTCAAAATTAAAAATAATATAAGGAGTATATTACAAATACCCATATAAATACTACTTAGACAGAGCCCAATAATATAATTTGTAATTGCGTAAATTGGTTTATCATAAAATTCTCTCATCATAAATCCTCCTATACTAATTTTATGTTTTTAACCAAATTAGATCTGATGCTAATTCTAGCGGTATGCTCGTCCGCACGACATACTCTATTCAAATTGGCTAGTGCTAATGTCTCAAATCTAGCACTACTTTTATACCTCACATGCGCTATAATACATAGAACTTTTATTCTATTATTTATCTACAAAGAAACTCTCTTCTGGTCCCAAAAATGAAGTCGGAAGTTTTCCTTTTGATAATACCAGCTTTTGTAATACTAATCCTGCGTCCAATCCATAGAATCGGAGTGTGTGTATTCCCTTGGCTAATTTATGAGTAGTATGAGTCATATGAATATTTTCTAAAACTGCATTGCACCAAATTTCATTATTGTAGTCTCCAGCAATAAAATCCTTTGGAAGAGCATCTGCTTTAGCTGGTATTTCATTATCAAAAGCTACAGCATATTTTAATCTACTCCTTTTAGATAGATTATTTGTCGGTGCAACATAGGTTGTTAAAGTATATTCTGCATCCTCATTTAACCTTAATTTATATTCCAAATATGGTGCATCCTCTGGTTTTTCAAAGGACACAGTTGTAGGGAACATCTTCATTGAAGACAAAGTACGTCCATAATTTTTGAGCACTTTCCATTCTACATTGGATTTTTTAGTTTTATCTGCTGCATGCTCTACTTCAATAGAAACCACATCATTTGTCTCAACAAATGTCATATCTGATAAACCAGTAATATCGATAACTTCAGCTGTAACGTTTACCCTTACTGTTTCCCCTGCTCCCGAAATAGTTATGAGGCCATTTGATGTCGTAGATACTTTGTTCCAATCTATTGAAACTTTAATTTTTATTCCATCAGATATAGTTCCTTGTATATCATTTACCTTTATCCAATCTACACTTGTTTGCATTTTATAATCAAATTCTGTTCTTCCTCCATTGCTGATAACAATAGAGTAGTTTTCTTTACCCAAGTTTGTAAAGGATGGTAAAACCGCTGTACCAGAACAGTATGCGTCTTCAGTTCCTTGTACATCTACAATCATAATACTCCCATCTTTTAGTGATATATTATAAATCTCTGGATATGTCCAACTATCAGGGCTCCATTCCATATATCCTATATGAGGAGAACTCATCATTCCCTTCCACTTTCCATTAGACATATTGTCATTATAATAAGCCTGCATTTCAATATCTTTTACTTTACATTCTTCTACTAGTCCAGCATAGAAATTTGTAAGAGCGCTATTTCGTTTATAATACAAATTATTTAACCCCGCATATATCTGCATTTTAATAACATTGGTAGATGCTACCGCTGGATAGTAAACCAACTGGTAATATGCATCTTTATAAGTTTCTGGCATATCATCGTAATATTTCTCAGATCTATTCTCTAAATCAATTGCTTTTTCCAGTACTCTTTGTGCTTCATTATAATTTATATAGCTATACGTATCAGGAAAAGTAACCTCAGGCTTTCTCCATCCGCTCATTTTAGTATAGCTTGTTAATATACTCTCAATTCCATTTAATACCTCTTCGCTTCCAGCATTTCCAAATTGCTGCACGGTCCACTTCTTTGTATATTCCTTAGTCTTATTTCTTCCATTGATACCCCAAGTTTCAAAGTCATAGGCTAAATCTAAGAAGTAGGAAACTGGGAATTCATTAGGTTTTAAATCCCCAATGTTAACAATCCATATATCGCGTACACCATAATCATAGGCCATAGTCATCTGTTCCCATACTTTTTCAAGAGGAGTTGTATTTACCCATTCATAAGAACGTGGACCTCCATGATAATCAAAATGGTAATACATTCCCCAGCCAGCCTTACGATTTCGTTCTGCTTCCTCTGGAAGGGTACGGACATTAGCAAAGTTATCATCTGCCAGCATAATTGTTACATCATCTAGCACATCCCAAGTTCTTAATCCCTCTGCCTTATCTGTTCCATACCAATATTTTTCTACTTCCTTATATATAGTAAGAACCTGAGGTGCCTCATCAAGACCTTGTTCCTTTAATAAACGCTTTTGTGTTCTGATAATATCCTTTAAAAGTTCGATGTTTTCTTCTTCAGAACCTTTTAATGCAGAGTCTTGTTCTCCTCTCATACCTATAGTGATTAGACTTTCAAGACCCTTGTTACGCTTAAGCCCGTCTTCCCAAAACTTTGTTATAGCATCTACATTGCTGGAAAAATCCCATATTGGGTTTGTACCATATTGACCATTAATATTCTTCCATTCTTCACCTGCTCTAAACATTGGCTCATGGTGAGATGTCCCCATTACAATACCATATGCATCAGCAAGTTCCGCATTAGCTAAAGGATAGCTTTTACCATTTTCACTAAATACAGCACTCCACATAGCTGGCCACAAAAAGTTTCCTTTTAATCTCAAAATCAACTGAAATACCTTATCATAAAATTCTTCATTAAAATCTCCAAATGCATTAGTTACCCATGATCCTAAAGATGGCCATTCATCATTTAAGAAAAAACCTCTATATTTTACAGATGGTTCCTTTGAAGTGACATTTAACTCATCTTCTGAAAAAATCAATGTAGACTTCTTTGCTGGTATAACATCTGCAAAATAAACCAATGGACTTACTCCAATTAATTCTGAAATACGATAAATACCGTAAATTGTTCCTCTCTTATCGCTTCCTACGACAACAATAGCTGTATCAATACCTTCAATTGGTTCTTCAACAACCTGTATCTTATAGCATTCACGCTTGTCCTTTATCGAAGATACATCTAGTATTCTTTTAGTAATTAACGAATCAATTATTTCGTTATTTCCTATTGAGCCTGCAATAACTACTGTTTCCTTTAATTCTCTGATATCTGTTACTACTGTTGGTGTCACTCCAATAACTAAATTAACATCTTCTGCAAAGGAATCTACTACAAGCTTTAAACCTTTATAATCTTTTCCTTTTGAATCTATATATATGGTAGATGCTTTTCCTTCTACCGCAATTGTTACGTTTTTCATATTTCTAATCTTACCCCCTTAATAATTGAATAAATTATTAATGTCTCTTATATTTTTAATCTAAAAATGGTGTATATCTAACCTAATTTAAACTATAATATAATCCTTTTAGCTTCATCAGCTCCTCATGAGTTCCTTCTTCAGCAATTGTATTATTGTCAATATATAGAATCCTATCAGCATTTCTTATAGTGGATAACCTATGTGCTACTATAAATGCTGTTTTATCCTTAAGGATTACATCCATTGCCTCTTTGATCAAATTCTCAGTCTCTGTATCTATAGAACTTGTTGCTTCATCTAATATAATAACCGAAGGATTTTTAAGAATAATGCGAGCAAAACTTATGAGTTGTTTTTCCCCTGCTGAAAGTCCTGCACCACGTTCCTCAAGTTCTTGATAAAAGCCATCCTTCATTTTATCTATACATCTGTCTGCGAAAATAGTTTTAGCCGCCTTAATACAGTCTTCATCTGTTGCCTCTGGTCTTCCATATCGTATATTATCTATTACAGTTCCCTTGAATATAAAAGGATCTTGCATCAATACTCCAACTTCTCTACGAAGTGACTCAAGAGTAACCTCTCGTACATCAATACCATCTATCTTGACACTACCATTATCTACATCATAAAATCTTGTAATAGTATTAATTACTGTGGTTTTACCTGCACCTGTAGGTCCTACTAACGCAATAGTTTCTCCTGGCTTCACATGGAGATTAAAGTTCTTTAGAACATCTACTCCATCTTCATATGCAAAAGTTACATTATCAAAATCAACCTGTCCTTTTACATTTATGAGTTCAATTCCACTATATTTACTTTCAATCTCAACAGGATAATCAATTGTATCAAATACCTGCTCTAAGTTAGAACTTACCTGCGCCAATTGTTGTATAATGATAGCAACCTGTGTAAGCGGGCCACTGAAAAGGCTCATATAGCTGATGAAAGCAACTATTGTACCAGCATCAATATTGCTATTTCCTTGAAGTATCAAATATAATGCTGTTCCATACAAACAGAGAGTGCCCAGGTTCCAAAATATTTCAACAGTTGGTGTATTAAGTTCATTTCTCATAACTATCTGCATCCATGTTCTAGCACTAATATCATGAACTTCCATATATATCTTTTCATTCATATCAATTCTGTTATAGTTCTTAACTATTTTTTCGCCCATAATTGATTCCACAAGAAATGCTGTTCTATTTGAAAGCCTTGCTCTGTGATATGCAAACAGCTTCCTTATTGAATACCTAAGTCCGAAGACACATATCATCATTGGAATAACTGCTCCAAAAACTATAGCGGTAAGCTGAGGACTTATTGCAAGCATAAAAATAGTAACAACTACTATTTTTACTATATAAATAAGAAATAACAGCAAATTGTTAGTAAAAAAGTTAGCTAGATCATTAATATAATCAGTAACACGTACAACTATCTTTCCATCAGGTCTTGAATCAAAGTAGTCAAATGACAGCTGTTGAAGTTTATAAAATATGTCCTTCCTTATTTTCGCAATTATGTTATGGCCCGTCTTACCCATAAGACTTTGATGGGCAAACGTAATTCCTATTTCAATAGCTGCGAGTACCAGAAACCCAGCAACTATAAGCACCAGTTCCCCATACTCCTTAGCTATAACTGTATGATTAATAATATATCTAAGTAATAATGGCGCCATCATTGATACTGCCGCTGAAATAAGCATCAAAAAACCTACTAGTATAAAAATATTTTTATACGGAAGGATATACCGTATAACTCTTCTAAACTGCTTGATATCCAATTTCTTTTCTATAATTTCATCCTGAAAATACGTATTTCTCTGTGCCATCTTATCTTCCCACCTCACCTGCTGCTAGAGCATCAAAGTCGATAACTGATTTTCTCTGAGCTTCTTGAATTTTATATACCTTTGCAAAATGACCTCCAAGTCTCATAAGCTCCTCAAAGGTTCCTCTCTCTGCAATCATACCATCTTGCATATAAATTATTTCGTCACAATCAATCACTGAAGACATCCTGTGGGCAGAAATAAGAATAGTTTTATTTGGATAATGCTTTTTAATATCTGAAAGAAGTCTCTTCTCTGTATCGGCATCTAGGGCACTTGTTGAATCGTCAAGTATAAGTACAGGAGAATCTTTGAGAAGTGCTCTAGCTATAGAAACCCTCTGCTTTTGTCCCCCTGAAATACCCATTCCTTTCTCTCCCACAATTGTTTCATAGCCTACTGGAAGCTTTTTAACAAAACTGTGTGCTTGAGCATGTTTTGCTGCTTTTATTACCCTTTCTTTTTCAATTTCAGGCTCAGCATATGCTATATTAGAATCAATAGTGTTAGAGAAAAGAAATACTTCTTGAAATACATACGAAAAGTTACTTCTAATAGATTTAAGTGAATAGTCTCTTATATCGTTTCCATTTATCTCGATGGTTCCATCTGTTAGGTCATGGATACGCACTAAGGACTCTAAAAGTACACTTTTACCGCTTCCTGTCCCCCCTACAATACCAACCTTCTTGCCATATGGAATATGAAGGCTGACACCTTTAAGTACCTCATTTTCCTCCATGGTAAGGTATGCATTCTTGATATAGATGTTAGGTACGCTACTTATTTTTAAATTTGCCTTACCATCTATTATTTTAGATTCGCAGTTAATGAAATTCATCATTTTTTGTCCCGAAACAAACTGCTGCTGCATTTGGAACAAAGTGCTATTGATCTGTGATATATGATCCATTATTTTAAGTACATAGTTAGAACATGCAACAAGGTATCCTACCATCATATAACCTTTTATAACAAGAATTGTGCTTACTGCAATAGTCCCGATATAGGATATCTGCTTAATTGAACTAAATATAACTTCAAACTTAGCTGATAGATTGACTTGGCTGATATAGGAATCTTTCATTTTCTCGTTGAATTTATCGAATTTTCTCTTTTCAAGCTCCTCATTAGTAAAAGAACGAACCAAACGTACTGCCTCAATATTCTCCTGAACATTCAAACTCATCTCGCTATTACTCTTTCTTATATTGCTGTAATTAGCCTTTGCTGCCTTTTTAAAATTCTGCAATGCAATAACAAAAATCGGCATCATAATTAAAGGAATAGCAATAAGGCTCATGTTAATAATTGATAACAAAAATGTACAAGTAATGAGTACAAATATGCTATCTAGTATATTAGGGATCATTCTGCAAAAAAGCTCCTTATACATGATGGTATCAAAATTCATAGTCGTTAATAATTCGCCAGTGTTATACTTGGAAATAGATTCACTATCCAACTCCATGAGTTTACGAAAAGTAATCACTCTTAAGTCCCTCTCCAAATTAAGACCAAGACGTTGATTAGTTGTATTCTTAATATAAATAAGAATTATCCTTGCAAGAAGAAAGACTATAAACACAGTTGCTAAACTGAAAAAAAGCTTTATTGAATGAACCTCACCATATTTTCCGTTAAGCACAAATGAAAATCCTCCATTATTTGCAGGCTTATTATCACATATAACATAATCAATAAACATTTCTGAAAATATAGGAATCATTAGATCTGCAACTATAGCTGCATAACTGATAAGCTGTATAATAATAGCTCCTACCAAGTTTCTTTTCCAATATTTAAAACCAAACTTTAATACTTCCATAAAATCACTCTTTTCTTTATGAATATGCTCCTTATTTACTATAATGTTTAAATGAAGTATGGTCTCTCTCTGTTTTCTCAATATTCTATATAATTGCTTTTGCTTTAAATTTAATAATAGGATCATTAATTTCGTTTGATAAATTTGCACTTCATCTCTATTAATTTCTTTTAATCGAGTCTTTTCTAATATTCAGGCAGAAGGCTTATCGTTAATAAATTTTCTCAATGCTAATTATATTTTCAACTTTTAATAACAATTAACATCCCTTCTTAAAATCTATAATCAGGTTTTATACGCCACTATTCTGATAAAATGAATATAGTTCCAATAAATTTTCCTACTTCACATTAAATTACTATTTTACTAAAAACATGTCTCCTTAAAATTTACCACTAATTAGAAATTAAAAAACCTAACAAATTATATAAAAAACATTAATAATTATACTTTTTCAATCATTAGTTCATTTTCAAATCATAAATTTATACTTAAAAAGAGCTGAGCACTAATTTAGCACAACAGCCCTTTTTAATTTATATTGACACCTCTCAACTTCTTTAAGAAAATTTAAATAATCTAATTATATCCAAAGCCAAGAATAGTAAAATATTTATCAAAACTATCTTCTGCCATCTTTATTTCTATCTTGTGTTCCATTCTGCTTTCCTCTTGGTACAAAATAATAGCATTGCAGTGTGTCCATCCTACTACTTTAGGATCTGCCGTCAACACAAACTTACCATCAACATAGACATTTGCCTTACCAAAATCCATTCTTCCAGAATCCTTGAATACTAATAGTAAACTTCTGCTACTAACTATTAAACTGAAGCTTTCATTTCCAGATTCAGGTGTATGCATCCAATTGTATGGGAATACAGGTGTTGGGAATGGATTATCATCCATTTCCACATATTGAAGATCTTCATCTGTTTCTTTAAAACTTCCTTTTTCTATTACTGCACTACATTCATTATCCTTCTTATCAATAAGGCGCATCCCTACAAAGGAGTTGCCTATAGCTGGTTCCTTATCTAATGAGACATCCTTCTCATCTAAAGTGCTATTTGCAGTTTGTTCAAATAAGTATGCAAGACAATCTGCCATTATTAAATGCCCGTCACTTGTAGGATGATAGATGTCATAGAAAAACTGTCTCTTGGTTATAATATTTCCTTCTTCTTTAGTTAGTTTGAATTGTTCAACTACAGCATCAGATATACTTACCATTGGCAAATCATAAAGCTTTCCAACAGGTGAAAGCCTTTCTTGTAAATTCCAGTCATTAGCAAATACACTAAATAATAAAATTACTGCCGGCTTATTTTCACTTGAAAGTATGTTCAAAATCAAACTCTCGTAACATACACCTCTTGTCTCATCACCTTCATCATTTACTGCAAATTCAACAACTACAATGTCTGGCTTCACCTTTCCGTCTCTAAAAACATCTCTATCATATCTTATCAACCCTAGCTCAGAAGGTGTCCCACCTACCCCTGCTTTTATAAAATTAATGTTACCACCTTCATTGCTTCCAAAAAGCTCTTTAAATTTCACATACGATTTATAGGCATAACATGCGGTATGAATTGGTTTGGCTCCAGCTCCTTGAGTGATAGACCCACCAATATATGCAATAGTTACATCTTCTCCCCTTTTTGCCTTATCTATAGCTGCTTTAAGCCTTCTGTTATTACCAATACTTAAAAGGGATTTTGAAATCATTGAATTATACTTATCACTTTTAAATTCCACTGGTGGATCTATTTCGATTTCCGGTACCTTATAACCTTCATTCAAATAAACTTTTACTGTTGCCTCCGCTATTAGTCCTGGTTTTTCAAATTCAAAGGCTATTTTCCCTACTACATCATCATCCTTTGACCACTCATAATCTTCAATCTTAAGGATTACCTCAGTTCCATCCTTCTTACAAGGCAGTTTAATTTGAGTTCCACCTCCATATCTGTCCACTTTTCCATAGTTATGAAATACAAAATCAATATTCCCTGCAACTTCAGATGCTTTTACAGAAACTCCAATACTATGAACCAGTTTGCAGAACCCATCATATTCATTTAGCAATGTAAGAATATTTTTATCCTCAACTCCCCCCACAAATTGAGCATCAAAGGCTAGTCTTCCTTCGTCTAAATAAATTTCCTGTGAAGGTTTTCCATCTAATCGTGCAGTAGCCTCTATAATCTTATCTATCATTATATAAAAACCACTACGCTTTTTTTGTGGATCTTTGGGAGCTTTAGGCCCTGACTGTGAATTATTAATCATATTTTTCTATCCCTCCTCTTGAGATAATGTAAAACAGACTGGAAATTTTCCCAGTAGTGTGTTATTATGTTTTAGTTTACGTTTACAATAAAAAGTATAATTATGATACATCATAATATTAAAAATAAGCTATACTTATGCGGTCACACTACATAAGTATATTTCACTAAATTAATTCTAAAACCATCTTACTAAAATCACTGTCAATTTAAAACCTATAAAATTATAGATTTTATCCAAGTTTTTATATATAATTGATTTTCCCTACTAACCATCACCCTTCTTTCACTTCTAAATCAATTTCTTTCATTACGAAATTGGTATGGTGTAAGCTTTGTATTTTTCTTAAAGCACTTACTAAAATAGTTGCCACAAGAAAATCCACATTTTAAAGCTATTTCATTTATAGACAACTCTGTGTTGTGAAGCAATTTCATTGCATGTTGCATCCTAATATTTGTAAGATATTTTAATGGATTTACTCCTGTTTCCTTAGTAAATTCTCTAGTAAAGTGACTAAGAGAAATTCCTAATCCATCAGCTAATGTGTTAATTCCTTCAAGTTTTGAAAAATCATTTTCCATTCTTTCTATGGCTATCCTTGTTCTCATAGAATAATCATCTTGATTATAAGCAACTTTACTACATAACAAGCATAAAAAATGAAAAACTGTTTCACTTCCTACAAAGGGCTGAATATGCATTCCATTCCTTAAGTTTTCATGAAACTTTAATAAATACTGTATTACACTACTATTTTCAGAAAGTGTTATAATCTTTCCTGTCTTGTTCACTATCTTATCATAATAGGGCTTTACAGCAGTCCCTTCAAAATGAATATATAATATCTGCCACCCATCCTCATCTAAATCATCTGGACAATAATATTTTTCGTCATCTGGAATTTCTACAAAAAACGCCTGTCCTGCCTTAATATTATATTTTTCATCTCCTGTTTCAAAAACTCCATAACCCTTTAAAGTATATTGAAACAAATATCCCTTTATATCCCTAAGATTATTATCAAAATAATAATCAGAAGTATTCCTCTTTTCAATTCCCATATCCTTCAATTCAAATGGTGGATTTGGAATTTGGTCAAAAAATACAAAACCATAAGATCCAAATTTATATGACATCAAAAATTCACCTCTTTTATCATTTTATCACTCTTGCAGCTTCAAGAAATGCTGTAATAAACTTAATATAAAGTATCATATTAATATAAAAATGTACAGTATGATTACATCAAAAAAATACGTTATTCATACAAGAGTTTAATGGGATACTTAAGTTAATTTATAAATTTTTCATAGAAAGGATTTTTATTATGCTATTAAAAAACAATTTTGCAAAAACTCCGCCAATGGGTTGGAATAGTTATGATTATTATGATACTACAGTAAATGAAGCCGAAGTAAAAGCTAATGCAGAGTATATGGCAAAACATTTAAAAACTCATGGATATGATTATGTTGTTGTTGATATTCAATGGTCTGATCCTGATGCAGGCACCGATAGAACAAACTATCAATATATAAACTTTAGCCATTTTAATATGGATGAGTATTCTAGGCAGATTCCTGCTGAAAACAGATTTCCATCTTCTAAAAATGGTGCTGGTTTCCGTCCTCTTGCAGACTATATCCATAGCTTAGGTTTAAAATTCGGTATTCATATTATGAGAGGTATTCCTAGATATGCTGCTCATACACATATGAAAATTAAAGGTACTGATATAACTGCTGATAAAATTGCAAACCCTTATTCTGTGTGTAAATGGAATCCTGATATGTATGGAGTTGATTACCGGAAGCCTGGTGCTCAAGAATACTATAATTCCATTTTTGAACTATATGCGCAGTGGGGTGTTGATTTTGTAAAGGTCGATGATATATGCAACACTAATTTCTATATAGATAATCCATATTCAGCTGAAAAAGAAATCGAAATGATTCATAAGGCTATCTCAAATTCTGGAAGAGATATGGTTTTAAGTCTTTCTCCAGGACCAGCTGTTATAGAAAAGGCTTGGCATTTAGAAAAGTATGCAAATATGTGGCGTATTACTGATGACTTCTGGGATAATTGGGACTTGTTAAAAGATATGTTTAGACGTTGTGAGATTTGGCAAAACCATGTATCAACTGGCTGCTATCCGGACTGCGATATGATTCCAATTGGGTGGTTAGGCAAAGGCTTTGGTCATGAGCGTTATACCAATTTTACAATCGAAGAACAGATTACATTGATGACCCTTTGGTGCATATTCCGTTCTCCCCTAATGATTGGAGCTGAATTGACCAAATTAGATTCCCAAACTTTAGAACTTTTGACAAATGATCAAGTACTTCATTTGATAGCAAATTCACATGGAGCAATTCAAATAGAACGTGATAATAAACATGCAATATGGTTTAGTAGAGATGTTAACTATGATAGTTGTTATTTAGCTCTATTCAATTTATCAGAAGAAAGTCAAATTTTAGACATTTCTTTAAAAGATATTGGAATTAGTACTGAAGTTTCTCCTCGTGATTTATGGAAACATGAAAATTTACCTCTAGTTCAGAATGTACTTATTTCTAATATTCCTCCGCATGGTGCATCATTATATAAATTGAATAAACAGCTGTAGACTAAAAAACTCAATCGCTCACTGCTAAGTAGACAGCAAAAAAATGAAAACATTTTATTACTTATTGTGTCTGCCATAAGGGAGCATATTATTTTATACTAATTTCCTATTTCTATTATTTCTCCTGCATCTATTTCAATGATCTTTTCATCATATTCAAACCATATTTTTATACTTGATGGATTCTTTATCTTCTTGCCATAAGAACTAAATATTAATCTATTATAGGCCTCAATATACTCATAAATTTCTATGTTTGTTGCATACCAAATATCTTCTCTTTTACCTACATATTTACCAAAATCCTCAATAACATTCCAATTATCATCCGCTTCAAATTCATAGCTATGTCCCCACAGATAAAATAAATAAGGTGAATGAGTCACCTCATCTTCAACAAACTTTTTTGAAAGGTTTTCTAGTTCTGGTGACTTATGATGGCAGGTTGCGGTTAATCTCATCCAATCCCTTGGAATCCTAAAGTCATTAGTTGAAATTACAGTCCTTGCATATACAATCCCACATGCTTTAATTGCTGCAACAACTTTATCATCAAAGGTACCATAAGGATAGGCCATTCCACGTACTATTGTATTGAATTGCCTTTCAAGGTTTTCTCTATCTTTCATTACTTCTTTAATAACAAGATTACTTGATAATTGTTCAAGAAATGGATGTGTTAAAGAATGAACTGCCACTTCCTGACCAGAATTTTTATAAACCTCCGTAACCTGCTTTTCAGTCATTCTACGGTGAATCTGCCCTTCTGGATAAATTGTACCTTCTTCTGCATATACTCCACTATTCAAATTAAAAGTCCCTTTTAATCCATACTTATTCATAATTTCAATTAGACGAATATCCTGTTCTACACCATCATCATAACTTAGTGTAAGAGCCTTAGCTCTGCCTTCAGGGAACCTTAAAAATATACTTGCCATAATATCACTCCTGTTCAATTGTTTTACCCTGATACTTATATATTCACTAAATATTAGTGGACATCTTACCTAGAAATTACCACTAATCATCTGCAGCAAAATTGTTTTCTGTATTGCAAAGGTGTCTTTTCTTTCAGCTGAACGAATTTATTGATGAAATAATCAGTATTGTTATATCCAACTTTCTCTGCAATTTTATAAATTTTATCATCACTACGTTTTAGTAGTTCTGCTGCTTTTTCAATTCTATATGCATTTAAGTAATCCTTAAATGATATACTATACTGCTTTTTAAATATTTGACCTAAATATGCACTATTAATATAGTATTTTTCACTTAAATATTTTAAACTTAATTTTTCCATGTAGTGTTCTGAAATCTCTTTATCAATTTGATTCAAAATCCCTTGAAATGAGTTTTGTCTTAATTGACTTAAATATTCTGCAAATTCTAAAGAAAATGTCTTTAGATGGTTTGCACTTCCTCTGCTTATCATTTGTTCAAAAGAAACAGAACTAATATACTGCATTACTTCCTCTTGATTTATTTCTGAATCTAATTCTTTTGCAATATTAATAAGATTACATAATAAATAATTTATATTGATTTTTATTATATCTAAATTTATTTTATATTCTCTAAAACTCGTATAAATCCTATCAACACACTTTATTATTTCTTCCTTATTATTATCCTCAATTTCATGAATTAGGTAATCCATGTACTGTTTTCCTGCATTACAGCTTAACTCTTTTCTCTTTGCCATTTCATCATAATAAGTGATATTGTTTTCAATTGAAAAATCAGAAAATAACTTAGCCACAGTAGCAGATTTATATGATAATGATATTTCTTCAATACTATTTACTTTCTCACCTATATAAATAAAGAAATCATGTTTTTGAATCTGTTGCATACCAGATTTAAAGTTTAAAATATATTCACTCTCGTTCATTCCTTTTTCTTTTGCTAATCTTTTATCATAAATAAATCCAATATCATAGCATTCTTTTGACTGTCCCATATCAATAATTACATTATAATAATTTTCACCCAACCAACTAATCATGTTTTGATAGAAAATTTGCTGCTGTTCCATTTTTTCATTCTCTGATATGTTAATTTCATGATTATTACAATAATTAATTTCAATGATCATATATCTGAGCTCAGAAGAAAATATTTGACGCTTTTTAATATATTTCAGATTGGAATCATTGCATTTACTATATATAATCTCATTTAGAAATCTATCATATACAACTTTGTCTTTTATTTTCTGTACGGTATTTTGTTTTTTCTGCTTCATATACTCTTCTTTAAATGAATTTAGCACTTTAACTAGTTCATCTCTTTGAATTGGCTTTAGAATATAATCAGTTACATTACACTTTATCGCTTTCTTTGCATATTCAAACTCATAATATCCACTCAATACAATTATTTTTATCTCAGTCAATATATTTTCACGCACATACTCAATTAATTCAATTCCATTCATTTCTGGCATTTTTATATCTACAATGAGTAAGTCCACATCTTTTGTTTCTAATTCCTTTATTGCCTCAATGCCGTTAGCAGCCTCTCCAACAATTTCATAACCATATTGTTCCCAATTAATTAGAATTTTTAACCCTTGCCTAATAAATGGTTCATCATCTACTATCAACACCCTTATCATAATATCCTCCCAAATTAGAAATTATTATTCTGATTCTCTTTAACAAAAGAATTGCTTACCACTGGCTCATCAAGAAAAATCTGTATTGTAACATCCGTTCCTTCCTTTGGTTTACTGTCAATTTCGAACTGCATATTATTATTACAATACATTTGCAAACGCATATAAGTATTAAGTACACCTGTACTTTTGCTGTTATTAAGCATATCTATTTCTGCATTTCTCAGCTTGTCTCTAATTGAATTCAACTGATCTTCCTCCATACCACTTCCTGTATCTGAAATCTCTATGAATAATCTACTATCATACTTAAATATGGAAACATTAATACTAGCATTATGGGATACTTCTTCAATACCATGAACACAAGCATTTTCAACAAAACTTAAAATTGATAGTTTCGGAATCCTTATTCTCTTACAATCTCCCATAACATAAAAACTAAAAGTTAATTTTTCCCCAAACCTATATTTTTGTATTTGAAGATAATTTTCCACAAAGAGCATCTCGTCTTCAATTGTAATATAATCTTCTCCCCAATTTATTGTCTTTCTTAGCAATGCTGATAAATTTTCAATTATTTCTGCTGTTTCACTTTCACCTTTAATTAAACTTCTCATTCGAATACTTTCAAGAGTATTAAACATAAAATGAGGGTTTACTTGACTTTGAAGCGCTTTTAATTCAGCCTGCTTTTTTGCAAGTTCAAGCCTTTGCTTTTCTGCATCCCTTTTAAACACTACTTCTATTAATTCCTTAATTCTCAATACCATTAAATTATAGCTGCGAATTAATTTCCCTATTTCATCTTGTCCATCATTATACTCTATTGTTGAAAATTCCTCATTTTCTACCTTTCCTAAATATATACCAAGCAGTGTTACCCTATAACCTATAGAGTGAGATACCAAAATAATAATAATTGTAGGCAACAATAAATTAAATATGGCTAGTCCAAATAATATTTCTTTTCTCTCTACAATTTTTGATAAAGGACTGACCTCATTTGCCGTGATAATAATATTCCATGCTTCATTTGCTACCTTAAATCTAAAAAAGTCGTTTAACTTAACATCCTTTTCTTCTATAGAATCTATTGTGTCAAATTCTTCTGTACCAACGTTAGATTTTTTATTAGAAAATAATATATAACTCTTATTACATACATATAAATTATCTTCCATTTTTTCATTTAAAATATCATTTAATATAACATTATAATCAACGTCAATTTTCAAAATATTCTCATGCGTTTTGTCGAAGTTGTCTAACTTTCTTGTAATGCTAATTGTTCGTGCGGTATTATTTATTCCATAATTCTTTCTATTATCATCATAATATACCGATATCGTCATATCTTCATTATTGTTATAGAATTGCCTATACCACTCACTTTGGCGTGTTTCTGATGTTAATTTTCTAAAATTACTACTATTACTAATAGTATCATTATCTGTATATATTGTAACTTGATATACATGCTGAGAATTATAGTAGTAATTGATTACATTATTTTGTAATAAATAATTATATCTTTCATAGTAATCAAGAAGATTATCATACCTTCTTGTAATAAAATCATTTAAAGTTATGTCATTATGCAAATGATTTGATACCAATACACAATCATCTAAAACTGAACTTAAATTATATTTAACCCTTTCTATTGCATGCTCCATTGTTATTCTTTGCTCTCTTACCTCGTTATTTTTTATAGTTATATACACTATAGAATTAGTAACTATCATAGGAATTAGAACACAGAATAAATATATTATTATTAATTTTGATCTAATACTATAATTATTCAGTATTTTAAAGTTCTTCATTTTATTACCCTCTTAAAAAATAATACGCACTTGTATTCTATGAATATAATATAATATTACACTAAAATAATCAAATAATTGATGTTATTTCCAATTAGTATACTCTCTTGGTACAAAAACTTTTTATTTAATTACCTTAAAATATTTATAAGTATTATTATCTATTTTGATTTTATATTTACTTTATCACAACAATGCTTTTATATATCTAAATCAAAATATAAATAACTTTATATTATAATATTAATTGAAACATTTGCTAATTGGGGATTCAAGTCTTTGTCCTCTGTTAAATCTAGTACTGGATAACCATCTATATCAAAATGTACTCGGCGTATACCACTACTTCTTGGTGCATCAACTCCAGGTCTTGCATGATAAAGATTCCATACAATTCCATCATCATCAGTTACATATGAATTATGTCCTGTTCCATATTCCCCTGAAACACTTCTAGCAGTTAAAAGTGGATAATTCCCCTTTGTCCAACTGTTTGGATCTAATAGATCTGCATCTTTTTCAACAGTTAAAAGTCCTATAACATAAGTCGAATCTATGGCTGCACTTGAAACACTTAAAAATAGCTTTTCATCTCTAATAAGAGCAAATGGTCCTTCATCAACAAAGGTATGATTATTTGCCCAGCCATATTCTGGCTTAGAAATAATTACTGGATCACTTATCAACTTCCATGGTTCTTTTGGATCAATCTTTGCGATATAAAGCCATGCTCCTAGATCTATAGGCAAGAACTGGCGTTGTGACCAACAAACATAGTACTCACTGCCCCATTCAAATACGGTCATGTCAAGAGATATAGTTTTTCCCGCTTCACATAATTCTGTGCCATCTTTCTTTACAATTTGCTGTGGTCTTGACCAATCTGCAGCACACATTGGATTACCACCTTTTTTGAGCTTCATAAAATGAGATTCTACGCAAAAAAATTCGCCTGTTGTTGCAGCATGAAAAATATATAATTCACCTTCTATGATATGAAATTCTGGTGCCCACAATAAATTCTTAATATCATCATATGTGTCTGAATCTAGTATTAATACTTCTTCTGCTGTTACAAGCTCAGGTATACTGTCTGCTTCTCTCATATATAAAGTATGATTTTCATCAGCATCATTAGTTGCAATAAAATAGTACTTTCCGTTCCATTTTATTGCACATGGGTCTGCACAATTAATATCAATTGGAAATTCATAATGATCTTGATGTATAGTTCCTGTAATCCTATATGTCCCTTCTTTATTCCAATCTATTTCGCCTGTATTCCAATCAATATTCTTTAAAGAAGTTGTTCCATCACTATAAATAGCAGTCGCTTTTACATGTTTTAACTCATTTTCAGATGTCACTCTTATACTGGTTGGGATTTCAATTTTGACATTCGTTGGAACAGTAAGTTTGCAAATAATTCTATGAGCTATTTCTGTAGATACATTTATAAAATTACGTGGTACTATCCCCTCTATATCACTCTTTACAATATCTATAGCAAAAGCTTCTGCTTTTTCTGGCATTGAAGCATCCTCTAGATTTGTAACATTAGTGATGGAACTCTTATAATAGTTTCCACTTTCATCACTCCAATGAATAAAATAATTTTTCATTTCTTCATTATATTCGCATGCCACATCATTTACATATGCATCACTCTTTAAATTAATTAAACCTATTTCTTTATATTGCAATAAATCTGATGATGTAAATAATAAAACAGAGCCTTTACTTTGACTATCATTTTCTCCATCTGGTTTTGTGCGTACAGCTATAACTCCAAAAGTATTATCTTTCATATGAAAAATATAAGGATTTTTCAAACTCTTTGCATTAAGAGATCCGTTCTCATTTTCAGTTGCTTTAGCAAATAAAACACCTGAATTATTATTTAAAGCTTTAAACTTTATTCCCTCTTCGCTATATGCAAGGTGCATACTATATGCTAACTTAGTGGAATATATAGCATCTTCTTGTGGCATTCTAGTGTAGCAAAGTATATAGTTAGCAGCTTTTTTTATTTCTGATATCATTTTTAATTCATCTCCTTAATTTATAATTTCCAAATAGCACTTTAGACTTTTTATCTTTTACTTTAGAATGCTATACTTAAACTTAGAAAACTCAGCAATTCCACCAATTTCCTTGGTTGAAAATAAGAATAAGCCAAGGCGGCATCCTACAAACTGATCCATTTTCCATACCATATTTTGTGTGATACCTAATTTAATCCATTCTTCTCCATCTTGATAATAAAACTCACACTCGTCTTTATTATCTACGAAACAGGCGTGTGCCTTAAGTACAACTTTGTTCCCCTTTATAGGAATCCTCGCATACTCAGTTCCCGGCTCATTATCTATCAAATTTCCAAAGATGGATTTATCATCAGTTTCTCTTGCTAACATCACCAAATAATATTTGTCTTCTTCTTTGGTAAGTGCAATCAATCCGTAGGAACTAATCAGGAAGCATAAACCAGCACAATCACCATTTTTAAGTTCACTACCATCCAAATTTACAGTGGCTTCACACGCAGGTCCCATAGCACGTTGTGTAAGTGTATTTACTGCATAATTTAAATTTGGACTTATTTTTCCTGAATGGATGCAATATGTTCCTGGCTTTTCTATTACCGACCATAAATTATTTGACGGTGTATGATTCCACTGCCAGATATCTTTTAGATGAATCTTGTTGTTCACATCCGGTTTATAAATAAAATCATCATCTCCAACAAGCGGTTTATATTCATAATCTGATCGTGTACTAGGAATCCTAATATATTCAGGAGCTTTTTTATCAAATATCGGAAAGTCATTTTCAAATCGCAGTGGCACAAGAACAGGTATACGGCCAACAGCGCCATGATCTTGAAATAACATTGAATACCAAGTGCCATCTGGAGTATCTACTATTCCTCCTTGCGCTACACCTGAATTAAAATATCCCATATCATCATCAAAAACCTCTCCCCCAACAAATTCTCCTTCCAGAGAATCTGCTACAAAGCATGCTTGAGTTCTTCTATTGTGTCCAGATTTTGATATATGAATTAAAAATACATAATACCTACCATTAATTTTATAGAAATGAGCTCCTTCATAACCAAGATGAAACTCTTGTGTCTCTCTTACAATTATTCTATTTATTCCGCCTGGTTTAAGACCTGAAAGCTCCTCATTTAATTCTGTGAGATGAATTTCAGTATTACCGTAAATAATATAAATTTTGTCATCATCATCAAATAACAATGAACAATCATGATAGAAGCCTTCTATTATTTGTTTTTCCCAAGGTCCAGTTATATCTGTAGCTGTAAATAGATATGTCTTTTGCGTATCATTTGCTACAAAACATACATAAAATCTGCCCTTATGGTAGCGAAGAGAGGCTGCCCACATACCCTTTCCATAGATGTGTTTTTCACCTTCTAATCTTTGATCTGGTGTATCATCTAAAGCTTCATATACATAGGTTGCCACTTCCCAATTTATAAGGTCATAGGATCGCATAATAACGCAACCTGGCATAAAATGCATTGTTGTAGTAACCATATAGTAAGTATCATCTACTCGTATTATATCTGGATCTGGATAATCAGCCCAAATAATAGGATTATTTCTCATGTTGGAGTCTCCTCTCTTATTTTGAATATATATATCCTCTATCACTTTTTTGATCCACTAGAAATACTTCAAAATATGTCAAAGCATTCTTACTTAAATTTAGCTTAATTGTAGTTCCTTCTCTCTCCACAGCCACTCGCTCCGCAGTAATTAATGGCATTGAGCTTGCACGAAGTAGTGCATTCTGTGCTGGTGTAGGATATGCTGGTTCTCCAATATCATGCCAGATCTTAAGAGGATTACAACATGCTTCATCAACAGTCTTAACTAATAGACATACCTCTTGTCTCGTTGGTAGAGTAAAATTTAGCTGAAGGTTTTGCTCAGCTTCAGTATTTTTTGCTAAATTCCATGCAACCCCTTTATAACTCCCGTCTTGTGCCTGTACTATAACAGCTTCTTCAGAGCGGTGTACACACTCACCCTGCAGTTCCTTAAAAAATGCAAATGTCCAAAAGGTTGGTTTTGGAATTACGCCATTAGCAACAAGACCAAATCCGCCATGAAATGGAGTAAATGGAACTCCATTTTCTTCAAAAATATCTCCAAACGTCCAATAAGAGTATGAGGCATTACAATCACCTAAGTTAGAAAGAAGCTTAGCAATATAAGCAGCATTCACATTTTGGTCGTGTAGCGGACAATTGGGAATATAAGAAGTATTAAATTCCGTTATATGAATATCCATACCTTTATATTCTTCATAACTATCTACAATATCCCTAGTTATCTGCAATTCCTTAAGTAAATTTTCTGGCTCACGCAATTCTTGATATCCATAATGCCCAATATGTTCAGGCGCTTCTGTTGCATAAGCATGTCTTGTTACGAAATCTATTGGAGCAGAACTTTCATGGCAAAAATTCATAAAATCCTTCATCCAGTTCACATCATCAACACCGCAAATTGCAGGCCCTCCGATTTTAAATCTTTTATCCAGCTCTTTAATGGCTTTTGCTGTGAATTCATACAATTTAAAATACTCTTGCTTGTCTGAATTTTTCCAAAAAGCATTTAAGTTTGGTTCATTCCATACCTCAATCGGCCATTTTACCACTTCGTCTTTCCCATAACGTTCCATTAAATGTCTTAATGTTGCCTGAATAAGAGCCTTCCATCCTTCATAATTTCTTGGTGGTGTCACATTTCCTTTCCAATAAAATACTGTTTGATCTCCAGAAGCTAATTTCTGTGGCATAAATCCTAATTCTAAAAATGGACGTATCCCAAGTTCAAGATAAGAATCCATAACCATATCAAGATACGTAAAGTTATACTCTGCAGTCATATTTCCAATATCATCTTTATACTCCTGATAAATTGCCATGTCGTCAGAAAACAATCCATGCCCGCGAATATGAGAAAAATGTATGTTGTCTTGAACATATTTCAATTGTTCTTGATAAGCTTTATGAAGTGCAAGTCCCATTCTTCCCGTTCCAATGCAGAACAATGCATTATTGTTAAATGTAATTTTCTTTCCCTTTATTATAGAATAATGTTTAATCATATATTATCTTCTTACCTTTCTTACTTACATACTTCAAGTATATTGCTAAAACTTACTGTGCTTGAAGGAGTCGCTGATATCCAGCCACTCCTTCATGTTAATTCTTCTTACGTTATAATCCATCAAAGTTATAATTTTAAGTATATATTGATTAGAATAACAATTTATTTTCTCTTTATATTTCATACTACTATTTACATTCAGTATCTAAAGTTAATCAACAAGTTTTAAATTACCCACATTGCTCATAGTAGACCAAGTTTGACCAGTTGAATCTGACCATATATTTATTCCGTTTCTTACGCCTCCAGCAGCGTCATTTACTTGAGCATCAAATCCTATAATTTGATTAGCTACAACCTCATTGTGTAAAGGTATAGCCATTTCTACTATATATCCATTATCAGTTACTTTTGTGGCTGATTTGAATTTATCAGTAATCCTGTCTCCTCCTCCACTTTGCTCATTATCATAATTAACTCTATATTGAGCATCATCATTATCATAAGCTGAAGTTCTTGCATTGTTTTCATCTATAAATACCTCAACTGAATCCTGCTCATACGCATTCTTACTAGACTTATCCAATTTGCTATCTGTTACTTCATATAATACATAAATATAATCCTTATCCCATAAAGTTCTAACTTTAGCCTTAGCTGCATTTGTACCTTGTAAACTTATATCTGTGCTTATAACATTAGCATTTCCCCATATATCATCTATATTACCATCAATAGTAGGTGTTCCTTTTCTAGTTTCTACTGATTTTGACTCTGGATTACATACCAATATTCCACCATTTTCTGGTTTCATTGTTCCACCACTTGCATAATCATTCCAAACTACTGATGAATTTAATATTCCATAAGTATCGTAATCATTAACTCTCATATCAAATTTAAGTTCAGTTCCAACTTTTGGCTCAATAGTTCCTAATGGTAATTTGGCTTGTATTTGATACCCTTTTGATGTTGAAATAACCTTAACTGTATCAGTATCAGTATTGCGTTTAACCGAATATTTTACATATTTACCTGTACCGTCATCTATAAATATATCTACTCCATCATTATTTGAAATTGTTGCATCATTTACGTCTGCAAAAACATATATATTCTTTGAATCCCACATGGTTTTCACTTTAGCTGTAGCCCCATCAATTCCGCTTATATATGAGTTAACATCAAAAGGCTTAACCATCATCCATTTTGAATCCAAAGTATTTCCAATAACAGGTGATCCATTTGAGGCACTTGTTTTTTGCTTAAAAACATTAGCCTTTGAAGGATCAACAAGTGCCCAATAAGCTGGCTTAGCCTGTAAGCTTCTATCGAAAAGTAATGGAGAATCTGGTCTGTTCTTTGCCGGGAAATTATCTAACCATGTATCATCATCTGAACCGCCCCAAAACATGACTAAACCTAAATTACCCTTTTTAGCTTCATCTTTATAGACATCAAATATTGCTTTATATTTGCTTGCTTCCTGTGCTAAAACATCCGCTGTAACTGTTTTTGTACTTTCATTGCTACCGTTATAAATAGACATATCTAATTCTGTAACTTGAACAGTAAACTTTGGATTATATTTCTTTAAACTTGCAAATTTCTCAATATCATCCTTGATTTGTCCAGCCGATGGATTGTACATAGAAATGTGACTTTGAAGACCCACACCACCTACTGGAATGCCTTTTTTAAGCATTCTCTCAATTAAATTGTATAAATCATCTCTCTTTCTAGTACTTCCTTCAGTGCCGTAATCGTTTATAATCAGCGTAGCATCCGGATCAGCCTCATGAGCATATTTGAAGGCTAATTCAATATAATCATCATCATAGCCGTCGCCATCAATATCTCCTATTATAGATTTCCATTTTGATTTTTCATCATCACCTCTTAAACCACTTTTGTCTGAAATAACTTCATTTGCAACATCCCAATACTTTATCTTTCCTTTATAGCGTCCAACTACAGTTTTTATATGCTTTTCCATTCTGCTTCTTAGCTGTTCGCTTGTAGCCGGCTTAGCTTTATCAGTTGGATCTTGAAAGAACCAATCAGGTATCTGACTATGCCAAACTAAAGTATGTCCCCTTAATATCATGTTGTTTTCTTCACCAAACTTTACATACTTATCTGCATCATCCCAATGAAAATTGCCTTCAGTTGGCTGTAGTGCATCCGGCTTCATAAAGTTACCTGGTACTAGTGCATTATATTGATATTTTATAAACCCAGAATGTGGATTACTACTATCCATCATACTTGGATTAAGTTCTGTTCCAACAGGGAAATAATCTTTAAATACATCTTTTAATGCTGGAATATCCTTTTGATAATCTTGTTTAACTACTTGAGTCTGAGCTAATATATCTCCTGTATCTGCGAATACAGGTTTACAGCTAACGGCCGCATATATTCCACTAAGTAAAGAACCTGCAATAATTAAACTCATCAATTTTAATCTTTTTTTCTTACTAAACAACCTATATCTCTCCTTATTACAATATTCATATAAATAGTTTCAATTGAAAATTAACTCCTCTTATGTTTAATGTAATATCTAACTTTGTATTTTGAGAAATGGTTATATATTAAAGTATATTATTTATACTCAAACCAGTAGAAATCCGCATAATTATCAGTGGTTTTTCCATTACTACTTGCATACATTCCAATTGTACATCCTACAAAGCCACCTGCTACTTCTGTACTTAAATTTTTAGTACTAACATCCTTTTGTAATAATTTATAGCTAGTACTATCTGTTCCATAATATAAATCTAATTTTTGCCCTTTGCTTACCATTTTCAGACAAAGTTTATTTGAATTTACTTCAACTTCATTAATTAAAGTATCTTTACCCTTATTACACTCTATAATTTGTAATACTTCTCTTCCATTTCTCTTCGTACATTCATACCTAATATGATATTCATTGCTCTGGACTATAGCTATTCCTGCACTTTCGTTTTCATTATTCGGTTTAAATTCCATCATAGTAGATGCAATATAATGATATTCTTTTTGCCTAATCCCTATATAAGCAGGATTATCTAAATCTTTTAAAGACTGCTCTTTTAAATGTAGGCGCAAGCAACCTTCTTTTTCCATTAATGAATATAAATTTTCACTTGGATTTCTTAAAAACATCCAAGTATCATCTAATTCTTTTCCATAGAAATGATAGCAAGATTCCTTAGGTTCTACTTCATATTCTGGTAATTCATGCTCTTGTTCTAATTCTAATATTCCAGAGCCTGGGTTAGCTACTGGCCATCCATCTTCCCAGATAACTTTAGCTAAAAAGGTTTCTCTTCCAGTGTTACAATATCCATCGCAGGTTCTACTTGCTAACATTACCATAAACCATTTATCATCTAGCGTTTTAACTAAGTCTCCATGTCCAACATGCTTTATTGGATAGCTCTTTCCTAAATGTCTATGAGTAATTATAGGGTTACGTGGACACCCTTCATACTTTCCGTAAATAGATGTACTTCTTGAAATAGTAACGCAGTGCTCAGGACCTGTTCCTCCTTCTGCTATCATTAAATAGTAGTAGTCATCTTTCTTATATAAATGAGGGCCTTCAGGCCATATTACATCCCTAAGTGCACCTTTCCATATTTTATGGCTATCACCTACAAGACACATATCATTCAAATCTAATTCTTGAATCCAGACTTCCCAATCTCCATTGTAGCGCACACCTTCTGGATTTGGTCTTGTTCCTATATAATATGCTTTTCCATCATTATCAAAGAATAGGCTTGGATCAATTCCAATTGCTCCTTCTAACCAATATGGATCAGACCATGGACCCTCAGGCTTTTCTGCTGTTACAATAAAGTTTCCTCCATGGGAGATATTTGTAGTTATTAAATAATAGATTCCATTGTTATAACGTAAGGTAGGTGCAAATATCCCCTGTGAATGACCTGCACCCTCTAAATTTAACTGTGATTCTCTAGTAAGTACATTCCCAATTTGCTGCCAATTAACTAAATCCTTGCTATGAAAAATTGGAACTCCTGGAAAATACGCAAACGTAGATGTGACTAAATAAAAGTCCTCTCCTACCGTACATATTGATGGATCTGGATAAAATCCAGATAAAATTGGATTTTTTATTTTATTCATTTCTGCTTCCCTCTACTTCCAAATTCTATAATTTCCACTTAGCGCCAAGAAGGCGAATAAGTATAAACAGTTATCATAATATCTTCTTTCACCTGTCCTGAGAGGTGTATTCCAAAATAAATCAACACATTCTTTTCTATACTTCCCTTTACTTGCTAAAGAAGCCATTGCATTAGTTGCTATAATTGCTACTGGATGAAGGGCTTTTTCTTCAATAATTGTGCCATCTATTTCATATATTAAATCTGCCTTACCTTTAACTGTTTCACAAAAAAAAGTTTGAATTTTATCTGCACACTCACATTCCCACTCTGAACTTTCAAACCATTCGTAAGATAAGCCTAAATTAGCTGCTACTCGATAAGCATCACTATAGAATCTTTCATGATGGCCTTTATCCCAAGGTGAATCACATGGTACTCCGTCATACTTCGAATACTCTGGTGCGAGTCCTGTAATAGGATGACAAGCTTTTTTTAGATACTCTCTACTACACTGCGCTGCCTCTTTCCAAAATTCACGATCTTCTTCATTACACCAAAGAGAAAACAATTCATAAAAATGTGGTAAATGATATGATGGATCAGTAAAATGAAGATTTGGAACAAACTTTATTAATTTATTACTTGCCTCCCACATTGGATCTCCCGGCTCTTTTTCTCCTTTGTGGACGCATTCATAAAGAAGCTCTCTTGCTTCCTTTGAATAATTAAAAATTCCTTCTCCATCTCCCCATCTATTTGCCGCAAAAAATAACGCCATTGCAAAATATTCTTCTCCATCAGGTGCAGGTCCATAAGCATTCTTCTCTCCACTTAGCTTAACAGACCATGCAAAATATCCTTTATTTAGACCTTCGTCCATATACATATAAGTTTTTGCCCATTTCCATAATTGATCGAATTCTCCTTTCATATTCCTTTGAACACACATCATCATGGCATAAGACATGCCCTCTGTTCTGGCATCATTATTACCTGTATCAACAAAGTAGGCCATATCATCCCCAACGGGATGATATAACCTTTCTGATTCATTTCCATAAAAAACTGTTCTATAAATATCTTCTAATCTTTCTTCTATCTCTCTATCTGAATGACCACATTCTTTAAAGACATTATGATAATTATTCGTTTTATAAGCACTCATTTGCATTGCTCCTTGTATAGTATAGTCTGTAAATTAAATTTTTTATTTCACTTATTATCTTCTATTCCTTTACCCCTCCAATAGTAAGTCCAGATACAAAATATCTTTGTAAGAATGGATATAAACATACTATTGGTAAAGCAGTTACGATTGTAATAGCTGCTCGAAGAGATTTTGGTGTAACCATATTACCTGCGTTCTTAACCATATCTATTGTTCCTGAGCTACCTTGTTGTGTTGATGCTGATAATACTTTCATAAGCTCATATTGTAATGTTGTTAGTGATGGGCTTGCTGAATTATAAAGCATTGCATCAAACCATGCATTCCATTGGTCTACAGCCACGAATAGTGCAACAGTTGCAAGTACTGGTTTACACAAAGGTAATATGATTTGAATAAAAATCCTAAAATCTCCTGCTCCATCAATTTTCGCTGATTCAACTAAGCTATCTGGAAGCCCGTTCATGAAAGTTCTAATAACAATCATATTAAAAGCACTAATTAAACCTGGTAAAATATATACTAAAAAATTATTTGTTAAGTGAAGATATTTCATCAATACATAAACCGGAATCATCCCTCCGCCAACATACATTGTTAGCACATAGAAAAATGAAAGTTGCTTTTTAAATAAGTAGTCTTTTCTACTAAGAACATACGCAAGCATTGCTGTTAAAAATACTTGCAGTGCTGTACCAATTACAGTTCTTGAAACTGATATAAATGCAGCCTGTATCAAGTTCTGATTGTGAAATACTGTTTGATAATTTTTTAATGTAAACATTCTCGGCAACAGATATATGCCACCACGCACAGAATCAATTCCATCATTAAACGAAACAGCTAGTGTATTTAAAATTGGATACAATGTGACAATTACAAATATTACCATAAACATACCTATAAGACTATCGAAAAAAATATCACTTTTACTTCTTCTCCTAAAACCTACCATTTGATGCTCCTCCTTTAGAATAACCTTTCTTCACCAGCTGATTTTGCGAATCGATTTGCTATATATATTAACGTTACACTGATTACGCTTTTAAATATACCTGCTGCTGTAGCTAATGAATAATTATTTAAACTAATACCATATTTTAGTACAAAAATATCTATTGTTTGTGATACGTCCTGGACAAGACCATTTCCAAGTAGGTATTGCACTTCGAAACCTGCGTTAACGATATTTCCAATGTTCATTATTAGTAATATAAATATTGTTGATTTTATGCCTGGTAATGTAACATGAAGCATCTTTTTAAATCTTCCCGCTCCATCTATTTCAGCCGCTTCATATAAATCTGGATTAATAGAAGTAATAGCTGCAAGATATATAATGCTTCCCCATCCTACTTCTTTCCAAACATTTGTTAATCCTACTATTCCCCAGAAATATTTTGTATCAGCAAAAAAATTTATAGGTTGACTTATGATATGTAATCCAACTAAAATTTGATTAATAATACCTGTTTCTGGTGAGAGAACATCTGCAACAATTCCTGTTACAATTATCCACGAAAGAAAATGAGGTAAGTAAGAAATTGTTTGTACAAATTTTTTAGCAAACATTAACCTAACTTCATTCAATAATAAGGCAAAGCCAATGGAACATATAAAGCCTAATGTTAAATTAATTAAACTCATGCATAAAGTATTTCTTATAACCTTTATAAAATTTGGATCAGAAAATAATATTTTGAATTGATCAATGCCACACCAAGTTTGGTCAAATAAACTTTTTGCAGGTTTAAATTTCTGAAATGCCATAAGCCAACCGACAAGAGGTGTATAATTAAATATGAATGTATATATTACAAATGGAATAGACATTAAAATTAACGTTTTTTGTTTTTTCATATTCTTCATTAAATTATTTTTTGTTTTTATTTCTGGATTTGGATTAATATTTTTTACTTCTAATTCCATGTTCAGCCTCCCTTTATATCTTTTTAATAAATTTTTAAGAATAGGGATCTAAAAAGATCCCTATTTTATATATCAGTTGCCTTTACCGAATTTCTCCACTCTTCTTTTTACTTCTTTAGTAAGAGCATCTTCATAAGCCTTTACATCTGCTTGAGTTGTAAGTGTAGTTTGATATTGGTTCCAAGTAGAATCGAATTCATTTGGCTTAACCATAATAACCTTAGGAAGCCATTGCTTTTTAATGTCGTCCATCTTTTGCATTGCCATTTGTTCTGGTTGATCAGCTGACCATGTACTACATGCTGAGTAAATTGGATACCAAGGTTCATTTTCTTCTGGAACCTGATTAAGGAACTCTGTCCAATTCTTAAAGCCATATGCATTTAAAACCTTTTTATCTGAATCTGTTAATGTTGCTTCAAATTCAGTCTGCTGTTGCTCTGGTAATATAGTATTGATTCCATCATCTAAATAACCTGCTGTATATTGAGGTAGATATGTGTACATACACATGTTAGCATTTACCCAATCTTGGTTTCTTGCGTTTTCTCTTTGCTCATCTGTTCTATAGAATAAACCTTTATCATCCACTTTATAATCCTTATCTTTTTCTCCCCAGTATCTCAATGTTAGAACATCTGGAGATAATAAATCATTAATAGCCTTTAATGCACCATCTACATCTTTACAGCTTTTTGAAATTCCTATACCTCCACCTGCATTAAATGCTGGCTTAGCTCTGTATTGAGCCTTAACATTAGGATCTATTGTTAAACCTAATGGAACCCAAGTTCTCTCATCTAAGTGTTGTTGTTTTAATGAATTTTCTGCAGTTAAGAACTCCCAATGCTGATCTACCATTCCAAGAACTCTGCCTGTAGAAAGTTTCGATGTATATTGATCATAAGATGCTGTAAATGTTTCTTGATCTATGATTCCTTTATTATATTCATCATTTAATTTTTTAAAGTATTTTTGCGCTTCTGGAATTGTATTATAATTCTTAGCTGTCAATGTAGACTTATCTATAATAGCCTTTCCGTCATTAGGATACCCTGCTAAAAATTGAGGTGGGTTTTCCAAACAGAAGTATCTCCAATCATCACTTAGAACTTCAAATCCTACGGTTGGTTGTCCATTTACTTGTGGATTTGCAGCTTTATATTTCTCGATTAAATCAAAATATTGGTCTATTGTTGTGATCTTAGGATAGTTAGCCCATTCTAATACTGCTTTTTGAATCCAAAACGCTTCATCATTATGTTGCACTTGTGTATCTTTATTTCGAATCTGTCCAAATTGTTGTATAAAATAAATATGTCCATCTTCTTTTCTTAATTTTTCCCACTGGGTAGGTGTTAAAAAGTTTTTAATATTAGGATACTTATCAATTTTATCTTCCAATGGAATGAGCGCACCAGCATCTACTAATGCTTGTGTTCCATCTCCTCCATCTATAATATCCGGATACTCACCACCCGCAATCATTACGCCAATTCTTTCTTTGGCCGTTTGACCAGTAAGCCATTGCTCATTTATTTTTGCTCCAATCTTTTCAGCTATAACATTTTTAAGTCTGTTATTATCAGGAAGTTCTTTTCCTGCTGTTGCAAAAAAGGCTGAAAATTCTTTTATTTTTCCATCACTTGATGCACTTGTTTCTTGGCTGCTACCACCACAACCTGTGAGTAAGCTCACGGCTAAAGTTCCTGCTAAAAGCATACTTACAATTAACTTGCTCTTTCTCATTTATTTTCCCCCTATTTTTATTTTAGTTAAACATTTAATTTCTTGTAAACGTTTCTTCTTACAATGTAAAGTTTATCATCATTATATTTAGCCAACAACCTAACAAACTATATAAAAAATACCAAAAATTATAGATTCAAAATTTGCAAAAATGAACTTCTTACTTTAGCCAAAGTAATCCATGTATGCATCACTCTAATTCTTTTGTGTATTTATTATAAATTCAAGAAAATTTTCCAACCCCTTAACTTTTAATATAGATTCTCTTCTTTCTTAAAATACTCCCTTATTAGAAATTTCATTAGATTGCTTGGTTGTTCCTTTACAAATTCAGCTTTACCTCCAAATACCATTCCATACGGTTCCATAGGTGTGTATCTTTCCCAGCGCGGCATCTCCTCTCCAGTGGAATCTTTACCATTTGGATCTCCATAACTTATGAAGTTAGCCCAATAATTACACATTTGACGAGCAAGATCATAATGCTTCCCAATAAACGGTCGCCAACATTTAGCAAGTGTCTCAAAAAAGAACCAAAGATCTACAGAGTGAAATGTTCCCGGGTTATCCCAACCTGGTATTTCTGCATCAAAATTATAATAATACAAAGGCGTGTTCGCTTTTGTATCAGCATTTGACTGTCCAATAATACGAATAGCATATTCAATACTTCTTACTGAAGCTTTTTTGCGTATTTCATCAATGTCGCCTAACTGAGCTTGACAAAGTTCAAGATACTCATCTGCATCATCTCCAAACATTTCAATAGCCATATGCTTAAATTCATCAATATTTCTAACCTTTGGAACGTTAAGAAACTCAGAAGAAGTATGACCTAAAAGTACTGGCACCATTAAACGTTTATTTTGAAGAAAAAGGTTAAATGCATCTCCTACACAAAATACATTATCCTCAACAGTTCCCCAGTATTTCTTATATTCAAGTGATTTATCACGAATATATTCTGCATCGAGTCTACGTGCTTCAGCAAGTGATGAAACTCCTAAAAATCGAAAAAATTTTATTCCTTCTTGTTCAGCTTGTACTAAGTTATGCTTTTCTAAAGGCAACGGATTTCCTTCATAAAGCGTAGTAATAATACCACTTTGAATAATAGCCTTCTGACAAAGACATTCATTTTGAGGTGAAGTAAGTTGATTTAATACGCTTCCACCTCCAGCAGACTGTCCTCCAATTGTAATATTATTAGGATCACCACCAAAAGCTTCAATATTCCTTTTGACCCATAATGTGCCTGACTGCTGATCTAAATTTCCGAAATTAGCTGGAGCTTCTGGATCTTCTGCTGTTATTTCAGGATGACATAAAAAGCCAAAAACGTTCAGACGATAGTTAATCGTTACAACCACAATACCTCTACGAGCAATACGCTCACCATCAAATTCCATCTCAGCTGTACTTCCAAACTGAAGTACTCCTCCAAAGTACCATACAAACACAGGTAATTTCTCATTAGTACTACATGCTGGAGTCCATACGTTTAGGTATAGACAATCCTCATCCATAGGGATGTCTGGATCCACAGCCCATTCCCTTGTATATATATTCTTCTCATCTATAACTGTTTTTGCCTGCATTGATATTGGCGCAAATTTAAATGCTTTTAAAACACCATTCCAATTCTTTGGAGCTTGAGGAGCGCGCCACCGATTTTCACCTACTGGAGGTGCAGCAAATGGAATACCTTTAAAACTTGTTATACGTGGATCAGCTGCTGGCAATCCCTCTATAGTACCATTTTCAACTTTTACTGTCCTTAACATACTTAACTACTCCCTTTATTAATATAAATTGAATATTATTCAAAATTAAAAATATAAACTATCAATATGAATTAAGTACCATTCTAACAATACTTGGTTCTAAGCATTCCTTCCTTTTCCCAAAAGATAAACGGATAAAATTATATGCGCCATTGTTCCATACATTAAAATCATGTACACCACCTTCTATAAGTATTTGATAATAATTGTCCAGATTATCTCCCACAGTCTCTATAAGATCTTCAATCGCTTTTTCATATCCTTCTTGACTTGCTATTTCGTCTGCATCGCCACAAGTAATATAAAGTAAGTTCATTCTATAGCCACATAATACTATACTGGAACCAAGAACCTTACCGCTGCTAGATGTAGGAGCATTTGAAAAAGCACCAACGTAAGTGAACAAATCCTCCATCCCTTTCGCTAACACAGTCTTATCAAGCCCATTGCTCCATCCCCCGTTTGTCCCTGTATGTGTTTTGGAATCGCATCTATATCCTCCAATAATCAAGTTTAAAGATTGCATTCCCCCCATGGATAAACCAGCAATGGCTCTATGAATTCGATTATATTTAATTCCTTCAGATGAAGTATCTTTTATATCTGCATACACATTATAATTGGATTCTATAAACGGAATCAGATCATATCTTAGTTCATAATCGAAATAATAAAAACCAAGCATATTAGTTCCCTCTACGTTAAATGAATTATCTCTCCAGTCATGTGCACTTCTCCCCTCTGGAAATACGACAATCAAAGGATCGATATCACCATTTGCAATAAGATTATCCAATATGTTACATATAATAAAATTTCCTTGATCATTACCGCTTCCATTTAGCCATTCGTAACGATTCCCACCAACTCCATGAAGTAAATATAATACATTATATCTAGTATCCTTATCATATTTGTTGTACCCTGCTGGCAAATACACGTTACATTTCTTTATAATCTCTGCTCCACTAATCGTTTCTCTTCCTGCTTCTTGAAAACTAATTTCTTGATTTGTCACCAGTTGTCGTGACTTATTTATATAATTTCTCACACTATATGACACTTCAACAATATTACCCTGAATATCCTTACTGGCTGCTTTTTTATATTCATTAGGTACAGCTGTCACTTCAATATTATTCATAGCTTATTCTTAATCCTTTCTCTTTAAATATAATTTATTGCTAACATATAATTTGTCATTAAAAAACATTCTTCTATTAAATTTTAACAACAATACATTATACTTCATTACATAAATGATATATTGAATTCACTTACTCTACTAATGGATATCCGTAAATGAATTTAAGTATATATTTCCCTTCCTTTTTCATCCTCTATTCCAGACATTCTATAGAAATAAGTATTAATTTGGTCTCTCCAATCTCTTGCACTATCTAACTGTATATGAAGACGTTCAATGATCCGATTATATATATTTCTATCTATAATCTCCTCCAACTCCTTCCACTTCTCAATAAACTTTTCTACTTCTTCAAAACCTTCAAAATGAGTATCATAAATATGTTGTATTACAGTTTTTCCCGATGTCAATACATGCGTATATGGAACATGGTGGAAAAATAGCAATAATTCATCTGGACAGGTTTCTAAATTGTTATATATACTATTAAGAGGTTCATTATATTGGCTCGTATAGCCTGTTCCATTTTCTAAAGTACGATCAATTCCTATTCCCTTGCAATCTGACCTATGATATGTTCCCCAAGGAGAGAACTCATAACCATCTACATCTGGACCATAGTGATTCCCTGGTGATACCATCCATCCGATTCCTAATGGTGACGTATATTTTTCATAAGTTTCCCGTGACTTCATCAGTATATAGCTCACATTTTTCATAACTAACGTATTATCTCCGAATGTAAGTTGAATCCATTCTTGTACTATTTCTTCACTACTTATATCACTATTCCAAGCAAGACGTCCATATCCATATAAATTAGCTTGTGCCAGAAAATGTCCTGTCCAATTTTCATCATTTCCTATATTGACTATTGCTGCAATCCCCTTAATTCTTTTAGAAATATTATTTTCATTTACATTGTCACTATTCGCATACGTTTGAGTGCTTAACACCTCTTTCCACCAAGGGATTAGGAAGCACACATGTTTTTGTTGACCTGTGTATTCTTGCGTTATTTGGAATTCCATTAATTTATTAGTTTTATCCATTGCTCCAAATAGTGGTGATACAGGCTCTCTAACTTGGAAATCCATTGGACCGTTTTTAATTTGCAAATATACGTTATCCAAAAATTGTCCATCTAATGGTGTAAAGCAGTCATACGCAGCCTTGGCTCTATCAATTGTATGATCCCTCCAATCCTGTTTGCAGTTATATACAAAACATCTCCATATTAATAGTCCTCCATACGGTGCTAATGCACTTGCAAGCATATTTGCACCCTCTGCATGATTACGTCCATAAGTAAAAGGTCCTGGCCTTCCTTCTGAATCGGCTTTTACCATAAAACCTCCTAAATTCGGAATTATGCTGTATACAAATTGAGCTTTCTTCTTCCACCATTCCCTTACATTTTTGTCTAGTGGATCTGAAGTTTTTAAGTCTCCAATGGTAATTGGTGCAGCAAAATTTATGCTAATGTAAGTTTTTATCCCCCATCTGCCTAATATCTCACTTATTACTTTAACAATGGTTATTTTATCATCTATAAAGTATGTTTCTTCTCTATGGACATTTGTATTATTAATAACTACTCCGTTGATACCAATTGAAGAGAGTAGCCTTGCATAATCATTAATTCTTCCTAAATCATCTGCTTCCTTATAATCATCATTAAATGCTTTCCTCAGAGTCTCGTTAGTCGCTGTAATACCACCTATTACTTCCATTATTTCTTTCATAATATTCTTATTTCTGCAGCTTTCAAATAAAATAGAACTACCTGCAAAACCACGTTCAATAGTTCCATCAATGTTATCCCAGTTATTTATCAGCCTTATAACATTCTTCGGGTTATCTATTACTTCTATCTTCTCAATCTCCTTATTTTGCTCAAAAAGACGTAATAAAGCAAATGTTCCATAAAGAATTCCATTATCATCTTTAGCCGAAATAGTAATCCTATGTTTTTTCTGCGAAAGAATTTCATGCTTTATTTTATACCCTTCAATAGTTAACCTTTCATCATCTAATTTTTCTAATTTTATATATTTATCTCCCTCAACTTCTTCCTTTTCGTATATCTTCTGCTCATCATTTATATCGTTAATTTGTTCAAATGCTTTCTTCAGTTCGCATAATGCAGATTCCACAATCTGACTTCTACAAGAAATCACAATATTTTCGAGATACTCTTTGTAGTTGCTATTTTTAATTTCTCTGTGGCTCAGCCAACAAGAATACATCTTACTATTTTTATTTAACATGTTAATTAATCTCCTTTATATATTTATTTTGAGAATTAGTGGTGTTCAAACTGAAGGTTTGCTATAAAGCTTAGTTAATTATTTAATAGCATATAACGTTTTCACTACAATATTAAGGCTTCATGGAAATAATTTAAACATGCATAATTATAGTATTTATACAAAAAACTATAGAATATAAATGATTTCTAACTTTCACACTTAATAATATCCAATACTGTAATCAACTAACAAGAAACTACTTATAGAGTTGTGGACAAAATTTATCTTTCTAAAAACTAAGCAATATTATTTTATTGCAATAAAAATAATCAGATAAGAACATTCTTATCTGATTATTTACAAATTTTAATACAATTAATTTTCTTCAAAAATACAATAATTATTTTTACCTTTGCTTTTTGCTAAGTAGACTGCTTTGTCTGCATTCGTAAAAAGTTCCTTGAAACTCCTACCATGCTCCGGATATTTTGCTATTCCTATGCTTCCAGAAACTTTTTGACTTAAAACTTCATCAGTATTATTGCTTCTAAAACCATTCATTAGAGCTTTTGCTTTTTCAATTAATAACTCTTCTGATGTAATATTTTTAAGGAATATCACAAATTCATCTCCGCCTATTCGCCCTACGATAGAATCTTCTTTAAATATCTCTGAAAACATTAGTGAAATATCAGTTAAAACAAAATCTCCTGCTAGATGACCTAAGTTATCATTTACAGCCTTAAAATTATCAAGATCTACAACAAATAACGCTCCACTATCGCCTTTCTTAGCATTTTTCATATATTCTTCAATCATATTTTGTACTGTTCCTTTATTATACAAGCTGGTTAAACTATCTCTTTGTGCCTTAAATAAAAGTTTTTCATTCTCTCTCTTTTCCTCATCAATATCAATAATTATCCCTATAGCTTTAAATATGTCTCCATTTTCATCAAACATAGCAGTTATTCTTATTCTGCACCAAATATATTCATTAGTATTTTTCTTTATTCTAATTTCAGCTTCCTTATATGTATCTCCATATATAATATCATTGAGCAATTTTCCAAAATTCTTTATATCATCATTATAAATATAATCTGTTTTATATATAATCTCACTAATATTGTTTACAACTGATTTATAGCTAAACTTATTTTCCCAATTTCCAGAAAAATAGACTGTATCTTTTGGAATATTCCATTCAAAAATTGCATCTTCTGTCTGAGACATAATTATACGATAACGTTCCTCACTCATCCTAAGCTCTTCTTGAGTTATTTTTGATTCAGTTATATTTATTACTACGCTGTAGCTAAATAATTTACCATAGCTATTTTCTACTATTTGACCGTTATCTAATAACCATACATTGACTCCATCACTCCTTTTAACCCTATATTCTACAGTGTACTTACCATATTTACTTATTTGTTCTCTTATCTCCCTCATTACTCTTTCTCTATCAGCTTCGCAGATTAATTCAATTAATTTTTTACGTCTTTGATTTTCAGTAAATTCATCTTCTTTGTAACCTAAAATACTTAGACATCCACTACTTACAAAATCTAAAATATATTCTCCATTTTCTATTTTGCACGTATATACCCCTCCTGGTATATTGGATGTTAGAGATTGTAACCTTCTATTTTTTTCTTCTATATATTTTTTATTTTTTTCTATAGTGTCCATCAACCCATTAAATGCTGTTGCTATTTCTCCAAATTCATTCTCCTTGTTATATATAAATCGATCATCCATATTACCTTGTTTTATTTTTCTAATTACCTCTAATAGTTTATATATAGGCTTAGAGAAATAATGAACTATAAATAAATATGATACTGTTATTAACAATGAAATAATTATAAAAAATGCTACAGTATTCTTTATAGTTCTCTCAGTTGGTGTCTTAAATTCTGATAATTCAATTGCACTTAATACTATCCAGTCAGTATTACTAATCCTTGAATAATATCCTATCTTTTCAGTGTTATTAATTTTATATTCGATTATTCCATTAGGTGTACTATCAAAATCTATCTTTTTCCACTGCTCGTACAAATTATTAGAAACATTTATCTTTTTTATATTTTCTTTTATATTTTTACTAGTTCCAGCTGCAACAGCACCATTTTGATCCATTATTAGTATTCTTCCAGTATCAAAAAAGCTAACATCGTTTACAAGTTCTTCAAAATAATTCATATTTATTATATTAGCTATAAAACCTTGGTATTTGCCTTCTAAAAATATCGGGCTTGCAATTATCGCACTTTTAGCTCCATTATTAAAATCTTCTCTTTCTATAATGTTTGTTACAACAACTTCGTTTTGCTTAAGCTTCTCCACTTCATTATTAGAAATCATAACCTTCTTATCTATGAACTCACTATTATCACATGCAATAATTACACCTTCCTTATCAACAAGTACCTCTCTGCTTAAAAAAAATTCTTCTTGCTTTCTACCAGCTAGGAGTTCATTTAAAACTTGTATATCATGCCTTTTATCTTCTATGTCTTCTTTATTGTTTAATGCAGTTAATAATTCTTTGACTATTGGTATATTAGTATCATTATTAAGATTACTAATATTCTCATCAAAAAAAGCTTTTAAGTGTATAGACTGATCCTTAGAAAATGTTTCTACATTCTGCTTAGTTAATTCTAAGTTTCTAGCATTAAAATTTGAAATACATATACTTGTCGAAATAATTGCAGGAATTATTCCCCATAATATAGAGAAAACTATAAACTTTCTTCTTATATTCATTTTTCACCTCATTAATATATCATTAATAGACAAATTATATATTAATTTTATCAGATTTTATAATTATTTTATATATATATTATTAATTATTATATTTTTTTGTAGTTATAGCCAAATTAATATCAATATTGCATTCTTCTTTATCCTTTAATGATTACTTCCCAATATTCTATATCTGAATATTACAACTTAAGCTATTGTTCTGTAACAAAAAAGAATACACAACTCATATTACATGATTAGAAATTTGGTTTTTAATAAACCTTAGGCACAATAAAATTTTATGTACCTTATTCCTAACCATTCAATATGAGTTGTGCATTTGATATATTCAAACTTTAAAATATATTGTCTTTTATTCTATGATTACACCACTATTATTCATTTTTTCTTTAACACAAATATATAGTCATTAGTCTCTAATATATTTATTAATTGTAGTTGCTCCTTCTTCATTTGCATGATAATAAACTCTTAAGTTCCCTGACTCACCAATATCAAATCTTGTTTCTTCTAAAAGTCCATTAGCTTCTGCTGTCATTAGAGCCGAAATCACAGCATCTCTTTTAAGGGCTTTAAATCTACCATACTCACCTTTTAAAGCTTCAATAACGTCTTCTGCACAAGCTTCAGATACTTTCGTAAAGTATTTTAAAATAGCATAATTAAGTGGTTTCATACTATTTTACCTCCTTTTTCCTGAATAAATCTAATGGATTCATTGCAATTACTAAGATACCAGCTATCATTAGTACTGCTGCCCCCCAAGCGATTGGAGGTAATGACCAGCCATCTATTCCAAAGACTACACCAAGTAATATCCAACAGCAGAATGGTCCCCAGAATGAATATGTACCATTACAAGCCATGCCAAGTGCAGCACCACACATGCTATTACCTTTATACCATGTCATAAATGAAATAAAAGCGCAAAGACCACTTGCAGCAAACCAAATCATAGCAGAACCACTTGTAAATGCTTGAGCCACAAGTTCTGTTGAAATATTAACTCCGCCTGCTATCATTCCTAAAATAGGAATAAAGATAATTAGGTTTGAAATACCTGCTGTTACCTGACGAATGGTAATGCCTATCTCTGAGTCAATCATAGATGTACCATAACCAGCTACACAACCTTCAAATCCCCATCCAAGAGCCGCAATGAAAGCAATGCAAATTCCTAGTAGCATACCTTTTGGTGCATCCCCCGTAATACTTGTACTTCCAATCATAAAGCTGGCACAAACGCAAATAACAATACCTAATATCATACGTTTATTTAATTCCTGCTTGAATAAAATTCTACCTAAAATAGCACCAATAGCCGGGCAAAGAGCAGTAATCGGAATAACTATTGAACCTGCCATCTGAAGCCCAATAACATAAGCCGTACTAGCAATAGGTCCTCCTATAAGCGCCGCCAACATCATTACACGGCCTGGAGTGGTATTAATGCATCTTAAGAAATCTCCAAACTTACCTTTAATAATTGCATAAGTCACTGCCCATACAGCGCTGCAAATATCATTTACGGCACTTCCAAGTGCCCCTAGTAAGTACGTAATAACAAAAGCTGATAAACCAGCTGAGTTTACTCCAGTCCAATCCCCCCAAACTCCTTTAGTCATGCCCAAAGTTAAAAATGCTGAATAAAATCCATACATGAGACCTGAAAATAAAGCTATCGTAATACCCTTTTTAAAAAATTGTGCTGATAATTTCTTTTTTGCAATAACCGCCGCTTCATTAACTGTGGTATTTTGTATAATATTTTGCATCTAAAATCTCCCCCTTAAAATATAAGTCCGTAATAGTTATAATTTTTATGTTTTCTACCTTGCAATAATTTTCTTAAACTAAATTATTTCTTTATTATATAATAAACAAAATGAATATATATTAAACTCATTTCTGCTTCAATCTTTCCAGTTCATTTTGTGAACAAGATTATATTATCATTGTTCACCGTTCAAATCAACACGTTCATAGAAAAATATTACGAATTCTCGTAAAAATTTCAAACTAATTTATTCTAGTTCATATTTAAAGGATTAATAATAAAAAAATAGCAGGCAACTGTGGTTAAGTCCGCATTGTGCTTCACACTCTTTTCCTATAAGTTCTGTATTGTGCTTCGCACTC
>CAURJV010000036.1:0-51113 GCA_963524945.1 uncultured Clostridium sp.
GTGAAATACTTGGAACTTACAGAAAGAGTCACATTCCTGATGGTCCTGGATATGAAGAAAAATTCTACTTTAATCCTGGAGATACCGGATTTAAAGTATGGAATACACGCTACGGAAAAATAGGTGTAGGTATCTGTTGGGATCAATGGTATCCTGAAGCTGCTAGATGCATGACTTTAATGGGAGCTGAAATGATATTCTATCCTACTGCTATTGGTTCTGAGCCACAAGACGGTTCTATTGATTCAAAAGACCATTGGCAAGCTTGCATGTTAGGTCATGCTGCTGCAAATTTAGTTCCTGTAATTGCATCAAACCGTGTTGGAGTTGAAGAAGATGAAGATTCTAAAATAACATTTTATGGTTCTTCTTTTATAGCAGGTCCTCAAGGAAATAAAATTGTTGAAGCTAATCGTACAGAAGAAACAGTATTAGTTGCTGAATTTAATTTAGATCAATTGGAGACACAACGTATTGAATGGGGAATATTCAGAGATCGTCGTCCTGATTTATATAAAATAATTACATCATATGATGGAGATCTAATAATTAAATAGCTACCATTCTGATTATTAGATTCTAAAATTTTTTAAAAAAATAATAAGAGTTAAATACTTTTTAAAGCATTTTAACTCTCCCTCTAAATATTTTTAAAAATTCATTAGTTCAAAAGCTATGATTATAAGATATCAACTATTCTTATAACCATAGCTTTTATTTTCATCTTATGCAATTTATAATTTCAAGTCTCCTTATCTGCTTTCTTTTCTTTCTACTATTCAATCACATTTTTTACTCTTAAGAGCTTCAATTTTCCCTATCTTGCCTACCTTTAGATTATTATAATCTTTTACTTCATCAGTATACAGAGTTTTTAAATATCTTCTCTGATAATTTCTGCATAGCGAGTATTAACCCTTTCAATAACTTTTATATAACAATTACTGTTGTAGTTCTTTAACCGCCTTCCTTGTAGAAATTAATTTTTCCTCTACTTCTTTTATGTTATTTCTAATCATTCCAATAAATATCATATCTATTATTGCTAATTGAGAGATTCTCGAACTAATTGCTCCCTCTCTTATGGATTTTTCTACAGCTGGTATACGAATTACTATATCAGAAATATCAGCTATAGTATTATTTACACTAGCCTTTGTTATTGAAATAACTGGAACTTTTCTATTCCTTGCATTTTTTACACACTTAATGACTTCCTTAGTCTCTCCTGAATATGATATTGCTAGTGCAACATCTCCTTCTTCTAATAATACAGATGAAGTTATTTGAAGATGAGTATCTGTATTACATATACATCTCTTATTCATCCTGCTTAGTTTATAATAGAAGTCCTGACCAACAAGCCCTGATACCCCTACACTAAAAATATAGATATTTTTAGCATTTATAAGTAATTCTATTGCTTTATCTAAACATTCTTCATCTAGTAAGCTGACCGTTTGTTCCATAATTGAATCTACTGATTGTTTAATTCCATAGATAATATTTTTTGTTCCTAAATCGTTGTCTAAATATTGAAACTGTATAGCTCCTGCTTCTTCTTCTTTGCTAATATTAATAGATAATTTAAGCTTCAATTCATTTAGTGTGTTAAAGCCTATTTTTTTAGCAAACCTGACTACTGTTGGAGCTGAAGTTTTGGTAGCCTCTGCTATATCTCTTGCAGACATTGATATAATCCGTTCCTTAGTTTCTAATAAATAATCTGCTATTGATTTTTCTCTATCTGTAAAACTATCATAATTTTGCTTAATATACTGTAATACATTCATAATCTCACACCTTATCGTACTTGGTTTTCCTTTTACAATTATTTTATATTAAAATAAAATCTTTTACCACCATCTATATATTTCAATAAATATAAGTAATTTTTCACAACTGAAGCTATGACATTTGTTCTAATATCAGCTTTTTGATCTGTTTTAAGAATCTGTAGTTCTCCCATATATCTCATATAATTTACATTATCCAATGTAATATCACCAAAATGCTTATCTATTGTATTAAATGGCTTTATAGTTTCTCCATTAAGAAGTAGTCTGCTTTCAGCTGCCCTTATGGCATCTCTAGCCTCATCTATTCTTTGGGTATAAGTTTCTTTTAGCAATTTTAGAGTTAAGTCATTATAATCTTTTAACTCTATTATTAGCTCAACTGCATTAGGCTTTAATGATGATAAATCATTTAGTTCTTCTTTACTTGGAAGAGAATCTCCAATGAAAACACACTGATTTCCTAATGCAAATAAATGATTAGCAGCTTCCCTTACACTTTTTCCTCTATGATCTTCCAATGTTGGTAACCCATCTTTTAAAGGTGCTCTTCTTCTATTATTCGATTGTACAAAAGCAGAAACTTTAATTCCTTTCTCACTCAAAATAGCATTTTTTTCTTCCATACATTTTTCTGAAATTCCTGTTCCCACTCTTGGATAAAAATTGTGAAGTGCATCTATATTCTTATAGTTTGGTGAATAATCATCTAATCTCTCGAAAAATCTCTTAGTAATTGTTGATGCATTTAATTGAATTTTAATTCCATATGGATTTTTGCTCATTCTCGCTATTTCTTCTTCGGTATATCCAAAATCTATTCTAATAGTCTTAACTCCCATGTTTACTAATCCTTCTAGATCCATGTTTCCCAATTCTAAGAACTTAAAAGTATTAGGTGATATATCACTTATTATATCCATATTATATTCTTTTGCTAACTTAAAGAATTCTATTACTTCTAATTTTAAAACATCATAATTTGCTTCTGGTATATGAAGGGATGTAAATATCCTTTTAATATTAAGATTATGTGCATCTTCTAACAATTTTATATTTTCTTCTTTAGTATTATCCAATCCAAAATAAACAGAAAATCCATAATTCATAATGATACTCCTTTGATAAATTTATATAAAATTAAATAAAATATTTTTTCATGACTCATATAGTTATTATAATTCTATGCTATTATTCACTAACTAAAAAGACCCTTACGGGTCTTTTAAAATTTTATTCAATTGGGTCATCAAAACCTAAAATATTAGTAAATAGATATCCACTTGCATATGAAACCAATACTCCTATTAAGAACACGCCAATTTTCCCATTTGCAATTAACAATGCTAAAGGTAGTCCCGACACCCCCATGGCAACTGCTCCTACTTTAAATATTGCCATTGCTGCACCACCCACTGCAGCTCCTAAACAAGCTCCAACAAATGGTTTGCCAAGAGGTAAAGTTATTCCATATATCAATGGTTCTCCTATTCCTAAAAATCCTGGTACTAATCCATTTTTAGCAATTTTCTTTAATCTTTCATTTTTTGTTTTTCTTAGTACAGCTATAGTTGCTCCTACTTGTGCCATTCCAGCTGTTGCTAGTATAGGCAATAATACAGTATAACCAACATTAGCTATTAAATCTGCATGTATTGGAGTTAGTGCCTGATGCATTCCTGTCATAACTAGTGGTAAGAATAGACCTCCTGATACGGCTCCTGATATAACTGCTATAAAAGTATTGTCTGATGCTATTGTTTTTGCAACTAAGAATCCTATACTATCTGAAATAGCGCCTCCAACTGGTTGAAGGATAAACAATGCTGCTAATGCTGAAACTGAAAGTGTAACTAATGGAGTAACAAACAAATCTAATACATCTGGTACAACTCTTCTGCATACTTTTTCAATAAAACAGGCTAACACTACCACTAATATTACAGATATAACCCCACCACGGCCTGGAGTTAATTTTTGTCCAAAAAGAGTTATATTTGCAAGAGTTGCTGATGAAAGAATTCCACCTAATACTCCACCGAGCATTGGCATTTGTGATCCAAATTCTTTTGCTGCATTTACACCAACTAAAACTGATAATATAGAAAATACTCCATTTCCTATAAGTCCTATAATTTGAGCAGCTGTTGTTTTTGTATAAGTATCTTTAAAATATACTCCTGCAATATTATTTATTGCAAGCACAAGGCCACAAGCCACAAATAATGGAATCAAAGGAATGAACACATTTCCTAGTTTTTTAAGAATATTTTTAAATTTAGTATCATTCTTTTCCTTCAATTTAGCCTTTGTTTCAGCTACTGCATCTTCTCCTATAACTACCTTTGTTCCTACAATTTTCTTTACTTCTTCAGTTACTTTATTTACCTTTCCTGGCCCATAAATAACTTGTAGTTGTTCTTTAGTCTCAACTATGCCAAGAACCCCTTCTGATTTCTTAATTTCTTCTACATTAGCTTTTGAAAAGTTATTTAGTTCAAATCTACAGCGTGTCATACAATTAGTAACTGATTTTACGTTATCTTTACCTCCAACTAATTCAACTAATTTTATAGCAATCTCTTTATTTGTCATAAATCCCCTCTCCTTTACTTATCTTCTATTTCTTGTAACGCTTTAGCTATATAACCTTTATTTTTATCTAATTTAGTTCTCGCCTCATCTTTGTTTAGCTTTGAAAGTATCATAAATATTGCTAGTTTGACATCGTAATCTGTTTTATTTAGTGCTTCCGTTGCCTCTTCCATGTTTATACCAGTTGCTTTACAAACTATTCCTTTAGCTCTTTCAATTAACTTTTCATTTGTAGCTCTCAAATCTACCATTAGATTTCCATATACTTTTCCAAGCTTAATCATAACACCTGTTGATATCATATTTAATACTAGCTTTTGAGCTGTTCCAGACTTTAGTCTTGTTGAACCTGTTACAACTTCCGGACCAACTACTGGTGCAATTGAAATCTTAGCTTCCTTTGCAACATTTGAATTTTTATTACAAGTCACCGAAATTGTTAATGCGCCAATTTTATTCGCATATCTTAATCCTCCTATAACATAAGGGGTTCTTCCAGATGCTGCAAGTCCTATTATAGTATCATTCTCTGTTATATTTTTACTTTTTAAATCTTCCACTGCCAATTCTTCTGAATCCTCTGCTCCCTCTTTTGCTCTAAATATTGCTTCTTTTCCTCCAGCTATAATCCCTTGTACTAATTCTTCCGAAACGCCATATGTTGGTGGACATTCTGAAGCATCCAAAACACCAAGTCTTCCAGATGTTCCTGCACCTATATAAATTAGCCTTCCCCCTCTATGAATTCTTTCAGATACCTTATCTATAGCTTCTGCTATTTTAGGAAGTTCATTTTCTACAGATTTTGCTACCTTCTTATCTTCATCATTCATGATTTGTACCATTTCTAAAGTTGATACTTTATCTATATTCATTGTGATTTCATTTCTACTTTCAGTTGTTAAGTTTTTTAAATCTAAACTATACACAATCATCGCCTCCATATGAAACATTTAATTTTGACTACGTTTTCACTTGATATATATATCATAACACCTTTGAAATTTTGTTTCAATATATTTCATTCAATATATTACTTTGTTTCTAAAATCTTATTTAATTGAATTTGATTTTCTCTATCTATGTAGCCTTAACTAATTTCTTTATAATATATGATTATGTTAATTACAAGCTGTTTTAATAGTAACTACTTAAATTCTTCATCTCCATACTGTTACAAGTTGACTATAAACATTAATTTAAATTATCACCAAAAGCTCTTGCATAAGAATTTTAAATATGTTATTATATCTTCACGGCCTAAGAACAAATGATATTAAGTTGTTCAAGCAGGTTAATATATTGATTATAAATTCTGGGATATTCGTTAAGCTCTTATTTTGAACCTACACTTAAATTACGGGAGTTCAATTATTTAGATGTGGAAATGTACTTTCATATGAGTCCTTTTACGGCTTTGAAGGCGATTGAATCATCTGTGAGATCACCCACCTATCGAAGGATAGGGGTCAAAATTAGAGTACCGGTATTTTGGATATTATATAAGACATTCTATGCCAATGCTTAACATTAAGCATTGGCTTTTTATTTTTCTGAATGAAAACTGAAATGAGTATTTAAAAATTCAAATTAATACCTGCTCGCTTCCTTTAATTATTATAATTATTTTTGATAAGCTATTTTTATTATCCTACATATGTGAATATAGCCTCTATATCTGCATTTATAATATTTTCTCCAGCTTCAATAGGGGTAGTATTACTGGTAGACTTAAGAGTCATTACTAGTGGTGTACTATTAGTCTCATTTTGTTCATTTATTTGAATTGGTATAATATTTAACTTTACTTTAAGTTGCTCAGCTACAACTCTCGCCTTATTTTGAGCATCTTGGATAGCTCTTCTCAATGCTTCATAATAGTACTTTGTTTCATCTGATACAATAAAGATAATTCCAGTTAAAGAATTTGCCCCATTGCTTACTGCCGTATCAATTACTACACCTACATTGTTAACATTACTAATTAGAATTTTTAAATTATTTATTACTTCATATCCTCTAAAAACCTGTTTGCCATTTATATAATCATAATTTGGTCGTATATTGTAATTTTCAGTTTGTATATTCTTAAGAGGCACTCCCAATGCTCTTATACTGTTTATAACTTCTTGAGTTATCCTAGCATTTTCTTCCTGTGCGACTTCCAATTGCAAATCTTCGGTTATAACTCCAAGGACTATTTCTGCTGAATCTGGTTTTACACTTACCGTTCCTTTTCCTATAACTTTTAGCTTATCAGAGGAGCATTGATCATTGTTAAAATCATTTAGACTATAGATACCTCCCTGTCCTAAAGTATGCATCTCATTTTTCCCTTCCAAAAATTAATCATTAATTCATAATATGATGCATTATCAGAAATGTCTCTAAACTACCTAAATCAATACTCAGAATATCTTTACTTTAAACTTTATAATTAAAAAGAGTATTAAATTTATTTAAAATTTAATACTCAAATATACTGTTCTAAACTCAAAGTCCTAAAAAGAATAATGTTTTTCTACAACTTCTCTTGTAAAACCATAATCAACGATAACTGGCTTTCCATCAATCATTCCCCAGCTGCTTTTCCTACAAAAATCGCCTAATAACAACTTATAATGTTTCTTTATTTCTTGTAATTCCTGAGTTTTTAAAAATTCATCCTTATTCGATACATTAAAATACTTCCATACATATAAAATATCACTTACCTTATTTGCTTTTTGCATTATAAGCAAACTAAAGTCACTTGAAACCTGTATAACTTTTGCAAATAAATTAGTGTGGTCATTGTCTGAAATTCTACATTCAGCTTTATTTTGTGCAATCCCAGCCTTATTTTTTGCTATTTTCAAAACATATCCATTCCCTAAATCGAATACTTTCCTACCAGAGCCTGAACCAATATATTTATAATATCCTTGTGTTATATTAAACATAACTTTATCAAAATCAATAGCCATTCTAGCACCTGCTCATAACCATATTTTAACCTATTCGAATACTCTACATATTATATTACTCTGCTATATAAAAATTTGTTCTGACTAAAATAAACTTTATTTTTATTAGTTCTATATATTTTCTTTTATATATTGTGTAGACTTATAAAATATTTTGCTAATACATTCACTTTCTATGCATATAATTGAGCATAGTTTTATATTGTTAACTATTTTCTTTGTATACAGTTGACAATATTAAGTATTAATTATATACTTGTCTTGAAATTATTTAATAAATTGGGGCGTGGTAAAATTATATGGAGAAATTAGCAGAAGAAATTATTAATGGAAGACAGTTAACTAGAGCTGACGATTTCAAATTTTTATTAACTTGTGATTTAAAAAAAATTTGTGATGGTGCTAATAAGATTCGTAAAGCACTATGCGGAGAAAACGTAGACCTTTGTACAATTATAAATGGTCGCAGCGGAGGGTGCAGCGAAAACTGTAAGTTTTGTGCTCAATCAACTCACCATAAAACAGAAATTAAAGAATATGATTTTTTAGATCCTAATGTAATTTTAAAAGATTGCAAAAAAAATGAAGCTAATGGTGTACACCGATACTCAATTGTTACAGCTGGAAGATCACTAGTTGGAAGCGATTTTGATAAAGCTGTACAAGCATACAAAATGATGCATAAGGAATGTTCTATCAATTTATGTGCATCTCATGGCTTTTTAAAAGAAGAACAATTTATACGTTTAAAAGAAGCCGGAGTCACAATGTACCATGCAAACATCGAAACTTCCAAAAGAAACTTTCATAATATTTGTACCACTCATTCATATGGGGATAAGATTAAAGAAATTAAACTAGCACAAAATGCAGGTTTAAAAGTTTGTTCAGGTGGTATTATAGGAATGGGTGAAACTTGGCAAGACAGAATTGACATGGCTATAAGCTTATCAGAACTTAAAGTTATATCTATACCACTAAATGTATTAATGCCTATCAAAGGTACTCCATTAGAAAATTTAAAACGGATTTCTAATGACGATATCTTAAGAACAATTGCAATTTTTCGTTACATAAATCCAACATCCTATATTCGTATGGCCGCTGGAAGAACTTATTTTGAAGATGGTGGCGTAGAAGTTTTTCGTTCTGGGGCTAATGCAACAATAACTGGTGATATGCTAACTACTGTAGGTAATAATACATGCCAAGATAAAGTGATGTTGCAAACACTAGGTTTTACAATTGAAAAAGAATTATAACAAAGAAATATAATATATAAAGGAGATTTAAAACTATGGAAAATATACACCAAACTAGCGCGCGTCAGTTGACAATAATCGGAATAATGAGTGCTTTTATATGTATGTCTGCACCATTTTCAATTCCTATTGGCATAGTACCAATTTCATTAACAAATTTAGCAATTTACCTTACTATATATATAATTGGGAAAAAAGAAGGAACAATTAGTTATCTTATCTATCTTCTCATAGGTGTAATAGGATTGCCAGTTTTTTCAGGATTCTCTGGAGGATTTACTAAATTAGCTGGACCAACGGGTGGATATCTAATTGGATTCGCTTTTATGGCATTTATAAGTGGAATATTCATTGACAAATTTCCCAATAAAATTTTCATGTGCTTTTTAGGCATGTTAATAGGTACAATAGTAACCTACATGTTCGGAACAGTATGGCTAGCATATGCGGCACATCTATCATTTAATAAAGCTCTAACAATTGGTGTTCTTCCATTTATTCCTGGTGACCTTGCAAAAATGGTAATTGCATCACTAATAGGGCCTCAAATTAGAAAAAGAATTAAAAGCGCTGGATTATACTAATTGAAAACTGCTCTAAATACTATTATGTAAGTTCTAAATAACATAATTCATTCTCTAACAAATTATTTGAGCTATTATTTTATAGTTTAATATAAACTTTAATGAATAAACTCTCTAGAACATATATATTAAATAAAAAGGATTTTCTTAAATTATAAAAATTAAAGAAAATCCTTTATATTATAAATAATCCAACTTTACTTCTACTTCTTTCTATATTCTCTCACTTATCTCTTCAACTTCTTCATTATTCAATCCTTTTTTTTTAATAGCATTAGCAAATATATTCGTCATTTGTTCCCAATCACTAATTTTCTCTGAATGTAATTTTATCTCTTCTAATAATTCATATACCTTTTTATTCATACCATTACTCTCCTCATAAAATCTACTATATTAGTATAACAAAAAAATAAGAATCATAAACAATATTTCAACTGTCCATGATTCTTATTAATTAAACCTCTTTACAAGAAAAGTCTGAAATTATTTTATTTTCATCATTTTCTGTTTTCTTTATTTTACCTAATTTAATCTTAATAGTTAGTGTCATGTCTATCCTCTTCCTACATATTAATTAACGTGAATAATTAATCTTTATATAAGTATTATTTATTATTTTATAATTGAACTTCGCTTTTATACTATCAATACTCGATATCTTTTCAATATAATACATATCTGCTAAAGTTAAATCTCTTAACTCTGCAACAAATTCAAATTTAGAACATTTTACCAAATTATCATTTATAACTTTCATGATTTCATTATGTATCTTCATAGCATATCACCTCTCATATATATTAACTTTAAAAAAACCATTTTATTATTTACTTTTAACTATATTATGTTTACTTCCTAAATATAAAAAACCAATCAAAACTAATTAAAAAATTAATTAGTTTTGATTGGTGGGTTGCATCATTAACTCTAAATTCTCAAGATGCCCAAATACAGAGAATTCTTCATAGTTCCCAATCTTTGTATATTTATGTTGCTTTATGTCTTTCTATGTATATATTATAACAATAATATAAGAAAAATCAACATTAAATGCAATAATTACCTTACAATAATGATTACATTTTTAAAAATAATTATTGTTAGGCAAAAAAATAAGATAATTAACACTAATACAAAAAAGATAATGTTTTAGCAGATCTGCGTCCAAAGTAAAAGCCGAACAATTAATTCCTTACAATGCTCTCCTTGTTTTTAATATTCAAATTAAGATATATTTTAACAATAAAAAAAACAGTATTTTCCTTAATTTATAAAAAATTAAGGAAAATACTGTTTGGCATATGTTATCATAGCCTACATTTATACATATTTAATATTTATAGAGCTCAGTAATTTTTAAATATTTTTAAAGTTTTCTACCCATTATCACACCCATAGCTGATGCCATCATAAGTCCTCTAGTCCAACCACTTGAGTCACCTAAACAATGTAAGCCTTTTATATTAGTTTCAAAGTTTTTATCTAAATCAATTCTATTACTATAGAATTTTATTTCTGGACCATATAATAATGTTTCTCTACTCGCAAATCCTGGAACTACTGTATCCATGGCTTGTATAAAGTTTAGAATATTTGTCATGGTTCTATATGGTATCGCTGATGTTAAATCTCCAGCTTCTGCATCTGGCAATGTATGTCTAACGTTTGATTCAAACAATTCTTTTTCCCAAGTTCTCTTACCATCTAATATATCACCATATCTTTGAACTAATATTTTTCCATTTCCCAACATATTAACAAGTTCTGCAACCTTCTGTCCATATTCAATTGGCTCATTAAAAGGTGCCGAAAAATTATGCGAACTTAAGATTGCTAAATTTGTATTATCCGATTTCTTATCCTTATAAGAATGACCATTAACTATTGCCAAATTATTATCATAATTCTCTTGACTTACAAAACCACCTGGATTTTGGCAGAACGTCCTAACCTTATCTTTAAATGGTGCTGGATGTCCTATAAGTTTAGATTCATAAAGTACATTATTTACACTTTCCATTACTTCATTTCTAAGTTCAACTCTAACACCTATATCAACTGGTCCTGCACTATGTCCTATCTTATGTTCAACACACATGTCTTTTAACCAATCAGCGCCTTTTCTACCAGTTGCTACAACTACTTTATCTGAAAACATCTCTTCATCATTACTTCTAGTTAATGAATCTGTTATTAATACTCCAAATACTTCATTGTTTCTTATTAGAAGATCTTTAACTGTTGTATCAAATTTAATTTCAACACCATCCTCTAATAGATGTCTTTGAATCTTTAAGTATATCTCTTGAGCTTTTTCAGTTCCTAAATGTCTTATTGGGCAATCTACTAATTTTAACCCACCTTGAATTGCTTTTCTTCTTATTTCTTTAACTGCTTCATTATTTCCTACACCTTCAACTTTAGTATCTGCTCCAAAGTTCAAATAAATTGAATCTGTATAATCTATGTATTCTTGTATTAAATCAGCTCCTGCAAGTTCAGGCAAATCTCCACCTACTTCATAGCTTAAGGACAACTTTCCATCTGAAAATGCTCCTGCACCAGAAAATCCAGTAGTAATGTGACAGTAAGGTTTGCATGATACACACTTTTTAGTTTTATCTTTTGGACAATGTCTCTTATCAATACTCTTTCCTGATTCAACTAAAAGTATTTTAGATTGAGGTTTTTGTTTCTTTAGTTCATATGCAGTAAATATTCCTGCTGGACCAGCACCTACTATTATTACATCATAATTCATTCTTATCTCTCCTTGACATTAAATATAATTTTTAAGTAGACACTTATAGTCCTATAGCAATTTACGGTAGCTTGGTAGAAACATCCAACCCTTATTGTCAGATTTATATAAGTGAATATTATTAACTTTTTCTTCAAAATAGTTCTTATTACTAGGTAATTTTAGCTCATATATTAACAAAAATCAATAACAAATTATTTTTTTCTTCTTTTTCTTTTCTAAAACACTAACATTAATCTAAATAAAAAAAATAATATAACTTAGATGAATATATTCTTTATGTTTTTACGAAAATTAAAAATTATTGTATTTTAATTAGTAAAAACCATCAAAATCAGCAATTGAGATCTTGATGGTTTTTACATGACGAAATGAAATTATTATTTTGCTATAGATTTTCTTTTTTCAACTGGCAATAACAATCCAGACTTTGACAAAACCGGTCTTATAGCATTGTAAATAGCGCTTACTAATATTACTGATACTACAGCATTAACAAAAGTTGCAAATACACTTACTTTTGCTAAGACCGCTGCCATTTGCTGTGGCTGTCCAAGAATATATTGTTTATAAAAATATCCAGCAATAGGATCAAAAATAACATTAAAAGCTAACCCTCCAATTGCAGCAATAATAGTCCATTTAGCTATATACTTTTTATCGCTACTTTCATCTATTTTAGCATATTTATGAGCAATTAACCCAGTTATTAAACCAATACATAGTTTTAAAATAAATGTTTTAGGTGCTCCAATGGCATATGTTGGATCCAGTAGATCTGAAATTGTCATACCTATAGCCCCTGACAATCCACCGTACCAGCCTCCAAGAAGCAATGCTGCTAATACACAAAATGCATTTCCAATGTGTAGCGAAACTGCATCCTCACCCACAGGTATTTTTATTGAAAGAAAAGTAAATGATACAAAACATAATGCCGCAAGGACACCTGTCTGAATTACTTTTACAATTCTTGAATTCTTATTTTCCATATAATAGTCCCCCTTATTGTATTATTCTATCTTCATAGGAAAATGTTGTGATTATTATAACACTATAAGAGTTCTCTAGCAATTGTATGGGTTCATTTATATTTCACATTGCATCTTTTATTATATAAAAATAAAGGCTCCCCTAAATCATAAATTAGCGGAGTCTTATAATCAGAATTCTTTATTTTAATTATAGTATAGTTAATTGAATTTAGCCCACTTCTCAATTGTTAAATAATAAATATTGCAACTATTGTTGTAATGATTAATCCTATAACAACCGGTTTGAGATTTTTTTTAGCTAATTCAAATGCATCCACACCGCAAATAGCCGCTACTGGTATTATTGCCCATGGGATTACGGTTCCTCCACCTACCCATATTCCTGCAATTTGTCCTAAAGCTGTTAACGTTGCTACACCACCACCCAAAGCAGTTGAGAATATTTTCGAAATGGATCCTACCAAGGATATTCCTGAGAAACCCGATCCATCTAATCCTGTAATTGCGCCAACTACTGTAAGTGTACCAGCAGAAATAGTTGAATTTATTGGAACGTTATTTGCAAGTGCAGCACCTAAGTCATTAACTATGCCGTTTGAGCCTTCTGGAAGTATCTTTCCAAATATATCTGTAAATGCTGAATCACCTAAATAAAAAAATGCTGCTATAGGTATAACAACTCCAAATATTTTGAAGCCGAACTGAAGTCCTTTAACAAGATTATCAGTAATTTTATCTAGAGAGTTTTCTTTGTAAGCTAGTATTGAAATTAAACTCAAGATAAATATAGCAGTACCTCCAATAAGCGCTGTTGCATCACCACCCTGTAATTTAGCAATATACATTATAAAAATATCTAAGGCAAATAATACTAGAATTAATAAAGCTAAAAATCTTCTTATTTTTCTTGAAGAAATAAGCATTGAAGGACTTGAAATTGATGTTGAACTTTCTATTTCTTCATATTCACTAGGCAACTCTCCTGATTTAATCTCCTTTCTAAGGAAATAAAATGCAGCCACAGTTGTAACTATTCCCATTGTTAGTTCAAGTGGGATACTTGCAGATATAACCTCAGAAACTGGTATACTTGCTGCATCAGCAGTAAGCTTTGGTGCTGCCTGAATTATATAGTCGCTTGATAAAGCTATACCATGCCCAAATAAATTCATTGAAATAGCTACTCCCATAGCTGGAAGTCCAGCTTTCTTAGCAATAGGTAGAAACAACGCCCCTATAAGTGCAACTGCTGGAGATGGCCAGAAAAACCACGATAAAACCATCATAAAAATTCCGATTACCCAATAAGCAATCCAATAGTTTTTAATCACTTTTCTAAAAGGAGACACCATCTCATCATTTATTCCAGAGTCCATTAATGTATTACTCATTGCTGTTATTATTGATATTATAAAAATTGTTGGCATCAATTCTTTTGCTGCATAAACAAAACTATTAAATACTCCCATTACAGATTTATAAATTGATTCTGTTCCGGCCAATCCCAGAATAAAAATGCCTAGTATACATAAAAGAGAGATATCTTTCTTCTTCACCATAGCTAATATAATTATAATGATAAAAATAAGATAAATATAGTGAAGCGGTGTTAATACTAAGTTAATCATATATTTCTCCTATAAAAGTTCTTATACTTATAAATTATGTGGGAAATATATGCTTAGTTACTATATATTAAATGATTGTTAACGAATATTTTTTATTTAGCAATTCCTTATTATTTCTATTAGTCATTTATAAATCATCCCAATAAATCTTCTCAGCCTTTTCATCCACTTTTGAATGCTTATCAAACGCTTTGACTATTATAGCTGATAATACAAAACCTATTATTCCACCTATAATTTGAAAAGTTGTATTAGAATCGTGTATATTTCCACCCATTACTCCGCCTATAAACGCACCTGTAAATACCAAAATTATTGGTAAAATAAAAATCATGAATGCCGCTAATAACATATTTGTGTGTTTCTTTTTCACTTTCAAATTTTCGCCGTTTTCTAAATCTCTCATACACTTCCCCACCTTCACATTAATGTGCTTATGCAAATGTTAATTAATTGGTTTTCACATACATGATAATATTTTTAAATTAAAATATATGACATTCTAATTATATATTTTTAATTCAAATCCAATGCTTGTTTTCTGTAATTTTATATTATCACCAATCATTGTAAAAACAAATAGTAAAAAATAAACTTGGTAAAATTATTAATTACCAAGTCCATAAAATATTTATATTACAAACAATTATTAATCAAATAAATAAGTTTAGTCCAGAACCTTCTGTTGATCCTAAATATGAAGCAACTCCACCAATTTCAACTCCATCAATAAATTCTTCTTTTTTAATTCCCATTAACTCCATGCTCATAGAACACGCTACCACTTTAACTCCCATATCTATAGCATTTCTTATTAATGTTTCTAAGCTATCAACATTATGCTTTTTCATTATCTTCTTTATCATAACAGGTCCCATACCCATCATATTCATTTGTGATAATGGTAATTTACCAGCATGTGCTGGGAGCATAGTATCAAACATTTTTTCCATAACATCTTTAGTTACATTAGGCTTATCTTGGCTCTTTAATATATTTAATCCCCAAAAAGTAAAGAACATAGTAACTTCTTTTCCCATAGATGCCGCTCCTGTAGCTATAATAAACGAAGCTATTGCCTTATCTAAATCCCCACTAAATACTACTAATGTAGCTCCATTTTTTTCATCAGTTTTCGGAGATAGTGTTTTTTCAACAGATTCTAATTCTTTTCCCTTTTGAATATAAGCTACAAATGCTTTTCCTTTATTATCAAATTCTGATTTTAGTAATGTATTTCCTGTTGAATCGCACCATGATTTTATATCCTTATTAAATCCTGGGTCACTTGCTTTAACTTCTAAAACACTTCCACTTTCCATTTTCTTAACTTCTTCAAACACTCTTTTTATTGGTCCTGGACATTGAAGGCCACATGCGTTTAGCTTAATATCAGCATTTACTTTGCCTAAATCTATATCTTCTTCCCTCATTATGGCTACCTCATTATCAATTCTCTCACTCTTTTTAAACTGATTTCTAATCATTTCTTTAGCTCTTTTTACATATAGATATGTCTTCATTCCCCCATCTATATTTGTACACTTTATTCCATTTTGTTCAAGGATTCTGCAAGCAATATATCCTCTTAGACCAACTTGGCATGTAACATATATATCTTTGTTTCTTGGTATTTCATTTAATCTATCTCTTAATTTTTCTAGAGGAATATGAATAGAATTTTTTAAAGTACCTGTAACTAATTCAAATTCTTCTCTTATATCTATAATTGATGATTTTTCTTTATCTAAGCTATCAATTTCATCCCATTGAATTGTTTTCGTAATTCCTTCTATAATATTTGATGCATAATATCCAAGCATATTAACTGGATCTTTTGCAGAATTATATGGAGGTGCATAACACGGCTCAATATCTTGCAAATCAAAAACTGTAAGATTCCCTTTAATAGCTGTTGCGAGAACATCTATACGTTTCTCAACGCCATCAATTCCCACACCTTGTGCTCCAAATATTTTCCCTGACCTTGGATCGAACAATATCTTTAATGATATAGGAAAAGATCCTGGGTAATATCCAGCATGAGAACCTGGGTGTATATGAATTGTTTCATATTCTATACCTAACCTTTTTAATAGCTTTTCATTATTGCCTGTTGTAGCCACCGTATAATCAAATATCTTTGCAACAGATGATCCAAGAGTGCCTTTATATTCAACATTTTTTCCACATATATTATCGGCTACTATCCTACCTTGTCTGTTCGCAGGCCAAGCTAAAGGAATCATTGTTGGTTTTTTATTTACAAAGTCCATGACTTCTACTGCATCTCCCAATGCATAGATACTCGAATCTGAAGTTTTCATAAATTTATCAACTATAATAGCGCCTCTTTCATTTAATTTAAGATTAGCTTGCCTTGCAATTGCTGTTTCTGGCCTAACTCCAATTGATAATATTATCATATCTGTTCTTATTTCTTTTCCGCTATCAAGTATAATTTTTTTCCCATTGTCTTTAAATTCAGACACTCCATTTTTTAATATTAGTTCAACATTTTTATCTATTAAATGTTCATGTAATATACTCACCATTTCTATATCAAGAGGAGCCATAACCTGATCACTTGCTTCTATAAGTGTAACACCTATTCCCCTAGCATGAAGATTTTCTACCATCTCTAAGCCTATAAATCCTCCACCTATTACTGTTGCATGTTTGGGTTTATTATTATCCACATAAGCTTTAATTCTATCTGTATCTGGTATATTTCTAAGAGTGAATAAACTACTACATTCCTCTATTCCTGGTATTTTAGGCCTGATTGGTGCTGCTCCTGGAGATAAAACTAAAATATCATAAGTTTCATCATACTCTTCCTTTGTTCTAATATTTCTTACTCTAACTTTTTTGTTTTCCTTATCTATGCTAATAACTTCATTTAAATTTCTTATATCTAAATTAAACTTACTACTCATTTCCTCTACAGTTTGAACTATTAGTTTCCCTCTTTCATCAATGGTCTCTCCTATATAATATGGAAGTCCACAGTTAGCAAAAGATATATATTCACCTTTTTCTATCATAATAATTTCAGCATTTTCATCTAACCTTCTAAGTCTAGCTGCTGTTGAGGCACCTCCAGCAACTCCACCAATAATAATAATTTTTTTATCCATAATAGCTCTCTCCTTTTATAAATGCAATGCATTTCTTTAATTCAAGTTTAGCTAAAATGGCTGATATCTTCTGTGACTTTATCACAATGATTAAAAATTTCAGTCAATGCTATAATAAAAAAATCGTAGGCGACTGTAAATCCGTAGATTTTTTTTACGCATCTACCTTTTCGAACGTACGTGAGAAAAATCTGCGCATAAGAAATGGTAGCCATGCTTCATATAAGAACATTTTATGCACGCGAATATACTTTCTTTTTTATTCTCTTTACAAACCATAACTTTCTGAATTGGTCTTTTCTATAACTTATCCACAGATTTAACTTGAATATAAATTCTTAGAGAATAATATAATTATTAATGTTTAAATATTCTGATTTAAACAAATACTACAAGTGAGAAATGATACATTAAGGAGAGATTTTTATGTCAAAAATAACTGGTATAGTTAAATGGTTTAATTCTGAGAAAGGCTTTGGTTTTTTATCTTCTGATAATGGCGATGACGTTTTCGTACATCATTCCCAAATTAAAGAACAAGGTCCTTCCAAAGATTTAAGCGAAGGTGAAAGTGTAACATTTGACATTGAGAATGGGCCAAAGGGACTCATGGCTACAAATGTCCAAAAGTTATGATTAGTATAAATAGGACTTGACCACGCGCACTTCGTGTTAATATATTTTCCTGTCTGATACTAGTGACCTAATTGACATAATTGGTTTTAGTATTAAATCTTTTATACTTTCATAGATATAAAAAAAGAGTTGTAAGAAAATCTTACAACTCCTAATAAAATAATATTATCTTCTATTATTTTGTTCCTTCTTAATTCTTCTACAAGATATACATCTTGTAGGTTCATTAGTGAACCCTTTTTCTTGGTAGAATTCTTGTTCTCCTACAGTGAAAACAAATTCTTCTCCACAATCTCTGCATACTAAAGTCTTATCTGTCATATAAAGTTCCTCCTTTAACTAAAGATTAATATATTGATTCATATAATTCTCTAAAGGAGAAATTTACATATCTATAAAAAACCTTTTATTCATTTACAATATTTATTATAACATACTCCAGCAAAATAGCAACCTTTTTCGACTTAGCTTTTTAAATTCATTGAAAGATCCAATAACTCAGAAGCCTCATCACTTGTTAAGCATTTTGCTTGAGCAATCTCCTCTACTACAATTTTCTTTATATGATTTAACATTTGTTTTTCACTTGAATTTAAACTATGCCATCTTTTCAACTGTGTTAAATCAAATATAACTTCAATAAATTCATCAAATGTACCTGATTTCATTTTTATTTTACTTATATTCCTTCTTTCTTTATAATTAATTTTAGAAAACTTTTCTGCTTCTTCCATAAATCTATCCAAATCTTTTAAACTATTCTCTAATGTTTTAATATCGCTCACTAACCTTATATTGAATGTATTTACTGCACTAATAGGCAAAGTTAATTTCATAGTATTATTAATTAAGTGCATTATATAACATTTTATTTTTTCACCTTTGAGTTCCTTTTCTTCTATAACATCAATTATTCCTATTCCTTGACTTGGGTATACAACCTTATCTCCTATGTTAAACAAAAAATGACCTCCTCACATGTAATAAAATTAATAAAACTAAATTATATAAAATTTTAATATCTTAATTATTTTTCGAATATAGATAAAATTAAGCACTTTTAATAGCTGATTTTCAAATGCCTACTCATCTTATGATCCTTGTAGTTATAAAAAAGTTTTACTTTCTAGTATGGTATTTATTGCAAAATATAAATCTATCTTTTAACATTGTTTATTCATACCGTCAATTTCTCTACATAAATCCTTTTTTTAATTCAATTCTACATGTTACCACTCTTTCATAAAACAAGATCTTTATTATCTAAAATATATCTTATGTAAATTTCGTATAAAAATACATATGATTTATTAAAAGAAGCAGATTTTTCAATTTATTGTTTTCATATAGTTAATTTTAGAGTATAATAAGTTTGAAAAAGGAAAAACTGATGTGTAAAGTACATAAATCAGTTTTCTTAAGCTATTATAGTATTATAATAAATATACAAGTATACGGAGGTCGTAAAATGTTAACATCAGCTAAAGAAATGTTAAACAAAGCTAGAGAAGGAAAATACGCAGTTGGTCAATTCAATATCAACAACTTAGAATGGACTAAGGCTGTATTATTAACTGCACAAGAAAATAATTCACCAGTTATCTTAGGTGTATCTGAAGGTGCTGGAAAATATATGACAGGATATAAGACTGTATCTGCAATGGTTAAAGCAATGATCGAAGAATTAAACATTACTGTACCAGTTGCTTTACACTTAGATCACGGTAGCTATGAAGGTGCAAAAAAATGTATCGAAGCTGGATTCTCATCAATCATGTTTGATGGATCTCATTATCCAATAGCTGAAAATATAGAAAAGACTAAAGAATTAGTTGCTATAACTAATGAAAAAGGACTTTCTTTAGAAGCAGAAGTTGGTTCAATTGGTGGAGAAGAAGACGGAGTTGTAGGTAAAGGTGAAGTTGCTGATGCAAATGAGTGTAAGCAAATAGCTGAATTAGGAGTTACTATGTTAGCTGCTGGTATTGGAAATATTCACGGAAAATATCCTGCAAACTGGGCTGGATTAGATTTTGAAGCATTAGCTAAAATTGAAGAAGCTGTTGGAACTTCTATGCCATTAGTATTACATGGTGGTACTGGAATTCCTGAAGATATGATAAAGAAAGCTATATCTCTTGGAGTAGCTAAGATCAATGTTAATACTGAATGTCAATTATCATTCCAAGAAGCTACTAGAAAATATATTGAAGCTGGAAAAGATTTAGAAGGAAAAGGATTTGACCCAAGAAAGTTATTAAATCCTGGATTCGAAGCTATCAAAGCTACAGTTAAAGAAAAAATGGAATTATTCGGTTCAGTAAACAGAGCTTAATTTCATTAAATATAAGGAGCACTACTATTTAGTGCTCCCTTTTATTTTAAACTAATATTTCAATCAAATCCCCCTCTTGATCTAAAACAGCGCTTTTATAAATATGTTTTCTAGTATTGATATTGAATCCATAACTACTTTTTCTCTTTTTTTAATATAAAAATTATCATGTATACCTTCAAGTATCCAATTATAGTCATTATCAGCTACAAACTTACTTAAAAGCTCAATTTTGTCATTTCTATTCAATTTATATTTATCCAAAATTGCTATAACATCTCCTATTTTACTATTAAAACTTTTAAGATCAGAATCTCTTTTGATATTTGCTAATCTTGAAATGCAATCTGTATCATTAATAATTTCAATGTTTGATAACCCATCAATTTTATTTTTCCTTGCCCCATCATTTAAAATATTTAATATATAAATAAACATTTTTACATCTCCCCAATAAGAATAAAATTCAAATCTAATTATACGTTTACAGTTTATAAAATTCAAGATTAATATAAAATTTATTAACTGTAATTTAAATATTAGTTCAACATCTACATTTGTTTTTCCTTCTATTTTCTTATTTTTTTCTATTTTAATTTAACTTATGCTGAATTTTAGTATTAATATATGCAAATAAATATATAATAATATATAATCGATATTTTTGCAATTTGGAGGTGTCTTAATGAATAATAAATATAATGATTTATTCGATGAGTTAGTTAAATCTTATTACAATGGTAATTTTGATGAAACTCTTAAACGTATTATGGTATGTCATAAAAAGTCTCCACAAGAAACTTTTGAAATTATTAGATCGTTGTGTGGTGTTGATATGGAATTTGATAATAATTATGTATATAATCTAAAAAAAGCAATTACAGAATATACAGTTAATACAAGATTAATTGAAAAACTTAAAGGTTGTGATGAATCATGTCCTAGAAATGAAGACGGTAAATTCAGCTGTCAAGTCGCTTGTCCTTTTGATGCCATTCTTTATGATAAAAATGAAAGGTCAACCTACATAGATAATGATAAATGCCTAAATTGTGGCGTATGTGTTGATTCATGTAAACATGGATTAATATTGGATAAAGTTTATTTTCTTCCTGTTTTAGATTTAATACAGAACAATGAACACGTCTTTGCCGCAGTTGCTCCTGCTATTAGCGGTCAATTTGGTGACGAGGTTACTATGGATCAAATCAGAGCTGCCCTTATAAAAATAGGTTTTACTGATATGATTGAAGTTGCCTTTGCTGCAGATGTATTAACAATAAAAGAAGCCGTTGAGTTTGATAAACACGTAAATGGTCCTAAAGACCTGATGATTACTTCATGTTGCTGCCCTATTTGGATAGGAATGCTAAGAAAAGTTTACAAGGAACTTGTTCCTGATTTATCCCCATCTGTTTCACCTATGGTTGCCGCTGCCAGAATGATTAAAAGTCTTAATTCAGATGCAAAAGTAGTTTTTATAGGTCCATGTATTGCAAAAAAGGCTGAAGCTAAGGATAAGGATTTAAATGATGCAGTAGATTTTGTATTAACATTTCAGGAACTTGAAGAAGTATTCAGATCTTTAGACATAAGTCCTGGTGATTTAAATGGTGTACCATCTGTTGAATATGCATCTAGAGGTGGAAGATTGTACGCTCGTAGTGGTGGCGTTTCAATTGCTGTATCAGAAACAGTTGAAGAACTTTTCCCTGAAAAGCACAAATATTTTAAAGCTGCAAAGGCCTCTGGTGTAAAAGATTGTAAAGAACTTCTTGAAAACGCTCTAAATAGAAATGTTGATGCAAACTTCTTAGAAGGAATGGGATGCGTTGGTGGATGCGTTGGTGGCCCAAAGGCAATAATTCCTACAGAACAAGGTAAAGAATCAGCCGATAAATTTGCTTATGATTCACCTATAAAGGTTCCAGTTCATAGCAAAGTACTTGATGAAGTGTTGGATAAACTTGGTATAAACTCAATAGAAGACTTTCACGATCATGAAAAAGTGAGCATTTTTGAACGTGAATTTTAACATATCTTTATTTTGGATTCTTAATTCATCTGTAATTTTAGCTATACGCTAGCATGTTTAACTAAAAATGGCTGTATAAATCTACAGCCATTTTATATATAAATTATGATTATCAAACTTATTTTACAGTTTCTAGAGCCTTTTTTACCTTAGGAACTACATAATGGCTACTGCCTCTATCTTTAACATCTTCAATCATCATCACTACCAATAGATTGTTGGGAGATTTATTAGTGGTCATTCCAACAAACCATCCTAATTCCGTGCCATTATTATCATCCTGAGATGCTTTTATCTCAGCTGTTCCTGTCTTCCCAGCTATAGTTAACCCACTAGTATAAGCTCCATGGCCAGTTCCGCCTGAATTTTCTACTACTTGTATTAAATCTTGAAGTACCATATTAGCTGAGTCCTTTGACACAACATTAGCTTTCCATACTTTGTTATCTGAATTATCCTTTGTCACAAGATAAGGTGTTAACATATTTCCTTCATTTTGAAAGATAGTGTAAAGCGCCGCTAGATGCACAGGATTTACTAAAACTTCACCTTGCCCATAACCACTGTCTGCTAGTTGTACATCAGATTTAAAATCCTTATCACTTGAATATTGTGAATTATATAATGGATACTCAAATGGAATTTTATCAACAAATCCAAAACTATTTAACTTATCTTTAAGTATATCCTTTCCAATATCTAATGCAGCTTGAGCAAAGTAGATATTATCAGAATAAACAAGTGCATTCAATAGATTCGACGGTCCTTTATAATCACTTACTCTTGTAACTGAGTAGTTTCCCCAACTGCTATCCTTCTTCCAACTAAGGCCAGTTATATTTTTATTGGCATTAGGGTCTATTTTTTTTGTATCCAAACCAATGACTGCAGTAATTGGTTTAAAGGAAGAACCAGGTACTAATGTTGCTTGAAATCTATTATACATAGGCTTCTTAGGATCATTATTCAAGCTATTCCATTTGTCACCTGACATACCTAAAACGAAATCATTGGGATTAAATGCAGGTGTGCTAACCAACGCCAGAACCTCTCCTGTATTAGGATTCATAGCAACTGAAGTTCCTTTATCACTACCAAGCTGACTATACAATAAACTTTGCAGATTACTGTCAATTGTTAATTTTAAATCCGTACCGTTTTTAACATCTTTTGTTATAATTGATTTTTTCTTTTCGCCCTGAATACTTTGAATATATATTTCAGCACCATCAATTCCCCTTAATGTATCTTCGTATGTTTTTTCAAGCCCAGATTTACCAATTATGGAATTCTCAGTATACTCCTCATCTTTATGTTTGTCCAATTCATCAGCATTTATAGTTTGTACATATCCTGTTAGATGTGCTGACTGCTCTCCTAGAGGATAAACTCTTGCATCTTTATCATTAATTTTAACTCCTGGAATTTTAAGAAGGCTCGGAATTCTTTCATCTCCATATGGTATTATCTTCACTGGGATAAACATATCTGGTTTAACATATGATGCATTTAGTTGACTGTTTATATAATCAACAGTTATCCCTAATACTTTTGAAATTTCATCAATTGATTTATCTTTGTTTTCACCTAAGTTTCCTGGAACAATTCCGACGTTAGATGAAAAAGAATCTGTTGCCAGTTTAACTCCATTTCTATCTAATATTTCTCCTCTTTTAGATTTTATTATTTTAACTCTTATTTTGTCACTATCAGCTAAGTCCGGGAATATTGCTTGAGAATTCCACATTAAAGCATAATCTTTTCCAATCTTCCTACTCATAGTTACACTATTTGAAAATTCTAATTTTCCACATATTGTATCCATGCTGGTTTCATAATCTACAGTCGCCTCGTCACCATCTTTTTTTACATTTTTGACGTGGATTTCAATATTGTTAGCATTAATACCTTCATAAATATTTTTATTTCTTGCAACAAAATCATCTTTGGACATCTTTTGTATGATTTCACCATCAGTCAAATCATACATTTTTTCATATTCTTTTGAATTTAATAAATTAAAATACTCAATTAATTTATTTTCTGGCTTATGTGTCCTATTATAAAAAAAGAAAGCAGTTAAACTAATAATAAATGGAACTACTACTATTGCTGCTCCAATTAATATATAAATATTTTTCTTTTTTCCCATAAAATCCAACCTTCTCTATCGTAAATATCTTACTAAATTATACCATATAAATATATATCTTTACATATCTAATTCTACATTACTTAAATATAAAAAGAGATTACTTTTATATTTTCGCAATCTCTTTTTATCTAACATAATTTATTGTTTTCAGATATCAAAATACTATCTTCGTATAACTTCTACTTTATATCCATCTGGATCAGTCACAAAATAATATCCTGGTTTTTCTCCTGGTAATCCTTTCAAAGGCGTAACTTCGTATCCTAGTTCTATATGTTTCTCTCTCATTTCTTCTAAATTTTCAACACCTATCGCAGTATGGCTGAATCCATTTCCTAAATCATATTTTTCAACACCATAATTGTAGGTAAGTTCTATTTCATACCCACCCATCTCATTTGATAGATAAACAAGAGTGAATTTATGTTCTGGAAAGTCCTTTCTTCTAGTTTCTATAAGACTTAATGCATCTCTATAAAACTTTAAAGATTCCTCTAAATTTTTAACTCTAATACATGTATGCAACATTTTTACTGACATTTTAGTCCCTCCTTGATTTAAATAATTTTCTAATCATATAATTTACTTACAACAATAGTATATATTCCTCTATACAACATTACTTTGCATTTATATACACTAATTTCTTATATTAATATACCATATAAAATGTAAATAATAAAATAGTTTCCTATTCCTAAAATAAAATACAAATAACTTTAGCTATTTTGCTAATTAGAAAAATATAGCATAATGTCAAATTATAGTTTATAATATTATGATATATTTATTAAACACTAAATATTATTCAAATCATATTTAGGTTTAAAATTAAAATTAGTTAAAAGTTACTATATTTATAATAACTATTCAAGGAGGCAATATTTCATGAAATTACTAAAATACATGCTTGTTTTTATTCCAATAAGCTTTATAGCAGAATTTGTTATGCATGTATCTCCATCAATAATGTTTATACTTGCAGCATTATCTATAGTACCACTAGCAGGGCTTATGGGTGAAGCAACTGAAGAAATTTCATTCTACTCAGGCCCTAAGATTGGCGGTTTTTTAAATGGTACCTTCGGAAATGCAACAGAACTAATAATATCATTTTTTGCTCTTAAAGAAGGTCTTTTTGATGTTGTCAAATCTTCTATAGCGGGGTCTGTAATAGGCAATATATTATTAGTGCTTGGTGCTAGTATGCTTGCTGGAGGATTAAAACATAAAACTCAAACTTTTAACAAAAGGGTTGTTGAAGTTTCTTCAAGTATGTTACTATTTGCTGTTGTTGGTTTGTGTGTACCTGCTTTATTTACTCATACTGTAGACCCTACTCTTTTGAATACTAGATATGAAGGATTAAGTATAATAGTTGCAATAGTAATGCTTTCTATTTACATTTTAAGTCTTATTTTTTCATTCTTTACTCATAAAGATATTTATACAGTTTCTCACGAAGAAGAAGGTAGTGCTAAATGGACATTAAAGAAAGCAATAGCTATATTAGTTATTGCTACAGTTCTAATAGCTATAGAAAGTGAATTCTTAGTAAGCGGAATAGAATCTATAACTTCAAGCTTAGGTCTTAGTGAATTTTTCGTTGGTATTATTTTAATCCCTATTATAGGAAATGCTGCCGAACATAGTACTTCTATTGTTATGGCAATGAAAAATAAAATGGATGTTGCTTTGGAAATAGCTATTGGCTCAAGCTTGCAAATTATATTATTTGTAGCACCAGTATTAATATTTTTAAGTTTGTTATTTACTCCTATGAGTATTGTTTTTAATGAATTTGAGCTGATTGGCCTTATAGTTGCCGTATTAATAGCTAATAGAGTTTCTAACGATGGAGAATCAAATTGGTTGGAGGGAGTTCAACTCCTTGCTGTCTATTTAATAGTTGCAGCATCATTCTTTATTTTATAAAATCTAATTTCATTATAAAGATAATACCTCATAATTTCTTATTTATGAAATTATGAGGTATTATCTTTATAACCATTTATTTTTCTTAAACCACACTCCGCATAATACAACTACACTAACACTTATTGAAATTACAAAGGGATATCCATAACTCCAACTATATTCTGGCATATTAAAATTCATCCCATACCATCCTACTATAAGAGTAAGTGGCAAAAATATAGTGGTAACCACTGTGAATAATCTCATTAATTGATTTTGATTTATATCAACTTGCGCTTGATATGCCTCTCTAACTTGTGTAACATAATCCCTAAGATTATTTACATTCTGATACAATCTATTAATACGATTAGTGAACATTCTAAAGTATCTTATTATTTTTTTATCAATCAGCCCATTATCATTTTCTTCTATAGATTCTGCAATATTTAAAAGCCTTTCATAATAACGCTTTAATTTTAATAATTTTTTTCTTAACATAACAATCTTCTTTAAATAATTATCACTCTTTGAAGTTATTAACCCTTCTTCAAGTGCTGCAATTTCATATTCAAGTTCTTCGATATGATAGGTATCCTCAAATGTAAGTTTATCAAAAAATGCATATAAGAGTTTGCTAAGATTTAAGCCTTTAATCTCACCTGACCTACACTTGCAAATAACCTCTTCTAAAATATCATTTTCATCACTTACAAATACAAGTACGTTTTTCTGAAGAAACATACTTACTTTTTTTGATGTTTTCAACACATTGTTAACTTGCGGAATCTTTAAAGATATGTAATCTAATCCTTCATAACTTTCAAATTTAGATGTTCTTCCATTTATGCACTCGTATAACAATTTTTCGTTTATATTGAGGATATCGGAAACAGATTTAAGCTCATCAAATCTAATAGAAACAATAAATGATTTATTATTATTTATAATAATATTTTCCAATGCATCACTTTTTAATATATCATTCTCTAAAATATAGACCATTTTTAATCTCCTAATTGTAAATTTATTATATTTTAACATATTAGCATAATTATTTCAGCACATCCTTAAAATTTATAATAATTCACTAGTTAAAATAAATTCATACTTATATTTATTATATCTAAATTATAATTCCACAAAATTCTCCGTATTTAGTCTCAAATTGCGTATTTGATAGTTTTGAGGCGATCTTTTGATATTTTGTTATATAGTTAATTTACTATATAAAATTTATATTTCTGCACATAATATAATTAACTTAGAAAGGAGGCTTTTTAATGCGAAAAGGTACAAAAATAGCAATAATTGTAGTAATAATTTTGATAATAGTAGGTATTCCTATAAGTAGCTATAATCAGTTGGTTTCTCTAGAGCAGACTACTAATTCTGCATCTTCAAATATTGATACTCAATTGCAAAGAAGATCAGATCTAATTCCTAATTTAGTTAATACAGTTAAAGGCTATGCTACACAAGAGAAATCTATATTTACTGATATCGCTAATGCAAGAAGCAGGCTATCTGGTGCAACGAATATACAGGAACAGGCTAATGCTGATAATCAGCTTTCTGGTTCTCTTTCAAGATTATTGGCTATAGTAGAAAATTATCCTGATCTAAAGTCTAATCAAAATTTCAGGGATTTATCAGTTCAATTGGAAGGAACAGAAAATAGAATTGCAATAGCGAGACAAGATTATAATACTGCTGCAACAAATTATAATACTAAAAGAAGAAGTTTTCCAGTCAATATAGTATCTTCATTATTTGGTTTTCAAGAAAAACCACTTTATAAAGCTAGCGAAGGTTCAAAAGAGGTTCCTTCAGTAGATTTTACAAAATGATAATAAAATTAATACATAAATCTTTAAATTCATTATTATGTTTTCTTCTTTTAGTTACTTCTTCCTTTTGCCTCCTTTCAGCAAACGCTGAAAGTAAAGTTCCTTCTCCGACATCTTACAAATATTTAAATGATTATGTCCATATAATCAGCGAAACTGAATTAAATAGTTTAATCTCTATCGGAAAGGAATTAGAAGATAAAACTGGTGCTCAAGCTGTTGTAGTTATCGTGAATTCAACTAATAATGTTCCTATTGAGGACTATGCTAATACTCTTTTTAGATCGTGGGGTATCGGAGAAAAAGGTAAAGATAACGGCTTATTAATTCTTTTAGCACTAAACGATAGGGCGTGGAGAGTTGAAGTCGGCCGCGGACTTGAAGGTGCTATTCCAGACGTTTTAAGTAGCAGAATTATGGAATCAGTTGCTAAACCTAGTTTTATAGAAGGAAAATACGGTGAAGGATTACTTAATTCTTATAGTACTTTCTGCGATCATATAGCAAAGGAATATAGTGTTACTCTAGATAAATCATTAAATATCTCTGAAAAAAATACAAATGCTATTAAGTCTAATACCACAACTAAGGTGTTTGGAAGTATAATTCTAGGCATGCTATTGCTAGATATTATATTTAATAAAGGTAGGATTTCTTTTTCACTACTTCAAATTATTTTCTGGAGTAGCATCTTTAGAGGCCGTGGGCCCAGAGGTGGATCATCTGGAGGAGGTTTTGGTGGCTTCGGTGGTGGTTCCTCTGGTGGTGGTGGCTCTAGCGGAAACTGGTAGAACCACCCTAAACCATAAAATAAAGGTGCTCTTCTAAACGATATTTTATAATTTTCTGAATATCAGTAGTAATATTTTTCTGCAATGTTCATCTATCATGATTAGGGTTATTACTAACCTTATTTATCGCTGTTGTAACTTGTACTATTATATCAGTTTCAACTTGTTGTTTAGTACTTTCTATTTTGGCCATTATCTTTCCCAAAGGTGTTGCCACATAGTACGGTTTTAAATTGTTAAGAGAAAGTGTGAAGATGTCTCTTTTACATTTATCGCATTTACATCCATCTGTTTTTGCTAACAAGATTTCCATATACTCCTTAACCCATATTTCCATATAATTAATAACATTCTCCATTATGTTTTCTCCTTAATATTAAAGTCTTAAGCATTATCTAATCTTTACCACTGATAATGAAATTATACCACAATTTTCTAACACAACAATTATATCACTAATTTTTGAATATTTTAACCCTTATAAACTCATTTATCTGTATTTAGAGCAATAAAAGATGAGTTCTGCTAAACTCATCTTTTATTGCTTTATACTAGTTAGTTTACTCACTATGCAAAAATATTTTACACAACATTTATTCCTTTTTAAGAATTTTAATTTGATTTATATAATTAAGTATGTCTAGGTAACAATCACCCTTTTTCTGTATGCTATATACTAGGTTTTGTAATTGCTGATTTTCAGTTCTTGATTTCTCAACTAAATTAGTTAAATTTACTGATATCTCCTTTATTCCATGTAAATTATTCTTTTGAGAGTCCTGAACTCCTTGTACATGTTTATATACTTCTGATTCAGCATCTACTATTTTATCTAGTATAGATGAAGAACCTTCTATAATGTTAGTTGTTTTATTTATAACTTCAGTTCCTTCGTTAGATTTACTAGATAATTGCTCCATTGATTTTGTCAAATCATCTAAAGAATTCATAATATCTTTAGCATTTTTCTGAGTATCAACAGAAAGTTTTTTTATTTCATTAGATACAACAGTAAACCCTTTTCCAGCTTCACCAACTCTAGCTGCCTCAATAGCTGCATTCAATGATAATAAATTTGTTTGCTGAGCAATTCCATTTATAATATTAGCAAACCCTTGAATACTGTTATACTGATTTTGTATCTCTGAAATTAAACTGATAAATTCATCAAAAACCTTAGAGACTGTGCCGACCTGATTGATTAATTCATTAAAATCATTTCTTGCATTATCTATTTCTTTTTGAGAATTATCAAGACTAAGAAAAACATCCTGTACAAGATTTTCTGTCTTATCACTATTGTTAGATAAAACTTGTAAATATTCATTAACATTTTCTGTTTGCTTAGTCGTATATTCAGTACCTTTAAGAAGTCTATCCAGCCCGTACGTCATATTTCCTTCTTCATTAATAACTGTTTTTATATTATTTTCTATTATAGATGTTAACTCCATAACTTCATTTACATATAGGAAGCATTCTTCTTTCTCATTACGGTTAACTTCATTTTGATTTTGTATAGTGCTTATTTCTTTACTTTTAAATTTAAACATATTAATATCCCCCTTTATTCAACTGCTAATATTACCATAGTTTGATTTACATGTTTTTTATAAAATTGCTCTCCATAGCTTACAAATCCAGCAGTGTTAGGGCAGAATGAAAGTAGTTCTTTATCTATTGCTTTCCAAATATTATCTTCTTGAAACTTCAAGCTTCTTAATATACAGTTTATTGACAACATAAAGCTAGGTTTAAATCCAATCTTCTCAACTGTATTTCTTATTTGGCTTATTGGATCAACTGGTTTTAGAACCTCAACAAAGGTATTTGACATAACCTGGCAATAAAATGTAATTGATTTGTCCGGGTTTACTTTCATAGGAGAAGATATAAAAATTTCATCTTCATACATTTTTCCTAAAGGATTATTCATAAAATAATTAGGAAGATCACTTTCTTTTACATTTAAAACTCTTGCATATTCAGTGCTAGCTGGAACTTTATTGAATGTCTTTACCGTCCTACTTATAGGGTCGGCTTCAGTTACTAATAGTCTTTGTCCCATTGGTATGTATATATTTTCTTTTATTATAGTAGTCCTTCTTTTTGTATTAAAGAAAATCATTACACTATGAACACGCTTTTTACCTATAAATATGAATGTTTCTTTAAACTTAAGATTATCTCCAGCACTTCCACCTATGACTTTAAAATTATCATCTACAAAATAGAGGGTACCTATAATACTTTCTTCCATTCCAGTTAGACCATCGCATAATAAAAGTGAAAAAGCATTCTTGTTAGTTTTAATTTTTTCATAAGCCCCTTTTAAATTATTCACACTTTTTATTGGTGGATAAAGTATCTCTACAACTTCACCATCACAAATATCATATTGAAATCCAGAAACAACTCCATCTTCATAACCATTTCTTCCATACTCTCCAGACGTAGAACAAAGTATAACATTTGAAGATACTAATGTTGATAATTCTGTAACATTTTCTACATTTGAAAATATAACAAATCCCATATTAGAATTATTATTTATAAAATTTGACGCTTCTTGTACGTTTGAAAACATTAACTCTCTCATAATCTTATCCCCACCCTTAATTTTTTCTTAAATGTAAAAATTTTCTCAATTTTCACTATAATTATATCCAATTTTTCTACAAAATACAATCACACAATTATTCTCTCATTAATTAAATTTATTATATAGATTTAATTAAATAAAAACTTAAATATTTATATATACAAATTAAAAAAACTTAAAATAAAAGATATAAATTCAAAATGAGCAGCGCTTAATTTGAATTTATATCTTTTGATTATTGACATATTCTATATTAATAAATTTTATCTCCATCGTTTCATAACTAATTTAATTAGTTCCTGTTTCTCATTTGATTTAGGATCTTCAATTACAATATCCAACAAATAATTTAAGATTTCACCAATTTCTTTTCCTTTATTAAATCCTAAAGACAATAAATCTCCACCATTGATTTTCAGATTTTTTAAAGTAAAACATTCATCTTTATCAATTATTTCATTAAGAATATTTTCGGCCTCATCTAAATTTATTAAATGTTTTTTAGAGTTTTTGGACTCCTGAGCAAGTATATCCGCTCGCTGAATTTTAATTAGATCTTTAAAAAGATCTATGCCTATTTCTCTCAATAGTTTTTTTATAGATACTTTATTATCCATCCTATAGTCATGATACTGTATAAGAAGTGTAACTTTATTAATTGTATTATTATCATATTTCAAATATTTTAATATTTCATTGGCTATCATTGAGGATTCTTTTGAATAAGAACTGCAATGCAAATTGGCATTTTCATCAGTTCTTATTGTGCAAGCTTTTCCAAAATCATGGAATAGCATACTCAATCTCAAATCTATTTGGGATTCTACAGTTTCAGTCGCTATAATAGTATGATTATATAACTCATGTAAATGACAAGAACTATTTTGATTATAATTATAGATTTTGCTTATTCCTGGAACTATGTATTCTAAAATTCCACATTCCCTCAATGTTTCTATTTTTCTTGGATTATTAAGCAATATCTTATTAAATTCTTCTCTGATTCTCTCTTTTGATATATTTCTTATATTATCTTTAAGTTCTTTTATTGAATTTAGTGTTAACCTATCAATAGTAAAATCTAGTTGGGCAGAAAACCTAATTGCCCTAAGCATTCTTAATGCATCCTCATCAAATCTTTTTCTAGGGTCACCTACAGTTCTTATTATCTTTTTACCTAAATCCTCTACCCCATTAAAATAATCTACTAATCCACTTATATCATTATATGCCATTGAATTAATTGTAAAATCTCTTCTCGCCAAATCTTCCTTTAAAGAACTCACAAACTTAACCTCTTTAGGATGTCTATTATCTTCATATTCACCATCTGATCTATAAGTTGTAATTTCATAACTCTCTTTATTTAGCATTACTGTAACTGTTCCATGCTTTAATCCAGTTAATATAACTTTATCAAATAACTCCACTACTTCTAGTGGCTTAGCATTAGTTGTTATATCCCAGTCTTTAGGTTCTTTTCCTAGAATACAATCTCTAACACATCCTCCAACCATATAAGCCTCATAGCCGTTTTCTAATAATCTATCAATAATTAATGTAACATTTTTAGGTATCTTTATCTTTTTATTCAATATTTCACCTCTAACCTTATCATTGCTACTAAAATAAATTTATCTTTATTTAATAAAATGAGCTGCCCTCATTATAACTCTGAGAACAGCTCTATTTACTAGATTTTAATCATCTGCAACATTTCTATTATTATAAGAATAAACATTATACGTCTGCCATATTTGCTCTAAGTTACCAAAAATATCAGATATATTTTCCTTTTCTCTCATTCCAACTGCAATAATCAGTGCATTTATTACTGACATAGGTGCAACTAAAGAATCTACAAATGATGCCATATTACTTTGTGCAATTAATGTGTGATCAGCTTTAGACGCAAGAGGCGATAGTAAACTATCCGTGAGCGCAACCACTTTAGCTCCTCTATCTTGTGAAAATTCTAATGCATCAATAGTTTTAGCAGCATATCGAGGAAATCCAATTCCTATAACTAAATCTCCATCTCCCACGTTTATCATTTGTTCAAAGACATCTGAAATTCCATAGCTTACAATTTTAACATTTTGCAGTATTATATTTAGATAAAACCCTAAAAACTCAGCAAGAGCAGTAGAACTTCTAAGACCAATTATGTATATTCTATTTGCCTCAAAAATCCCCTTTACTACGTCTTCAAACGTATTTTGATTAATTTTTTCAAGAGTGGCACGTATATTTTCCATATCAGCTTTTAACACGCCTTTTAAAGCATCTCCATCAGAAAAATAATCATTTCTAAGTTCTAATCTCTGTACAGTTGTTAATTTATTTTTTATAAGTTCTTGTAATGCTTTTTGTAATTTAGGATATCCTGAAAATCCAAGCTCAATCGCAAATCTTACCACTGTTGATTCAGAAACTCCCACAGATATTCCTAGTTTGGCTGCCGTCATAAATGCTGCTTTATCATAATTTTTTAATATGTACTCAGCTATTAATTTCTGACCTTTACTTAGCCTTATAAATTTTCCTTGAATTAATCTCATTAAATCTCTACTATTTTCGTTATTTACTTCATCCATCTTTTGCCTTCCTGTTACAACATTAAATAATATTATCTTAATTCTATCATCTTATTTCTAAATATTCAACAAATAACTTGTTTTTCACGGAACATATTAAAATTCTGCAATATTTTATTAAGCTACTTTCATTACGTATCATATTTTTAAAATGAATATTTTTTATTTCCATTTACTAATGCTATATATAGTAAAACACTTTAATCTACTCTTTATGATTTAATGATTTTCTATAAACCATTAATATAATCTAATTCTTCTTTATTTAACTTTCTATATTCTCCTCTTTTTAAATACCCTAGTTTCAGCTCTCCTATAGATATTCTTTTCAAAGATAATACATCATGATGTATTGCAGCACACATTTTTCTTATTTGCCTGTTCTTTCCTTCATGAATACCAATCTCAATAGTAGAAATACCTTTATCATAACTAATAATTCTAAGCTCAGCTGGAGCAGTAATATAACCTCCAATATCTATACCTATTTCAAATTTCATTTTATCTTTCTCAGTTACTTCACCTTTAACTACCGCAACATATCTTTTTATTATTTCTACCCTTGGATGGATTATTTTATTATAAATTTCTCCGTCATTTGTTAATAACAATAATCCCGAGCTATCATAGTCTAATCTTCCAATTGGATATATTCTCTCGTTCACCTTAACTATATCCAAAATAGTAGCTCTGCCTTTTTCGTCTTTGACCGAACTAATATATCCCTCAGGCTTATTGAGCATTATATAAACTTTATCTTCTTTCTTTTTTATTTCCTTTCCATTATATTCTATTACATCTTTTAATTGATCTATTTTTATTCCTACTTCATTAACTATAACTCCATTTACTTTAACTTTGCCTGAAATTATTAATTCCTCGCATTTTCTTCTTGAAGCTACTCCACAATTTGCGAGATATTTCTGCAATCTTTCTTCCATAATTTAAATCACTCCGTTTAGCATATAAATACATTTATCCTTTTACATTTTAGATTATATCTGTTTCACTTATATAATACAACTTTCTAATTACTTTTATTCGAATAAGAACAAAATCGCAGGCGACTGTGGAGCCGGAGATTTTTTCACGCATCTGCCTTTTCGAACGCATGTGAGAAAAATTTGGCAGGCGAATAAGATTTCTTTTTTATTCTTTTAAAAATGCAAAAATTTGTTAATCAACCCTTTTTAAGTTATCACCATATTTTATTGGAATATAAATTCCTAAAGAATAAAATAATAGAAACGCTGTCACCAGCGTTTCTATTATCTAATTATAAGGCTACTTTTAAATTGTACTCCTTATGATTAATCAAATTACCAGAGAAATCCTCCGCAACCTGCTCCGCCACCAAGGAATAAAATTAATAAGATCCAAAGCCAGCTTCCGCCGCATCCGCCACCGAAGCCACATCCGCCGCCAAAGCCTCCAAGTCCGCCGCCATATCCACCGTAACCACCGTATCCTCCGCAGCCGCCGCCGCATCCGCAAGAATTGCAACAACTAGGTTTGCAAGAGCAACAAGAATTACATTTACAGCAGCAACAATCATTAGAATGTTTAGACATGTTGATCATCTCCTATTCTTTTGTTAATATATTCTATTCGATACCTATATTTTTTGTTCTTTATGATTTAAATAAAATATGAGAACCATTTACAAGTATTCTTACTGTCTATGGCTCTCACTAAATTAAAAACTATTAATATATTCTTTAATAAAAATTTTTTCTATTTACCTAAACTATATTTTTTAATAACTTTTTTATTACTTTATAGGCTATAAATCCAATTAAAAGCATGCATATTATATCCAAACTAAGCCCCTTCACTAGGTCTGATCCTATTAATACCATAGAATTTCCATTCTTTCGCTGCAAACTATGAATAAAACTTTCAGTTAAAAACAATGATGCAAATGATCCAGCTGCTGTTGATACTAATATTACTAAAATCTTTTCGTTATTTTGTGATGAAAATATCTTATTAGAGTTCTCTAGTTTATACTTATTTTGAACTACACCGTAAACAATAATCATAATTATAATAACAAATAAAATAATTACCGTCTCACTCCATAAATTTCTGATTATTATATCTTTAACGCTAATTCTATCAAATACAATCTCAAAAAAGCCTCTTCCTAATTTATTTTTATAATCTACACCTCTTATTTTATCTAACAAACTATAATCCTTATTAACTCCAAAATATTCAAATATAGAAATAAATTTAGCTATTATTATCGAAATAGATACAGGTATTATCGAAATCATGCTAATAAATCCTATTAATGAATTAGAAAACATCAAATCTATTATTAACATGAACATTATACCGATAATCCCAAGTAAAATTATCTTTGAAGTTTCTACAATAACTATACTCCAATATCCTTCAACTATAGATATAAATTCAGCATTACCGAAATATGATACTATTACTATATAAATATAAGTTATTACAAAAAGCATTAATGTAATTAAAAGGCATATGAATTCATTATATCTAATCTGCTTTTTAGTATATGGTCCACTACATAAGAACATTTCGGTATTTCTCTTATTAATTCCCTTCGCTATAAAATATATAGCTACAAATATAATTGCTAGCATGAAATATTCGTTCCAAGAATTTGTATAATAGTAGTTATCAAAATTGTTTGCAAGTTGATTTCTAACATTATTTAAATTGCTCTTTATAATTTCATATGCTACAACTCCCCATACTAATAATCCTATAGCTATAGCAGCTTTAGCAGAATTGAACCATGCATATAACAATCCTTTATTTAAATATTTTTTCATCGTTATCCTCCTTATCAACTTTATAGATAAAGATATCTTCTAGGCTTAGATCTATTTCTTCAATAAATAAAGGTTTAAACTTTTCTAAGCTTTTTATAAACTCCTCATCATATTCATCAGTTATTATAGTAAATACTCTGCCAACTCTACTAATTTTAAATATTCCTTTAAGTTTTAAATCTTCTTCATAAACAGGTTCATCAAAAGCCACTTGTATCTTTTTTATCTTATTTTTCATATTTTCCACGGAATTTTCATATGTAACTACGCCTTTGTCTAAAATAGCTACATCATCACAAATTCTTTCAAGTTCATTTAAATGATGAGAACTTATTATTATAGTTGTATCATTTTCAAAAACTTCATCTGCAAATATCTTTAGTAGTTTGTTTTTTAATATTGCATCCAATCCTGATGTTGGCTCATCTAATATTAAATATTTAGCATGAATAGAAAAAGCAAGCATTATAGAAAGCCTCATCTTCATTCCTTTTGATAATTGGAATATATATTTATTCGTTTGAACTTTAAAAATTTTATTTAATTCATTAAATTTCTTTTCATCAAAGTTTTTATATGAATATTTGTAATACTTCAATATTTCGCTGACTTTAAAATTTGTTTGCATGATATTCTCATCTGCTACATAACCAATCTTATTTTTAACACCTATATTGTCATAAACCTCTTGTCCATCATAAAATACATTTCCTGATGTTCCTTTATAAATTCCTGTTAAACATCTTAAAAGTGTAGTTTTCCCAACACCATTTGGTCCTATAATACCAAATATTTTATTTTTATCTATTCTAATATTTATATTTTCTAAAATTGGTTTTCCATCAATTTCAAAGGATAAATTATTTACTTCTATCATTATCATTCACCCCTAACTCAGAGAATATTTGAAGTGCCAATCTCATAAACTCTTCCTTACTAACACCACCATAACTTGCTTCAAGTATAATTTTTTTCAATTCATTTGAAATATGCTCCATTTTTTTATGATCCCCCTTACCTTCATAATTAGATGTTATAAAAGTTCCCTTTCCCCTTAAAGTTTCAATTATACCTTCTCTTTCAAGTTCACCATATGCTTTGCTTATTGTATTGGGGTTTATCATAAGTATTGATGCCAACTCTCTAACTGATGGTAATTTCTCTCCCATCTTTAAAGCTCCTTTTAAAATAAGTTCCTTTATTCCAAGTTCTATTTGTTCATAAATAGGAGTACTACTCCTTGGATCAATTCTAAGCATTGTCATTACCTTCTACATAAGAATGATACATAATATAATCAATTACTAAACCTTCGCCCTCATCTACGAGAACCAAGTTGACTTTTAGTTTTTGTTGTCTATCATCTTTTTCCTCATATATAGATCTATAATTATGCGCATTAACAATTAAGCTTACTGGTTCTTCTCTTGTTATTGGACGTCTTTTAGAAAAATTATTTCGAAATCCATCATATTCACTTAGCATCTCATTTTTATCCTTTTCATTAAGATCACATACTTTTTCTATGTTTACCTTTGAAAAATTAAACTCAAAATTAGTTAACCTTTTTCGTTCTGAAAAACATTCCTTAAATTCATTTGTTTCAGTTAACTTTCCGATATCATCAATTGCTTTTAACGGTTTATCATTTAGTTGATCTAGAACTTCATTCATAGTTTCGAAATGCTTCTGTTTTTGATACATTTTATTATTATCCATCCCAAGAAAAGCAGTAACTACAATGATAATTCCAAAAATAATAATTATAGTTGATTTTTTCATAAACTTCCCTCCCAATTGTATTAAGTGTACTAACTCATATAGTACACTTGAATTATAAAACTCATTTGTTACTTTTTCAATTAATAATTGTTTAATATTTCTTAATTTTTCCTTAATATACATAAGTTTATATTTGAAATTCTATGTAATATATATTAAAGTCAGATCTCTGAATTCTATTCCTAATTTGAAATTTAGCTAATTAGAATCCTAGATATAAATTTATAATATACATTGAGTTTTATTCTCGCCTTTGACTTCAATATAAATTTCTAAAGAACAAAAAAACAACTAGAGACTGCAACCTCTAGTTATTTTTATTATGTATAAACAGTTTTCTAAATATCTTTTTTCTTCTCTCCATTAGTATAAATTAAGAATGCTGCTACAGCAAAGACTACAGGTCCAGCAATCATAGCAAATGTTGATTTATAATCACCATGAATCGCTGGTTCAATAATTGTAAAGAAATTCGCGAATCCAACTACCGCTGTAACTATAAATCCTATAAATATAGCAAATGATTTATTTTTTAATATTATAAAAGGCTTCTCTATATTATCTTTTTTTCTAAATGATATATACGCACTTGATAGAAATAGATATGGTATAGTCATTGCAACATTAGTCATTAATACTAACATTGTAAAAAATAATTTTGCACTACTTCCTCCCATGGAAACAAATAATACCATAACTGCTACTATAATAGTTTGAATAAACATTGCATTTATCGGCATTTCATTTTCATCAATGGTAGCCATCTTTCCTGGCCAAAGTTTTGCTGGCGTTCCTTCTATTAACTGCTTAAGCGGAGAATATGATAGTGTAAAAAATGCCCCTGTCAATGCCAAAAACATTGACAATCCAACGAACCTAGCCACCCAATTTCCAACTTGTATAGATACTGAATTACTTAATCCCATTGAGCTGCCCAAAGTATATCCTAAATTATTCATAACAACATATGCAACATTTGCCATATTGATATTTTCACCTGAAAGAGTAGCCAACCAATTTGTAAATATTCCAATTAAGAAAATTCCAAGAGAGTAACCAACAGAAATTATAGCTGCTGCTATTAAAATCCCCTTAGGAAATGTCTTTTCTGGATTTTCAGTTTGGTCAACAAGGCCACTTACAGCTTCGATACCGCCATACGCAAATAAAGCAAAAACTAGGAATGATAAAACTGAACTAATATTTTGATAAGCTGGGTTTGGTGAATTAATAAAAGACATTGTAGATGTAATTGGCTCTCTAAATTGTCCTTTATTTAATATAAAGATTATAATTGCACCTATTATCAAAACTATGTTTAGAAGTGCTACCGCTATTCCTCCAACTGATGTAATTCTAGTTATTTTGCTTATCCCTCTTTTTGATATAAGATATGTTGCAGATACCCATATAACACCAAGCACACCTAGAACTTGAGTTGAATTCAATCCAAGTGTGCCCCAATTTGATGTAGTATCTACTCCGAATATTGTATTTGATAATGGAATCCAAATAGTAGAACATATATTTATCATCCATACTACGTAAGAAGAATACCACATAAAAACTCCTATAAAGGCAAATTTAGGACCCACTGATTTTTCCATCCAGGAATATATACCACCCTTTTCCTCTTTAAATGCAGATCCATATTCCGCCATCATAAATGCAAATGGTATAAAATATGTTACCCCTCCTAATATAAACCAAGGAATTGCACCATAACCCATAAGATAAAAAGATCTTGGCATATTAGCAAATCCAAAAACTGATGTAAAGATCATCAGAATCAGTGTAATTAATGTTAATTTCTTTTGTTTATTATTTTTTGCCATTTTTATTACTCCTTAATTTTAAATACTTGACATATTCAAATAGAATGAATAGTATTTTTATTTATTATTTGCAATTTTGATATACTTTTATGCTATATTTAAATTTTTTAAATATATTTATGTCATATAAAATATATTCTCGCCTATAATACAGCCATTCTTTCGACAATTAAGACTAGTATTATTAAACTAGTTTAATATTTAATCTAATATTATTGATAATTTATTAAAACTTTTATCTACTTCGTTATAATTTTAAAATATTAAACTAAGTTAATTAATCTGTTCAAAAAGTTATACACAGATTTTACTGAATCATAATTTTCTAAAGAATAAAAAAACTAATTAACCACACCCTATTTATACTAGAGTGCGGTTAATAGCTATGAAGATTCATATTGTTTAGGCAATAATATCTGCAAATAAAAATTTCTTAGTTTATCATTAATTTCTATCTGGTACATTAGATGGATCATCAATTAGAGTAGTAAAAAAATAATCATGATCATGCCCATCATTAAATGATGTTTGCCCTTGAACTATATGAATGTGCTTATTTCGCGAAATATAAATTGCTGGACCAGTTGTAACACAAACTCTATGATTATGATCGTTAAATGTGTCTGTAACATCTTCAATTCTATGAACATGAGACAATCCAACCCTAATTGCTGGGCCAGTAGTTCCAGCAATACGATGATTGTGTTCTTCACACTTCTCATCCTCTTCGTAATTTGTACTTGATACAAATTCGTGATTATGATCCCTATACCTATAATAATTATCACCAAGTTGATTTCCTCTATAATGACGACCGTAAGCAATATCGCAATTATTATTGTTGCTCATATCTTATTCCTCCTCAGTTTTTATATACTATATGTTATGTACAATCATATGATTGGTGTTAAAAATAAAAGACATGATTTCAAATACCATGTCTTTTAAATCTTTGCAACCTCTTCTTAATTATAATAATCTTTGACTAAAAACATTATCTAAATTTACTTTTTGAATTCTTTTTTCAATTTCATCAACATCTATTGTATATAAACCTAGTTCTTTCATTCTATCAAAATAAACTGAACCTGCAAAAGTATATCTATCTTTCCTTCCCTCTCTAGTACTAGCCTTTTCATTAGCATAAGTTATTATATCTCCAATTGCTATAGATGAAGGAAGTATCAAAAGTGGCATTCCCATAGCTAATCTTACCGCATTGTGTCCAGCTAAAGCTCCAGTACACATTGCTTCTGTATGACCAACAAATAAACCACTTTTCTCACCCGCGCAAAACAAATTATCTACTCCAATTACCTTTAAATCATTAGTTCTTGGTGCAACTGATAAATACCTAATGGAGTTTCCTTTACTTCCAGCGTATGGGTCAACATATTTTGCATTTTCTAGTCCTTTTATTTTTCTTAATTTGTGTAATGGATAGTAAGTTGTCATTAGCTTTGCATGTCCAGTATCCAAAAGTATAATATTCTCAGCAAACTCTTTCAACGCATATTGTTGACATACTTTTGTACTTAATTTATCATAATTTATATCTTCCTTAGGAACTTTTAAAACTACAACACCTTTAGAATCTAACTCATTTCTTATTTCATCTGACAAGCTTTCTTTAGCCAATTTGCAAGAACCCGAAAACGCTCCTAAGATATCATCTCCTCTTTCTCCTTGAATATCGGAAACTCCGCATCTTTCACTAATACTAATCCTAGGTCCAAAAGCAGGGCATCTTAAAACACACATTGAACAGCCATTTCCATAACGCAAACAATTTCCCATAGGTCCTGTAGTTCCTGTTGTCTCTATAAATACATCACCTTCTATATAAGTTTCATCGCTAAGATAAACTCCTTTTATTTTTTGTCCATCAAAATTAATATCATTAACTCTGCTCTCCATCATTAAGTTTATCTCTAATGACTTTAAATATTTACTAACTTCTCCTTCTATTAAATTAACATTATAAAGTGTAGCATGTTTATGTCCAGGAAAGTCTATATTCTTATGAGTTGAAATCTCATCTGTAATTTTAACAAGATCTCCTCCGCCAAGAGCTATTAATTCTTCTGCAGCAGTATATCTGCCATTATTACGCATTATTCCACCTACATTACCGAGGCCAAGCAACAAGTCTGTCTTTTCAATGATAGTAACATCAGCTCCAGCCTTCTTACTTGAAATCGCTGCTGCACAACCTGACCAACCTCCGCCAACAATAATAACTTTCATATAAATCTTCTCCCTTCAAAAATACTTCTCGGGTCAGCCTGTTCTTTGCAGAATCTTTTTACTCTGTGACCTGAAAATCTTGATGTACATGCTCCGCAAATTCCTTCACCGCAGCACATCTTAAAATTGTTACAACATGAAAGTGAGACATCATTTCTATTAATGTCGCTTAGATAATTAATAACACCATAAGTCAAAATATCCGCTCCTGCTACATGAATATAATTAGTTCCATTTCTAAGTGAATCTTTAATCAACACTTTTGCATGATCTGAAAGTTTGCCATTATCTAATAGCGAGCACTCAGACACTCCAATTTTATATTCATCCAAAAGCTCTTTAGAAAAATTTTCTTCAAAAGGAGTTTTATCTATTACTATTTGTATGTCATTATTTTGTGCGATTAGCTTTCTTATCACAGGAATCATAGGAGCTAACCCAATACCTCTTGCAATTACTAATGTCTTATTCTCCTTTTGAGCCAATATATTTTTAATGCCAAAAACACCATTCCAGTAAGGTCCACGTATCACTATGTTCCCTCCTGTTTTTATATCCAGTAATTTAGCAGTTTTAAGCCCTCTAATTTCAACAGCAACCATGATAATATCATTTTCTATATCTGAATTCATTATAGATATGGGAACATCAAAATAAGTATTTCCATCCGTTCTTATAAATATATAGCTTCCAGGTTTCACTAAATCTATAACCAATTTATGAGGAGCTTTAAATTTAATTATCACCAATTTATCATTGTAATTTATAACCTCTGTCACACTACATTCAAAAGTTTTACGCCCTTCTTTTGCCTTATTTCCATTATTATGGAGTTCTTGATATATACAAACCCCCTTCCAATTTAAACAATCGCAAAAAACTTCTCCTTGGCATTGGGAGCAGGTCAAACACTGCCCATATTCTGCAAGTTTACATGGACAATACTCCGTTCCAGCATCTATACAATCAATAGCTTCTTTTACCATTTTCTCTCCTTTAGATAAAATTGCTTCTAATATAAATTATTTAAAAATATCTAATTTGACACAAATATAATTGTTTAAAATTATTTATTTTTCAATATTTCAATCTAAATTCTCCTAACATCAAATACCTTATTCTTGATCTCCTAAAATATTTTATTTAATACATAAAAAAAGTAGATAGTAATAAAAAACTATCTACTATGGCTTATTACACCAATTCTTTAACTGTATGATTCCCAAATGCTACTTTTTCCAATACATGATTGTATATTTTTTCTGTCACATTCCATCTATCTGGACAATTTAGTACTACAATAATTATATCTTTTCCATTATTATTAATTGATGAAACTAAACACTTACCAGCTTGGCCTGTATACCCTGTTTTCACACCATTAGCTCCTGGAATCCTCCACAATATTTTATTTATGTTATTATAATCTCTCGTAAAATTATATTTTTCCTTTGAAATTTGTTTACTTCCCACTACTTCCCTCAACAGATCATAATCCATACCTTTAGCCGTAAGTATTGCTAGATCATATGCTGAAGAATAATGTTTACTACTATCTAATCCATGAGGAGATTCAAAATGTGAATCTAATATTCCTATTCCTCTAGCATAATGATTCATTATTTCTGCAAACCCTTCTATTGATCCCCCTAATTCTTCAGCAATAGCTATTGCTGCATCATTTCCTGACTTAAACATCAACCCAAAAACTAATTCTCTTAAAGTAATTTCTTCATTTTCCTTATATCCAACTGTAGATCCTCTTATACTAGCTGCTTTTTTACTAATAACTACTTTTTTATCTAAATTACCTTGTTCAATAGCTATTAAAGAAGTAAGTATCTTTGTTGTACTTGCCATTGGAACTATTTCATAAGCATTTTGTTCAAATAAAACTGCATGACTTTCCTTATCCAATGCAATTGCAGATCTAGCATTTACTCTTAAATTACTATTAGCTTTACTTTTAGCATTTGCATTTATGCATAATATTTGAGTAAATATAAGAATTAGTGCTATCAATGAAGTGCATTTATTAATACTTTTCCGCATAATTAATCACCCTCTAAACTTACTATTTGGTTCTAGTTTACCTTTAAAATTATTTTTTAAACCTAATTTTGATGATTTTCTAGGTTTATTTTTTTGTTATTAGTCAATAATTATGGAGTAGACATAGTTTGGAGGAATTTTATGAAATTATTTTATATCTTTTTAGTGGCTTTACTAATATTTTTTATTCCTATCCCTATTAAATTTAGTATTTACTATTCTACAATCAATTATTATATAAAATTATATGGATTTAATCTTATCTCTAAAAATAAGAAAAGTGCGGCATATGCAAAAAAATTCAAAAATCCGCCTTTAGTTAAAAATGAGCATAGATTTTTTTCAAAAGTTACTAAGAAAATAAGTTTCAAGAACGTGATTTTTACTTTACATAATTTAAAATATAAGCCACTGATAAAAATAAATTTATCTTTGGAATATTCACTAGACGATGCAGCGAGAACTGCAATTTTCTATGGAATTATATATAATACAACGTCATTAACTTATGTACTCCTTAATTACGCTTTTAATATAAAGAAATTTAATTTTAAAATAACTCCTATATTCGATGATAAATTTTTACTAAAAATTGAAACTTCAAGTATAATTTTCTTATCACTTGCAAACATTATATATATAATAATTAATTTATTAAAAAACAACGAGAAACAAGGGAGGTGACCCCTTAGTAAAGGGGATTTATTATGTCAAGTGAACAACATGTAGAAAATTTAATGAAAAGTACTATGGAAAATCTCAAGGATATGATTGATGTAAACACAGTAATAGGGAAAGCTATAGAAACAAAAGATGGAACTTATATCATTCCAGTTTCAAGATTAAGCTTTGGATTTGCTTCTGGTGGAAGTGAGTGTCTAAATTTAAAGCAAAATATTACAAGTACAACATTTCCTTTTGGAGGCGGCTCTGGAGCAGGGGTTTCTGTTAAACCTGTAGCATTCCTAGTTGTTAAACAAGATGGTGTTAGAATGTTGCCTGTAGATCAAGATACTACATATGATAGAATTGTAGATACTGTTCCTCAAATCTTAGATATTGTAAAAAGTTTAGTAAAAGATATATGTGGAAAGAATAAAAAATCTGCTACTGTCAATACTACTACTGTTGATAATAATTCCGAAGAATGTTATTGCAGTGATAGCGATAATATTTAAATTGCTCCTAATTTTTAATTTAAGAGAGAAATACTTGTTTAATAACAAACTATTTCTCTCTTAAATCTAATAAAATAAATCTTACATATAATAGATATCCAAAAGATATTCAAAAATAAAAATTAGATTTTATCATTTTCCAAAACATTAATATCTTTATAAATTTACATAATAGAGCTTAATATTTTATTCTTGTCTCTGATCTTCTGGAGAATCTTCTTGACCAAATAAATCTAGCGAAGGAAGTTCCTTTAAATCTTTCAATTCAAATTGCCTTAAAAATTCATCCGTTGTTCCATATAAGATTGGTCTACCAGGCACTTCTAGTCTTCCAACCTCTTTTATAAGATCTTTTTCTAAAAGCCTTTGGAGAGCACTATCTGATTTAACTCCTCTAATTTCGTCAATATCAATTCTTGTTATAGGCTGCTTATACGCAATTATGGCTAAACTCTCTATAGATGCTTGAGATAAAGATTGCCTTTTATTTTTCTTTAAAAGCTTCTGTATATAATCAGAGTTTTCAGATTTGGTGACTAACTGATAACTTCCTTTAATACATATTATTTTTATTCCTCTATTATTATTTTCGTATTCTTCCATCATTTCGTGCATAATAATTTCAATCAGTTTATTTTTTTCTTCAAGATGGCTAACCAAATCCTGTAAACTCAATGGTTCTCCACTAGCAAATAACAAAGATTCTATTGCTGATTTTAAAGAATTTTTTTTCTTGTCATCTATAAACGGAATTTGAATTCCCTTATCATTACTCATCATCTGTTCTCCTTTCGATCAATATATTACTAAAATTTTCGCTTTGATATACTTTGATCATCCTCTGTTTAATCATCTCTAGTAATGCCAAAAATGTCACAACACATTCTAGTTTGCATTCACAATTTTCGATAATCTTATAAAAACTGCTTACATGCTCTGTTTTTAGCTTGTCCATAATGTATTCTAACTTGTCTTCTATTTTATATTTATCCACATATATCTTTTTCTGAATTATGTTATTTCTATTTTGCTTATTATTATATATTTCCAATAAATTATTATAGATATTAAAGAGTTCTATAAGGCTTATATTTTTTAATAAATCTTTTTTATCCGTAGCATCCTTTTTTTCCTCTATTACCTCTGGTTTTTTTCCATATATCTCGCCAGCACTAATATATCTGTCTTTTAAAAATATTGAAACACCTTTTATTTTCTTATAAAGAATAAGTTTTTCTAGAAGCTTTTTCTCGTCATCTTCTTCATCGTCATCTTCTTTTTTAAATTTTGGTAACAGATTCTTAGATTTAATTTCTATTAGCGTTGCTGCTACTACAATAAACTCAGAAGTTATTTCTAAATCCATTTTTTTCATTTCATTAATGTAATTTAGATACTGGTTAGTTATTTCATATATTTTTACATTATATATACTCATTTGATTCTTCCTTATTAAATGTAATAGAAGATCAAACGGGCCTTCAAAATCATTAATTTTAATCTTTGGAAGTTCCATATATAACTTTTTTACCTCCATTATGAATTATACTTAAATTATAACTTTAAATCTAAATAATAAGTACTATAATATATAATAACAAGTAATAACACCTAAAACAAGAATCATTAAATTTATATATTTTGTAATAATAAATTTACATTTAAAATTTTAACGAGTTGAATACTTTTTTAAAAGCAAAATGTAGAAACTAAATTACAACATATATATAATACAATACAAAACAAGCATAGCTGGATAATTTTAATTGAATTTATTCCTTAGCTATGCTTGAATTATTTTTTAATTTATAGTTTCACAGGCAAAATATAAAATTTATAATAAATTTATCTTATGAGTTATACACCTTTTTCGAATAAGTTTTTAATATTATATTTTATATTGTCAATTATATTGCCTTTCTTCACATCTCTATCGCAATATATATCTACTTCTCCTACTTTTTCGCTACCCAAATAAACTTCACATTTTCCAACTATATCTCCTGCTTTGTATTCTTTTTGTAGTTCATCTATAACAATTTTCTTCTCTAAATCTTTATTATCACCCTTAGGAAGTATAACATTTAAATCATCTTTTGCCATTGCCATAAAGAACTTATCTGTTTGCTCATCCATATATACTTTATCTATTTCTTCATCTTTAGATACAAGTTTTTTCCCTTCATACTTTGAGAATCCATAATTAAGTAAAACACCCGCATCACGATTTCTTATTTTGTAAGTTGGTGCTCCCATTATTACGGATAGCATTCTTACTCCATTTCTTGTTGCTGTAGCGCTAATACAGTATTTAGCTTCATCTGTAAATCCAGTTTTTAGCCCGTCACATCCTTCAAAAAATCTAACTAATTTATTGTGGTTTACTAGTTCTATTGGAGATTTTCTTCCTTCTGATATATTATCCATATAAGTTCCTGTGTATTTCAAGACCTTTGGATGTTTTAACAACTCTTTTGACATTATTGCTATATCTTTTGCCGTAGACATATGTCCATCAGCTGGTAATCCATTGCAATTTTTAAAGGTTGTATTAACCATTCCAATTTCTTGAGCCCTTTTGTTCATCATATTAACGAAGTCTTGTTCTGTCCCTCCAAGATATTCTGCAAGTGCAACTGCCGCATCATTTCCAGAAGCTATAGCTACACCTTTCAAAAGTTCTTCAACAGTTCTTATTTCTCCAGTGTCTAAAAGCATTGTACTTCCGCCCATTTTCTTAGCATTTTCACTACAAGTTACTTTATCATCTAATTTAATTTTTCCACTATCTACAGCCTCCATTGTGATCAACATAGTCATAATCTTTGTTACAGATGCTGGTGCAAATTTTTCATCTGCATTCTTTTCATAAAGCACTTTACCGCTCATTGGTTCCATTAATAAAGCTGATCTTGCTTCAATATTAGTTCCATCTGATTTCACTTTTTCATCTTTATCTACAGCTTTGGCTAAGTTAATTGGTAAAAGTAATAAAGTAAAAATAAATATCAAAGTAAAAGATATAATTCTTTTTGCATTATTTTTCATAATTACTGCCTCCTTTCAAAATTAGTGTTACCATAAGAAGAAATAATATAACAAGTAATTCTAATTTTCTTAACAATATGACAATATTTTTAACTTATACATAACTACCGAAATAAAGGGTATAAATATATTAAATAAAAAACTTCTAGTAACTTATAGTTACTAAAAGTTTTTTATTATTTATCAAATTTTATATCACCTAATAATGCAGCAAAAGGATTATCGTTAAATTCCTCTGCTTCTTTCTTCATTTTCTTCATATAATTATTCACTTCTCTTTTATCAATTTTCCCATTTCCTTCAAATCTTTTCTTAAATTGAGAAGCCTTTTCTCTAAAATTGCAGTTACTCCCAGAGCATACGTATATTGCTCCCTCACCATGTCCTCTTAATTCCAGTTTCTTTTTGCACTCTGGACATCTAGCATTAGTTATTCTAGCTACACTTTCCCTATAGCCACATTCTCTATCCTGGCAAACATTCATTATTCCATTCTTTCCTTTAACTTCTAACAAATATTTACCACAGTTAGGACATTTCTTTCCAGTTTTATTATCATGAACAAACTTACTATTTGCACATTTAACATCTTCAACTAATGCAACTGAATAGTTTTTCATTTCTTTTACGAACGAATTCTCATCTCTTTTTCCTTTGGATATTTCATCTAACTGACTTTCCCATTTAGCTGTTAAAAGCGGCGATTTCAAATCTTTAGGAACAAGTTCCATTAATTGTTTTCCTTTTGATGTAGGAATTAATTCCTTGCCTCTTTTTTCTATAACAAAAGAATTAAATAATTTTTCAATGATATCTGCTCTAGTGGCAACTGTTCCAAGTCCACCCGTCTCACCTAAAGTTTTTGCAGCTTCCCTACCAACATTAATATATTTATGAGGATTTTCCATAGCTGATAAAAGTGTAGCCTCTGTAAATCTAGCTGGTGGTTTTGTTTCACCTTTCTTTATATAAACACTATCGACCTTAATATTATCCCCTCTAGATACTGTAGGTAGCACTTGCTCTTTTATTTCTTCATCATCATTATCTTCTTCTATTTTATCATAAAGCTTTTTCCAACCTTTAGCTTTAATAACTTTTCCTTTTGCTACAAGTCTTTCCCCTTCAACATCTGCTTCTACTGTGGTTTGAATATACTCAAACGGCGGAAGCATAACACTCAAAAACCTTTTAACTACTAAATCATAAATTTTTCTTTCTTCAGATGATAAAACTGATAAATTAGGCCTTTCTTCTGTTGGAATAATAGCATGGTGATCACTTACCTTTGAATTATCTACAAATCCTTTATGGCCATTTATTTTACCTCTAAGTAGTTCTTCTGCTGCCGCCCTATACTCACCAATAGATATTGCTTTCAATCTTTCCGGAATAGTAGCTATGATATCTGTTGTAATATATCTAGAATCTGTTCTTGGATAAGTTAATATTTTATAATTTTCATAGAGTCTTTGCATTATATTTAATGTCTGCTTTGCAGAATATCCCCATA
>CAURJV010000037.1:0-45938 GCA_963524945.1 uncultured Clostridium sp.
GAATTTTTACCATCTCATCATACTTAAAATCCTTTGATAAAATATCTACACTTTTTTTATTTATTATATCTAATGTTTGGGACTTTGCCATTATTGTAGCTATTTCTGTTACAGAGGGCATGACCCTTTGATCAAAAAACACTACAGTTATGTTTAAAATGACAATAATAACTATAATAAGTACTATAAATGATATGTATTTATGCGTTTTTCGTCTTGTATAATATTGCATTGTCAACACCTTTATTATTGAGTTATTTATTTAATCATACTATAATTATGCTATAATGATATAGAATATTATTAAATTATATACCTTGTAATTTTAGGAGGATAAAATGGCAATTAATGATAACGTGAAAAAACCAAACAATGCCCCACGAAAAAAAAAGCCATCTAAAAAGAAAAAAAAGAAATCAAAAAAAATTTTTAAGGGCATATGTTTTGGTTTTATATTTTGTTTTCTTGCAATGTTAGTAGTATGTGCAGGTTATGCTTTTGCTATTATAAAAACTACGCCTCCTCTAAATGTCGATGCTGTATTAACTTTAAACCAACCTTCCAGCATATATGATAGTGCTGGGGACTTTATGGATAATATGCAGACTGACGAGGAACGTTACGTTATAGATTCAAGCAAAATACCATCTAACTTAAAAAATGCTTTTGTATCCATCGAGGATGAAAGATTCTACCAACATAATGGAATAGACATTCAGAGAATTGTAGGTGCAGCTTTTTTAGATGCAAAGAGATTTGTTACTGGACAAAAAGGACTACATGGAGCATCTACACTTACTCAACAATTACTTAAAAACACAATTTTAACTAATGATGTTTCTCTTGAAAGAAAGATAAAGGAAGCTTATTTAGCTATTAATTTAGAAAAAGCATTAACAAAGGATCAAATTTTAACAGCTTATTTGAACACAATCCCCCTAGGCGGCCATGTGTATGGAGTAGAGGCTGCATCTTTATTATATTTTGGCAAAAGTACATCTGATTTATCTTTAATTGAATGTGCATACCTTGCTGGAATTACTCAGGCTCCAAGTTCATATAGCGCTTATAACAACCAAAAGGATCCAAGTCCTTATATTAATAGAACACTTACAGTTTTAAGTCAGATGCACAAGCTTCAATATATTGATGACGCTCAATATGATAAGGCAGCTAATGATGTTAAAAATGGTGGTCTAGTATTTAAATCAATTAAAAAGGATTATAGATTAAATTATGAATGGTTTGTATATCCTGCTGTGTCTCAGGTAAAAGAAGACTTAAAGGAAAAATATAAATATTCAGATGAAGAAGTATCTAAATTAATGGTTAATGGTGGTCTTAAAATCTATACAACCATGGATAAAGAGCTTCAAGATTTTACCCAATCTACTTTAGATAATTATAAAAACTTAGGAATTAATAACAAGGAAAGCTACGATAAAGATGATGTTCCTTTATTACAAGCGTCCGCAACAATAATGGATTACAGAAATGGTCATGTTCTTGCAATGGTTGGGGGACGTGGTAAACAAGGCCCGCAATCAATAAATAGAGCTTATACTGATTTGCGTCCTATCGGATCGTCTACAAAACCATTAACAGTATATGGTCCTGGTATAGATCAAAAAATTATAACTGCTGCAACACCTATAAATGATGCACCAATACCTCCTGAAATCGGAAAGAAGTATTCTCCCGCAAAAGATGGTCCTTATAATCCTCTAAATTCTCCTAATGAATATTCAGGACTTATGACCTCAAGAGATGCTCTTACTCATTCAAAGAATACAGGTGCAGTTTTAACAGAAGATAAGATAGGTATGAAAACTGGTATTTCCTATGGTGAAAAACTTGGTCTAAAGTATAATGCTGCTTCTAAATCGTCAATGGCAGCTGTTGCTTTAGGACAATTCAATAACTCTCCGAGTGACCGAGACGGTGGTAATACATCAATCTTAGCTGCAGCATATGGTAGCTTTGGTAACAACGGTATATATACGGAGCCTATGCTATACACAAAAGTAGTTGATTCTACAGGTAAAGTTTTACTTGATAATACTTCACCAAAACAAACAAAAGTTTTTTCACCACAATCTGCATATATTCTATATGATATGTTAAAAGGACCAGTAAATGAATACAATGCTACTGGTGCAAAGTGGGGAAGTATGCCTGTTGCTGGTAAAACTGGTACTACTTCTAATTCTACAGATTTATGGTTTGCAGGACTTTCACCTTACTTATCAGCTTCTGTTTGGATTGGATATGATAAGCCTCAAGAACTTCATGGTAGTTCAAGTGGGTGCGCTGTTGTTTGGGGAAAATTAATGGCTAAAGCTCATGAAAATTTAGAAGTAAAAGATATAGAAGAGCCTAGCGGAATAGTAAAAGCTAGTGTTTGTAAAGATTCTGGTGAGCTTTCAACACTTTTCTGTAATTTTGACCTTAGAGGAAGCAGGGTTTATGAAGAATTATTTATCGATGGAACACAGCCAACTTCGAATTGTACAATACACTCTGGTACTAATCGATATAACTTTAATAACGGAGCTTCAACGCATTCAAATTCTGCAGAAAATAATCCAAATTCAGGTAATGCCTCAGCAGATTCTGAAACTCCTCCTGTAACTAATAATAATACATTAGCTCCACCTGTCGTTGGTAGTACTGAACCTTCGCAGAAAAATGAAACTGAAAATAGTAATGATAATACTAACACTAATTCTAATAATGCTAGTAATGGCGGTAACAAGACTAATACTCATAATTCCTTTGGACCTGGTAGTAATACTCAGCATCCGCCAACAACTAATTAAGCATTGTAGACATCTTATTAATTTGCTAAATTTTAAATTTCTATAAAATAAAAAGATAGAGGATAATCAAATCACAGATTTCCTCTATCTTTTTATTTATTTGTAATTACTTCTTTTTCAGCGCCATCTTTTAATATATTTAAAACATTACCGCTCTCAGCACTAATAAAAAACTTCCAACTAATATTTGCACCCTTGTCATTTTTACCATCTATAGTTACAATATAACAAACTTCATATATCGGGCTTTTTTCTTTTTCCATTCTATTATCCGCGTAAACTAAATCAGTTTCATCTTTAACTATAGTTTCTTTGTTATATTTTTCAAAAGACTCCACGGATATTTTTTTAGCTTCTTCACTAGAAATATTTATTACAGGATCTTTACATTCCCTTTGCATTGTAGAGTTAGAGTACCCATCTAGAAAACCGTTTTCTTTATCAATGTTTAATTTTATTTCATCGAAATAAAATGGATATCCATTCTCCTGTTTTGTATATATGAATGAGTAATATGGCAGCTTTTTAGAGTCCTCATTACTATTGATTGTCTTTAAAACCACATCTCCGTAATATATATTCTTTAAGTACCCTTCTGCTAAAGTTCTAGCATCTTGTAAATTAATTTTGGTTGCATTTGCTGGAATTTCTTTTTTAGCAAAACCTATTACATTATTATCTTTATCTAAATCTATACCAAAACCTTGAGTTACTATACTTCTATGAACTAATTCATTCTGACTATTTAGTGTTTTTCTTCTTTCATATTTTATAGATTCTAAATTTTGTTCAGTATTTATTGCATTAATTAAATATAACCTAGTCATAAAAGCTTTAGATGCCCTAATATCTTTTGCACCTGGACCAATAAAATTATACAGTATTATGACTATTATTATAATAAGACAAACTAAAATTATTCCCCCTATAATACTCGCCTTCCTTAATTTCATTAATTACCTCCCTTACAAACTTAACATTGCTATTCTATTTTATTATACCATATTTTTATACTAGTCACATTCAAAAAAATAACAATTCCATTTGTTCCAGCAGCCAATCCAAATTTAATTCATCAGAGCCTTATTTAGACTATTAGACACTACAAACTGAATAATTTTATAAAGAATGACTATATAATTTAGAACTCATATATGTTGCAATTCTCAATTACGGCTAAAATTCTTGTAGTATTTTTTGAGTTATAATAAAGGATACTTTTTACAATATATACTTGAACTTTGTAATTTGAATCTCCATAGTGTCCAACTTCAAAACTAGATTTATATGTTAAATTAAAGTTTTAACATCTCTGTACATACGTTCACTTAATAAGTTGAGTTCTCGAATTGTTCACCTATAGATAACACAATCACAAACTATACTTAAACCATGAAATATCTTCCAACCAGAAATGAGTAATATACTTTTGTGGAATGTTTTATTGGCAATTTTGATAGAAGTAATTCTTTGGTTATAAGTTGTTCCAAATGTGCTAGTTCAAAAAGTGAGAATCGAAATTTTATATTTCGTTCTTCGAACTTTCTCTGTGAGCGCTCGTTCTTTGAGGCTAGCACTTTGGGTGCAACTTTATAACCTTAGAATTACCCATCAGAATTGCCTAGAAACTGGAACAAAAGTATATTATTCATTTCGGTGAGGTATACGCATAAGTATAGATTATAGTTGTTTTATCTATATTCTCCACACACAAAAAGACCTACTTTAAATACTAATTGTATTCTAAGTAGGCCTTTTAAATCTAATATTCAATTCTTCATTCATTTAAAGTCCTTATTTTATATTTCCGGAAACCATAGAGCAATTTCTTCTTTCGCACTTTCTACAGTGTCTGATGCATGAACACAGTTTTCTGTCTTACTTCTAGCATATCTATGTCTTATTGTACCTTCTTCTGCATCTGTTGGACTAGTTGCCCCATTAATCTTTCTTATTCTTGCTACAGCATCTTCCCCTTGCAATATTAATGCACATAGCGGGCTCCTTGTTATAAATGTTATAAGTTCTTCGTAAAAGTCTTTTCCTTTATGTTGGCTATAATGTTTTTCAGCAATTTCTCTTGTAGCTTTCATAAGCTTTAAGGCTACTATTTTTAAACCATTATCTTCATAACAACTTAAAATATTTCCTATTATATTTCTTTCAACTCCATCTGGTTTAACTAATACTACGCTTCTTTCAATCATGCAAAGACCTCCATATAGTGTAATTAATTCATATTATTCCCTAGTACATATATATTATACTAAAAATTCAGAAAATTATAAATACCTTTATAATTATTATCTAATTTTTGGGTATCTTATGATATAATAAAAAAACAAAGAATAGAATATATGTTAAGTTATATCAATTGCAATAATAAATTTAACTTACATTTACACCTATAATGACCTAAGCATCCAGTTAAGATTAGAATTCAGAAATTTAATTGCAATATATATAATTAATCAAAAAACATATTTCATTGAAAATATAGATTTATAAAGGAATTAGGAGGATAAACACATGATTAGATATTCAGCAATAGTACAGGGAAGAGTACAAGGTGTTGGTTTTCGATATTTTCTTCAACTTACAGCTTGTAAACTAAGTTTAACTGGTTGGTGTAGGAATCTTATGAATGGAAATGTAGAAATCGAAGTTCAGGGACTAGAAAATAATGTCTTATCTTTCGTGTCCGAAATAAAAAAGGGTAATGGATTTGCCAGAGTTTCCGATATAGATTTAAATATACTTCCAGTATTAGATGGTGAAAAAAAGTTTTCAATTAAATATTAATAAAATAAGTCTCTTCAATAATTTATATACACAATGGCAAAATGTCCAAAAATTCCACTGCATTATAATTTCATAATAATTGTAATAAAACAATAAAATGTACGACTGCTATGAATTTAGCTTATCATACATTCTATTGTTTAATTTCTATTGCAATTATTCTACTTCTAAATCTTTTATTCTACCTTTTTTCTTCAATTTCAATAACAATTCTTTTGGATCATTATTTATTATAAGTTCTTCTGGGAATTCTATTGATTCTAGCATATTAATAGCCTCTGTAAATTCTCCGATACGAGTGCAAAAATGTGCATCACTATTTATTATTAACCTAGTATTATGCTTCTTACATAACGATGCTATTTTTGTACAATTGCCTAAACTTCCAATTCTAGATGTTGTAAATGAGCTATTATTAATTTCTATTAAAACATCATTCTCTTTAGCACACTCTATTACTTCTTCAAAGTCAACTGGAACTTGTGGATTCCCAAGATGACCTATTATATCAACTTTTCCACTCTTTATTACGTTTATAAAAGCTCTTGTATTTTCTGCAATATTTCCAACTTTGTAAACTTCATCATGTATACTTCCAATTACAATATCCAATTTCTCCAAGGTTAAATCATCCATATCTAAGCTTCCATCATAATCAATTATGTTGGCCTCAGTTCCATAAAGCATTGTAACTCCAAAAAGTTCTCTTGGTAACACCTTATAATTATTGAAATACCATATATGCGGAGAATGTGGCATAGTAATTCCGTGCTCTGTAGTACCAAGTACCTTTATTCCTTTCTCCGAAGCTGCCTTTGCATTTTCCATTAAGGTTGAGTAAGCATGCCCGCTTGCTATAGTATGAGTATGCACATCTAATGCATATTTCATTATATCACCCCATTTATCTATTTTTGGTAAAACCATATATATTGCAAAAATAATTCTTCATCATAATTCTAAAAATATTGCAAGAATTTTAGCCGTAATTGTGCATTGTGAATTGTACATTGCAACAAATATAGTTTATAAAGTATTTAATTATTATCTTTCTCAATTACTATGTTATCATATTTAAATTTTTATTCAAATGCGATCAACACTTTGAAAACATTTACCCGAAAATAATTAAAAATCGAGTGCATTTAGGCACATGAAATAACAAACCCAAAATACTATAATTATTTTTCATCATAAGTATATCGGTCTCATGTAGCCTTTATTAGTCCAATATACTTATATGCTTAAAAATAGCCTTAATATTATATGAACTTGTTATTTTCTATTGTGCCGTCTTCTTCTATTTCCTATTTTACCTTCATTATTTTTATCTTTGCTTTTGTTTTTATATAAATATAGAACTATAGCAATTACTGCAAATATTATAAACAAACCTATTATCATAAGCATTATCTTGGCATTGCCGCCTAATTCCTCTACCTTTTCATAAACTGGCTTTGTAGTTTCTTTTTTCATTTTATATGTTTTGATATTACCATCTTCATCTATTATTACGCAATCTCCATTAAGTTTTTGAAACATCTCCGTTACACTTAAGTAATTTAGAGAGTCCTCTAATACTTTATTATCTGGTGAGGTTAATACAAGCATTGACTTTTGGCTGTTATATTTTGATATATCAAATTGGAAGTTTGCAATCTTATAACTAAAAGGTTCTGTTAATTGAAGCTTTTCATTTGATAAAAATTTTGAATAGCTTTCATCATACTTAAACCATAATTTATCATTTATCTCTGGAATCAATTTATTAGTTTTTGGTGTTCCATAGACTATTATATTTTTCTTTTTATCATCATCTGTCAAATTTAAATTACTGATAACTTTAAACTCTCCATTGTTGTAAGTAATATCTTTTCCTAAAAAGCCAATGACTTTTCCTAATGAATTTATCTCTTTAGAACTTAGACTATCAGGCACAATCATTGCAGTATCATTAAACATTTCATCTTTTACAAATGGTGCACTGTAACTTGAAAAATAATATCCTTCCGTATCGTTATTACCAATATATAAATACGAATCTCTTGTAACAAGAGCCCAAGGCATATCCTCTTCTCTTTTCTCACAATATGTATCTTTTAAAATTAAATCAAAACCTATCTTTATGTCTAAATAGTTTGTATAACTTATATCACTTGGTAAACTAAGTTCTAATTCATCATTTAAAGCCTTACTCTTATCAAGTTTTTTACTTCCTATAGGTGTATTATTAACGTACACTGTAACTAAAGATTTATCAAAATCTAGATTATCTGAATATCTCATAAAAATTTTAAGCTTATCACTTTGAGAAAAAACCTTATTTTTAGGAATACTATAGCTTATTCCAGCTTCTCTTCTAAAAACACCTTTTAACTGTATTTCACCAATTCCCATATTGTCAAAAGTAATTTTTCCACCTTTAGTATCAGGAACTGTCTCTACCTTTAAATCTTTATTTACTTTATAAGTATCGCTATTCAACTGAAATATTAACTCTTGGTTTTCTACTGCTTTAACTCCTCTTATTAAGTTGTCATTATCATTACACAAAATCATCATATTTTTAATATTTATATTTTTTGAATACAATGAATTTGATATTTTTATAATACATTCATCACTTTGATTATTTTCCTCTGTATACTTATTAGGAAAACTATTAAATTTTCCAATAAATATAATATTGGTATTTTCTCCTTTTTGAAAATCCCCATACTTAGTTATACTTATTTTATTTTTATATGTATCATTTAGTTTTTGTAAATATGAATTTAAGATGTATGCAGCACTAAGCTCTGAATCAGTATAATCATCTGGAATTACAATTAATAAATCTTCTAAATCACTATTATTATCCTGATTTTTTAAAAATGGATATGGAAAATCTGCTATTTTATTATTGGAAATAATATTGTTAAAAGTTGTTTTTATATTAGTACTGCCTTTTATTACAAACCAATTAGCTGAATTAGCATCATCTACACACGAATCCTCTGATGATCTTAAGTAAGCTTCTATTCTTAATTCACTAGATCCAGTTTTTATTAGATCCTTCGGTATAGATACCATTAACTGCTGAACCTCTGAATCTGCTCTATAATAAACTTTTTGAGAATAAAAAGGAGTTCCATTAACGGATAATTTTATATAGGAATTTTTGCTATTATCAACTAATTGATTTATAGAAAAGTTTACTTGAACTTCAGCTTTAGTATTTTCCCACCATTTATCCACATTGAAATATATACTATGACTTGAAAAAGTTCCATTAAAGGATATATCATTACTTAAACTATAAGTCTTTATACTTTCAGTTGTTTCTATATTATTTTCTTCAGATGCAGCAAATGCTTTACCACCTGTATTAAATATCAAGATCGCTGTAGAAAGAATAAAACACATGAAAAAAAATAATACCCCAAAGATGTACTTTTCATTGTTCCTCATGACTTTATTTAGAATATCTCTTTTCATGCTGCTCCTCCTTAAGAAAATCTTTCTGTCTTATACCACTTTGCTTCTTTTTTCAATACAACATCCCTTATATAGTTGTAAAAACCAGCCACTGAAACTATAGCCCACATTTTGCAATAAGTAAAATAGCTTAAAAATATAATCAGCACATTTTTTACATTTAATTCTCCTTTTTCTGTTGAAATTGCTACCATTACAGATAAAGCAAATACTAATAATGCCATAAACCATAAAATCGTCTCATATCCTCCAATATGAACCTCAATTAAATTTGCTCCTCCAAGCAAAAATATACAGTCTGATATTACGCTTGCAGATAAAAAAAAGAAATAAACCAAAGTATAATACAGAATATCAAATTTCGTTACTCCTGCCTCTAGTCCAAATAAATATTTCAGATTTTTTATTACCACATATATATTTCCTTTTGCCCACCTATTTCTTTGTTTAAACCATACTTTAATAGTTTGAGGTTCTTGTTCATAAGTTACTGCAAGAGGCATAAATTTTATTTTATATCCCATTCTATAAATTCTAAAGCTCACTTCTGTATCTTCCGTTATAGCCTTTGTGTCCCAGCCTCCCATTTCTTCCATTACTTCTCTTCTAACTACAAAATTTGTTCCTGGAATAGTGCAAAGTTTAAGCATATACCATCTTCCTGCTTGCGCCATCCATTGATATGTAAGAGTTTCTATATTAACAAAGTTAGTGAGCAAATTTACATCCTTATTTCTGCATCTAAACTTTCCAATAACTGCTCCCAATTTCTTATCTTTTATTAAAGTCTGCACTAAATATTTAAGAGCATTTTTATCAGGAGTATTATCTGCATCATAAACTGCCAAAATTTCTCCCTTGCTTTTTTGAAGACCTATGTTTAAAGCGTTTGATTTTCCTTTTCCCCCTATTATATTATCAGTATTAATCATTATAAGATTTCTACCATAATAAGTTTTCTGAAGATTTTCAAGTACATCTTTAGAATTATCACTTGAATTATCATTTATTACTATAATTTCATATTTATCATTTGGATAATCTAGTTCTAATAAAGAAATTACTGTCTTTTTTATTACTACAGCTTCATTATGAGCTGGAACTAATATTGATACAAATGGATAGCTTTCAAGCTCTTCATCCATATCTTCCTTGTTTACTTTTGAATAATACATATATCCTGCTATTACTAATATTACATTCATAAAAATTGTTATCCATATTACTACGAGCGAATATATAACTAAATAATCTAAAATATTCATATCATTATTTAAAAAACCTTTTTCTTTCTATATTTCTGCTTATTATAAGTATTCCTATAAATATTATTAAAGCTGCGCCACTGAATACTTCCAGTCTTCTATTTGTAAGAGTTAAATCCTCTTTAATTGGATTTTCTTTATTGATTGTTTTGTTAACAGCATTTTCATATTCTTCTGCATTAATAAATCTATCCTGAGTTACCTCTTGATTGTTAAGAAAAACTCTTCCATAATCATTCTTAATTTCACTTTCAAACTTTATATAAGAACTTATTTTATTACTTGGAATAAGATTAATTTCTTTACTTAAAACTTTATTAACACTATTTTTAAATTCTTCTAAATTGCAGTTACTTTCTATTTTTATTGCGTTTTTACCGCTTATTTTTTCATTATTAATATAGTCGTCTAAGTCAACTTTTTGAATAAAATTTCTATAAGCTTTGATTTCATAATTATCTATATCAACGTCAATATCTTCACTGTAATTTAGAAATAAAGTATCAGTGCCTTCTAAAATATTTTTCAAATCTTTTCTATAAAGCAAATCTTCATCAGCATTTATTCCAACTGGATAAATCCAATAATTAGTATAATTCTTAAAGGCTTCTTTAAGTTTATCTCCAATTATTTTTCCTCCTGTATCTGTGCCATTTACTCCTTTAGAATTAATTATAGGAAACTTAAGTATTACTTTTCCTCCATTAGCCTGTGCATATCTTAAGGCTTCTGAAAATCTGCCCATGGCTTTCAAATCTTCATTTACAAATACAGGTGCTGCTTCTATAAAAAATTTAATCCCCTTATCTTTTAAATAATCTACTTCGTCGATTAAATTGTTTAAATCATTAAATGGAGTTACATTATCAAGATATAAATAAGTCTCAGCCTTTAATTTCAAATCCTTTTTATCTAAAAGTTCCGAAGCTTTTTTTATCCAGTTAATCTTTCCGTTATATGATTTTAATTTCTCTTTTAATGCCTCTATACTATGATTTTCTTCTCCTATATTTAAAATGAATATTTCATTATACTGCTGAAAATCTTTTGGATTATCGATATTTATTTTATATATGCTAATTTCCTTTTCCTCTGATAACTGACTTTTAACTAACGCACTCAATAAGTTTTTTTCACTACCATACTCCTTACTTTTATCATACAAAATAAGTACTTTTCTGTTTTCTCCATAACATTTCATGGTGTTAATAAAATACTCAGCGCCTATAAAGCAAATCAAAATTATTATGACTCTATAAATAAAGCATTTATTCATGTATATCATATTCCAATTCCTTCTCTGCCAGTCTAATGAGCTCTAACGGATCTTTTATAGAATTATCAAATGTATAACTGCCAATTTGAATATCTAGCTTTACTTTCTTATAATGAGATCCTTTAGTAAAATCATATTTATTAATGTTCTCTCTAAATCTCTCCTTTACAACTTTAGCTCCACTCATATCAGTAATTGTCAAAAAACCAAAAGTCTTATCATCTATTATATATTTAATATCTTCCTCCCTTAAGCTTTTTTCAAGAACCTGACTTGCCTGAATCAGCAAAAGCTTATACCCTTCTTTTCCTAATATACTTCTAAGTTTTTCTGCAAACTTAATCTTTACAATAAGTAAGGTAACAGGAATTTTATGTCTTGTGCTAAGCTTCATATATATTGGCAGCTCTATTAAAAGAGCTCTTTGATTTTTAATATTTGTTTCTTCATCTATCATAACTAATTCTGAATTTTCATTTATTAAGCTTTCATTTTCTGTTTGAAGAGCAAAAATATTTCTTGAAACTAATGACATTAAAATGGCTGTACTTGGAATTAGAAAAATCCAGTAATATGAGTAAAAATCAATATTTATATTTCCCCAGAAATTTAAATATAATTTGTAACTCATATAAATAAAATCGACTGCAAGAGTAACAACCAATGCTAAGGTAACATTAGCATAATAACTTACAAGAGCTATTATCATTACAACTTCGAGCATAATATAATTTTCAAAAGAATTATCTAATTCAAAAACTTTATAGCTTAAACATAAAACAAAGAAATATGCTATAAGTATAGTTATTAATATATCAACCTTTTTTCTTACATTAACTGGTTCCACATATCATTCCTCCAGTTCAAAACACTTGAAAGAGAATGCAAAATCAAATTTTACTTATTGTTTTCTTTCATATGCCTTATAAATAATTTCATAGCTTAAATATATATATTACAAAAATAATTCTTCATCATAATTCTAAAAATATTGCAAGAATTTTAGTCGTAACTATGAATTGTGAATTGAAAAATATATATCTATTTATTGTTTTTGGATTTTATCTTAACTTGATGCTTTTGTAAATTTATAGATATAGAGTATATTAAGATTAAATCAAAACTCATATTATACATGAAAACATGCTTAGCTAAGTCTGCATCTCCTGCGCCTACAACAGATATTATAATTTGAGATACTCCAACTAGAAATATATAAAAATATACCTCTTCTTTAAAAATCATAGTATGACATTTGATTTTTCTTGATTTTATATATCTAATAGCTGAAGAATAACCATACCCTATTATCAAAATAATTGATAACACAATATTTCCTGTGAATATCTTTTCTTTTACTGTGCTATATACTGCAAAAAAGTATGATTTAGCCCCAAAGCCTTTGTTTTCAGATTTCTCGTAATTCCCCATTGCATTAGGCCTTATGGAATATCCATTATCAAAAGCTATTTTTAACATTTTAAAAAATGCTCTTGGATGTGTCGTATAATAAGATATTATTTTTGTTGTAGTAAATTTTTTATAATAATCCTCTATAAGCTGTTTATCATATAAATTAACTAAAGTCACATCATCATAGAAGGTTGTATCTTTTAATAATGAATATTGCTCATTTAAATGAAAAAATTTCATGACTTCATCTGGATCTTCTTCATATAATAAAATTCCTCTATTCATTGCATGATATCCATTAATATATTGAAAATCCCCGCTTATCTGCTTATAGAACAATATTGAACTTATTACAAATCCAATAGCTAAAACTATAGTTAATCCTTTAAATAATTTTTCCTTATTTCTAAATCCTATTCTAAGACATAATACTGCAATTAAAATACCAACTGGTGAAAGCTGCTGCTTCGAACCTAAAAATATAAAAGAAGAAATTCCAAATAGCAATATATTCAGCTTGCTAAACTTATTAAATTCTGCCATATTTAATAAAATGCCTATGCTAAGCAGAAAGAAACTTATGTTAACAGCTTCCCCATAAAAGGAATTATAATAAGCTAAATATGCTGTATCACAAAATATAAAGATGGTTACTAATGTTATTATTAATTTATATTTTTCTTCAGTAACTTGATTTATTAATACTTTTACAATTAAATAAATTCCGATTGCCTCTGCAAGTAAAAACATCCATGACATGAATCTTATATCTAAAATGAAATTCTTATTAAACATCTGGCTTATGTAAACTGCTATCTTAATAAAAATTCCCTGAGTTGATATAAAGTTTTTTTCTATATCATTATTGTATTTATAAATTCCATAATACCTATAAAAATATCCATTATATAAATCACTATCATTGGGATTTAATTCATATACCCCATTTGAACTTATCACTCTATAGAAATCCCCATTATCTGCCATACCAATAATAGGTTTAACAAATAAAGTAAATATGCCTATTATTATTACTAGGAAAAAAGCTGCTAATGGATAATTGATATTTTTAAAAATACTATTTTTTCTATTCAAAATATTTTTCATCTTTCTCCTTCATAAATAATAATTTGATTTTCCTTTAATTATAGGATGTGAAACAAGTTATAAATTATTCTTTAAAATGCAATCTATTAATATATCCTGACTTCTTATTCCCTTACCAATTGCGAATATTTCTGTATCTATAGATAAACCAACTATAATCTATATAGATATCCAATCCAAAAGATATACCTATACTTTAATCTTTGTGAATTATACTAAAAATTAGATACCTGTTTGTGAAAGCGGCATTTGAAATTGAGTTGTGATAGTTGTTAGTTGAAGGTCGTTCCATTTTTTGCTTGTCCTAAACTTGTTTGTGGAGCATGCAGAAATGGGTTCAACCTTCCACTTAGAACTATCCATCGAAAATTTCATTAGTCCGCTGGAATAAATTTGTATCTAATTTCTATTTTGCCACACATAATATAATTTTAAATTTGGATATCTATATGTGCATCTCTTCCATGGTAGAATCATTGCCTTTATTAGTTTTCAAATATATGTTATCATTCTATATGTATATATTTTAAATTCAAAGTATCGGAAGGAGATTTTATGATTAAATTAGTTGTAACAGATATGGATGGAACTTTACTAGATGAGAATGGTCACTTACCGGATGGCTTTACTGATATCTTAGACCGTTTAAGAGCAAAGAATATAAAGCTTGTTGCTGCTAGCGGAAGACCTTATTATACGCTACAAACTAACTTTGGCCCTATAGGAAGATATTTATCTTTTATCTGTGAAAATGGAGCTTTAGTTGTTGATAATAATCAGATAATTTATAAAAGTGTTTTATCTAAAGATATGGTTCAAAATGTGATCAGTGAAGCTAAAAAAGTCAAAGCAAATGCATTGGTAGTATGCTCTCCAAATTGTGCATATATTGAAAATTATTCTGAAGAATATTTGACTGAAATAAAGAAATATTATACAAGTTTAGAAATTGTAGGTGATTTAAGTAAAATTGATGATGATATAATTAAAATTAGTATTTGTAATTTAGAAGGTACTAATAATATAACTGACAGTGAATTAACCAATGATCTTAATATAGTATCAACAGCTGCAATTTGGACTGATATTTCAAATAAAGGCGTTAACAAAGGCGTTGCTTTAAAGAGTCTTATGGATACTGATAATATATCAAAAGAAGAAACTATGGTATTTGGAGATTATTACAATGATATAGAAATGCTTGCTGAAGCTGAGTATAGCTTTGTCATGGAAAATGCTCCAGAAGACATGAAGCAATATGGTAAGTACATAGCTGAAAGTAATGTAGAACATGGAGTTTTAAGAGCAATTCTTGAATATGCTCTTTAATCGCAGTCATAAGGTATTGTAAATCACTAGATACCTAAGGTAAACTTAAAGTTACATATGCAAATATCGAAATGAAGGTCATGCGTTTGTTCCAAGTTGCTGGAGTATTTAGCTGTGAATTTCCAATAGCAGAAGTTGCATCATTACTGCATGCTCCCGAGGCAAGCTCGTGACAAGCAGTGAATGAAACAACTTCTACTAAGGAAATATCTACATCTAAAAACTCAATGCAACACTTCTACAAAAGCATGACCTTCATTTCTGGTATATTCCATAATTAAAAATATATTCTTTACTTTAGGTTCGGTATCTAGGTCCGAAATACGTAGAAATCAATATGGTGAATTGTAATTCTACTATCTATTTTTATGTGCTATCAGATCTATAGTACTCAATAATTTAAAACTTAAACCTTTAGTCATTATGTATTGGTAAAATCTACATATTTCTATCTGAGATCAAAAATAATTCCTTGTCTGGCATGGAATAATCAGTGTATTTTTTCATCTAAATAATTTTCTAACCGCAGAAATATAAAAATACTTGCATGAGTATAACTTTACTTTAATTTATTGCTAAGCAACGAAAGGGGATATATGCTTTTGTGCAGTGTTCATAAGAAGATTTTGCTGGCTGTGATTCTAGATTATAAGTTGTTCCAAATGTGCTTGTTCAAAGCATAGTCTTTGAAGCAAGCACTCTGGATGCAACTTATAATTATAGAATCACCCAGTAAAATCTTCAAGGAACCGGAACAAACGCATATATTCACTTTCGAGAGTTCAGCAGTAAATTCAAATTATCCTCATTACTGAAAGTATTTTTATATTTCGAGTGCTTTGCAATCCCTTATAATAAACTCATCTGCTGTACTTCTGTTTCTTTGAATGAAGATATGCTGACTCCAATCAGCCTTACTTCTTCTTTCAATTCCTCACTATCTAATAGCTCTTCTGCAACTTTGTATATTTCAAGTTGAGTACCAATATAATAATTTAATGTTTTACTTCTTGTATGATTTTCAAAATCCTTGGTTTTAAACTTAAGTGTAACAGTCTTCCCACTGACATTTTTTCTGCTTAAAATCTCTTCAATTTCAAAAGAAAATTCTTTAATGTATTCTCTCAATTCTTCTTTATTTCTAGTGTCGAATTTTAAAGTCCTTTCTTTTCCTATAGATTTTCTTTCGCGAATTAACTCAACTTTTCTACCATCAATTCCTCTTATTCTATCGTATATCTCAATACCATTCTTGCCTAGATACTCTATATAAAATTCTTTTGGCATCTTATATAATTCTTCAATATAATATATCCCCATATTATTTAACTTTGCTACGGATACTTTACCTAAACCATGAACCTTAGATATAGGAAGAGGAAATAATATATCAGGAATCATTTCTTTTCTTATTTCTTTGATTCCATTTGGTTTATTCCATTCAGAAGCAAGCTTTGCTAAGAATTTGAACTTATATATTATATTTCATTTCTTGCTTTCTATGAAATATGAAGACGAAATTAAAGCTAAATATTGAAATCCATACTTAATTTGTAATAGGTATTATATTTTTCAATAGGTGCATATTCAATTACTTTTTACTTATATCAGTTTTTATCTGTCCATATATAATTTATCGCCTAAGTTTTGGTGCAAAAACTATGTGATTTTTACAATTCCACTTACTATGTACTGAACTATCAATATCCATTAACAGACACACATCCCTATACTTTATAGTTTGGGTCGGAAAATCTAGTTTATTTTTTCTACTTATATCTAAAAACATTCCCAAACCACAAGTCAAACTTGTGATATTCTTAAATACAATAAAAAACTCCCTTGAATTAGGGAGTTCCATCTGTCGTCTTTATTTATATCTTAAACTTGATAATATTTCTGGTTATTAATTTTGTAGAATATTTTAATCATTCCTAAATTGACGTTTTTTTAATACCTTGATATCTAGTCTGTTCCCACCAGCATCTTTTTTGAGAACTTCAACAATTTCAATAAGATTACTAACATCCATAGAAGTCTGTTTTAGAGAGCCCATAATTAAATTCAACTTATCATAAACAGTTCTATTTTCATGCTTATTATAATATCCCTCATGATCTTTAAATATTACATGCCCATCTACAAGTAATTTAACCTTTTCATCTATATTTTCAATAAGTTCAATATTTTTAATGATTTGTTTTTCTAACTTATCCATTCCTTCATATACTTTTGAAAAACCTTCTTGCATATTTGAACACACTTTACATATTAAATTTAATAATTCGTTGTTATCAGCCATATTCCAATCACTCCCTTGTATGCCACAAACAAAAGCATATACGATAGTAATAAATGCTCTGCCCCTTTTAATAATTTATCATAAAAACTACTTCATGTAGCATTAATTATAAATATCTAGATCTGAAGTACTTTATATTGAAACATTTTTAACTTTTTCTAAATCTCTAGTTAATATCTTATTTATAACACTTTTTATGTTAATGATTTCAATTGATTTATTATTATCACACAAAATTATACTTTTTTCTCCTTTGGTCATTAAAATAATATTCTTATGATTAAATTCTATTATTTTATTATAGTCAACATCCACATCCCAACATACTACATAATGATATGTATTTAATGGATGCTTATGTTTAAATAAATTATTTAATTTATACTCTATTTCTACCAGAACATTATTATTTTTTTTATCTAAACAAATCATATCTGTTGCTGCAATTCTGGAATATGTAACTACTTTTGATATAGCTCCAATAAATTCTTTAGTTTTATCATTAGAAAGCAATGCAACAAACCACATAGCCACTTCATATTCAGAATATGGCTTTTTTGTAATGGGAATACAATCTATTAAAATATCATCAAGTTTTTCAAGGTTATTTAAATTTTTATTTATTGATTCAAATTTACGTCTTGCTGCATATTCTTCTTCCTCTTTCTTTCTTAAATTAAAATAGTATTCTTGTGCTATAGGTTTTATTTTAGTATTTATAATTTCCTTTGTCTTCTCCAACACCCATTTAACTTTTGGATCATTTTCATTAGATAAATTATTTCTGTCTGCAGTTAATTCAAAAGATTGAGAATTGACCAAAATATGGTAATGGTAGTATTGTTCATCATTCAACAAATCAACTCTTCTTAAAAATGGAATAAAGTCCTTTGCTAAGTACAATCCAAATCTTCCTTTATATGTTTCGCCTTTTTTTAATCTAGAAATTTCTTTTCTACGATTTATGCCTGCCACTTCGCCATATACTTGAACCGATACAAATTCTCCATTTATATTAGTTTCTAGATGAAATGGTCCAAAATGCCTGCAATAATTTACTGTTCTTCTATATATTTTTTCATTTATATCTTCATCAGGTAATTCTTGTGGTTGTGCAAATATATGTACTCCTATTATTTCTTCATTTTGATTTAAGATACCATCATTTATAAATACTTTGGGAGCTATTTGCATATTTTTAATATTTTTATAAAGACTTGGGATACTAGCAAATATATTTTTAAAACTTCCTGCTGCTGTAAACCATTGAATATAATCTTTAATTGTTTCACAATTAAAATACTTTTCTGGATTATCTATCTTATAATTTTTCATTATGACCATAGTTCCACTTTTAAATTCAAATTTTTCATTAAATACCTCAATAGTGTATTGAGGTATTATACCCTCATTTAGCTTTTGCCATGGATTTGCCATTTCTGCTTTATAAACCTTTTTGTTCTTTATCTTAGTAATCACTGATATTAAATCACTCTTATAATATGTTTTTGTTCCCAACCCCTTTTCACCTATTCCTAAGTTATTCTTATTTGAATCTCCTAAATTAAAGAATTTATGAATTGCATCAATATCCATACCTTTTCCATCATCTTTAATTATTATTAAAAAATCTCCATTATTATTTCTGCAAATATCTATATATATATTTAGTGCTTCTGCGTCAAATGAATTACTTATAGCCTCTCTTATTATTTCTAATGGATTAATAATATTATGTGCAATTTCTTTAAATATTGATACCTCTTTTACTTTTGGAATAAAAACATTCATATATGACTCCAAATTAATTTTATAATCTTTCAAAGTGTGCTGAATGAGCACACTTTATTGTTTCCTATTTACTAAAATTAATACATAGTATTAAAAATAGCGAAAGGAGGATTATTATAGAAATCAAAAATATTTTAGGCCCATCTATACGATTTTATAGACGTAAGCTAGGTATTTCACAAGATTTCTTAGCTGCCAGATTGTCAACTAACGGACTTAAATTTGATAGAACAATGATTTCAAGAATCGAAAATCAAACTAGAATATTATATGATTATGAAATTTTGAGTATCTGTAATGCACTTTCTATATCTGTTAGTGACCTATATGAAAAAATAACTTAAAGAAGTATTGAAAAATAACAACAAATCATTTTTCAATACTTCTTCTTTTTACAAATAACTTATCAAAATTTTCACTGAATATCTTCTTTACCTAAATAGTCTTTAATAATTTTGCTTTATCTAATCATAATCCACTTCTTTAATGCTCATTGTAAAATTATATTGTTAAATTTAAATTTCCACACCTTCTCTTTCTACATTTTTAATCAAAGGAGATATATTTTTGTATTTATTATAATAACTAATGCTCATATCATATATATTTATCATAATGCCATATTTTAATTGATATTTTACCGATATTTCAGATATTAAATCATCTATATTTTTTATTCTAGTTTCATCATATACTAAAAAAATGTCAATATCAGACTAGTTACTATAGTCACCTCTTGCGAAAGAACCATATAATTTTAATTGTTTAACACTATCTTTCAATAGTAAAATAATATCTTTCTTAACTTCATTAAGTAACCTAGATAATTCACAATTCCCTATGCAAGTCTTTATAATGCAACTCATAAATCGCCTCCATTTTTATAATTATTCTCTTCTTTATCTGTCAGTAATTTATTTGAAATAACGAATCAGAAAATCTATACTAATTTATTACAAATCATTTTTGTATATTTAATTCACATGTAAAATTTAACCATTACTAAATCTTCAACAATAAGTTTGCCTTTTTCCTCATGTTTCTTTAAATATCAAATACAATCCTTTGATTATGATAAGTTTTCTTTACTTAAATTTAGAGCATAGTAGGCATCTCCTTATTTTGTATTCTAATTTAATTATACTAAATCTACATGCTATACGTTCATTTTACACTACTTATTGTAAATTACTTATAAGAAAAAGATAGTATTAAATTACTAATAAAGTAAGTTCAATACCACCTTTTTCTTATTTTTTTATTACTTCAATGAAATTTCTAAAAGCTACCACAATCTTCAAAGTAATCATCTTGCAAAAAATAAATTCTTTGTAGTTTTTCTACATAATAATATCTATCTGAATTAATTACCTTAATCATCTTATCAATATATTCTTTGGATTTTTCTACTCTTTCTTTATTTTTACAAATTTTGCATTCATCATGACACTTATCTACATTATCTTTTAAATAAGGTTCTACTAACAACATGTACCTTTCTAGCATATTTTTTATATCTTCATACTGTTCTTCGCAATAATCTTGAAATATAAGATTATTTGCATCACTCATTCCTAACATAAGAATATGTAGATCCTCTACAATTTCTCTATATTCACACTTATTACACTTTTCAAATCTTTCTTCCATAATAAATCAACTCCTTTATTTTTATATAGTATAACTTGAAAAATTAAAATTAAATTAATGAAAAAATAATTATTTTTATTTACATTACTAATTACAATTCTTTTATTATTAAAAATAATATTATGAAGGTAAATCAAAAAAAATTTGTATTTTCAATTTATGAAATTCTAGGTAAGTCAGATAAATATAAAAGAAAAAATATAACCAACTGGATTTGTGTATAAGAATAACGACTTAAACGAAAATGAGTTTATAATATGATGATTTATAATGGTATGTTGAGACACCGGTATGTAAATTGCTTGAATTAGATATGGTAGTAATAATTTAGAACTAAACGTTCTTGGAAATTTCATTGTGGGTATAGGTTGTTTATTACTAACACTTGCCCTCACCGAGAGTACTTAACTGTATTGCAGAATCTGGAAATTCTAATTCTACACAAAATGACAACAATAATAATAACACTGCTGCAGCTGATGATACAATAATTGGATAAGGATTAAATAAATTTAATCTATCACAGTAACCTCCAGCTTTTCATGGCATTCATTATTAATATTGTGGTATTCTTTAAGGTTATTATCTTTCCTAAATTTTATTACATACTGTTTCATTCCCTCTCCATAAATACCATCTAATTTTCCTTGATAATACCCTTTTTCCTTCATTTTTCTTTGTACCTCTAAAACATCTACCTTCTATCACCTGGTTTTAGAGTTACTCCCCCCTTTTCAAATGTACCATATGGACTAGCCAATTACACTCCACTGCGACTTTTTCACCAATTAAATTTAATCTATATAAAAAGATATATGATTATCTGCCGGAAAAAACATTGGCAGATAAAATAATTAAGGTAAGAAAATCTAGTAACCTTGATAGAATAGAATTTGGTAAAGCCATTGCCCATTATTGGTCTTCTGTACAACAATGGGAATTAAATGAAATATACCCTAAGCCAAATATAATAAAAGATATTTGTGATACATTCAATATTGACTTAAAATACTTTGGAGATTACTACTATTAGGTGTTTAATAATCCTGGTAAGAAATTTAAAGAGTTTAAAGAAAATGAAAGGCATAGCTATACTTACTATGCAAAATTATTTGATGTTTCTGATTCTGCTTTAAAAAGAATTGTAGGCGGAAAAACTGAATTATCCTATAGTTTGTATTTAAAATTTAAAAAGCTTGGAGTTTTTGAAAAACTTAAAAAAAAGAAACCTATTAACTATGATGATATACCTATAAAATTTAAAGCTTGGAAAAAGAAAATGGGCTATACTAATGCTCAGTGTGCTGAAATATTAAATGTATCTGTTCCTACTATCAAAAGGCTTATTAATGGTAAAACTAAATTCAAGGAACTTTATGAACGTTTAAAAGAATTAAACTTAATATAAAAATTTTCAAACTTGATAAAAGCTGAACGCTATCTAAACCATGGATTTCAGCTTTTAAACTTCATTTACACAATAGAAATACTTTTATGTAATTATTCTCTAACAGATACTAAATGAAGATATAATATCATCATAGTTTATTTTTTTCATAGTTCTCTTTGAAAGCTCTAATAAATGTGGAATGCATTTTATATCATCGCCTCAAGAGCTATATCTGCCGCATCTACAACGATATCACTTCCTATTCCTCCCATGGCAATTCCGATATATGAATTTTAATACTTCGCTTTGCAGATAATAAGGCTATATACTAAGAAAAGGAGTTAACATTATGAATCAAGGACTATTTTCGTTACTTATACCAATTATAGTTATAATACTTGCAATGACAACAAAGAAAATCATCTCTTCACTTATTGTAGGAATCTTAGCCGGTGGTATCCTTCTAGCTGGAGGAAATATCATAAATGGATGTATAACAGCTATTGAACATTTAGTAAAATCAGTGGCAAATGAAGAAAGTGCGTACATTATAATGTTCCTATTTGTATTTGGAGCATTTGGTGAAATAATGAAATTATCTGGAGGAATAAATGGCTTTTCACAAGTAGCAAATAAATATATAAAAACTGAAAAAGGAGCATTAGGAAGTGTATGGCTTGTATCAATCTTCACTTTTATAGATTGCTGCTTTCATGCTATTTCCACTGGGACAATTGGAAAGGCATTGATAGAAAAGACTAAAGGAAGCAAAGAAAAGTTAGCTGTAGTTGTTAATGTAACTTCCTGTCTGCTAATTATTTTGATACCTTTTGGAACTACCTATGTAGGTTACATAGTTGGAGTAATCAATTCAGCACTAAATAAGTCAAATATACAAGAATCAGCTTATAGTTTATATATTAGAAGTATCCCTTTTAATTTCTATGCCATTGTCATGATACTTATAAGTATAGGAATAATTCTTTTTAACCTAAAATTTAATCAAGTAGTAAATAAATTTAAAGATACTGAAGATATGAATGAAAATAGCGGGCACGGGCATGAAGCTCATGAGGAATGTGAATTTGAAGAAAAAGCTCCACCACGCCCATTTAATTTAATTCTCCCATTAGCATTCCTTATCATAACTACATTCTTTTTCTTTTGGTACACAGGCCAAGGAAAAGGTCAAGGCTTCTTAAGTGCAATAATGAATGCAGAATTTGAAAAATCAATTTTACTTTCAGGAGTAGTTTCAATTGTTGTCACTTCAATATTTTACTTATTTCAAAAAATCCCTATAGAAGAAATAGAAAGTCACTTTTTATCTGGAGGAAACGAAATGATGCCACCAATCATTGTACTTGTTCTAAGCTGGGGATTATCTAGTATAATAGAATCTTTGGGATTTGTAAATTTTATTACTAATATAATTGGACCAGGAGTCCCAATTATTTTAATCCCAGTTGTGATATTTTTAATTGGCTGTGCAGCATCATATTTTATGGGCTCAGCCTGGGGAACATGGGCATTACTTATGCCCATAGCTGTACCTTTAGCTGTAACTACAGAAATTAGTCTGCCTTTAGCAGTCGGTGCTGTTCTTGCAGGTGGATCCTTAGGTGATAATGCATCCCCACTTGGAGAAACTGCAATTCTTTCATCCACTATAGCAGAAGTACCACTTATGAAACATGTTAAAACAATTTTACCATACAGCATTGCTGCTATAATAATCTCTGCAATATTATTTGTAGTATTTTCATTTTAAAATAATAAAAAATCTTAAGAGACATCTGAATACTCTCTTAAGATCTTTTTATTAAATTAACCATGATAATAATAGATTTACATTACTAAACTACTTTGCTCCAAAATATCTTTTTGTTTTCTCTTTATACTTCAAATAATCATTTCCGAAAACGGTTGAAAGATATTTCTCTTCTTCTAATATTTGAAGATGAAATAATAAAATTGAAAAAGCTATAAACATCAAATTAAATATATTAGAAAATGCTAAACCTATGCCTATATATAAAAGATCAAACCCTAAAAAAGCAGGATTTCTACTATATTTATAAATACCAGTATAAATCATTTTAGTTTTTTGAGTATTATCGATTCCTGCTCTCCAACTATCCCTCATTGTTATAATAGCAGTAATAAATATTATTACGCCTAATAAAGCAACAACTATACCAATACCTCTTATTAAATTATTTTGTATAAATATTGGTAGTTTATTTACAAATATAATACTGATAAGCTGTATTACTGCAGTCAAAAATGTAATATACTTTAAAATTATTTCAATAATAAAAGTCTTCTTAGGTTTACTTCCTCTTCCCATTCTATCAGTTTTAATTCCGGATTTACTTAGCACAAACATTTTGACAAAATAGCTTCCATAAAATAAAAATATCATTATTAAACCTATAATACTATACATATTCACTCCCCCTTAATATTATAAAATTTGGCTATGTTATTGAATAGTATTGATAATTTTGTATATTATAATGGAACTCTTTTTGGGGAATTCCATTAATCAATACTCTAAAAATAGCACTAAATTATAATCATATAATTACTTTAAGGAATTAATATAAAGCATATCTTCTTCTGTTTTATCTAATATTTCTATTAACAGTTTTTCTAATACACTCATTTCATCTTTTGCCACTATCGTATGCTTCGCCATAGCAACTTCAGCAATTTTAGTATTCATAGCTATCGAAAAAATTGGAATTAGCAAAAAGCACGGCAAATAGAAAAAGTTTAATTTTGTAGGATTAATCTTAACACCTTTTTGCTTTAATAATGTAAAACATTCCCTGATTGACAATATCATTTGCTTCAAAGTTTCAGTAGATTTAGCCAATTTATAGTTATCTGAATTAAACTTATATAAAGCTTTTCCTATTGAAACTACAACTGCAACATGAGTTTTTTGCCAATCCATCATATTATTGTTTTGACTCGGTGAAAATCCTGCATTTTTAAAAATCTGTAACAATTTTATTAGCCTATCTGTCCTTTTACCACTTATCTCACCAAATGTAGTAGCTTGAAATAGTTTAGCAAGTCCTGTACCAATAAAGTATGTAACAATTCCATTTTTTCTTTCTCCTCCTGCTGATGGAAAACCTATTATTATCTTATCATATCCAAGCGAATCAATATACTTCTGATAACCACAAGGATTATTCACTATAAAAACTATATTTGAACTTCTATTTTTCGACAATATTGGTAATATACTATCTACCTGAGTATTTTGTACAGCAACAATAATATAGTCATATATATCATTTTCTTTAAGATCATCAATAATAGAAACATTAACCTTTTGTACTTTTCCATTTATTGAATTTTTTAGAATTATGCCATTCTTCCTTAGCTCTTCAAAGCGCTTTCCTCTCGCTAACATAGTAATATCAATACCTGAAAGAGCTAATTTCCCTCCAAATATGCTTCCAATTGCTCCCGCCCCATATATTAATATTTGGGGCCTTTTTATTGTAGTTAAATTCATGTAAATTCCCCCTTATGAAATACTCTTTTTTCAGTTTTGCTGCTAGTGCTCCCTTTAACACTTCTTTAGTATAAGGATCAAAAACATTACTCACTCATCATAAACTACAATTGGAATTCCTGGTTCAATATTTTCAAATATTGTCTTTGCTACATTATACGGACAATTTACACAACCATGCGAACCATCTGACATATAAATATTTCCACCAAACACACCGTTTCTCCAGCTAGCATCATGAAGTCCAATATTATTATTAAAAGGCATCCAATAATCCACTGGTGAACTATAGTCTTCTCCTTTTAATGTCGCATTTCTTTCTTTATAATTTAAAACGTAAGTTCCTGCTGGTGTACCTGTATTATTACTTACATTACCTGTAACCACATCACCATCTACAACTAAAGTTCCATTTTTATAAAACCATACATGTTGTTTAGTCAAATTGATTTCTACGTAAGTGTTTCCAATGTCATTACTATCTTTAGATATTGCTGTCTGCACATATGCTGGCTCTTTTGTAGTATCTTGTCCTACTTTTACAGTTTCAATTAAGTCTTTAATTTCTTTTGATTTATTTACAATATATCCGTAATTACCTCCACTAACTTGTACTGTTTTCTTAAATGATGTTATAAAATCTCTTGTATTACCATAAGTATTATAAATGCTAGATATCTTATCTACATAACTCCTAACCTTATCTTCGTTAAATGTAACCTCCATATTATCATCTACTCCAAGCCAATTATGTATTGTGGAGCCATCTAAAACTTTCTGTTTACCATGGGAATTATAAGTAATCTTTAAAGCTGTATATTTATTAAGAGTATCTTTAGTATTTGCAACTTCTTCTGACTTAGAAGTATATTTCGGGTTTTCATAACTATTAATAGTGTCTAAATTTATTGATGATTTTCCATTTATGATTGCATCTGCTACATTATCATGTAGAGCATCCTTATTTATTTTATTTCCCAAAACTTCTTCTACAATTTCATAACTTCCATCTTTACATTGGAAACTTGCATTTTGTGGATTTGTTACTTTTTTATTATTAACACAAGAAAGATTGTTTAACGATGCATTTAATAAGTCTTCATCGTATGAAAATATTTGAAACGTTTTAGTATTATCTTTCTTAAAAAGAGTAGAAATCCATCCTAGTGGATTTTGACTATCTTTTAGTTTTTTAATCTTATCGCTGTCATATTTTATTCCAATATCAGTACCTTTAATTTCTTCTTTTGCATCTCCTCTTTCATCAATTTCAAGCTTATATGATTGCATTTTAGATGATAATATTTTTTCAGTTTCTTCAACGCTTCTGCCGCCAACATCAATACCACTGATCTTAGTTCCAAAATTAAAATGATTAACTGAATACAATGATACCCCCAAATACACAGCTGCTAAGCAGCAGAGAGAAGCTATGGAACCCTTCATTACCTTCTTGCTACGTTCATTTTGTCTTTTTCTTCTCATCGTATTTACCCCCTTCTATAATATTATAAAAAACAATTCAGCATAATACCATATAATTGCTTTCAAAAAAGTTCTAATTGCATTAACTTCAGTGTTTTATTTATTTCAAAAATCCCCCCCCAAAAAAACAGGAGGTCTTTTTTATCTAATGAATGTGAAACCTGTTAAAACACTTTTACCATACAGTATTCTAGCTATAATAATTTTTGCAATATTATTTATAGTTTTTTCATTTTGAAAAGAAAAATCGTGATCATATTGAATAAAGCGGGCTGTCACGATAATGAGCAGGCCCTTCTTTGGCAATTATATTTAATTTATATTTTAAATTTTTGTACCAATGTATTAAGCTCCTCAGATAATTTAGCTTGTCTTCGAGCTGAACTCGTAACCTCTTGAGTTGAAATATTGGTTTCATCCACACTATTTAGTATACCTTCTGAACTTTCTGCCGATTGTTGTGCAGTAGACGATACTGTTTCTATGGCAGCGCTAGTTTGCTCTATAGACTGAAGTATTTGTGCTGTACCATTTGCAATTTCTTTTGACATATTTTTTATAAATATAGCATCATCCTCATATTTTTGGGCTGTTTCTAAAAATAGTTCATAATCTGGATTAACATTATTATTAATAAACGACAGTATTTCTTGGGTATTATTAGAAAGATTTTTGAATGCATTCATTACTTGAGTTATGACCCCTTGTATACTTGAAACATTTTCTGATGACTGTTCTGCAAGCTTTCGTATCTCATCTGCTACTACTGCAAATCCTTTTCCCATTTCGCCAGCCCTTGCAGATTCAATGGCTGCATTTAATGCTAAAAGATTAGTTTGAGATGCTATATTTGCTATGGAGTCAGCCATTATTTTAATTTCTTCAACAACTTTACCATCCTCTATTGCCTTTAGTATACTGATTTCCTTTTCCTTATATAAATTTTTAGAAATATTTATTACTTTTAATCCTTTATCCTTTATTTCTGCTGCACGCATCTTAATTTCATTAGAAGCTTTGTCCCCATCCTTTGCTTTATTAGAAAGTTCAATCGAATTTGAAGTTATTTGTTCAATGGATGCATTTACTTCCTGTGATGTTGCACTTAATTCATTTGTGCCAGCTGATATTTCCTTTGTAGCCTCATTAATACTAGTCATTTTTAAAGAAATTTCCTCTATTTTTGAAGAAATTTCTTCACTTGATGTATTTACATTGTAAGAATTTGAGACTATTGCAGAAATAAGCTTTCGAATCTTTTCTGCTGCTTTATTTAAGGCATTTGATATTTGTCCTATTTCATCATTTGATGAAATATCTATTCTTTGGGTCAAATCGCCATTACCTATAGCATTTGCAAATACTAAAACCTTATTTATCTGCCTTGATATTGATGTTGATATTAAAATTCCAAGTAATATTGCAGATATAAATCCAAATATAACAATACTAAACATTAAATTAGATGAATTTTTAAATATTAAATTATTCGTATTATTTGCATTTTCAGCTTCTTTTAGTTCTGAATTAATTAATTGATTAATACTATCAAAAGTTTTATCTCTCGCATTTGTTACATTTTGAAAAGCTGCTTGTGCTTCATCATATTTATTTGCATCTATTAAATTTACAAACGTCTTATAAGTCATTATATATTCGTTATGACGCTTTATGAAATTTTCTACTAAATCTTTATTATCGCCTGTATTTTTAAATTCTTCTGATATTTTCATATTGTCATTAATTAATTTTTCTATTTCACTTTTGATTGTTTGCCTACGTTCTGAATCTTTTGTTGTTAAAAGCGTTAATGAATCTGAGTGCATTTGTAAGAAGGTTGATTTTAACACATCAACTTTTTCCAAATGCATTAAATTATCTTCATACATAGAATTTGAATTTGAGTTTGTTTTTCTTATTTCTGATATTCCTTCAAAACCAACAATCCCCATAAGAAATGAAATGAATAAAAAACAAAACATCAGCTTCTGCCCAAGTTTTAAATCCTTAAATATCTTCATATGTATTCCTCCAGAATTTATTTGTTAGTGTAAAGTGCTTTGCACTACTTCTCTCATTATTTTTAAATATATTTTTAAAACTGAATCATAACTATTTAATAAATGCAAAGGTGATTTAAAAACATCACAATTTTAGTTAGAATTTACTACTCATCACATTTCTCTCACTTTGTGTTTATGACTTTAATTAATAATCTAATTATATATTTTAATTAAGTTGTTAAATGTATTTATACTTCACACATATAACAATAAGTTTTTATACTACTACATTTTTAATTCTTCAAAATCTCGTTTCACTTCATTAATACTTTTATATGCATTATCTAATCACAATAACTTTTTTTAAAAATTAACTTCACTAGTTAATAATTTTAATTCAATATACCATAGTTTTGATTTTTTATTAGTTTTCTCAAAAGAAAAATAATAAAAATTAAGAAATAAGTGACCCAAATGTGAAAAATCTACTGAAGGTGTATACCTATCATTATTTAACGTGAGTTCGAAAAGCTAGAATATTTTATGGGTAAATATGGTTATGAAAAAAAGCAAAAAAGTATCCTTGTAATCTTGTGGCTCGATATTCCAATTATTCCATAGTTAGATATTTGTCCAACTTAAGAGAAGGTTTCTTAGGAAGAAAACTATACGAAATCAATCCTGAAACTATATTAACCGCAAAATTAGTAAAACTTCTATGTCGATTATGCTCTATCTGACATATATTTTTTAGTTGGTCATTTATTGTTTCAATGATAGCTCTTTTCCTAAGAAGAATTTTATCCTCCATTAACATTAATTTATTTTTCATGTTTTTCTTTATCTTTGTTATAAGTTGAATACCTTTGGAATACAAAATATCGGAGATCTTTTTAGATAAATAACCTTTGTCACCAAAAAGTTTTCCAAATAAATCTTTTGCTAATATTTCTATAGTCTTAATTTCTCTATCATCTACATTTCCCGGAGTTAGATAAAAAGAGAGAATATCCCCTTTATCGTTAACAACAAGATGAAGCTTAAAACCATAAAACCAGCCTGTTGAACTTTTACCACGTTCTGCAATTCCTTTAAAAACCTTATGAGAGTGTATTCTTCTATTATGGCATACATTCAAAGTTGTAGAATCGATAAAAGAAATTCCTGTGCACTTGCCAGTTCTAAATTTCATCATGTATAATAGTAATGCAACTAATGATTGTTGCATTAATTCAACAAACCTATTGTAGCTCACAAGCTTAGGAAAATACGGTTTGAGAACAGTAGACACATGCTCAATATAGTATGATTTAAAAGTTCTGTAATTTGACAAATGAAAGTAGATAGTTATTGTCATAACTTCGCTTAATGATAAAGTTTTACTTTTAATCATTGCAAATTTGCGGTCGCTATTTTCCGTTAGGAAATGACTTTTACAGTAATTTTCAAATCCAATACAAAAATTGTCTACATCATAAAATATTTCTACTAATAAGTTTTGCATAAAATCCCATCCTTTGTTTTATTTATTTGGTCGCACTTATATAATAAAACATTTTGATGGGATTTTTTATCCCTTAAATTTTTCCATCGAACTCACGTTATTTATTAATCTTGCAAGACCAAAGTCAATAAGATAAGCTTATTCTTTATTAATTATCACATTGGGAACTCTTATATTTCTGTGCGCAATTAGCACAACATAATCCTTCAAGAAGAATCTCTTTTTTTGAAACTTTGCCAATTCCTTTTTCTATAACCTTAAAAAGTGATTCAATATTTACTACAGCATTTTTTACTTTTTCTATTAATTCATCTACTTTGTAATTTTCTTTTAGTTCTAATACTAATGTTTTAGTCAAGAAATTTACATTTTCAGAATTGATTCCTTCTAACCCATTCAATTTTTGTTCAATTTATTTGCACAATCAAGTCCTTTTAAAATAAACTCTATTTTTAATTCTTTAATATTTTTTTATTTAAATTAACATTATCCTCGACTATTTTTATATTACTTGCCACAATCTTTCCCTCCATTTCAAATTTAATTTTTCTCTGATATATGAATTAATCCCTGATCAAAAATCCTTTTAACATGTTCATCCGCTAATAAATAATAAACTACTTTACCCTCTTTTTTGTATTTTACAAGCCTTGCTTGTTTTAAAACTCTTAATTGATGTGAAATAGCAGATTGAGTCATTCCAAGTAATGCTGCTATATCACACACGCACATTTCTGCTTCAAATAGTGCACATAATACTTTTATTCTTGTTGAATCTCCAAACACCTTAAATAAGTCTGCTAAATCATATAAAGTTTCTTCTTCTGGTATACATTCTTTAACTTTATTAACTATATCTTCATGAATTATTGTACAATTACACGTTTCAATCTTATTATTTTCCATAACTACCACCTTCCTCGCACGTACATATGAATACTTGTTCATATATTCATTATATGCATCATTACTTTATTTTGTCAATAAAATTAACAACTTTTAACTATGTCTTTCATAATACAAATTATAAAAATAGTAGTAATAACAGCATTAACTTTTCTTTATATTTTTTTAAGTATATCACTATATCATCACTTTATTATCCCACTTAAAGATATTAAAAGTTGCATATGTACTATCTTTTCAAATTAATAACTTATTATTTTTTCCTTTCTCTTAAACTATAAGTATAGCAATTTCAACTAAAATTACCGAAATAATCACCCTCATATAAAATAAATTTTAAGCGCAAAAAGAGCATAAACGTAAAATCATAGACCTTCTCAAATGTCTATTTTCAATGTTTTCTGCTCTCTTTTTTATACTTTTTTTTCTTATAACCCTAACCCTATTAGAATCATAATCTCTAGTTTGAACGCTTTTATTTTTATATGCTTTTAAGACAACCTTAGAACAATTTGTCATAAGTAAAGTTTCCCTAAAAATATCTGATATTAACGTTCCTAGATGATTATAAATTTATTTAATACACTTTTTCTTAGTCTTACCATCTTTATTCCCCAAAATATTCATAAACATTTTTTATTACTTTGTGATAGAGAATATGTAGAACAAAATTCAAATTATTTAACTCTTCTTGCAGTAATGTAATCAGGTCTATCTATTGATGAAATTTTTACCACATCTCCAGTTCTCGGAGCGTGAATATATGTATTATTCCCCACATACATTCCCATATGAGTAGGATTACCACCCTTGCCATAGAATAATAAATCCCCTGGCTGCAGCTCATCTTTTGAAACTTCATATCCATCATTTATTTGATCATAAGTTGTTCTTCCAAGCTTAATTCCAAAATGAGCATATACATATTGAGTAAATCCTGAGCAATCAAATCCTGAAGGAGTTGCCCCTCCCCAAAGATACGGAGTTCCTAAAAAATTCGAAGCATATGCTACTATATTATCATCAGAAATTTGTGCAGAGCTTGTACCTCTTGATGGCTTAATGCTAGGCGCTTTGCTTCTTATTCTATTTACTTCTTTTATACTTGTATTTACTAATTCTTTAGATCCATCTACCTTTGATGCAAATAGCGTTTCTTGAGTTTTAACCTCTTCAATAAGTTTTTTTTGATCCGCTATATTAGTATTTAAATTTATTAACTTATCTTCATTTTCACTCTTTAATGCAAGTGAATCATTATACTTAACTTCAAGAGATTCTTTTTTACTTTCCACTTCTTTCTTCTTATCATTTAATTCACTTATTATTTTTTTATCAAACCCAATTACCTTTCTTACGGCTTCTACTTTTGTTATTAAATCACTAAAGTTTTCTGAATCTAATAAAATCTTGAGATAATTAGATTGTCCACCAATATACATAGCTCTAACTCTTTGATCTAGTACCTTTTGCTGATCTTTCACTTCTTCTTCAACTTGAGTAATTTGTTTCTTTGTAGTATTAATATCGTTTTCTGTTTTAGCCATACTCTTCTTATTTTCTTCGATTTTCATCATGTACTCTTCAATTTGATTATCTAGCTTTTCAATACTTAATTCAAGTTCTTCTCTTTTGTCTTTCGCTGCTTTCAATGAAGCTTTATTTTGCTCCGATTGGCTTTGTTGTGTTTGGCCAGATATTGGTGCTGCAACTACTGATATTTGTGTTACTAATGCTAATGCAACTGCAAACACAACAGTTCTATATGTTTTTTTCATCATATCTCTCCTCTTGCAGAATAGTATTTACCCTCACGTGTAAAGTTATTTAAAATAATACACTAAAAATGTGTAGAAATTATGAAGATTCCATTTTATATATTTTCAATATAAAAACACATAATTTCTTCATAAAAATAGGATATAATATTGCAAAAACAATTTTAGAAAAGTTAATTCATTAAGCTATAACTAAAATAATTTATAATCGGAGGAATACTAATGATTGAATTCGTAGATGTTACAAAGGTATATGACAACCATACATTAGCTCTTAACAATGTTAGTTTGACTATAAAAAAAGGTGAATTTGTTTTTTTAGTAGGCTCAAGTGGCTCTGGTAAGTCAACTATAATAAAAATGCTTTTTAAAGAAATTGAGCCAACTCAAGGTAAATTAATTTTTAATAATACTGATGCAACTAATTTAAAGAAAAGTCAAATAGCCTTTTACAGAAGAAATATAGGTGTAATATTTCAGGATTTTAAACTAATTCAAACTCTCAATGTCTACGAAAATGTGGCTTTTGCATTAAGAGTTACGGGCGCTAAGACTAAAGATATAAGAAAGAAAGTACCTATCGCTTTATCACTAGTTGGGTTATCTAGTAGATTTAAATCATTTCCAAATGAACTCTCTGGTGGAGAACAGCAAAGAGTATCAATTGCCAGGGCTATTGTTAATAATCCTAAAGTTCTAATTGCTGATGAACCAACAGGTAATCTTGATCACGAAACTGCTATGGGAATAATGGATACTCTTATTGCTATTAATAAAAGTGGTACAACAATACTCATGGCCACTCATGCAAAAGACATTGTTGATTCAATGAGGAAGAGGGTCATTGCCATTGAGAATGGAACTATAATAAGAGATGAAATTAGGGGGACTTATGATGACAATTAATACATTTAAATATTACATTATTGATGCACTAAAGAGTTTAAAACGAAATCTAACAATAAGTTTAGCTTCCACTATTACTGTAACTATAACATTGTTTATATTGGGTATTTTTTTTATAATAATGGAGAATGTAAACGTAGGAATAAATAATGCACAGTCACAAATTGAAATAAATGTTTTTTTAAAAGATGATATAAGTAATGAGGAGCAAGAAAATATAGAACAAGAATTAAAAAAGATTTCTGGTATTAAAGAAATTGAGTTTGAAGATAAAGCTAAAGCTCTAGAAAAGTTTACTCAACAAATATCTGACAATAACGCTTCTTTATTAGATAATTATAGTCCATCAAATAATCCACTGCCTAATTTATATAGAGTAAAATTAGAAAATCCTGAAATCTCTGAAAAAGTAATAAGTTCTATTAAGAATATTGATGGTATAGAATCCATCGGTAATGATAAAGAGTTTACTGATAAGATACTTTCTATATCTAAGAGCATAAAATGGATTGGAATTTCTCTATTTATATTTATGGTGGCAGTTTCAGTATTTTTAATTAGTAATACTATAAAACTCGCCATATACTCAAGACGTAAAGAAATTGAAATAATGAAATTTGTTGGAGCAACTGATTGCTTTATACGATGGCCATTTATAATTGAAGGTTCAATTATAGGTTTGATTGGAGCAATTAGTGCTGATATCTTGCTATACTATATTTATAAAATAGTTTTTTCAAAAATAAATGAAAATTTACTTTTGGTAAACCTACTTTCCCCTTCTTATATTACTCAAGCTTTTCAATGGCAATTTATTTTAGCTGGTATTATTATAGGAGGACTTGGAAGTTCATGGTCTTTATTTAAGTTTTTAAAAGTATAGTAAAATTTAGATATAATTAATGTTCGTATTGAATTAATTTTATAAACTTCTATAATTAATCAAATAATTTTTATACAACAATAAAGAGACTTAAAATAATAAGTCTCTTTATTTTTCACATAATCTATTGACTTTGCAATTAATTCACTTTTACTTGAACTCCAAGACTTAATTTATTATGTCTTCTCCATTTTCTTCATAATATATAATTTCTCGAATTATATATATAAAGATTTAATGACAATACTTATATAATTTCAATATTTTTGTTTAATCTAACTATAAATGAAGTACCCTTATTTTCTTTACTTTCTATATCTATTTTTCCAGAGTGCAGTGTTAATATCTTCTTTACAAGCGTAAGACCAATTCCACTCCCTTCAATCTTATGTCTGCTCTTATCACCACGATACATTCTTTCAAAAATATATGGCAGATCTTCTTTTTTAATCCCCATGCCATTATCTTTAATTTTAACTATAACATGATCTTCATTACTACTAATATTAATCCATACTGTTCCATTGGCTTTGTTAAATTTTATTCCATTAGATATTATATTTATAAATACTTGCTTTAATTTATCATAATCACCTTGTACTAAAAAATCCCTATCTTCTTCTTTATTCATAATTAATTCTATATTTTTTTCATCAGCCGCAACATAAAAGTCATTAACTATAGTAGAAAGAAGTTCTTCCATATTAACTAGTCCTAATCTAAGAATTATTTCATCTGATTCCATTTGTTTTAGTGCATTTAAATTGTTTAAAAGCTTACCAAATCTTATCACCTCATCATTTAAGTTATTAAGCTTATCAGCAGTTACAGGTATAATACCATCTATCATAGCTTCTAAATTATTCTGAAGTACATTAAGTGGAGTTCTTATTTCATGAGATATATCTGAAATAAGTCTTTTTCTAAGTAAATCCTGACTATTTAGTTTTTCGCCTAAATCATTTATGCTTTCAGTCAAATTTCTAATTTCTTCAATATTACTTTTTATATTTGATCTAGCATCATAATTTCCCTTTGATAGATTTACTGAAGTTTTTGAAACTTCTTTGATAGGCTGCGAAAACTGCTTCGATAAAATTAAGCTTATAATTATTACTACTATTAAAGTCAATACACCACCAAAAATGATACCCTTGTTAATTTCTGTCTTAAAACTTACATCTTCTTTTGAAAGTAAAACTGGTGAATATTGTCCTACTAAAATATATCCTACAGTTTTTTCATTAACATTTATATCAAAGGCATTAGTAGTATATACGCCCTTTTCCTCTTTGCCATTTATCATTATATGGCTTTTATATTTTATGTCATTTGGATTCATTTCCCATACAACCTTTTTATTCTCATCTAAGAGAGTGAGACAATAATTACTCATATATGCTTCATGCATCATTTCCTCACCTGAAGTCGCATTCCAATTTTCTTCACTCTTGTAAACTTGTTGAAAGTATTCTACTAGTCTTGAATTTCTTTTGCTTTGTGTATCTTCCATATATTTATTAAAAGTATTCGTTATAATTATGTTTATAATTATAGCAGATAAAAGCACTGTAACAACAGAACAAAACATAATAATTAAACTTAACCGGCCTCTGATACTCTGCTTCATTTTTCATCACCAAATTTATAACCAGCTTTTGTAACAGTCATAATATATCTCAGAAGCTTACCATCCTCTTCAATCTTTTTACGTAAATTTTTAATATGAACATCTATAATTTTGTCTGAGCTATCACAATCAATTCCAAAGGTCCTTTCTATTATAGATTCTCTTGTAACCACTGTTCCTTTATTAGATGCCAAAACATATAATATATCAAATTCATTTGGAGTTAGACTCACTTCTTCTCCATTTAATTCAACGAACCTCTTATCTCCATAAATCATTAATTTATCATTTTCTTTAGAAATAATATTTTCTTTAGTCCCTAATACTTTTCTAAACAAAGTATTTACACGTGCAGTAAGTTCTCTTGGACTTACTGGTTTTGTTAAATATTCATCCGTTTCAATATTTAATCCATCTATCTTATCATTTAATGTATTTTTAACAGTTAACATAAAAATATATACATCGGATATTTTTCTAAGTATCTTGCAAACTTCTTCACCTTCAATATCTGAAAACATTAAATCTAATATTGCAAAATCAATTTTTTCTTTTCTAAAAACTTCAATTCCGTCTAATCCACTTTCTGTGGAATAAACTTTATATCCCTCTTTTTCTAAGTATGCTCTTAATACTTCTGATACGCTTTTTTCATCTTCAATTATTAAAATATTATTCATAACTTACCCCCACATAATTTTCTAACACTATAGTATTATCCCATATTTAATAATTTAGCATAAACTTATGAATATTATATGTAGATATTAAAGTTTCTTATTTATCATAATGGCCTATATTAGAATACTTCACCACAGAAATTTCTGCTTATTTTTAATACATTCTCTATAGTTAATACATCATATTATAAACTCAAATTAACTGTATCAAAATAAATTTGATGTTAGACTAAAATATGAATAAAAACCACACATTTAAAGGAATCTAACCTTCCTTTATTTACATGTGGTTTTTAATATTATACAGACTATATGTATTTCATATAAATCTCTTTATATATTTTTGACTCTCATAACTCTCATTGCATTTATAATTGCAAGTGTAGAAACTCCTACGTCTGCAAAGACAGCTTCCCACATAGTTGCTATTCCTCCAGCTCCTAAAATAAGAACTATTATTTTAACTACCATTGCCAGTATTATATTCTGCCACACTATTTTTCTTGTTCTTTTCGCGATCTTTACAGCACTAACTATTTTTGATGGTTCATCTGTCATTATCACAACATCCGCTGCCTCTATTGCAGCATCAGAACCAAGTCCACCCATAGCTATCCCTATATCTGCTCTTGCAAGAACCGGCGCATCATTTATACCATCTCCTACAAATGCAAGTTTTCCTTTAGGCGATTTTAGTTTATCAAGCTTTTCTAGTTCCTCAACCTTCTGATCTGGAAGAAGTTCTGCGTGAACTTCATCTAAATCTAAGAATGTCGCAATATTCTCACCGACACTTTTAGCATCTCCTGTAAGCATTACAGCCTTTTTTACTCCAATCTCCTTAAGGTTCCTTATTGATTCCTTTGAGTCTTCTTTAACTTCATCAGAAATTATTATATAACCAGCATATTCTTTATCTATTGCTATATGCACTACAGTTCCAGCAGCTTCTGAGGCTTCAAACTTTATATTCTCTTTATTCATTAATTTAGCATTTCCAGCTAAGATTTCTTTATTCTTCACTTTAACTTTAATACCATGACCTGATATTTCATCATAACCTTCAATTTCTTCCTTATTCACTTCTTTTCCATAAGCCTTAAGTATCGAAACTGCAATTGGGTGATTTGAAAAGCTTTCTGCATAGGCTGCGTACTCAAGTAATTCGTCTTTGCTATACTTTCCATTGTTTCTTATCTCTGTTACATTAAATACTCCTTTTGTAAGTGTACCTGTTTTATCAAAAACAATTATTTCTAAGTTATTTAATGCTTCTAGGTAATTTCCTCCTTTTATTAACACTCCATTTTTAGATGCTCCACCTATACCTCCAAAAAAGCCAAGTGGTATTGATATAACCAATGCGCATGGACATGATATAACCAAAAATACCAGCGCTCTATATATCCAATCTGAAAATGTAGCTCCACTTATAAAAAAAGGTGGTACAATTGCTAAAAGCACAGCAACCATCACAACTACAGGGGTATAATATTTTGCAAACTTTGTTATAAAATTTTCAGTAGGAGCCTTTTTACTACTAGCATTTTCTACTAAACTTAATATTTTTGATACTGTAGATTCTCCAAACTCCTTAGTAACTTCAACTGTTAGTAATCCATTCTTATTAATGAATCCTCCGAGTATTGCATCTCCACTCTGTACTGATCTTGGTACTGACTCTCCAGTTAATGCCGAGGTATCTACCATTGATTTTCCTTCAAGTACGGTTCCATCCAATGGAACTTTTTCTCCAGGTTTTATAACAATATTTTCTCCAATTTTAACTTCTTCAGGAGAGACCTTTTTGATTTCGTCTCCTGCTTTTAAGTTTGCAAAATCAGGTCTTATATCCATAAGTGCTGTAATAGATCTTCTTGAACGGTTGACAGCAACATCTTGAAAAAATTCCCCTACTTGATAAAACAACATTACTGCAACACCTTCTGGATATTCTCCAATAAAAAATGCGCCAACAGTTGCAATAGTCATGAGAAAATTTTCATCAAATACTTCTCCTCTAACCATATTTTTAACAGCTCTTAAAACAACTTCTCCTCCAACTAATATATAACTTATTAAATACAAAATAAATTCAATGATATTGGTAAACTTAAATATAATTGCAACTGCGAAAAATACAGCTCCTATTATAAGCCTAATCATTTCTTTTCTATTTTCTCCCTCACCATGGCTATGTGAATGTCCTTGTTTATCTTCGCTTTTATTGTTACTCTCTATTCTGCTCACTCTATCTTGTGTTTTAGGGGGATAACTAACATATTTTGATTCATCAAGCTTTAATTTTTTTCTTCTTCCTTTTTCCAATAATACCACCACCTTATCATTAATAATATCTCCAGAACCCTTAAATATATGTGAAATAGATTTCATACACATAAATATTTCAGATTTATATATGATTATTTATAAAAATTTGATTTATATTAGTAGTAATCTATTATTTTTTATTATTTAATCATAAATTTGAATCTCATATGAATCATTTTGACATTTTTCACCTTAATGTCACTTTCTAGTTTGTATGTATATAGAAGAAATACCATTTATATAATCTTATATTTTTTAGTTTTTCAAAGCATTCTTTATTTTATTAATCTCATTTTCATGTCAAGTAATTTTATATAAGAACTAAAACATACATATTCAAACCTTCGCTATAAGTTTATTTAAAAGAATTGGATTCATAGAATTTTGATTAAATCTTATTCTTTTATAAGATATTATCTATTTCACGACTTTATTATTTTAAGTATATATGACAAACATTTGTCACAAATCTACAGTAAAATATTTAAAGAATTATTTCAAACATAGTGAGGCAAAAAAATTATGCAGAAGAAAAAAATAATATTTATATTCATATTTCTAATTTTGTCATTATTTATATTAATTAATCCACTTTTTTATTATAAATTTCTCCATAGAAATTTAGCTATACTAAATAATAACATATATTCTAGCTCCCTTCCTAATAATAATTTTAAAAGCAACTATACTCCAAAAATTAAATTTGAAAATACTCCTATAAATACGGCTAATGGAATAACTTTAAATATTTTAAATGAATATGGTATTACCAATGTTCCAGTATTGCTCAAATCGCAAAGATATTATATACCATTAGATTTTATTTCTAGCAAACTTAACTATACCTTTGATACTTTTGATATAAATAAAATATTATTATACGATAATAATAATAATAATATTTATTTAACTGAAAATTCTTACACCAAAAATTCTAAAATAGGTACTCTTCGTGGTAATTTAATATCTAAAGATAATACTATCTATATTTCAATCTCAGATATAGAAGAAATATTTAACCTAATTGCTATTTTTGATTTTAAAAATAATAGCATTACTTTATTGAATAATAATATAAAAGTATCTGAAAATTCTCCTGTATCATATACTGAAAAAATTGCTTTAATTCGGCTTGAAGATTTTGCTTCTGGTGATAATTATTCTATAGATAAAAACCAAACAAAGGTAAAATTAATAGCCAATTTTCTTTATTCTCAGAGTACAAAGTTTCATGTTAGCTGGATTCCTCGCTTTAAATATCCAGTTAATAACATAGATAATAATTTATTAACAAATAATACTTTAATAAATATAGGATTTGTTAATACCTTAGATTATCTTATTAATAAAGGTGGCGAAATAGGGCTTCACGGATACACTCATCAAAATGGCAATGAAAAAAGTGGAGTAGGTGACGAAATGACTAAAGATGTAAATAATACCGTTCCTGAAGTACGTTCTATAATAGAAAATGCTCTTGATACTGCCACCGCTTTAAATATTCCAATTTCATATTATGAAAGTCCTCATTATGGAAAAACTAATCTTCAGAAAAAGGTAATCCAAGATTATTTTCAATATATATACGAACCATTTGACAGTACAAAAAACTATATATATAACCTAAATAATAATAACTTATTTGTCCCAACACCTTTAGGTTATGTAATAAATTCAGATCCAACGCCAATAATTGATGGGCTTAATAGAAACAATCCTAATATACTTAATAGTTTTTATTATCATCCTTTTATTGAATTGAATTATATAGATTTTAATATCAATAACAATCAACTTAATATAACTTATGATGAAAATTCTCCATTACAAAAAATTATTAAGACCCTTAACTCAAATAACTATACAACAGTCTATATTAGTGAACTTAAGAACAAATAATTCTATATATATTTTAATTGAGTTACCGCTATAAATTGTAAATATATATATAAATTAAAATTATATTCTAAAATTTAACATGTAAATATATTATCCTATATTATCAAAGCTAACTAAAAGAAAAATAAATTAATACATATTTTGTTGCCTACAATTTAAAGCGAATAATAAATATTCTTACAGTTCGAGTAATTATGGAAATGCTCAAGCAATTAAGATGAAAAATTGCTTGAGTTTTTATAAATTTCCATTATATTTTCCAAAAAGAAAACTTTATTGAAAATTATTATATACCTTTAATATATTTTATCAGAAAAATTTTATTGTTGTTCCGCCTGGTGCATCCATGCTGGACACACTATAAAAACCAGCAAAGTTTAATCTAAACTTCGCTGGTTTTTCAACATCAAATTCAATTTTATAATATTTTAGAATAAATCTAACTACAAGTTTCTTAGTAGTCAGCAGAGATTAACAATATTCTAATTTACTTTAGATTATAATTAACTATTCACCTTTAATCCACATTCTGAACAAAACGATGCTCCAGGTTGTAATTTTGCACCACAGCCTTTACATTGTGTAACTGAATTTATAGATGCACCACAGTTATTACAAAATTTATCTTTTGATGAAATCCTTGCTGAGCACTTAGGACAATATTTCTCATCCATTAACTCATAGCCTTGCTGTTCTTTAGGATAATTGTAATTTCTATCATCATAATATCCTCTATCATGGTGTCCTCCATGATGCCCTCCGTGGTGTCCCCCTCCATGGTGTCCTCCGTTAAGAATTCTAAATAAATGATCTAATCCCATTTTACACACCTCTTTCAAACATATTTTATATATATTTTAAATTATTGTTAATTATACATTTTCTGTTTTCATTGCCCTCATTGAGTTTAATACTGCAAGTAAAGTTACTCCAACATCACCAAATACTGCTTCCCACATTGTTCCAAGTCCTAATGCTACTAGAACTAATAGAATTGCTTTAATACCTAGTGCAAAAACTATATTCTGCATTACTATAGTTCTTGTTTTCTTTGCAATTTTTATTGCAGTAGCAATCTTTGAAGGTTCATCTGTCATTATTACTACATCAGCTGCTTCAATGGCTGCATCAGAACCAACGCCACCCATTGCTATGCCTATGTCAGCTCTAGCTAGAACTGGTGCATCATTTATTCCATCACCAACAAATATTAACTTTCCTTTTGCTGATTTCTCTCTATCAAGTGCTTCTACCTTTTCAACCTTTTGGTCTGGAAGTAATTCAGAATGAACTTCATCTAAACCCAATTGCTTAGCAACTTTAGTTCCAACTGTTTTATTATCTCCTGTAAGCATTACTGTTTTCTTAACACCAATAGCTTTTAATGTCTTAATTGCTTTTGCTGAATCTTCTTTAACTTCATCAGATATTATTATATATCCCGCATATTGTCTATCTATAGCCACATGAACCACTGTTCCTATAGTTTCTACTTGTTTATAGGATATATCATCTATCTCCATTAGCTTATAATTACCTGCCAACACTTCTCTACTATCAACTATTGCTTTTACTCCAAATCCTGATATTTCTTCATAGTTCTGAACTGATTCTTTAATTATTTTTTTATTGTGCGCATTCATAATAGAAGTTGCTATTGGATGATTAGAATAACTTTCAGCATATGCAGCATAAGATATAAGATCATTTTGTGAAAAACCATTTTCTACTTTTGTTTCAGTTACTTTAAATACACCTTTTGTAAGAGTTCCAGTTTTATCAAACACCACAATTTCAGCGTTATTTAAAGCTTCAAGATAATTTCCACCTTTTACGAGTATTCCATTTTTTGAAGCTCCACCTATTCCTCCAAAGAAACCAAGTGGAATTGATACAACTAATGCACAAGGACAAGATACTACTAAAAATGCTAACGCTCTATAAATCCATTGTGAAAAAGTTGCACCTTCAATAACAAATGGTGGAATTACTGCGAGTGCCAATGCTGCAAAAACAACAGCAGGAGTATAGTATCTAGCGAACTTTGTTATGAAATTTTCTGTAGGAGCTTTTTTACTACTTGCATTTTGAACTAAATCTAGTATTTTAGAAACAGTAGAATCTCCAAATTCTTTTTCTACTTCTATTGTTAAAAGCCCATTTTTGTTAATAACTCCACTTAAAATATTATCTCCAACTCCAACTTCTCTAGGAACTGACTCACCTGTTAAAGCAGCAGTATCAACCATTGAATTTCCTTCAATTATTTTACCATCTAGCGGAACTTTCTCACCTGGCTTTACTACTATAACATCACCTACTCTAACATCTTCTGGATCTACCTTTTTGATGTCATTATTTATCTTTAAGTTAGCAAAATCAGGCCTTATATCCATAAGAGCTGTGATAGATTTTCTTGAACGATTAACAGCTAAATCTTGGAACAATTCTCCTACCTGATAAAAAAGCATAACGGCTACACCTTCTGGATATTGTCCTATAGCAAATGCACCAATAGTTGCTATGCTCATTAAGAAGTTTTCATCAAATACTTGACCTCTAATTATATTCTTTATAGCTCTTAATACTACTTCTCCTCCAACCAATAAATAACTTATTAAATACATTAATAATTCTACTATTTCAGGAAGTTTCATAGCAGTTGCAATTCCAAATATTGCTGCACCTGTGACAAATCTAATAATTTCGCCCTTATTATTTTCTTCTTCAGCTTCTTCTTTCTTAGATCGTGCTGTTTTATCTTTATCCTCAAGTACAATTACATTAACATCTGGTTCTATCTTTTTAACTATTCCTTTAATATTATCAATAATAGAATTTTCTTTTGCAGAATCGTCTATTTCCATAATTAACTTAGTTGCTACAAAATCTACAACTGCTGATTTCACACCATCTACATTATTAGAAGCTCTTTCTATTTTGGCTGCACAATTAGCACAACATAATCCTTCAAGCAGAATCTCTTTTTTTGAAACTTTGCCAATTCCTTTTTCTATAACCTTAACATGTGATTCAATATTTACTACCGCATTTTTTACTTTTTCTATTAATTCTTCAACTTTGTTATTTTCTTTTAGCTCTAAAACTAGTGTTTTAGTTAAGAAATTTACGTTGGCAGAATTGATTCCTTCTAACCCATTCAATTTTTGTTCAATTTTATTTGCACAATTTGCACAATCAAGTCCTTCTAAAATAAATTCTTTTTTGATTTTCTCTATATTATCTTTATTGGGTAATTTAGCCTTAACAGAACTACTAGCTAATTTTATCTTACTATTACTTGCCATAATCCTTTCCTCCATTTCAAATTTAATTTTTCTCTGATATATGAATTAATCCCTGATCAAAAATCCTTTTAACATGTTCATCCTCTAATGAATAATAAACTACTTTACCTTCTTTTTTATATTTTACAAGCCTTGCTTGTTTTAATACTCTTAATTGATGTGAAATAGCAGATTGAGTCATTCCAAGTAACGCTGCTATATCGCACACGCACATTTCGGATTCAAATAGTGCACATAATACTTTTATTCTTGTTGAATCTCCAAGTACCTTAAATAAATCTGCTAAATCATATAGAGTTTCCTCTTCTGGTATACTTTCCTTAACCTTATTGACTATATCTTCATGAATTATTGTACAATTACAAGTCTCAATATTATTATTTTCCATAATTACCACCTTCCTCGTATGAACACATGAATACTTGTTCATATATTCATTATATGCATCATTACTTTATTTTGTCAATAA
>CAURJV010000038.1:0-43952 GCA_963524945.1 uncultured Clostridium sp.
TATCCATTGAGAATATATTGTTTGTTAGCTCCTTTTTGTTCACTATTTTATACATGCCATCGCACCCCTTTTAATTATGTTAAGTTTTATCACCTAATATATAGTTTACACTATTATTCTGAATTTTTAAAATACTTTTTATGAATTCTCATATATTTCTACTTGCCTATAAGGAATATGTAACTACTAAATACTTATATCTTTAATATATATTCCTTATATCCATACGGCGGCATACCTTAAATCTTATAGCATTAGACATTAATTGTCCGAAAATCTATGATTTTTTGTACAATAAAAAATGATAATAAATCTTAGTTTAACAAAGATCTATTATCATTCATATAATCTAATTTATTCACTTTTAATATGTATTTCTATTCCATCTTAAATATATTTCTAGGGAAATATTCATTATGTATGTTAAGTATTATGCAAAACTCTTTATTGGAAAGACTATTTTAAATTCAGTAACTACATCGCTACTTTTTACATATATCTTCCCGCTATGGTTCTCTACTAAATCCTTTACAATACTTAACCCGTATCCATGATTTTTATCACTATTTTCCTTAGTAGTAAATCCAACTTTAAATATACTCTGTAAATGTTGTTCCGGAATTTTAGGACCATTATTCTCTATTCTTACTACTACGTTTCCTAAATATTCATAAGCTTTTGCAATTATTATACCTTTGCCATTCATCGCTTTTATTGCATTATTTACTATATTAGATACTATTCTATAAAACTCCATTTCAGTAATACTCACTAAAGAGAAATCACAATTTTCTTCTATTATTACATGTATTCCCATATCAATAGCCGGTTTTAATGCAAGGGATAATATAGAATTTCTATTCTCACTAACTTCTACAGCTGTTGGCGTAGAGTCATTCTTATTTATAATATCTTTTAAAGATTTTTTTAAATCATCGAATCTTTCCATTAGACAAAGTCCATATAAATACGATATCTGTGCTCCGTAGTCATGCTTAATTTTTCTAAGTTCACTATTTTTCTCTTCTAGAGCTTCATTTAATCTAAATATTTGATCTGACTTCTTCTTTATATTTGCAAAATATTTTATGATAAAAGCTAAAAATATGCACAAGATTGTGATTATCATATTTTTTAACATTTTAGATTCATCATTATAAATTATTAAATAAAAGGCCAAAACGAAATCTAGACAGAAGCTTATTGTTATAATCACGATCATATTAATCTTTTCACTAACTGCTAGCTTGTACATTTCTATAAACTTGCCCATGTATTTTATACATAAGTATAAGAATAAAATATAAGGAACATATATAATCAAAATATTAGCTATATCTGCATATTCTACTGGTATCAGACCTTCTATAAAACCAAAAAATAAATTATATGATATAATTCCATATACTCCCATAAAAGAATATGTCAATGTATAGGGAATCATTGACTTTAATTTGTTATCTTTATATGAGAAAATCATTACAACTAAACATGATATATGTATTATAAACACACAGATAGATATGTTTCCAAATATACTTGTAAAGCTACTGTTTATAATAAAAGTAACTATCGTTATTAAAACTACTTTAAGTTTGTTTAATTTATTTTCACTCTTCAAGCAGCATTCCGTTGAATACGCAAAAATTATAGCTTGAATCATAGAGACTATTATATCTGCCAATAAACGCACCAAAAATTCCTCCTTAAATTTACGTGAAAGTGACTTATCTCAATTTTTTCATAGATTCAGGCATTTCTTCAACTCCTGCTGTAGCTGCTGATGCTGGAGCAAATATAATCATTGAAAGTGATAACATCATTAATACCTTACCTAATAAATTTTTAATTTTCATAAGATCCATTCCCCTTTCAATTTTACTTAAAATTTATCATTAATATTTCAAAATTTTAAGCACCTCTTTTATTAAACATTAATATTGTGTTAAACAGGATTGTCCATGTTATAAGTGAATAGTAACTACTGAAATTGTATAGAGCTATAGATGTTATACCAAGTATTATTGCAATACTTAGACCTCTTATTCTGTTTTTACTTATTAATTCTTGGCGCGTAATTGGCATTTTAGGATTTATTATTGGAACTTGATGCCATAGGCAAAATATACTTAAGATAATTAGTATACAGTTACCTACAAATGAGAGAGTACATTGAGAATTTAACACCAATATTCCAATTGCTAATAGCACTGTGGCTATAAAACACTTAACCTGAGTATCTTCATGGTATCCGCCTATAAAAATCTTAGTCATACTCATGACTGATAAAATTATAATAATTTTGTCGAAATATCCAAACAATGAAAATATAACTACAACAGAAAATAGTTTTATCGTCTCAAATAAAATACTAACTAGAATATATTCCATTTGTTCTAGTTGGTCTTTACTATAATTCTCATTTGTTGATATACTATTTATAATTTTTTTTGAAATACTCTTTACCATATTTATCTCTCTTTTTATATATTTTTCTATATGTTAAATATATTATAGTCCCTTATTTGCTAATTTTCAACATATATTTATTCATCTTCAAGTCGTTAATAATCATAATTTGTAAAAATAAATTTCTGCTATTAACTTGATACTCATTATAAAAAAAGTTTCCTAATAAATAACTATTCATGGAACATTCTTTTCTTTAATTATTCACAAATATTAAATATTATTCCACTACAATATTATAGAATAATACAGAAATCAGTATTTTTTGTACCAGCAAAATTTAAATATAATTAAATATATATTCAAATTAATTTATAATTATAATTAATTTTATATTCTAACTTAGGTGTCTTACATATCATTTATTTGATAAGACTATTATAAATTTGCGATATCACCTGTACTATTATTGACTATTCTTTCATTGTACCTTCCTATTTTGCAAGACTATGGTAAATTTTATATGAACTTATTGTACTGAACATTGAACAATGTTAGTATAATATTGTTCAATAATTGAACTCACTTGTATAAATAAAACATTTTTACTTTTATTCAATTTAATAAATTTCAGGAGGAGAGAATTATGGAAGATATGTCTTATTGGAAAGAAGTTTGGGAAAGAAAAGGAAATGGAAACACTACATGTTTAGAGGAATTAGATGGATACGAAGATACTACTGCTGACGTAAAAGAGATAGCTAAACAAATTGTTAAAGAGTTGGATATTAAGGAAACAGATAGAATATTAGAGGTTGCCTGCGGAGCAGGTGGACTAGCACAATATATAAAATGTGGCGAATACATAGGAGTCGATTATTCTTCTTCTCTTGTAAAAAGGCATATAGAGTTACTTAACAATTCAGTTCTTCACGGAGAAGCAAATAACCTAATATTTAAGGATAAAACTTTTGATAAAGTATTTTGTTTTGGAGCATTTCATTACTTTCCAAATCAAGAATATGCTAACCAAGCAATTTCAGAGTTAAAAAGAGTTGCTAAAGAAGCAATATTTATTGGAGATCTTCCTCTGACCTCGCATAGAAAAGAGCACTTGCTTTATAGCAAAAGTGACTTTAAAGACTGGAAAATAACTGATGGATATTATAATCCATGCAGATTTAATGTATCTCTTAAATTAATTTAATCTATAGCTAAGGCAGGTATTTCTCAATACCTGCCTATTTACCTTGTTCCTGATGAACCAAAGCCTTTCTGATTTCTTTCACTTAAAGACAGCTCTTCTATTTCTATTATGTCAACTTTAACCACAGGTTTTATAACCATTTGAGCTATTTTCATGCCTGGTTCCACTTTGAAAACTTCGTTTCCATGATTAATTAGAATTACGCCTATTTCCCCCCTATATCCCTCATCTATAGTACCTGGAGAATTTAAAGTAGTTATACCATTTTTTAATGCAAGCCCACTTCTTGGTCTTATTTGAGCTTCAGTATTTTTAGGTAATTCGATTTGTATCCCTGTATGTACTAATCCTCTTTCCCCTGGTTCTAGAATTAATTCCTTAACTGCATATAAATCTAATCCAGCATCTCCTTCATGAGCATAATTAGGTATAACAGCGCTATCATCAATCTTTTTTATTTTTAAAATATAATTATCCATTTCAACACCTACTTAAAGATTATATAATATTATGATTATATAATTTTCGAATACAAAAATCTACTTCTTTTCTCTAAATCATATTATCTTATAATCTTTATTACTTAATTAAACATATGCAAAAGGTCATATTTAAGAATAAATTAATTTATTCCGTAAATATAACCTTTATTGTCTATTTAATTTTTATATTTATTTTGCTCCATAGGTTTTTTGTTCCTATTAACTACTACTATTTTTTGTTTCCTATTAGTATTGTCTATTATTATTTCATTCCAATTTATATACTTAGGCTTTTCAAAGTATCTTTTATCAATAATCTCAATTATCCTGTAACATCCCTCTTCAATTCCCGAGAAAATAACTTTTCCTTCCTCATCAGTAACTTTTGACTTAACAAGTACAGGAGACAATCCATTTATTTTATATAAATTAATTTTTACACCTTTTAAATATTTGTTTTCTTCACATTCCAAAATTGATGTAACAATAATTTCCCCTCCATTACAATTTTTTTCGTCTATTCTTTGAGGGTTTGCAGTATTTTTATTTAATATGAACTCTTGATCATCTCTTTTTTCCTTATTATCATCGGATATTTCAAATGTATAATTGGTATTACTTTCTGCAGATACTATATTATTAATGTTTTCTTTCTCATAACTTCTAGGAACAGTATCATTCATAAAAGGCTCCTCTTAAAAATTGGTTCTCTTTATATAATATGATAAAAAGGCCTTTATGTGATTATGAATTAAAAACATTCTAAAATGTATTATTCATCTAATCAATAAAAATAGAACTACCTATTTCTATTAAAAAATTTAGTACATTATAGTCATTACAAATAAATTCTTTCTCATTTACTGAAATAGAAAGATATACAATTGCTAAGAGTTCACCATTACAAATTATCGGAGCTATACAGACTGATTTCCAATCTGGAAGCCCATAACTATTGTGGCTATCTATACTTTCCCAATCTACTAAATATAAACCTTTCTCTTCTTCAACGACTTGATATACTAACTTGGAATTAAACTTATCGTCTATATTCCAACCTTCCTTATTCCTTCGCTTGCTATACGTATTAGTTATTCTTTTCTCTTTTACAATAAAAATTGTAGCTATATCACATTCAATAGTCTGCATAATCTTTAAAATAAGATTATAAATCTTTTCTTCTTTGCTACATTTACTTTTAGCAATACCAGCTATTTCTTTAAGCATCACCATAAAATTATAATCTTTAGCTGCATTTCCTGATAGTACTCCAGTTAATTCATCATTTGTATTACCACTTACTCCACATTCATTTTCCCAAACAATGCATCTATTTTTCCCCTCACGTTTAGCCTTATATAGAGCCTGATCAGCTCTCCTTATAATTTCTTCATTATTAAGCGACTCATAAGAACTCATTGCTATCCCTATGCTTACAGTAATGTTTCTTTTATCACCCAGAATCCTTGCTTCATCTATATTCTTTCTTATTCTTTCCCCTAAAATTATAACTTCTTCACTATTAACATTGGGTAAGAGAATTATAAATTCCTCTCCCCCATACCTTCCAATAATGTCGCCTTTACTCATGCACTTTTTAACTTCATTTGCTACCTTTACTAAAACTTCATCTCCAGTTTGATGTCCGTACTTGTCATTTACTCCTTTAAAATCATCGATATCAAACATCATTACAGCAAATTCACTTTCTCTTGCCCTAGCAGAATCTAATAAAAAAAGTAAAGCTTCTTCAAAATATTTTCTATTATAAACACCTGTAAGCTTGTCTAGTGTAGAGCTTATTGTAAGATTATATTTTTCTAATAGAAAGGTTAAGAAAGGTTTAAATTTCTCTATTGTTTTTTTTGATTCATTATTTATATAATTTAATGCGTTATTAGTAATAAAAATTAATCTTGCATTAATTCCTGAGCTACTATTAATATGTCTTTCTCTATTTATTATTTTCATGTACATACAAGATCTTATTCCATCTTTTAATACTTTATCATCTAACTGATAAAATCTAGAATCATTACTGCAAATTGCAAATGTATCTTCATCTGAATCAACTTTTAATGACAGGTATCTATTTATTTCATTTTTATCACTAATTCTATATGTGCATATAACATCATTTTCTCCCTGCTCATTCTCTGTGACGATCATAGCCTTATCTGCTAAAATCAATCTAGCCATATACTTCATTACATTTTTTATATCATCAATAGTATTATCAGAAAACTTCTCAAATACTTTATATATATCTCTTAGATCATTGTAATAGCATTTTTCATATAAATATTGAACTAATTTAAATGTATCTTCGTTATCTAATATATTCATCAAATCTAATTCTTTTAATATTTGCTCTAAGTCTTCAATTGTTTTTATAAATTGTGTTGATTTAAAACTCATATTTATACCCAAATCTTCATTTAAGCATTTTACAAATAACTTACGGGTTTCTAAAAACCTACTGTTATTTGCATATGATAACTTATCATTTTGTGGTAGTAAATTTATTGTATCTATATATAAAGCTATAGATTCGTAGTAATAATTCAATGCCAATCCATTACATTCAAGTTCATTATATTTTTCACCAATTGCAGAATATATATCAGCTTTAATCTCCTGATTATCCACAAATGAGCATACTCTTAATGCCTTATTTATTAAGAAATTATACTGATTCCTATTTCTAAAATTGAGCTCTAGATATACATAAATTCCTTCAACATTATAAGTTTTAGGATATCCATTAAGATCTAAAAATAATTCTTTAGCAAAACTCTTATATCCAAGTGTCAAAATTCTCCTAATTGCACTTATTTTTATTTCAAGGCAAGTGTCCTCATCCTGTAATAGTTTAATTTTATTCTCTAGTTTATTATATACATTTCTTATATCACTCTCATTTTTGCATTTATATAAAATAAGCTCAAAATAATTGCAAACAACTATTTTATAATTGAAGCTATTGCTATTAAATATTAGAACATATATTTTTTTTAAGTGGGCATATGCTAAATCATAATTACAGATCATGAGATTATATAAAGCATATGTATAATTTGTATTTATAACCCTATCTTCCAATAGCTTTAAGCCTTTTTCCATTTGCATTATTAAATTATGATATTTTACTACTAGGCTTATTCTCCCTGACTTTATATATAACAAACATAGTTCATTGCAAATATTAAACGAATAAGAGTCTATCCCCTCTTCCCTTTCTCTTTCTAGTGCTCTCAATAGGTATTTTTCTGCTTCTAAATACCTTTTTTCCTGACTATAAATATCTGCTATGCAAATTAAACTTAGTATTTCCCGCTTGTATACTTTATGCTTATTGCCTGCTTTAGCTATTTCTAAATATTGCTCTAAAATTTCCTTGTTATCTTTTCCTTCTTCCTTACATACAGATGCATCTAGCAGCTTAATATATAATTGACCATTAATATTATTATTAGTAGTAAATATTCCATTTGCATATAAACATAAATTTTTAGCCTCTTTATAATTTCCTTTTTTTATATATATCTTAATAAGGATACTTACTGCCCAACCATATACATCCTCTTTTATCCTATTTTCTTCACATATAATTATTGCTTTTTGTGCATTAAACAAAGTTAATTTAGTATTATATTCTAATCTATATTTCAGCGAAAGGGAATAATAATAATAAACCTCACCCTTAGGATAATACTTTTTATCTAGCAGTCTCCGCACACAATTTAATGAATAATCTATACCAGTATCTATATCTGTAATGCCATTAATTTTTATTATTATCATTTCAAGCAGTGTATATATTTCAGTTTCAATTTCGTCATTCTGTATTGCAATTTGGTTCGCCTTCTCAAGATATTCAAAACCTTTTTCATGATTAGATCTTTTTTCATAAAGCTTTGCAATCTTTATTGCCACTTCGCTTCCACTTGAATCACTGGGATATGTTAATACCTTCTTATAATATGATATCGACTTCGATATATCTCCTAGCAGATCCTGAGCTTCTGCGTATTTTAATGTATAAAAATATGCCTTTTCATAATTATTGCTTTTCTCTAAATGTAGTAATAGTTCTTCTATATAATAATCCGTATCAAGTAAAATTTTCTCCATAAAAATAGATGCCTTAGAGTGCATTTTAATTCTTTCTTCTTCACTCAGCTTTAGATACAATATATTTCTTAGCAGATTATTTCTAAAACCTACAAGTATACCTTGATCACTTATTTTATCAGTCAAAAGACCTTTTGATTTTAGATTCTCATAAACTTCCACATTGTCCGAATCTATTATTACATATTCTAAAATTATTTTTTCTGATAAAGGAGTTTTAAATATAGCTAACTCCTTTAAAATACTAATTTCTTTTTCGTTCAATGAAGAAATACTTGCCTCTAATCTTTTTTCTAAAGATTTCGGTATCAGTATATCTTGAACGCTAACATTAGTCTTCCATTCTCCATTGGCTTTATCAAAATATAAAGTTCTATTGTCATATAATTCATTTATAACTCCGCTTATATACTGTGGATTTCCTAGTGTTTCTGAGTATATCTTTACTGATAACTTATCAATATCAGTACCTGTATTAAGCATACTTTTAATCATCTTAGTAGTATTATATTGATTAAAATAATTTATTTTATATTCTTCATACTTTTCTACTTGTTTAAGTTCCTCTATAAACTTCAAGAAATTTTCATCAATACTACTTTCATTCATAGAAAATATTATCATAACATTTTCTAAATTATTTCTTAAAAAGATTATATATTTAATAAACAGCTTGAAAACTTCATTTTTTTTATCTAAATCATCTATTATCATTATAAATGGTTTAGTCATTGTATACTCACTTATAAACTTTCCCATTCTATTAATCAATTGAAGCTTTTGTTTATTATTTTCACTATTCGTAGAATTTTTTTCAAATAATATAGAGATAAATTTTTTTATATAAATTTCATATTTATCTCTCAAATTTTTATCTATTTTATTTAAAATATAATTTAGTATAATATTATATCTTTCTTCTTTGCTCGTATTTTTACTGCTAAAATCATCAATATATATAATATCTTTAAAATATTTATTTTCAAATCTATATTTGATTTCCTCTAAAAGTCTGGTTTTTCCGCTTCCATCCTCACCATTGAAATTTATAAACTTATTTCTCTGCTTATTTTCCAATATCCTTTGAAAATTTTTTTCTACTATTTTTATTTCTTCTGTCATTCCTATTATATCTAAATCTGTTTTAATCTTATCTAAAGCCTCACTAATAAACAATCTATAATTCTTTTTCATTTTTTCGTTTATATGTTGCATAAAATATTTAAGCTTAAACGATTTATTTATAGTATTCACTCGATTATATATGTTTTTTATATCCTCTAATCCTTTAAATCCTGTTTCAAGTTCTGATTCTGTGAATATTTGTCTGCATAACTCTGCAACTTGTACAACATTATCTTTGTTTGCATTTATATCTTCTCTAGCTTCGATACTATATTGGTAAGGTAGTGAATTTATTAGGTTAAACTTTCTTAATTCATTTGCTAACAAATCTTTCATTTTAACTTTTACATTATTCTTTGAATCAGGAATCAATATTATATCTTTAATGCTAATATCATCAAATATATATCCTTGCATGTTTAGCGTGTTAATCGTAGCGCAAATCTCCATAAATGTATCTAATTTCTTATTAAACCCACATTCATTAAAATAATTTTGCGCATCCAGTTTAATTTCTACATACTCCATTAAATACCCATATTGAGGAATATCAAGCTTTATACCATTAATGCTATAAATTATTTCAATATTAATGATGTTAATAACATTCTCAAAATTAAGATTTTTAATAGTCTTAAATTTACTCAATAAATATTCTCTTGTTTTCTCATATGTAAAGCCACTTTTCAAAATACATAGAACATATCTTGTGTCTCTTTCTATGTCTGTAACAATATAATTTGAAAAATTTTCTTCAATAACTATCTCACGCTCTATTAGATATTTATTATTTACATTTCTCAATTTTAATTCATCCCTTTTCTTCACTAACTTGAAGTTTACCAATTCATATAAAATTATACCATATTTTAGCATAATCCTAAACACTATTATATTCAATTCTATTAATTATCCACTTTTTTCACATAAAGTTATATTTTTAAAAGTAACAATAATCCCCAATCATATTAATTCTATAATATATAATTCTTTATAATATAAATTCAATTTCAGGACATAATACTTTTGTAAAAACATTCGGGAAGGTGATAATATGAACTTAAAATTGCTAAAAAAGTGCATTCCTTTTGTTTTGATTATAATAACTATAATTAATTATCAAAATCTTCTTATTTATAAAGCCTTTGCTGATGAAAAGAAAATAATATATTTAACTTTTGATGATGGTCCAGCTGGAAAAGTGACTACTAATGTGTTAGATATATTAAAAGAAGAATCTGTTCCTGCAACATTTTTCTTAATTGGAAGTCAAATTAAAGGACAAGAAGATTTAGTTAAAAGAATGTATAATGAGGGTCACGCTCTTGGTCTTCATAGTATGAGTCATAATAGAAACATTCTTTATCATTCCAATGAAGAGTTTCTAAAAGAAATGTTGGATACTCAACAAACAATAAATTCTATAGTTGGTATTAAGCCAACTATACTAAGATTCCCTTTCGGTTGTAATAATAACTGCTATAAGATTTCCCAATCTATGGTTGATTTGCTTCATGAGAATAACCTAAAAATCTACGATTGGAATACAGATAGCGGCGATGGTGCTCATCCTAATGCTAGCCCAAGTACCTTTATTAAAAATTCTAGAAGTGAAAAAGATCATATAGTATTATTAATGCATTGTGCGTATATGAGCAAAAATTCAGTAAAAGCATTGCCTAGCATAATTAAATATTATAAGGATAATGGATATGAATTTAAAATAATCGATGAAAACACCCCTGAAGAATATCACTTCATTAAACATAATAAATAGTAAAATAAAGAAGCTATCTCAAAATTAATCCTTTTTGAAATAGCTTCTTTAAGTTATATAAAATATCTACTCTATTGCATAGCTTCCATTTACCGATGTAATCTTTTCAACAATTTTAAATATTACAATTCCTGATATTGTATTTACTACGATTGTCGGAACAACTACTGATATGAAAAGCACATTAAATGATAATCCTCCAGGTAATCCTACTATATTAGCTAGTAAAGTTAAAAATACTGTTCCGCTCACTAAAGTTCCTAAAGGTAATAGTATTGATATTTGTACTAACTTATTAACCTTATTTCTTAAAGGCATTAATACCAAGTACATAACATTACAAGTTATAAATTTATCCATAATATTTGGTAATTGGCCTCCTGGTGTTTTAGTTGTTAGTGCTGCAAATACTCCCATAATAATTCCACATGCTAATGTTGTTTTATATTCTTTATTAAATACTATTATTATAAATAACATTGCCAATGAGAAGTCTGCCTGCATACCAAATGGTGGTGTAACCTGGTGTAATATTGCTCCTATTGCTATTAAAATTGCATTCGTTGCCATTTTTTTTGTATTCATAATGAAATCCCCCTTATAATTTTTGCTTATTTTATTTTTAAGTTGAAACCACTTTCTTTCACAACATACTTATCACACCCCAATATTTAAATATACTTTATTGTTATGCTTCCAGATATAGCGTCTTTTTGCTAACAACTAGTAAAAAAGAATATAAAAAAACCGTCCTATAATTAATAGGACGGATATTATCCGCGTTGCCACCTAGATTGCATAAAATGCCTCTCAATTCAGATACAAACATATCTTATTCGCTATAACGTGCGACTTACGGCTAAACTACTCTCAAAAGATTTCATCTCGCTCCTCAAAGGCCCATTCATCATTAACTACCGTACTGAAATCTCACCACCTTCAGCTCTCTTTAACATTGTTATATGATTACTATCCCTCTTCACAGGATTTATTTTATACTATTATAGTATATCCAAAAATCATGTTTGTCAACACTTTTATAAAATTTCCTTACCAATTATGTTCTTAATTGCGTCAAACATTTTAGGTTTACTGAAATAGTATCCTTGAACAACATCACATAGTATTGTTCTTAAGTATTCAACTTGCGATTTCTCTTCAACTCCCTCTGCCACTACTTCTATACCCAATTGATGTGATAAATTTATTATATTTTCCACAATACATTTGCTCTTAGGATTGTTCATCAAATCAATTACAAAACTCCTATCTATCTTTAATACATCTATAGGCAATTTTGTCAAATAGTTAAGCGAGGAGTATCCCGTCCCAAAGTCATCTAAAGCAATGCTTACGCCTAATTTTTTTATCTCCTGAAGGATCTTCACGTTTCTATCAAATGATTTCATTAGCATACTTTCTGTTATTTCAACTTCTATATACTTAGGATGAATTCTATATTTTTTTATTAGTTCCTTAAAGTCTGATAAAACAACATCTTCTCTGAGCTGCATTTCAGACAAATTAACAGCTATCTTAAAATTGTCATTTCCCTCGTTTAAAAGACATTTCGTCTTTTTAAATACTTCTTCCAAAACAAAGCTCCCAATTGGAATTATCATTTTGGAACTTTCTGCAATCGGAATAAACTCCGCTGGGCTTACCATTCCAAATTCACGGCTTTCCCATCTTGCTAAAGCTTCAAATCCATTTACCAAAGAATCATCAAGAGACACTTTAGGTTGAAACATCACATATAATTCATTATTATGCAGTGCAGTTCTTAATCCTTTTTGCAAACTATAAACTCTATTCAACTCAGCAGAAAGGCTATCATCAAAAAAATCGCACTCATTTTTGCCATTTTTCTTAGCTTCATACATTGCTGCATCCGCATTTTTAAGCAAAGTATTATAATCTATTCCGTGGTCTGGAGATAGAGAAACACCAATACTTGCTGTTAAGTATATTTTTTTCCCATTTACTATATTAGGCTTTTCAAAAGACTTTGCTATAGCATTCCCCAAAGTTATTATTTCCTGTATGTCAATTATATTTGGCTTAAACAAAAGAAAAGTATTACCGCTATATCTTGATACTAATATATCTTCTGTAACAGATTCGACTATATTATAGCCAACTTCTTTTAACACTAAATCTCCGAAATCATGCCCATAGGAGTCGTTTACATATTTAAAATTATCCAAATCTATTATCAGCATCGCAGCCCTAGTATTATTATTAACAGCATTTTTTAATATCTTGGTTACTATGTTCTTGAAAAAATATTTATTAGGTAACCCTGTGATTCTATCACTATGAATTATTGAATCTATCGTTTTATTAACCATAGATTCTTTCCAATTTTTCATCAAAGAATCTATATCATTGTATTCATTCTCTAAGTCTTTAAAACAATAACTAGTTCCAGTAAAATAGTACTGTTCATTACTTTTAATTGATTTTCCGACAAGAATAAACTCAACAATGTTGCCCCTAGTGCTTCTCATTTTGTATTGTAACTGCATTTGTTCTCTATTTATATACTGTCTATTTAAATCTTGAGAGAAAAAGCTTAAAACATTTTGTTTATCTTCTTCATCAACAAAATTTATAAATTGATCTAAAGTTTCATTCTCAGTATCATACTCTTCAAAAAAACTTTTTATTGTATCATCAATTATTAATTTAAGCTCTGATTGATTCCAAATTATATTAACGCCATCAATTGCTACAGAATCAAGTATTTCCTCATGATTTAATTGAAGTTCCTCCCTAATCATATCTATACAATCCTTCACATAATTCTCTAATTTCTACTATTCCTGTTTGTTAGAATCTTTAGATTTTTTATCATTTGCTAATGATGCTATTAAAGCTGCTGTTGCTGCTATAACAGTAATTAATTTTCCTGTCTTTTTTAAATTCATATAACATCACCTTCCTAACTTCTATGAATAATTATTTATTAAGACTCTAATTTTTAAATTGATTTTCTTCTTCATCGTATTTATATCCAATATTTATTAATATATTTATAATATCGTCTTTAGATAATTCTAAGTCATCACAAAGAATATCTAACGAACCATATTGATCTCTTAATTTCATGTTTATTACACTTAACAATATATTGGGATCACTGATTCCCATAGGATTATTTGCCATTTCTACTCTTCCTTTTCATCTATTTGTATATGGTTAATTATAGCATAACATACATTTTCAAATTAATAAATACTTTTAGTTACTTAAGTCTATTCTTCATCATAATAATCTAAGAAAGAATGCTTTTCTTCACCTTTTTGCCACCCTAAGATTGAATCCATACTAACATTTTCAGCTGCTTTAAAGATAGACTTTTCAACTCCACTGAAATTCTTCTTTAATTCTTTAATAAGATCTTTTATTTCATATCTCTTATTACCTATTCTTTCAGCTGCAACCATGCAAGCACAATTCAATGGCCATATACCGCTATAATTTATAAATCTTTTTATATACTCTTCCTCTATAAAATACATAGGTCTAATTAATTCTAGTCCTTCAAAGTTTTTAGCTTTTAATTTAGGTAACATTGTTTTAAAATTACCACCATATAAAATATTTAGCATAGTTGTTTCAATTACATCATTATAATGATGCCCTAATGCAAGTTTGTTACATCCAAATTCTTTTGCTTTTGAATAAAGAGACCCTCTTCTCATTCTTGCACATAAATAACATGGGTAATCCTTAGCCATTTTATCAACAACTTCAAAAATACCTGATTCATACATATGAATTGGAATATTTAGATGCTCACAATTTTCTATTAGTAAATTCTTTATATCTGGATGATATCCTGGATCCATGGCTAAAAATACTAATTCAAATTTAACTTGGCCATGTCTTTGCAATTCCTGAAATAATTTTGCCATAAGTATACTATCTTTTCCCCCTGAAATTCCAACAGCAATTTTATCGCCTTCTTGAATTAAATTATATTCTTTAATTGCCTTAACAAATTTTGACCAAATATGCTTTCTATAGCTTTTAATTATAGCTTTTTCAATCTCTTCTAATGGCTTTTTTTCTCCATCTGGTATAATTCTTGGGCAACCTTTTCCTGCAATTGTACTCATTATTTCATTTCTCCTTATTATCTTAATAGTATCCACATTATAGATACTAACTTTTACTTAAATATTTCTTTCTTTAAAGAGTTTATAATGAACACTTAAGATTTACAAGTATTTTTAGATTTTAATATTAATTGATTTCAGTTATTCATATTCATCCTTAGATTTCCATGTATCAAAGTTGTATTTACTTAGAAAGAGATTTTATTAATTCTTCAGGATTCTTGTCTTTCATTAAACTGGACATTATAGCAATTCCACTTGCTCCAGCATCTAATACTTCCTCAAAATTCTCTTTATTTACCCCACCTATTCCAATAATCGGAATACTAATCTTTTTAGAAAGAGCCTCTATTTCTTTAATTCCCCTAGGGGGAAGTCCTTTTTTACAATCAGTTTCAAACACATGACCATAAATAACGTAATCTGCTCCTAATTTAGCTGCTTGTATACCTTCTTCATAACTATGTATTGAAACGCCTACTATTTTATATATCTTATATTTATTCCCCTTAAACTCAAAATTATCCACCATATCTTTAGAATTTGTTGCTTTTCCTGTGTATAACTTGCTACTAATGTTTATAAAATCATTAAATGATAGCTGAACTCCATCAACATCAGCCCTTTTAGCAATATCTATATTGGAATTAATAATTATTCTTGTATTTGTATCTTTTAGTTCCTCCTTTATTTTAAAAGCTAGTATCATTAATTCTTCGCTGCTTAAATCTTTTTCTCTTATAATTAAGCAATCTAGATTAGATTCTGATATTTTCTTTATTTGCTTAAAAAAGTCTTTACAAAGTTTTCTATTGGTTATTCCTACTACAGACATTTTTAATCTATACCTCTTCTCCTAATATCAATCTAAGAGCCATATTAGCCTCATGGCATGCTGCAATACCAACTCTAGGTGCCATTAATCCTTCATTTACTTTTGCCTCATTTTTAAAATCTCCACACATATATAATCTTGTGTTTATTTTTTTACTAATTATTAAATTATTAGAATAGTATCCTGCCATGCCTGATGCTGATATTAACTTTGGTTTTTTCGTCTGAAGCAAAACTTCTCTAACTATCATCGCTTTATTTTCTGCCCCATCAAATGCTTCGATCACAATATCCATATCTTCGAATAATTCTTTAATATTCTCATTATTTACGCACATATCAACAGCTTCAACATTTATGAATGGATTAATCTCTGACAATATGTCTTTTAGTGCATAACACTTTTTCATTCCAATATTTCTTATAAAGTACTGCTGCCTATTTAAATTGCTAGGTTCAACCACATCAAAATCGATTATTTTTATATGCCCAACACCAATTCTTCCAAGAGCTAGCGCAACTGTTGAGCCAAGTCCTCCAAGCCCAGCAATAGCTACCTTGGCTTTTTTAACTTTCTCATGAACCTTTGGTGTATGTCTACTTACCATTAATGCCTCTAGTTCCTCTTTTTTAGGAATTTCCCCTCTCTTGATTAAAGTAACTTTATCTCCTTCACTTAAAACATAATCTTGTTTAATTGGAAAACCATTTAAAATAACTATGTCTGCATCACTTTTTATCTTGTCTCTAACCTCAAATGCAGTAATTTCTCCTTCTATGTCCCTCTCTCTTTCATTTACTAAAACTCTCAAATCTCTATCTCCAATCTAAATAAATTTTAAAACCAATATATTTACTTACTATTCATTTGATTTGACTTTATTATAATTTCCAAAAAGAATAATAATAAAAAAACTTACCCTAAGGTAAGTCTTATAAATTTTCTAAAATATTTATTGCTTCCCTACGGTGGTATTATCCACATCAGGTTAAAAGAGTTAAAGCGAATAAGCTTCTCTCAGCCAATTAAATTGGCACCCCTAGCCTTTTGTAATATTCAAATTTCTATTATGGTTATATATTATCATTTTATTTCTTATAATTCAAATTTTTATAGATTAAATCCATAAATTAGACTTGTTAATTTACTCATGTTTTATATGAAAATCAACTTTTTTCTAAGTTCATATAATTAAATATAGAAACTGTAGTTATTCTTTATATATTTAAGTTTATATTTTTAAAATATAATTGAACATTTTTTCTAACGTGGTAAAATAATATATGTCGGTATTCTATTAGAAGCTGAACGGAAATTCGTATATATTATATATTTTTCCGAATTATATCCATATGTCAAGGAATAAGAACGGAGGTACCTTATGGAAAGAGGCTATACTAAATCTAAATTTTCAGTTAGACAGATTGCAATGATCGGAATGCTTTCTGCAATTTCAATTTTCTTAGGATTAACTGGGCTTGGGTTCATACCAATTCCACCCGTAAAAGCTACTATAATGCATATTCCAGTTATTATAGGTGCGATAGTTGAAGGACCTATAGTTGGATCCCTAGTTGGATTAGTTTTTGGTTTATTCTCAATGTATCAAAATTTTACCGCTCCTGGTCCAACATCATTTATATTTTGGAATCCTATAATTGCATTAGTTCCTAGAGTCCTAATTGGAATTGTAGCATACTATGTGTATATACTTCTTAGAAAGAGATTTAAAAATCAAAGCATTAGTATTGCAATAGCATCAATCTGTGCTACATTAATTAACACTATAGGTGTTTTGGGTTTAACTTATGTATTTTACTTAGAAAGATATTCTGCTATTCTAAAGATAAATCCGCAAACTGCTGGGATTGCAATTGCAACCATTGGTTTAACAAATGGAGTTCCTGAAGCTATAGTTAGTGCTGTAATATCAGTTCCTGTAATTGTAGCGATATTTAGAATTAAGAAAAAAATCTAGCTAAACTCTAAACATATAAGATGAAATATTTTATTAAACAATATAAATTATAAAGAGGCACTTATTAAAAGATGCCTCTTTTTTTATTCTAATTTTTAGTTATCTATAAATGCTACTATAAGAAATTAAAATACAGTATCTTATACAAATGTTGAACTCTACATTAATCAAGCACATTTTATTCACAAAAAATTCCTACAGATTATATTTATCTATAGGAATCTTTGGGAATTTAATTTTTGGCTAAACTGGTCTTATTATTATTTCTTCACCTTCACCATCAATCATGACCTTGGATCCATAACCTAATTCACCCTTAATTATCATCCTAGCGAGTCTATTTTCCAAAGTGTTCTGAATATACCTTTTTAATGGCCTTGCTCCATAAACTACATCATATCCTTCTCTCGCCATTATTGTTTTTGCTTTATCTGTAACTTCTATTTGAATATTTTTATCATTTAACCTCAAACTTACTTCCATTAAGAATATATCTATAATTTTCTTAATACCAAACTCCGTTAATGGCTTAAACATTATAGTATCATCTACTCTATTTAAAAATTCTGGCTTAAATCTTGATTTTAAGACACTCATTACTTTCGATTTTATTTCTTCATCAACATGATCTTCATTAGTATTTTCTAATAAATATTCACTTCCAATATTTGAAGTCATAATTATTATAGCATTTTTAAAATCTACAGTTTTGCCCTTATTATCAGTTAATCTACCATCATCTAGTATTTGAAGAAATATATTAAATACATCTTCATGAGCCTTTTCAATTTCATCAAATAAAATCACACTATATGGTTTTCTCCTTACTGCTTCTGTTAGTTGACCACCTTCATCATAACCTACGTATCCTGGAGGCGCTCCAACTAATCTAGATACTGAGTGCTTTTCCATATATTCTGACATATCAATACGAATAATATTTTCTTCTGAATCAAATAAATTTTTAGCTAACGTTTTAGCAAGCTCTGTTTTACCTACTCCTGTCGGACCTAAAAATATAAAGGATCCAATTGGTCTGTTTATATCCTTAAGACCAGCTCTTGCTCTGAGTATTGCATTAGTTACAGCTTCAATTGCTTCGCCTTGACCTATAACTCTATTGCTCATATCATCTTCTAGCCTTAAAAGTTTTTCTCTTTCTCCTTCAAGTAAATTAGTTACAGGAATTCCAGTCCATTTAGAAAGTACAGCAGATACTTCTTGCTCAGTCACTTCCTCTTTTAATAAAGCACCTTCATAATTTTCTTTTAATTCAATTTCTTTTTGCTTAATCTCTTCTTCTAAAGCAGGTATCCTGCTATATTGAATCTCGGCAACTTTGTTATAATCAAAGTTTCTTTGAGCTACTTCTATTTCGCCTCTAGCATCATCTAACTCACTTTTTAAAGTTTTAATAGCTGTGATCTGCTCTTTTTCCTTTGTATATTTTGCAGTCATTTCATCATTCTTTTCTTTTAATCCTGCAAGTTCTTTCTCTAAATCACCTAACCTATTTTTTGAACCTTCATCTTTCTCTTTTGATAAAGCTTCTTTTTCTATTTCTAACTTAAATATTTTTCTTCTTATAACATCAAGTTCTGTTGGGAGCGAATCAATCTCAGATCTTATCATAGCTCCAGCTTCATCAATTAAATCAATTGCCTTATCAGGCATATATCTATCTTGAATATATCTGTCAGAAAGCTTTGCTGCTGCTACTATTGCTGAGTCATGAATTCTAATTCCATGGTGTATTTCAAATCTTTCTTTTAATCCTCTGAGTATTGCAATTGTATCCTCCACTGTAGGTTCATCTATAATTACTGGTTGGAATCTTCTTTCCAAAGCTTTATCTTTCTCAATGTATTTTCTATATTCATCAAAAGTTGTTGCACCTATGCAATGTAGCTCTCCTCTTGCTAATAGTGGCTTAATTAAATTACCAGCATCCATTGCTCCATCAGTCTTACCAGCTCCAACTATTGTATGAATTTCATCTATAAATAGTAATATTTTACCCTCACTACTTTGAACTTCTTTTAATACTGCTTTTAATCTTTCTTCAAATTCACCTCTATATTTAGCTCCGGCAATCAAAGATCCCATATCTAAAGCAAATATAATTTTATCCTTAAGGCCTTCCGGAACATCTCCTCTAACTATTCTTTCAGCTAATCCTTCAATAATTGCTGTCTTACCAACACCAGGTTCACCTATCAATACTGGATTATTCTTCGTTCTCCTTGATAAAATTCTTATTGTCCTTCTAATCTCCTCATCCCTCCCTATAACAGGGTCTAACTTATGCTTTTTAGCAAGATCAACCAAATTAGTCCCATACTTTGCCAATGCATCATATGTCCCTTCTGGATCTTGTGTCTCAACTCTTTGGGTTCCTCTAACTTCAGAAAGAACTTTTAAAAAATTATCCTTAGTTATATTATATTGCTTTAATATTTTGGAAACCTGGTTATTATCTATCTCTATAATAGCAAGCATTAAATGTTCAACACTGATATATGAATCTTCAAACTGTTTTGATAATTCTTCGGCTTTAATTAGAACTTCCTCTACTTTTCTAGTTATATATACATTGCCAACCCCTTCTCCTAAAACCTTTGGCATATCATCCAATTCTTTATTTACTGAAGCTTTTAAATTCCTTACTGATACACCCATTTTAGTAAGAATATTAGGGACTAAACCATCCTCTTGCTCTACAAGAGCTGAAAAAAGATGAATTAAATCTATCTGTTGATGATTAAATTTAACCGCTGTAACATTGGCATCATTCAATGCTTGTTGGACTCTCAACGTCATTTTATCAATATTCATACTTATTCCTCCTAAATCTCTATGTTAAATCTGGAATTATTATCAAAATGAACTTTATCACTATACCTAAATAATTCCTCTTTATTTATATAATAATACATAGGTCAAAGAAAGTCAAAGTTTGTTTGATCTTTTTTTAAATTTTTTATTATTTAAAGATTTATTTTAAATTTTATTGTTTTGTAGTAAAATGATAATATAAATACTACTATTCTCCTGTTATTTTACAGTTTGAAGATGTTAAACTTTTTTAAAAGAGGTGATGTTATGAAAATAAGTTCTATTATTAAACCAAATTTCCATACAATTAATGTAAACGATACTATAGATAAAGCTTTAGATTTTATGGACAAACTTAATATTAATGGAATGCCTGTAGTAGATGATAAAGAAATTGTAGTAGGAATGATAGTAAAAGCTGATATATATAGATTCATGATACATCCAGGACATTATGTTAGCTGTCCAGTTGAGTGGGTTATGTCAAAATCAGTTATCTCTGCACAATCTGACGAAGATCTACTCACTGTAGCTAAGCGTCTAAGAGAAAATGATATTATAACAATGCCTGTTATTGAAGACGAAAAAATTGTAGGGGTTATTAATATAGATGATTTATTAGATTACTTCATTGACTCCAGTTCAAAAAATTAGTAACAATAATATCCATATGAATTTAATAGCTTAAATATATCATTACTGATCTTAAAGGCTTAATTGTGAATATAAAAAATAGAAGTGGCGATATTTTGTTAATCCATTATAATCGAATTAACCAAATATCGCCCTTCTATATATATTTACAAGAAATTAGATTTTTTTATCAACAGCTAATGCAAGATTAAAATATTTTAGCGAATCTGCTGTAAGTCCAAGCTTATAATAAAGCTTGCCCATATCCACATACCTATTTCTTCTTTCTTCTCTGGTTCCAAACTTAAATAATGAATCTAATGATAGATTCATATATTTTTCTGCTTCTAGATGTTTGTCCATTTTTTGAAGAATTATACCTTTAAAATAATATGACTTCTCAATTAACTTTATATTATCAGTCATAATAGCTAAATTTAATGATTCTTCTGTAATTTTATAAGCTATTTCATACTCTGAATTATCAATTAATATTCTAGTACAATAATTCAAAAACTCAACATACTTTTCTACATTATCTTGTGGAAATATATTTATTCCAGCTTCTATTTCAGAGATTGCTTTTTCCTTTTCTTCTACTTCAAAATAATACTTTCCATAATTTCCATGGGATGTTGCCAGCGAAATAGGATTATATTTTTGATATTGAAATGCTTTATTTTTATATTCATCAACATAATCTTTCTTTAGCTTAATACATACTGTGGCATATATGTGATATATTTTCCCCTTGCTTTCATCTGTTTTAAGGTCATCAACATATCCTATAATCTCTGATAAAATGTTATATGCTTCTTCAGATTTTCTTATATTCTGATAACACAGTGCTTCATTATAACCAATTAAACAATACTCTGAGCTATCAAATCCATCTTTTTTCAATCTAAACATTTCTCTAAGCTTGCTGTAGTATGAAATAGCCTCAATATATTCACCATTTTGAGATAGATAACGTGCCATATCTTTAAAGTAGACAGCCGTATTTTCTTCCGTATTATTTCTTTGATATAAATCATAATATTGAGAAACTATAAGTTGAATATTTTCAACCTTATTTTCTTCTACATAATACGAAAATAATATGTGTATTAATTCAAAAGCTAAATCATAATATTTATATTTTAGCGCATAATTCAAGTTATCTTTTAACTTATTTTCAGAATCAGTATCACAAGATACATTCTTTTTTATTGTCTTTAAATTATTCAATATTTGTTCATATACATCTTCTATCAAATAATCTACATCTATCTCTATCTTTTCAGCTATATAATTTAGTAATTCAGTATCTGCCTTAATCTTACCATTTTCTATACAACTCATCTTGGCAATTGAAATCTTATTTCCGCATAATTCTTTCAATGTTATACCTTTAAATACTCTAGCTCTTTTTATCTTTTCGCCAGTAGATAGTATTTCCAAATATCTCACCCACTTACTTATAATTTGTAATTTTCTAACTTTTCTGCTTCATTGAATAACTTTATTCCTTGATTTAAATAATATGAAGCCTCTTCTTCTTCCTTTTTGTCTATGAAATATTTTCCGACCCTCATCGCTAATTCAGCAGCTTTAGACAATTTACCGCTATTTTTTGCTAATACATATGTATCAATCAATACACTTTCTGCTTGCTCTAATTTATCGTCAATATTAAACATAGTATATTTTATTAGTTTACACTCAATTTTTCTGTCTATATCATACTCTTCAATTCTATTTTCTATATCTTTTAGTATTTTGCCGCATTGTTCCGTATTCTTTAACTTCAAATAACTTTTACAAATATCTATAAGTATGTCATTTATGCACCCCACGCGGTTCTGTGTGCTGATACTTTTTGATATTTCATAATGTTTAAGAGATTCATCTAAATTTCCTAGCTCATAAAACAATTTTCCTAAATTATGTTCTATATTAACTATGCTTTTGTTATATTGTATCTTTTTATACACTTCTAATGTTTTCTTTGAATATTTTATGGCATTTGGTAAATCACCTTTTTTATTAAATTCCTCTGCTAAAGAAAATAGATTTCTTGCATAATCTTCGTCATTATAGACTTGTTCAAATCTATTTCTTGCCAAACACGAATATTCCAAGGCTAGATCCAATTCTTCTATATCATAATAAGTTCTAGCCATATTGTAGTATATTTCTCCCATCAAAAAATCATCTACAACCTTATTATCCATATATACTTTTTCAGCCTGTTTTAGGTAACTGCTAGAAGAATGATATGCTTTTAATTCCAAAGCAATATTAGCTAAATGTAGGAAAGTTTTTATTATTTGCTCATAATTATTATTTTTTACAAAAATTACATTTGCTGATAAAAAAAACTTCTGAGCCATAGGAAAATCTCTCTTATACATATAGGATTTTGCTGTTATAAAATATATCATTGCTTTTCTATATTCTAGATTATATTTTTCGCAGTAGTATAGAGCATTATCAATATATCTTTGACCTTTTTCATAATCTCCTTGGAGTATGCACGATTCCCCTACCTGTTCGTAATATAAACTAATCTTTTCAGCTTGGCTTTCTTCTGATTCCATTAAATATTCTACATTTGTGTTCAATGTATCAGCTAAATATTCTAGCAAATCTACTGATGGATTTGAACGACCAGATTCCACCAAACTTATTTGTCCCGGAGTTATTCTGTCTCTTGCCAAATCCTTCAACGTCATATTTAATTGTTTTCTTCTTCTCTTAATTTTTTCTCCTAATGATAGAATTTCCATCTTTTTAATCCTTCTCTATTCAACAAATTATTTAGTTATTTTAATATAATTTCCTTAATTATAACATAAATTTATAAAAAACTGCATAAAAATATAAATGTGCCCCAAATTTTATATAATTTAATTTTATTATCCATATTTATGTACAAAATTATAAATACAATAAATAAAAATAAAAAGGCATGAAATAAATTCATGCCCTTCTATTTTAATCATGCCTAATATTTATACATTATACTTCCTTTTTTATTCTATCTCATCCAATCTTGAACCTCATCATATGCAGATTCAGCCATATTTTTCATTCTTCTTCCTGCTCTTCTCATTGTTTTTTGAGTTCTTCTACCCATATATGGCATTAGAGACATTTCGACAGCAACTCCAATTAAAAGTCCAGCCATCATTCCCTTAGAAAATCTTTCCATAATAAACACCTCTTTAATATCAATTTATTTTCTATAAATATATTGTGTATTAATCAAAAAGTTATCCAAGTTAATTTATTCCATGATTATATATAGTTTTAAAAATATTCTAAAAAATACATATGCATATTACAATCAAATTTCTACATTCTAGTCTTAATTAAGCACTTTTCTTATTTGCATTTTAAATGTAAATCTATTATCCCAACATAATACTGGCTTAATTATTATCAACATACTCTTTAAGTAGATAAAAAATTAATTTTTCTTTTTCTTTGCTTAATAGCTTTGAAATTATCTTTTTACCATCAATCGCATTATTTCTATATAAACTAATAATTTGTTCAAATCTAATTTCATCATCATTTTTCTTATCTACATTTAATATATTTTCCATTTGTAGATTTTCCTCTTTGCCAATTAAAATTATATTATTGGAATGGCCTGGAGATATGCTTAAAATTTCTTCTTTCACCTTAGTATTAGAAACTTTTATAATATTTTTACTTAGCCATTTTTCAACAGTTCTATCAGAGGTTATTCCTAAGCACTCTTTACATTTCTCATCAACAAGCTCATTAAATAAATCTCCAGTATGACTATCAACTTTTACAAATATAATTTCCATTCCAGAATCTATTAACTCTTGCATCTTTTTATAATATTGCATAGATGATTCTTCTTTTCGTTCCCATGCTCCAGTTGCATGATGAGCTATCCCCTCGTAGTCATGAAATAAAACCACTTTTTTTTGTCCATGTTCTAAAGCATATTCAACAGCTCTAACAGCCCCCTTAAGTTCGCCTGCTATTTGTCTTATATTTTTAGAAGAACTATCTTTTTCAGCTCCGCTTTCTATATATTCTACAACATCATTATTAACACAAACTACTCCGTAAGAATATCTTCCGTCAGAAGAATTATAACTACCATCAACATATGCATGAAGGCAATCTTTTGGATAACTTTCATCGCTCTTTTTTAACATTCTATTTCCTTCATTTAGATATGATTTTGCCTCTTCAATATCCTCAAAACTCTTATACTTAGCCCCTTTTACCCCTTTTACATATGTTAAACATTCGTTCCAAGTATTAACTATTAAATTTTCAACCTTTTTGTTGTTTTTAATATCAAAACCATATTGTATTGCATAAACTTTTTTCGCCATATATTATTCCTTTCTCTGACTCTCTAACTTATTGTTATACTTTTCATAGGATATTTATAAACTTAATAATCTATATGTTATTAAATTTATAAATGATATTTTCTATAGTGATGATAATTCTTCTACAGCACTATATAACTTTTCAATATTTGCAGCATTTGTAAAGTTGGCTAGATATTCGATTCCTTTTTTTAATACTAAAAGTATATCATTTTCCCCTTCCCAATTCTCTACTATTATGGATAATGGTATACCTTTAAGAATTTTATTTAAAACAAAAAATATAACTCCAATATCATCAATTACACCAATAAATGGTATACTATTAGGTATTATGTTAACTGGTACAGTTACATATGCTATTCCTGCTGACATTATCAACTTGGTCTTTATAGATACTCTTTTATCCTTGAGTAATCTATATATTAAAGAAACTATATCTGGCAGTATAAATATATACTCTTTATAATCTCTCACATTTTCAGACAATTTATTTGTAATTTTATTTCTTCCAACTGAATAGCAATCTTTAGTTTTATCTATACTATCCAATGATGCTATATCAATTTCTTCTTCTTCACTTTTCTCTTCAACATCACTTTCCTTTATCAATTCTCCTAATATTGAAATCTTAACATTAGAAATCTCAGCCCATACCTCTGATCTTTTCATGAAGACTTCACTAATATTTAGATTAATATATGGTACATCTTGAAGTATTGTATCTATATCAATTATTACTTTATCCCTATCACTATCTATTCCATACTTTTTAAAAGCTTTTGCTAATTGCTTTAGCACAAAACTTCTTAATATTTTGAAGAAACCGACATTTAATACTTTAACTTTAACTATTTTTACAATAATTTTGTTATGAACACACCCAACTAATTGAACCTTTATATTAAAGTCTATATTTATTCCTTTTTTCAAGCTTCCTTCTAATACTATTCCATCATTAATAGTTACTGTTCTTAAATCCAAACCATCAATCTTAACAAACTCATTGATTATACTTAATATATCATTACCAGTCAATTTAACTTTTACTTCTGATATGTTCATTTTTTATTCCCCTTTAGAGTAAATTCTTACTTTTATATAAATTAAATCAAATTATTTTCCTAAATATACTTAAAAGTATACATTATTCCAGAAAATTATTAAAGATATGTTATATATAGAATCTACAATTTTTCTTAATAGCAAAAGCCCCTATTTAACTTTCTGATAAAAAAAGAAGGCATGCCTTAATGTCATTTTGTTTCCTAAATGACATTTGGCATAGCCTCTCTTCTTGTAATACAGCATATTCATGCTGCAAATACTAGTTATTATTCAATTTCTTTTTTCAATCTATATGTTCAAAATGAACTATTAAAATACTGGAATTACTGAACCATTATATTCTTTCTCTATAAATTCTTTTACTTCTGGTGATGTCATAGCTTTTACTAAAGCTTTGATTTTTTCTTGATTTTCATTACCTTGTTTTACAACAACTATATTTGCATAAGGTTTAGCAGCTTCTGAAGCCTTATCTTCAATAATAATTGCATCTTTTGCTGGATTAAACTTAGCTTCTATAGCATAGTTTCCATTGATTACTGCAGCATCAACGTCGTCTATTGCTCTTGGAACTGCTGCTGCTTCTAATTCATTAAACTTTAAGTTCTTAGGATTTTCAGTAATATCTTTTGATGTAACTAATTCTCCATCTTTAATTTTTATTAAGCCTTTTCCTGCTAATAATTTTAATGCTCTAGCTTCATTTGATGGATCATTAGGAACGGCAATTGTAGCTCCATCTTTAAGTTCATCTAAACTTTTTACCTTCTTAGAGTATAATCCCATTGGTTCTAAATGTACGGCACCAACTGAAACTAGGTGATATCCCTTTGAAGAATTTTGTTCATTTAAGTATGGAGTATGTTGGAAGAAGTTTGCATCTAATGAGCCTTCTTCTACAGCAGTATTAGGTTGATTGTAATCATTGAATTCTGTTATTTCTACTGTATATCCTTCTTTTTCAAGTAATGGTTTAGCTATATTTACTATTTCTTCATGTGGCTTTGGTGTTACCCCAATCTTTATTACCTTGTCATTTTTAGAATCTTTGCTTCCTGAAGTAGCTGTGCCCCCGCAACCTACTAATCCTAGTGTCACTACTCCTGCTAAAACTACTGATAAAATTGATTTCTTTTTCATATTTATTCCCCCTATTTTGATAATTTATTGTAAAAATAATTGCCTATAAGCTGTAGTCCTTGTACTACTATGATTAACACAATACATGTTACTACCATATAATCAGTTTGGAATCTTTGATATCCATAGCTTATAGCTACTTGACCAAGTCCTCCACCCCCAATAGTTCCTGCCATTGCAGAATATCCAACAATGCTTATTATTGTAAGAGTAATTCCTGATGCTATTGAAGGAATTGCTTCTTTAAGCATTACCTTAAAGATAATTTGAGTGTTTGATGCTCCAAAAGATCTTGCCGCCTCTATTATTCCTTTATCTACTTCTCTAAGTGAGGATTCTATAATTCTTGCTACAAATGGTGCTGCTGCGATTGTAAGTGGAACAATAGCCGCTTCTGTACCTATAGATTTACCAGCAATAAACCTAGTTAATGGTATTATTGCTACCATTAATATGATAACTGGGAAACTTCTTAATATATTAATTATTAAATCCAAAACTGTATAAATCACTTTATTGGGTCTTAATCCATCCTTTGCAGTAACTGTCAATATTATTGCAGGTATAAATCCTAAAATAAGTGAACCTATAGTCGATGCAAAAACCATCTCTAGAGTTTCTATTAAAGCTTTTACTATTACCTGATTCATTATTCGATCACCTCCAATAAGATGTCTTTATTTTCAAGGTACTTTATAACCTTGTCCTTATCTTCTTCGCTGATATTTATTACAAGCCCACCTAATACTTCGCTCCTAAACTTTTCAAGCTTACCCCAAACTATTGAGAAATCTATCTCTAATTCCCTTGCCATCTTTGTGATTAGTGCATTTTCAGAAGAATCACTTGGAAAGAATATCTTAATATTAACGCCATCTTCTGGTAATATTCCTTCATCTTCTTCACCCAAGAATTTCTTCAAAGATTTTCCTGGTTGTAAGAATAAATCTTCTGCTCTTCCTTCTGCCTTTATTTCTCCACCATCTAGCAATGCAACTTTTTCACAAACTTCTTTTATTACTTCCATTTGATGAGTTACCATTACTATTGTAATTCCTAATTCTTTATTTATTTTAGAAAGTAATGCTAAAATATCTTTTGTAATTTTAGGATCTAATGCAGAAGTTGCTTCATCACAAAGTAGTATTTTAGGGTCTAACGCTAATGCCCTTGCTATTGCTACTCTTTGTTTTTGTCCACCACTAAGCTCTGACGGTTTGCTTAGCTTTTTGTCTGTTAATCCAACTAAATCTAATAACCTTAATACTTTGTCCTTAATTTCACTTTTGTTGTACCCCCACACTTCAAGAGGAAGAGCAACATTATCAAAAACATTTTTTCTTTGCATAAGATTAAAATTTTGAAAAATCATCCCCAAATCTTTTCTAAATTCCCTAAGACTTCTGCCATCTAATGATGAAACTTCTTTCCCCATTACATTTATTGACCCTCCATCATAAGATTCAAGTCCATTAATGCATCGAAGTAATGTTGACTTTCCTGCCCCGCTATGTCCTATTATTCCATAAATTTCGCCCTCTTTAATGCTTATTGATACATCTTTTATTACTTGTGTTTCCCCAAAACTTTTTACCACATTCTTGATTTCTATCAAACACATTTCCTCCTTTGACTTTGTTTTGTTAGTTTCCGGATAACTAAGGTGATGTACTAATTAAGTTAATTACTACAAGTTCACCTCAAAACAAAAGCGCTAGAGAATAAATCTCTAGCGCATAAAACACCATACAAATTTATCCTCTCATCTATCAGCTAAAAGCTGCTGGAATTAGCACCATATAAATATCATTTAGTGAAAAATAATATTTCGGTTGCCGGGTTTCAAAGGGCCAGTCCCTCCACCGCTCTCGATAAGATATTCAGATTATTTAATTTAGCTTTGACCTAATTATATACAACTTTTTTTAATTTGTCAAAATCTATAGAATAACCTTTTGCTCTTTCAAATCCAAGTATTGTAATCGGATTGGTTTTATTATATATACTTTCCACATATAATGCAAGATTTTTTTACGAAATTAATTAATAAATTTAAATTTATAGTGTAAATATTAAATTATTCTATACTTATATTATTAAATCCGCTTTATATGATATACATTTCTGTTAAATATTTAAAATGAATATTTAAGTTAATAAAAGTATTCGTATTAATAAGGTATAAATATTTCACAATAAAATTAGAAACCATACACATGTAGATAAATCTATCTATGTGCATGGCTTCTGATTTTTACTAGAATTACATATACATTTTATGCCTCAAAATAATTGCTGCATATCTTAAGCTGCTTTTTTCTGTCTATCTACATTTAGCACATCCCAATTATTTGAGCAATCTGGAGATATCTCTCCATGTTTTTTAATGTAGCTTGTCATTAGGCTTCTCACTTGACCATCATCACCAAGTGCTTTTCCTGAATCATAAACAATAATACTTGGATCGGTATTGCTTAATCCAGCAGCCTTCATAAAACCTCCACCACCATTAAATCTATAATTGTTTATAGCGACTGTAAATTCGTCTGAATCTTTTACTTCTACTCCATTAACTTTTAAATTCTTTATTCTATCTCCTGTTATTACTCTTCCTGTTTCTTTATCGATAGTACACGCTGGTTGTGTTAAATCTATATCATATGTTGCGCCATATAATTGATCCAAATTATAATCTGGAATGTTTAATATTGGATCTTTTATTACTGCTGCATTATCTCCTGTTGTCTGAGCATAATATCTAACTGAATATTCCATCCAGTCCTTCAATTGCTTTCCTGTCATTTTTACTCCATACAAAAAGTTTTCAAATACATATACAGCCATCATATCTTTTATCGTAACGTCGCCTTTAGGTATATATGCTCCAGAACTTAATGGTGCCGCAATAGATAATTGAGTCCCAGCACTTTCTTTTTGCACTTTATTGATTAGTTCCATAATTGCAGTAGGCTCAGTTAACTGTCCACTTCCTGTAAACTCTCCAGTTGAAGTTCCTATTTTTGTATCTACATATTTTAATGTTGTATCTTCATAAGGTTTAATTAAATCAACAATCTCTTGATCATCTGCTATACTATTATCAATAACAATGTTTTTTGTTGAAATTCCTATAAGCTTCGCATTTCCATCAAAATTCATATCCACTTGCGCCAAACCTGTAGCACTCTTAGTTGATTCAACTATTGGAACAACTTTACCTTCTGGATTCTTCTTAGTTAGATCATTTACTTTTAAATGTGTGTGACCTGCTATAATTGCATCTATTCCATTAACTTGTGTCGCTATTGCATTAATTTCATTTTCTGGTATAACATCTGCATCACTCTCTTGACCACTATGTGCTGATATTATAACAACATCTGCGCCCTTGGCTTTTACTTCTTTAACCCACTTTTTAGATTCATCTACAAGATCATTAAATACCAATCCATCATAATGTTTTTTATCTTCCCAACTTGCTATACATTTATTTTCTAAACCTATAACCGCTACTTTGACTTCTTTACCATTAACATAAAAACTTTTCATTATATATGGATCTACAAAATTTGTTGAATCGTTCTTATATATATTAGCTCCAAGTACTGCTATACCTTCTGATTTATAATCTTTAATTACTCTATTTAATACATCTAATCCATAATTGAATTCATGATTTCCTAATGTCCACGAATCATACTTCATAGCTCCCATAACCTTTGCCATAGGGTGCTCTAAAGTAGTATCTAAAATATCATAGTAATATGATAGTGGTGTTCCTTGAATTGTGTCTCCATTATCAATTAGCATCACATTGTTATTATTTTCTCTTACACTTTTAACATATGATGAAACCTTAACTAATCCCTGTGCTTTAGATGGTGCTTTTCCTGTTCCATAATCATAGTTTAAAACTGTACCATGAACATCTGTTGTTGCTAATAAAGTTATTGAGCTAGACATGTTAACCATTCTTGGTATATCAGTATTAGGTATTGTATTTTTATCATTTCTATCTTTATTTTCTTTACACCAATCTATAAATGCATCTCTTACTAAAACATGAGTATCATTTTTAACATCTAATCCACCGTACTTTGTAAATGCAGTAAACGAATCTCCTCCTTGAGCCACAAAATCTGGAACTGCAATAGATAAACTTTCGTTATCACTAATAGGAGTTCCATCTTCTTTTGTGATAGATTTAACTCTTTGACCTGATGGAAGATTTGAATCATAGCTAAATTTAATTCCCGATACCTGTAACCCCTTACTGTTATCCGCAACAGCCTGCTCTAGAACTTCTTTTAATTGAGATTTTGTCATGCTTAATTTATAAATTGTATTATCAAAAGGCATGAACTGCCACATAGTTCCGATTGTAATATTTCCTTGTGGAATATCTATTCTAAGACCTCCATTGTTTTGAAATCCAACATCAGCTTTAATAGAATTTCTTGTAACGTCAGATGCCCAATTTCCTAAAACTGATGATCCATATGGAGAAGCATCTAATTTTCTTGTTAAATCCTTTTCTGTATTATATCCAATAACTTCACTCGTCATTGGTTCTATCTGTTTATTGGCATTATCTACAATTTTATCAGCATCACTGTCTGTTTGTGGTGTTCCAGTTTTATATCCCTTGTCATTATCTAGCGCCACATAACTTGTTTCAAGATTTGGCTGATCAAATACGATTTTATTATCACTAGTCACCTTAAATTTAGCATCTATATATCCTTTACCGTTTGATCCCCCAATATATACTGGGATATTGGTATTCTTAGCAATTGCAGCAGTTTTAGTATGGCTATGTCCACCAAATACAGCATCTACATTCTGAACATTATTAGCTAAATCAAATATTGGTCCTGTTGCATTATCACCATTATCACCTTCATGTACCAATACTATTACTACATCTGCCAACTTATCTTTCTTTATTTGTAATGCAATAGGATTTATTTCACTTGCAAGATCTGTAAATTCATAGTCACTCACGAATTTAGGTGATACACTCGTTTCTGTTTCTCTTGTTATTCCGCCTATAACTGCAATTTTTACGCCATCTTTAGTTATAATTTTATATGGATCAAATACACGCTTACCAGTCTTCTTATCATAAAGATTGCTGCAAACTATTGAATACGCTGATCCTTTCATTGTTGTATTTATAGTTGTATCCAATCCCCAATCAAACTCATGATTTCCAAGGGTTGTTATCTCCATTCCAATCTTAGACATAGCCTCCTGAACAGGAACCCCTTTCATGATATTAGATGTTGCAGAACCCTGATACAAATCACCTCCACCTAAAACCAACGTTCTATCTTTATTTGACTCCTTCACCTTTTCTACTCTATCTGCTAAAACTCCTGCAACTTGATTTCCTGATGAATCATTAAGTGCTCCATGAAAATCAGTAATTTCGACAACGTCAAATATTTTTTCATTCTCAGTTGCATAAACTCTTATAGAAAATGAACTAAATAAAGTAATTATAAAAAATAAGCTAGTGAAAATTGATATAACTTTTCTGAACTTTAGAAGTTTTTTCATAATTATTTTCCCCCTGATACTAATCTCATTTACATATTATTACTCATAAAAAATTATATGACACATATTTTTATAATAATATATTTACTGTAAATGTAATTCATGTATCATTCAGATTATTCCTATGATAATTTTATTTATCAAACTCACATTATCTTGTGTTTAATCAAATAAAAAACTACCAAAAATATTTTTATACTTTCGGTAGCATACTTAATTAGTATTTATTTTTTTCCTTAATTGCTCTATCCATGTCCCTCTTATGAGCTTTTTCTAACATCGAGTCTCTCTTATCATAATTTTTCTTACCTTTACAAACTCCAAGCGCAACCTTAACTTTTCCATCCTTTAAATACAATGATAAAGGGATTAGGGTATATCCATCTCTAGATACTAAACCATCAAGCCTTCTTATTTCATCTCTATGAAGGAGTAATTTTCTTTCTCTTAATGGATCTACATTAAATATATTTCCTTGTTCATAAGGAGATATGTGCATATTCTTTACAAATATTTCATCATTATATATATCTGCGTAACAATCTTTAAGATTTACTCTTCCATTTCTTATTGATTTAACCTCTGTCCCAACTAAAACCAATCCCGCTTCCATTGCCTCTTCTACAAAATAGTCATGCCTTGCTTTTCTATTTTCTGCCAATGAATTTTCATTTCTTTTTCTTGCCATCTTAATCACCCGCTATGGTTATATTTCTACTAAAATTATATTATACCCATTTCTGTAAATCAACTTATTTTGAGCATTGCTAAATATCAACACTCAAAATAAGCCTATACGCATAAAGTTTTAATTCCTCAGAATATAAAAATCATATCTTATACTTCAACTAACTGTTTTTCTATTTCGTCAACTTTTTCTTGTGATTCAGAATCTTTATTTGTTTCTTCTCTTTTTGGCTCTTGCGTAATCTTAAAAAATATTTCTCTATTTGTTATATCTACATTAACACATTCTATTTTTACTTTATCTCCAAGTTTATATAACTTTTTAGTTCTTTCACCAATCAAGCTTAGATTTGCTTCATTGAATATATAATAATCATCATCTAGATCTGTTATATGAACTAAACCTTCAATTGTATTTGGTAGCTCAACGAATATTCCAAAAGATGTAACTGAAGATATAATACCTTCAAATTCTTGACCAATTCTCTCTTGCATATATTCAGCTTTTTTAAGATCATCAACTTCTCTTTCTGCATCTTGAGCTTTTCTTTCCATTTCTGATGATTGTTTAGCCGCATAACCTACTATATTTTTTAATTTATTTATTCTAGTTCCATCTACTTCTCCATGCAAATATTCTTTTATAATTCTATGAATTTGTAAATCAGGATATCTTCTTATTGGCGAAGTGAAATGGCAGTAGTACTCAGCTGCAAGCCCAAAATGCCCACTACACTCCGGTGCATATCTTGCCTGCATCATAGATCTTAATAACAGTGTACTTACAACTGTTTCCTCATTTTTTCCCTTAACCTTTTCTAGAATATCTTGAAAACTTTTTGGTCTTATTTCTTCTGTCCATTGGATAGCATATCCCAAGTTATAAACAAATTCTTTGAATTTAGCTAATTTTTCTTCATCTGGACTCTCATGTATTCTATATACAAAAGGTAAATGAGTGCCAAACATATGCTCTGCAACTGTCTCATTTGCTGCTAACATAAATTCTTCTATCATCCTGTTTGATATTTCACGATCATATGGTTTAATCTCAATTGGTTTTCCTAAATCATTAAGTGTTATTTTAGCTTCTGCTATTTCAAAATCAATAGCTCCTCTTCTTGTTCTCTTATTTCTTAATATACCACATAACTCTTCCATCATTTTAAAGTCATCTACAAGATAATCATATCTTTTTATAAGTTCTTCATCATTATCTCTTAATATCTTTGTAACATCTTTATATGTCATTCTCTCATTGGTTTTGATTACAGATTCTACAATTTCATGATCTACAACTTTTCCTTTATGATCTATTTCCATGAAGCAAGTTAATGTTAACCTATCTACTCTAGGGTTTAATGAGCATATCCCATTAGATAATTTTCTAGGCAACATTGGAACAACTCTATCTATTAAATAAACTGACGTTGCTCTTTTTAATGCTTCCTTATCTAATGGACTATTTTCTTTTACATAGTGAGTTACATCAGCAATGTGAACTCCCAATTTAAAATTTCCATTACTTAGTTTTTCGATAGATACAGCATCATCTAAGTCCTTGGCATCCTCGCCATCTATTGTAACCATTCTCAAATCTCTTAAGTCTCTTCTGCCTTTATATTCTTCTTCATCAATCTCCTCAGAAATACCTTCAGCATATTTTTGAACTTTTTCACTAAATTCTTCTGGAAGTCCAAGTTTTTTAATTATCATTAAGATATCTATTCCTCTGTCGCCTTTTCTTCCTAAGACTTCTGTTACAACTCCTTCAGCCTTTCTATTTTCTTCAGGCCATCTTGTTATCTTAACTGTAACAACATCTCCATCTTTAGCACCATTCCTATCCTTTTTCGAAATAAATACATCTTTTGATATTCTTGGATCCTCAGAAACTACAAATCCAAAATTTTTAGAATCTTCATATACGCCTACTATTCTAGTTGTATTTCTTTCGATAATTTCAACTACTTCTCCTTCTCTTTTTTTAGTTTTTGTATCTTCTCTTGTTACTCTAACAGATATTTTATCACCATTCATAGCTCCATTTATACAATTGCTTGGAATAAATACGTCTTTTTGTCCCTCTTCTTCTGGGATTAAAAATCCAAAACCTTTTGAATGTGACTGAAGTGATCCTATAATAAGACCTTCTTCCTCATGTTCCTCGTTAGCTATCATATACTTATCTTTTTTAGTTCTTATAATAAGTCCTTCATTTTCCATAGTCCTTAAAGTCTTTTTAAACGCATTATATTCATTTTTCTTTATATCAAATACAGCAATTAATTCTTCAATGTCCATTGGCCTATATGCAGGTTCTTTCATAAAACTTGCTAATGTCTGTTTTATTCCCATAATTTCTTCCTCCATTATACTATTACTATATTTTATTCCTATATATCTATATACTACCACAATAACCTTGTACAATATAGATTTTATCTTATTTTAATATTAGTATTGACATATATATTCTAATTTATTTATATACTATAGTTTAGTTAATTAAAAAAAATATCAATATTTAAATTGCTTATATAGGTATATGCTAAAATAATAAATTTACATTTAAAATTCTGGTATACCAAATGCTCAAATAAGGCTAGTAATTCATAACGTCGATTTAAATATATATATTTTAAAATTAATTAATAAAAAATAGATATCCTCTGTTATCAAAAGGATATCTATAAATGACTTCATAATTAAAATATTTAAATTTTGAATGTACTTTATAATTCGTATTATTTTCTTAATTTTTTTTATTTATTTTATGTTTAAATATTTTTACAGTAAAATCTATGCACTTGCACTAATTGCAGTAGTATAAATCTTCTCTAATAAGTTAAGTGCTCCTTTATATCCAATATAGGTTCTTGATAATACTACCTCATAGGATGCCGGAAAACCCACTTCAATAATTGCGCCATTTAGTTCTTTAGCTGTATCTCTTTCCCATGTAGTACCAAATATAATAGGCGGCTTATGTCCAAAATCTGTTTGCTTCAGTAATTGTCCTATTACATATCCATCCTCTGCAAAATCAACATCTGCAGATACGTCTTCTGCTAATTTACTATACTCACTCGCGATTGCTCTTCTATACTGCTCCGGAGGATTTTCAGTAATAATTTGTTTAGCTGGAATTAATCCCAGCTGATTTACTAAAAATTTATTTAGAGCTAAATTATAAGCGCTATCTCCCACTACTGCATATTTAGCCGGTAAGCCCCACCAATATTCAGCATAGAAATCTGAAAAGTGTTCTAAATAATAATAGTAATTTTTTTCTTCATCTTTTATAAAATCTTCACTTTTTTGTTTATCTATTCCGGAGAAATTAACTACCTTACGTAAAAATGCACTTGTTTCCTTTGCTCCAATAGGAACAGTAGAAATGTGGAGGAATGGTTGTCCATATTTATTTTCTAGATGCTTAGCAGTGTCTAAGCCAAGCCAAGGAGAAAGCACCAAATTAAACTGTGCCTTAGGTATATCTCTCCATTCGCTTACTCCTTTTGATTCTGGTCCAAATAGAATGTTGACTTTAAGCCCTGCTCCTTCAAGTACACGTTTTATTTCTGTAAGATCTCCACGCCAAAATGTATTTTGATATGGCAAAAGTGACCATACATTAACTAACCCTTTTTCTTTTTCTCCATCATATTCTCCAACATATTGATCTATAATAGCTTTTGTAACCAGCTCATGTCCAACGAAATTATTTCCTTTAAATCCACCTGTTTCTGCATACACTATTGGTGCTCCCTTTTTCTGAAACTCTCCGACAACTGCACCAACGTCATCTCCAACAATTTCCCCTATACATCCAGTAAGCACTACAAATAATTCCGCATCCATTATCTTTAAAGATGATTTAATCAATTCTCTAAGACGGTTTTCTCCACCAAATACAACTTCATTTTCACCTGCATTAGAACTTGGAGAGACTGCTCCCCCGCTATATCCTCCCCCTTGAAAACCATTATAAAATGCTAGACCTGTATACTGCTTATCTGCACAACCAGGACCACAATTTACAATAGGCATTGCTCCAGGAATTGATGATACACTGTAAATAGCTCCTATGGCGCAACCATAACGCACTTGATTTATAGAATTTGTTTGAGTAATATTTACATCTTTGTTAATCTCCATAACTTCCTCCTTTAAAAAATATAAATTATATTATTTTTTAATTTAATATTTCTGGTTTTTTTGCAAGAATATAAGGATCCTCTTGATCAAGCCACCATTTGGTATAAGGCAGCTTTACATGCTCTTTTAGGTCTTGATGAAATTTCCTATGGGCGAGTACATCCAAAACAGCTTCTCCTAAATTAACCATTCCATCATATCCAATAGCAAGATGTTCATCTCCGAGCGGAGCCGCTGGTATTCCTAATCTGGATGCCAATGGTGCGAGCCCATTATGCCTTATTAATATAAAATCTGGATTTGTCTTTTTTAAGAGTCCATAAAATTGATATTGTTGTCTATTACTTACACTAAATGAAGGTACATCATCATAATTATCTATTAAAAATTTAAGAGAATCCTGCTTTGGATCTCCACTATCATAAACTGGATCATGATGAAATACTAAAGAACCATTTACTTCAACTCCTAGTTCTCTTAAAACAGTAATTAAACCATGAGCATAAGCTGAACCAGTTGCAACATATCCTTTTACGCCTTTAAGTTTTTCCCTAAGTTCTTTTAACTTAGGTTTTATTCTTTCATGTTCTTTTTTGATAAACTCTTCAGCAAGTTCCTCTCTATGAGTGACTCTTGCTATTTCACGAATCCAAGCATCTGTACCTGCAAAGCCATAAGGTTGAGGTGCCTTTATTTCTGGAACTCCAAATTCTTGTTCTAATGCTGCTGCCATATACGATGACAAGGTATAGCAAAACCCAACTGTTCCTGCTGCTTCTGAAAGTTGTGCAAGATCATCTACCGTAGCTAAATCCACAACATAATTTACTCTTAACCCTAACTCTCCTAGCATTGGTGTGAATACATCAGATCCCCAAAGATTTATAACATTAATTAAATCTTCCTGCTTTTTAGGATTTTTACGTACAATTTTTCTAAGAATTCCATGTTGAGTAGCATCAAAACCTGTGCTCCAATGTTTTGATCTAAAGCCTTCACAGGCAAGTGGAATTACAGGTATGCCAATTTCATCTTCTGCTTCCGCAGCCACACTCTCCATATCTTCTCCAATGATTCCTGTCGCGCAAGATGTACCTAAAAAAATCGCCTTAGGACTATATCTTTCAAAAGCATCTTTAATTGATTGTTTTAACTTTTTAACACCTCCAAATACCATGTCACTTTCATCTAAGTTAGTACAAATAATTCTTATATTTTCTACTGGTAAATTCCTAAGCGCAAGTCCATTTCGATAAATTGAATTATACGGTACTTGTCCTATTCCGCAACCAATAGGTGAATGTTGAATAAGCACTGCATCTCTTACGTTTCCAGCTTGACATTCAACCATCTGTTCGCTACAAACTGATCCTTGTGTAAAGGGTCCTTTCATTTCACAAAGTCTGCATTGTTTACCTCTGCCCTCGCATCCTCTGCGTTCATAAGAAGATTGCTCTGATAGTTCTGATGCCTTTCCATCCCATGCAATAATAGTTCCAAGTCTTTGTTCACGACTTTCAACCTCTGGAATATCCAGATTGATCTTTTTATATGCCATATCTTTTATCCCTCCTAAAATTTTATTTTATGGACAATAAAACTGAGTCTCTTGCATACTAAATAATGTATAATCAAGAAACTCAGTCTCTAGTTTTCTAGTCAACTTCATTAATAAAGTTATCATAGTTAAGTTTTTTCCCATCCAAAATCAAAATCTTGTCCTTATATCTCTTATTTCCATAGCTTATTAATTTATTTATATTACTTAGTCATCAAACAATGTTGTACTTAGATATCTATCTCCCCTATCAGGAAAAACAACAACTATATTTCCACTATCGATTTCCTCAGATAACTTCAATGCTGCTGCAAGTATTGCTCCAGATGATGATCCAACTATTAAACCTTCCTTTTTAGCCAGTAACTTTACATTCTTAAAAGCCTCATCATCATTAACCTTTATAACTTTATCAACTAAAGATATATCCATTGTTTTAGGAACAAAATCATTTCCTATACCCTCTATTTTGTAACTCTTATGCTCTCCACCGACCATTGTTGACCCTTCTGGATCTGCGAGTACTCCTTTAATATCCTTATCCTTTTCTTTTAGATATTTTATGATCCCGGTAAATGTGCCTCCACTTCCTGCACCTGCCACAAAATAATTTATATTACCATCTAATGCTTTATATATTTCAGGCCCTGTTGTTTCATAATGTGCTAAAGGATTATCTTTATTTTCAAATTGTCCTAGGCTAATGCTATTTGGAATTTCCTTTAATAATTCACTAGCTTTATTTATAGCTCCAAGCATACCTTCTTCATCAGGAGTATTAATAATTTTAGCCCCCAGAACTTTCATTAGCTTTTGCTTTTCTATTGAAAACTTTGTCGGTACTACAAAAATAATATTATAACCTCTATTAATTGCGGCAAGTGCTATCCCCAGTCCAGTGTTTCCCGCTGTTGCATCAATTATTGTATATCCATTTCTTAGGATCCCCCTTTTCTCAGCACCTTCAATCATTGCTACTCCGATTCTATCTTTTATACTGCCACCAGGATTAAAACATTCAAGTTTGGCAAATATATTAACATTTTTTTTAACATTGATATGTGTGAGTTTTATCAGCGGAGTATTTCCAATAAGTTCTTTTACATCACTTACGTAATTCATACTAAACTCTCCTTAAATGCATTGTTTAAGTCCTCAATTAGGTCATCAATATTTTCTATTCCTACTGATAACCTTACTAAATTATCAACAATTCCAACCTCCTGTCTTATTTTATATGGAATTGCTGCATGTGTCATGCTGGCTGGGTGACATATTAAAGATTCAACTCCACCTAGGCTTTCTCCTAAAGTTATAAGTTTTAGTGAACTTAGAAACTTTTTGTAATCTATCTTTTCATTTATAACAAAAGACAATACTCCCCCAAAGCCAGATGCTTGTTTTTTGTGAATTTCATATCCCTTAGAATCTTTTATTCCAGGGTAATAAATTTTAGTTATATATTCACTTTGTGATAAAAATTGCGCTATTTTTTCTGCATTTTCATTGTGCCTATCTAATCTAACACCTAAAGTTTTTATACCTTGAAGTAATATAAATGAATCAAATGGGCCGAGTACTCCTCCAGTTGAATTTTGTATAAAATGCAACTTATCCCAAAGTTCTTCATTATTCACAGCTATTAATCCGGCTACCACATTACTATGGCCTCCTAAATACTTAGTAGCACTATGAACAACAATGTCGGCTCCAAACTCCAAAGGTCTTTGCAAATATGGTGACATAAATGTATTATCTACAACTGTAAGTGCTCCATATTCCTTTGCAAGTTTGCTAACTTCTTTGATATCAGTGATATCCATGAGTGGATTTGTTGGCGTTTCAATAAAAACTGCCTTGATACTTGCATTATCCTTGTCACTTTCTAAAATTCTTCTCACATCATTTAATCTAGAAAAATCAACTATCTCATATTGAAGATTAAAATTCTTAAATACTTTATCAATTACTCTAAAGGTTCCTCCATAAAGATTACTTGGAATTATAACCTTGTCACCGCTATGAAACAAGGATAAAACTGCCGTAATAGCAGCCATTCCGCTACTAAATGCAAGTCCACCACTTCCACTTTCCAACAAAGCAATAGTTTTCTCTAATGCTTCTCTCGTTGGATTTCCAGTCCTTGAATATTCATATCCTTTATTTTTACCTAACTGTTCTTGCTTATATGTGGAAGTTTGATAGATTGGAACATTCACCGATCCTGTTGTCTCATCCCCATCAATTGCACCATGAACTAATAATGATTCTATTTTCATTTTTCTCTCCTCCTCAAGGTTTCGCTAGTGCAAAGTTTTCTACACTATTCTTTATTTCTTATATATAAATGTTGCTACTATTTCTAAATATAAATTACTATATATTACTCATATTATTCTTATTTGTTTACTGTGTTTTAGAACAAATAAAATATTTATATTTTATTTTCTTTCACAATTGTCATTATGAATCTTTAATAATTTTTTAATACTTGTTTCTATTCATATTAATCAACTAATTTCCTATCCATGAGAGAAAGTTTCAACAACTTCTTTGTCATATAATTGACCATGTATATCTTGATTTTTACCTGGAACTCCACATGCATCAGCTCTGCAATGTTTGCAGTGCCTAAATACATCAAGATATTCACCTGCTTCTCCTCTGCATTTATCAAGCATTAAACATGATGGTGCTTCAAGGTGAGAAAATTCGTTTTGTGGTATTAGTGGAATTATATTTAATATTGATGCTCCTAACTCCTTAGTTACTTTAGCTATCTCCTTGATATGTCTATCATTAATTCCTGGTATTAAGACACTATTTATTTTTACTATAACTCCTAATTCGCTAATCTTTTTAATACCTCTAAGTTGTGCATTTATTAACTTCTTTGCACCTTCTTCCCCTTCTAGTCTTTTACCATCTTCATCAATTACAAAAGAACATATATCTTTTTGAATCTTTGGATTAATAGCATTAACAGTAACAGTTATTGTCTCAACCCCAGCTTCAACAATCTTTTCTGCCTTTTCTTCCAATCTTAATCCATTGGTACTTAAGCAGTTAATAAGATGAGGAAATTCTTTTTTTACTAATTTAAAAGTCTCAAGAGCATGATCAGTTGCAAGCGTATCTCCTGGACCTGCAATCCCTACAACACTAATTTCTGGACATAACATTAATGCTTTCCTAACAGTTTTTACAGCCTCTTCTGGAGTAAGTAGTAATGAACTTACACCTGGACGCACTTCTGATTTATTAAATCCCCTTCTGCAAAACTTACATTGTATGTTACATGAGGGACTCACTGGTAAGTGTATCCTCCCATATTTAAAATGCGCCTCCCCACCTAGGCATGGATGAGTTTTTACAAGGTGGTCAAAATTCCCCATATAGTTCACTTCCTTTATTCTAACTTTGATCAAAATTTATTCACTATCCAAAGTTTATTTTTATACTCTAAGTCCTAATTTAATTGAATTCTTTAAATACTATTTACTTACTTGAATCATACTTATAACTTAGATTATTAATATAAATCTAAAATATTTACTTTTGAATTTAGCACTTTTTTTAGTATATCTTCTATAAAATAAGGTGCCTCAATTCCTTTTATTCCTTTCGACTCAACCTCAGCTAAGGCTCCTTGTCCAATTCTCGCTACAAAGACTGCTTTACAATCAGATATTAATTCAATAGATTTACTTAAAGCATCCTCAGTGTGCTGAAATTCTTGGCACGATGGCTCATTAAATCTTGTCTCTACATACTTATATTCTTTATCATCCACTTCAACAATTAAGAATTGCTTTGTTCTTCCAAAATGTTGATTTACAACTTTTCCATCACTGCTTGCAAATGCTATTT
>CAURJV010000039.1:0-43834 GCA_963524945.1 uncultured Clostridium sp.
TGCTTATAAGTCTATCCATATGGTCATAGGTGTATTTATAACCTTCATCAGAAATACTTCCTTTTATACATGCATTTGGAGTATAAAGGCTTATAAGATTTCCCATGTTATCATAGAATTTCTTTGTTATATTTCCATTGGCATCCTTTATGCTTGTAGCAAAATTCAAATGATTATATCCAAATTCTATTGTTCCATAATTTGTTGTAATCGAAGTGTTTCTTCCTACTTCATCATAAGAATATTCATAGTTGTATCCTGAGTTTCTGAGCACTCTTACTGGATTTTTTCCATGTTTTCCTTCTATAAAGCTTCCATCATCATATTTATATTTTGTCTCATTATTATTTTGTAATAATCATATAAAGATAAAAGCCAATGTTTTTCAATTAAAACATTGGCTTTTTATATAAAATCTTAATGCATTTCTTTTCTTATTTTTTCATTTTTTTCTACAAGCATTTCAAACGCCTCTTTATTTCTTGCTTGTAAAAACATCATCTCTTCCATCTGTTAACTTATGTTATTTTTTACCTTTTAAAAGCCAATACTTCATTTGTTCCACAAATCTAATTCCTTGAATTTCCAAACAGCATGGTTGGTTTATTTGTCATCTACTTTTTAATGTTCTAAAAAATATGAATTTTTTATTAAACAACTTATACTATTCTAAAATTCTTGAACATTCTCAAAAGGGGGCATTGGTGGTGTTTTATGGCAACATAATATCTCTCCTGTCTTATTAACAGAAATTGCATACCATCCTTTCTCAACTTCTGCTTCAAATACTTTTTCCATTTCTAACTCAGGATATGATACACATTGAATTAACTCTCCTGCAGTAACAGCTACTAATCTACCTGTAGGTATATTTAACCATTTTAAATCTCCAATAAGTTCATCTACCATCTGAAAATCATACTCTTTATCACAATTAGATGATAAGTAAACTAACATTCTACCTAAATTACAAAAACTTTTTATTGCTTTTGTCTCTCGTGCCCTTACAATCTCCCAATTTTCTTCTGGAAAATCATAAACCAGCTCTGTTTTTCCATAATGATCCAACAAGATATCCATAGAATAAAGTAACTCACTATTCATCTCCTTTAAATAACTTTCATCCATTAGGACTAATCCATCATATCCATCATATTCAACTATAAATTTCATTTTATCTATCTCCTTTTAACCTTTTTTCCACCTTGCCAAATCTCATATAAAGTTTTTCCTTCTTCTTTCCATTGGTAACGTATAGTGGCAGAATTATCCATAGTTGCTCGTCTCATAGCACCTTGGCAATTTTTACATGGTGGATTCTGTCCAGTAATAATCATAGTTTCATCATTCAAATTAATACGAGTTAACGCTCTTTGTTCAGTATGAGTTGCTTGTCTCATCTTTCCAGTCCCTAATGCCATTTCCTCCTTTGTAGCATTACCACTAACCTCTCTCCACACATTTCGTGTACTTCCATCTGGCTCAACAATTCGTACATTTGCATTGTGTGCATCTGGTGCTACACCACTCCCAATTGACCTTGCAGGAGGTACTTCAACATTAAATGTGCCTCCATTTACTTGCTGGGGCGGTATTCTTTTCATATTTGGGTTACTTTCCGCCTCAAAAGCATTACCTTTTCCTTCACACTCATAACCAGATGGATCCCAATACCGAACAGGATTATTCCCACAATAAGCATAAAGATTTAACCCATCACCTCTATAGACATCTTCTTGAGTAAACCTACCAACAACAGGATTATAAAATCTAGCTCTTAAATAATATTGCTGAGTTATACCATCAAACTGTTGTCCAGTATAAGTTATTTTATTATGAATTTGTTCTTGTGCTTCAAGCACATTACCAAAAGCATCATAATAATATTCATTTCTAATACTTTGATTTCCATCAGTAATAAGTGTTGTGCTTCCCTGTTCATCAACAGTATAGTAATATCTACTTAATTTAGATTCTACTGCTGATTCTTCACTTAAATCTGCAATATCAGCAGCAACAACTTCATAACCTCTAGTAAATCTAGAAACAACATTATAATCTTTATCAGCTTCAACTAAAACATTCTCTTTATGGAAAATAAATTTAGTTAACTTTTCATTTTCTTCAATCTCAGCTCTTAAGCCTTCAGTGTCATACCTACTTACTAAAGTATTTCCATCTTTAGTTATAGCCTTAACTTGTTGATTTAAAGTATTGTACTCAAAGATATTATTTCCAGTTGAAGTTTCTTCTTTTATTGTATTTCCTTGCTTGTCATAAGTAAAGTGGTTAATTCCATTTTTATTGTGAATTTCTTTTAATTGATTCTTAATATTGTAAATGTACTTTTCAGTAATATCATTTGTTGTCTTCGTTAATCTGTTACCTACATTATCATAAGTGAAGCTTTCTTTTCTGCCATCATAACTTGCTTCTTTAAGCCTATTCATAGAATCATAAGTATAGAAATTCTTATGTTTGCTACTTACTTTTTGAAGTCTATTTCCGTTTAAATCATAAGCATAGTTATAGTCTACTAGTACTTCACCTCTTGATGAAATTGTAACTAAACTTTGAACATTTCCATCACCATCATAAGTGTAATCTGTCTTTAAACCATTGCCTACAGTTACTGATTTTATATTGTCATTTTTATAATAATCATATGTTGCAAGATTATTTTGCTTATCATCTTGAATCAATTTTACTCTGTCAGCTTTATCATAGCTGTAAATACTGCTCTTTCCTGTGATGTCTTTTATACTTTTGATGTTATTATTCTTGTCATAAGTATATCTTAAAAGCATCTTTCCCGAAGCACTCTTAGCCTCAAGCATCCCTTCAATATTATACTCATATTCATATTGTATATTTCCTGTATATGCACTTTTTAAAGTTCCATCTGGATTATATTTAAATCTTTGATCTATTACATTTAGCTTATTTTTATTTGAGTCTTCTACTTTTTTGGCTAAGCCTGTTTTATTTAATTCGTCCTCTTGTTCCTGCTTTTGTTTTTCTTTTTTATCTTTTAGCCTTTCAGTAAAGCTTCTTCTTCGTCCATGAATTTGGCTAAGTGGACTGCTTACAAAACCTTCTTCACATTTCTTTTCTGCTTCTTCTATGGCTTTAATCCTATCTACCTCAGCTCTTCTTGATTCTAAATCTATTGCTTCTTTATCAATCTGATACGCTTTTACTGAAACTATATTTCTATCTAAATTGTAACTTCTATCCACATGATTTTCGTTTCTATCCACATGTTTTGTTAAGTTGCCTTCATTATCATAATAGAAATATTCACTATTTCCTTCTTGGTCTCTTATTTCGCATACTTGTCCTAAGCTGTTGTAGATATATTCTATTGTTCCACCATTTGCATCTGTTGTGCTTGTTATATTTCCTGCATAGTCATAAGCGTACTTTTCAATTCCGCCTTCTGGTGTTGTTATTTGAGTTATTCTCCCCCAATCATCTAATAGGTATCTTGTTTCATTTCCCTTACCATCAGTTATTCCTGTAATGTTTCCTCTGGCATCATACTTATAGCTTTGAGCTGATTTGTTTTCTTTTCTAGAATTTGGAGTAACTATATCCTTAATTTGACCTAATAAAGTATAAGTGTATTCAACTTTATTATTTTCTCCATCTACTCTAGTTTTAAGATTACCTTTAGGGTCATAAGTATTTTTTGTTACTGTTTCACCTAAAGCATTTTTAACTTCTATAACTTGTCCTTTTAAGTTATAGGAATAAGTTGTTCCAACTCCATCATCTTTCTCATTATCATATTGTTCTGGAAGTACTTGTTTTATTATTCTATCGTTTTTATCATAGAATAATCTTGTTACATTACCTGAGAAATTAACAAAATGAGTAAGCCTGTTTTGAGAATCATAAGTATATGCCTTTTCCTTTTGGTCTTCTTTAAATCCAATCTTCTCAAATAATTTCTCATTTTCTTTTCTATTTTCATATCTCTCGGACCAATGAACCATGTAGTTATTTTCACTAGTATATTTATTACTTATAAGCTTTGCTTCTTCTCCAGAATATTCGCTTATGCTGATTATATTATCTGCTTTATCATACTTATAAACATAACTTCTAAAGATTCCATTAGTCTCATCTTTTTCATGCTGCTCTATGACTCTATCAGCTTTATCATAAACTCTTGCTATTTCATAGCCTTTTGGAGTTACTATTTTTGTTATATTTCCGTTTTTATCATATTCATAACTTGTAATAGCCCAGACATTTCTGCCCTTTGTTTCTGGTGATATGAAGCTTCCGTTTATTTCTTCTTTCTTTTGAATTAGGTTTCCTACTTTATCATAAATATAATGAATTGCTTTAGTAGTTAAATGATTAATTTTAAAGCTTTCGTATGTTTTATTATTTAAGCAATCATATTTATATCTTGCTTTTGCTCCATATTTGTCTTTAACTTCAATAAGTCTATTTTCTTCATCATATTCAAAGTAAATTTCATGATAATAATTATAGATTTCATTTTCTGAGACTAAGTTTATACCATGTCTCTCTAAGATTTTATTGTTATTTTTATCGTAAGCGTAACAAGTCAAATTATATTTAATATTACCAATGTTGTCTTTTTCTGCTGGGACTCTTTTCTCTATTAAGTTTCCTACTAAATCATACTTAAATAATGTAGCATTTCCTTCTACATCTATTTCCTTAATAATATTTCCATGAAGGTCATATTCAAATCTCTTTTCAACTACACCATCTTCATTTATTATAGAACTCAATCTATTCATGGAATCATAAGTATAGCTGTATCCAAGACCATCATCCGTTTCTTCATTGTAGTACTCTGGACTTATGTGCTTAATGACATTTCCATTACTATCATAGAAGAATCTTTCTATGCCTCCATCTGGGTAGATAGTTTTTATTTTTCTATTATCTTTATCATAAGCATACTCTACTCCAATTCCATCATAGGTTTCAGGATTATAATAATTCGGATTTATTTCTTTTATTATATTTCCTTCGCTGTCTCTTATATTTTTTTCTATAATTCCAATTGGATTTTTTATGCTTATAAGTCTATCCATATGGTCATAGGTGTATTTATAACCTTCATCAGAAATGCTTCCTTTTATACATGCATTTGGAGTATAAAGGCTTGTTAAATTCCCCATATTATCGTAATTCTTTATTGTTACATTTCCATTGGCATCTTTAATACTTGCAACAAAGTTTAAGTTATTATAACCAAATTCTATTGTTCCATAATCTGTAGTTATTTCAGTATTTCTGCCTACTTTATCGTAAGTGTATTCATACTCATATCCACTATTTGTAATTACTCTTACTGGATCTTTTCCTTGTTTTCCTTCTAAGACACTTGCATTTTCATATTCATATTTTGATGTATTTCCATTCCCATCAGTTTTACTTAGAATTCTTCCATAGGAATCATATGTGAATCTTTCAGTCTTCCAATTTCCAACTGAAAGCTTTGTTTTCTTTTCTAATAAATTACCTTGGCTGTCATAAGCATAGATAATTTCTTTATCTTCATTATCTGTTTCTTTTACTAAATTTCCATTTTCATCATAAGTGTAGTCTGTAACTAATCCATTTGGTAAAGTTTCTTTTAATAAGTTACCGAACTCATCATAGACCTTATGAGTCTCAAATCCATTTCTATCTTTTATATAAATCTTGTTTTGATAATCATCATATTTATATTCTTCTGTAGTTCCATCTTCATAAAATAAATGTGTAATTAAACCATCTTTATTAAATCTTGTTTTTTCAGTTCTTTGACTCTTAGTATAGTAGAATGTTACTTCTTTTTCTGAATCATCATAAGCTATTTTGCAGGTATCATCATTTAGGAAGTCTTGACGCATCACTCTTCCTTTTTTATCAAAGAAATTTTTAGTGTAAGTATGTCCATTTTGGTCTGTTATACTGCTTATATATCCCTTATCATTATAAGTGTATCTTGTTATTCCTTGATCCACATGGATAACATCTGTTAAATAATTTCCTTCATATTTATATTGAACTGTTCTTCCAAGCTCATCTTTTATTTCAATTACTTTTCCATCTTTATAGGTAAAGAATAATTTATAATTTGAGAAAGTAGTTAAAGTCTCAATATTTTCGCCTACATAAGTTACCGAAAGCTTATTTCCATGTTTGTCAGTTATATTTATTAATTTCCCTGAACTATTGTATTTATAAGTTTTCTTATCAAGTGAAGTTTTAAATATCCAATAATCCTTGTCTTGTTTTAGAGAATAAATCTTAGCTCCGCCTTTATCATTTACCCACTCATCATCACTTAAATAAAAGCTTTCAATATGTCCATCTGGGCAAAGTACATTTATTTTTTCCCCTTCAACTCCAAGGCAAGTTTCAAAATTTGTAGTCCAGCCAAGTCCAAGAAGTCCTATTCTGTTATTTACAGACTCATACTTTCTTTCTATCTTAAATTCTTCATTAATATCTGGAAGAACTATATCTGTTGCTGGAATATACAAACTTCCTGTTGCTCCATCTACAGGGTCAGAGAAACATAATTTATTACTAACATATTTTCTTATTAAAGTAGATGTTAGATTTGCATCTCCAGTTGTAGCCAATTGGCCTCCCATATCTACTGCCACATCTGTTGCTATTCTAAGCTTACTCATGGTTGGACATCCTAGCTCCAAGCCTTTCCCAATTTTTTCTACTCCTTTAAATGCAGTTGTACCTCCACCGCTTAAGCCACAACTTAAAGCAAAGGACTCTGCATAGCTTTCCCATCCATTATCAATTTTTCCATCATCCGCATAATCTGCAATTAATTCAAATCCTGTATTCATAGCTGAATCAAGCCCTATTTTTCCTAAGGTTTTAGTCATAGCCTCTATAGTTGCTCCACCTGTCAAAATTGCAGTACTTATTCCTGCAATCATAACTGATCCATATTTTACAACATTATAAAGAGTTTGATTTCCTCCACAGACAGTATCCCTCATAAAATTATAGGATTTTGAATAATCTCCACTTTGAGCCTTGCTATAATCTGACAAACCTTCACTGGTTTCAGATGCACCTACTGCCATAGCTGTAACACCAGATGCCACTGCAGCTCCAGCAACAGCAAGAGCTAATCCTCCAGTTGCAACTGTAGCTGCTGCAAGTACAGCAATTCCAACTCCAACCGCTACTGCCCCAATAACTGAGGCAACTACTCCAAAACCAATTTTACTCTTAGCTTCATCAACCTTTGCTTCCATATTAGCTTTAGCCTGGTTATTAATTTGCTCTATCGCCTCTGCATCTCCGTCATTTCTATGAGCTATTTCATCTGGTAGCTCTACTGGATCTTTAGTACTTCCTTCATATTTTATGGTAGATCCCTTTAAAAATGTGGCATCTTCCATTTGAATTCCAATACCGCCTTTAGCTATTTCTATTTTGCTCTTAGCAGAAATATTTATATTTTGTGGCCTAAACGGAGGTGCATCTCCACTTCCATCTCTAATACCGAGTTCTAAATTTTCAGTTGCTGTAAGATTTATATTTTGCCCGTTAAGAGATACATCTCCCGATTGGGCTAAGTTTAAACTTACACCTCCGCCACCTGGTGAAAAATTCATATCACTTGGAGTCAGCTTCATTTCACTTCCTCCTGTATGAGAAAATGACTTAATATCTGGATTTTGTGTTCTTGCAGAGCCTTCTCCAATTCTTACTGCATGAACTGCAATAGCTTCTTTCTCATCATTGGTTGGAAAATAAATATGCACCTGGCTTTCTTTTTCTGGCATGCAGTACCAAGCACTGCTTTCTATTGCATAAGTAAAATATTTTTGATTTGCGCACTCTTCATATTCTTGATCTATTTCAAAGTGAACTTTCATAGTATTTCCCTGTACGTCTTTAACTGTTGCAGGAATACTCATTCCAAAAATCTTATGATTTACCATATAGGTAGTTCTAAGTCCTCTTTCAAGACCTAATGTGTATATTGTTCTGATTTCTTCTTTATAGACCTCAGTATGAATTTTCTCTACTACACATTCAATTTGATTGAATAAAACTTTCTCACCAAGTATTAATTTAATTGGGCTTACAATATCCCATGTTGTATATTCTTGAAGATAATTTTCTTCAAACCCAATAGCTTCACGCTTATTGAAATTATCAATATCTTTTACTACTTCATAATCATCTATATTAATTTTATTATTATTGTTTAAATCTGGTATTCCAAAGTGAAATCTTCCATACTCTTCTGTGGCTTCAGCAAGTAATACACCATTAAAATGACTTGCTAACCTCTTTAAAAATTCCCAATCAGTTTCCTCATACTGAAGAATAAATTCCCCAATAGTCTTTCCATTTGTTATATTGTCTGTAAAAGCCTTATCAGCATAAGCATCTAAAACCTTTGTTATAACTTCCTGATAAGTCATATCTAAATTACAGAAGGTTCTGCTATTTTTCTTAATATCAAAATCCTTTGTATAAGACACAGCCCCTAATTCCATAACATGAACACTGCCTTCATAAGACATAAAAACTTCATTTATCTTTCCTACAAATAACTTAATTTCTTCACCAGTATCTTCAATTCTCGATACAGTTATTTTCTCATCACTTACATTTTTATTTAAATATTCTATTATTTTTCCTTCTTCTATTAACAATTTAATCTTTAAATATGCATGGTCATTTATAGGCTGTAATATATCTATGTCTTCTATTTGAATTGCTTCATAAGGTATTTCTACTTTTAAACTCTTATATGTCAGTATCATTTAATTCCCTCCTTTTCATTTATAAAGTGAAACTTAGCTTCAGGAAGAGTTTAATCTTCCTCTGAAGATTAGCTGAACTTATACCCTCAGGGGGCACAATGTCTAGAGCCGTTTCACTGTTATCTCCCACTTTAATAGAAGATGGGAGTGTTACAGTAGCTAGACATCAGATTAAAATCCAATTTTCTCCTATTCTCTCTGTCCACTTGTATATAATTTGATTTCTCCACCATATGCACACTGAAGTGTACACTTCCCTAACAACGCTGGTTTCCCATCAACAAGAACATCTTCTTTCCCATCTATCCATTCAGTCGCTATCATTGGAGTACATACACCTACACATTGAGCTAGTAAATCTTTTCCTATATCTTCAGCTGGTGGTTTTGAAAAGAAGTCCATAACTTTTTCTGTGAAACTTTTAGGCCTATTTTTAATCTCATCTGCTATTTTTTTAGCATTTGCTTGTACACTTGGATTTTGTGGACTATTACATATTCCAAAACTTCTTATATTTATTTCCGGTTTGCTATCTCCTATATTTAATTGTGGAATTCCATGTATAAATTCTCCATGACCAGTTGGAACTACCACATAACTTTCATGAAGTGCACAGCTGCAGGTAATAGCTGCCGTATGCACTATATAGCTTTTTTGAAGATCTTTTATTCTCTGTGCTTCAGCTTCAGCAGCTTTTGCTTCATCTGCTTTCTTCTGTTCCTCAGCCGCTTTAGCTTCTTCTGCCGCTTGCTTTTCCTTTTCCTTCTCAGCCGCTTTTTCTTCTGGAGATAGATTAATCCATTTCCATTCGTTTGTAGCATCTCTCTTTAAAAAACCTCCAACTCTCTCAGCCATAGTACCAATCTGCTTTACTGTATTTACTGTATCTTTAACACCTTTTTCAGCTTCATTTATTGCTGTTCCAGCTATAACACCATATTTCTCTTCATTTTCGCTTGCCATTTTTATTTCACCTCAACTTCCTCAAATTTAATTCCTACAAATAGCCCTCTTTTTAGCATGCTTTCAACTACATCAAGAGAAACTATAAAGTAATAATTTACACCAGCTTTAATTTGAAATATATTGTAATCACCTATTTTATCAGCATCTAAAACTATCTTATCAATCCAACCATTTTTAAAGAAAATAGCTTTATCACTTAATGCATCTAGTAATTCTGGCAGCACTAATCTATATACTTTCTGTTTCTTCCTTTCTAAATCTGAAAATACTGCTATTTTATAAACTACAGTGTTTTCATATAATTTGAAAAGTTTATGAAGATCATCTGAAATTAGTAATACAGGTGCTTGTATTAAATCTGGATAAATGCTATTCTCGTTTCCGTGGACAGGTACATTCGTGGAATCCTTATATTTGTCCTCATCAGCCTTAAGCAATGTCATTTTTTGACTATTATTAAAACCTTCTATTTCAATTGCATTTTCTAAATTTCTATCCTGCCTTAAAATGAAATACTTCATATTTCTTCGCCTCCATCTATATATATAGTTTGGAGCTGCTCTGATGTTAAATTAATAAACGGTATATCCTTAGCACTAAATATTGCATCTTCTAAGTCTGCTTCTTCAAAAGACACATTTTTAAACTTCGCATTTATGAAATTAGAATTTTTGAGATTTGAATTTGAAAAATCTACATATCTAAGATCCACTTTTCTAAAATCCACTCCTGTGCAATCCCCACTACTAAAATCAGAATCTTCAATTTTAGAATTTTCAAAAGAACTTCCTATTAATCGGCATTTTTTAAATATACATTTTCTTATTTCTGTATCTTTAAACTGACCTCTTATTATGTCACTTTCTGATAAATTGATATTTTTAAGCTTACTTCCCTTAAAACTAATAAATAACATATTTTGTTTTGTTAAATCACCATCTTCTAAGGTGCTATCTTTCCAGACAGTATATACAAAAGGTAACTTTTCTTTAGGCTGCTTTTTAAATTCTAAAAGTTCTTTTATATTCTTTTCTCTGTTATCCATGGCAAATAGAGTTTCACTTCTTCCTTGATATTCACTCCACTTTACTAAGTAAAAGTCCTCTAATGAACTTTCCTTAATCCACTTTTCTTCATCTAAATTCCAAAACCAATTCCTTACTGTCTTTGACATATCCTTATAACATTTCACTACAGATTCAAACATTATTTTTTGAATGTCATAGTCATTAACTTTGCCCATATAAATTCTTTTTTCTTTAATTAACTTTTCCTTAAAGGTGATAAATGTTTCAAATAAAAATCTTAAATCTATTTCTTCGTATATGGATTTAGTATCTAAATACCAAGATGAGCTGTATCCATGAATTAATATCTTATAGGATTCATTTAAAATATTAATTCTAAGAAGCTCAAATTGGAAAACTGCTATTTTCTTTTCTTCTTTAATCTCATTTGCCTTGCTAATTAAGCTTTTCATTCCGTTTATTATCATCTCTTTAACTTTTTCTTCATCATCCTTAAATTTTTTTTCAAAAACTGATATACTTTCTTCTTCTAAGGTTTTAACTACTTTTTCTTTAAATTCTTTTAATGACTCTTCCCTATTCATAAAATCCCTTCTTTCTTACTAGGACTTATACCTCTTAGCTTATATACCTAAAAGTAAATAAAAACTTAATTATTATTTACTTTAGTACCTTTTTCTTTTATGTTTCCTGAATCATCAAACTCTAGACCTCCACCTTTATCACAAGCAAAATTTATCCCTTGCTTTGCACTTACTAAAAAGCTTTTTTGAGCTTGAATTTTGATGTTTTGCTCAGCACTAATATTTATATTATTTTGACTTGTTATACTAAGGGTTCCATCACTAGTAAGACTCATATCTGCCTGTCCGCTGTCACAGGAAATAAAAATACCACTTGATGTAAGCTTTACCTGTTTATCATGAGCTGTTCTTAAGTATTTGTCATCAGGATTTCCCATTCTATCTTCTGCCTCACCTGCTCCTTGCTGATAGCTGCTTACCGCACTAACTGCAAAAGCCTCATCTTCATCTTTTGTTGGGAAATACACTCTTACACTATCTCCTATTTCAGGCATACAATACCATCCACTGCCGTCACTTGATGCTGACATAGTAGAAAATTTAAACCAATAAGCTGTTCCTTGATCTTGCATTTCGTCTATTTCTAAATGAACTTTTACTTTATCAGCTTGAACTCCTATGATTTTTCCTTCAATTGAACTTCCTATAATTTTTGTATTAAAAATTCTTTCCTGTCTTAAACCATTTTTTATTCTTAGCTTATAAGTATTTGTTAATATTCCATTTTTCATTTCATAGATTCCCTTAAAAATGTAAAAATTCTGTTCTTGAAACTCTATATTATCTCCAAGCTTTAATACTTCATAATTATTTATTTCATAAGTTAAATAATCTATCTCATTGGCATCTTGTAGATAATTTTCAAGCATATATTTATATTCATCTAAATCTTTGTGTATTTTATAATTTATATTTTCTGATTTTAATTCTTTATGCTGATCTGGTATAGACATCACAAATTGTATTTCCTTACTATCCATAACTGGAAATAATCCTTGATTATATTTAGATGCTATTCTTTTTAAAAACTCCCAGTCAGTTTCTTCATATTGTATAAGTAGTTCTTTTACTTCCTCATCAGGTATGTTTAAAATATAATTAGATTCACTATAATTCTTCATTATGGAATCTATAAGACCATGAACGGTTATGGATGTGTTTTGAAAAGATTTGGATTTTAACTTTATGTCCATTAGATAAGACATGCTTTTTGCTTCAATACTTAAAGTGTATACATCAAGTTCTACATTTATTTTTATATCTGTAACAATGCCATAAAATAATGTTATATTTTCATTTTCCCCATAACAAACTTCTATGTTTTTATTATTAGTTGTTGAAGTAATATCACTATCCTTAATTTCATTTTTTAATATTCCTGTCAGTTTCAAAACAGCATGCTTATTTATATCAGTTTCTATTTTTAAGCTTTTTATTGTTTCTAAACTATAGCCATTAACTTTTATTTCCTCATAGCCAATAGCTTTAATGATTTGACTTTCTCCCACTTTAATTCCCTCCTTTTGAGCTTTATTCCATGTTAATTTAACTTGGACTTATTTTTATCAAATCTAAACTATAACTAAATTGTAGCTTTACCTAATTTTCATGAGCATCATACTTGCCTTCATTATAAGCTCCCAAGTCTTTATATCTCTTTCGAAGCAATTATAATTTCCAATTATCAATGTTCCTTTATGCTCTCTATAAAAAATCAAATTGTAAATATTTCCTCGTCCTGTAGGTGTCTTATAAGTTCCATAAAATATTTTTGAATGACCTTCACCTAATTCTCCTTCTTCCATCCATTCTAGATAAAGATCCATATCTTTAAAATTCTTTTCCATGCCTTTCTTAAACTTAGCAAAACTTTGCTTTTGAGCTCCTTTATCTACATAAGCTAAAGTAAAACTCACTCCATCATTATCATTTACTAAGGTAGTATTTTTGTCAGTACTTACTCTTTCTTCAAGATATGCCAGTGGCATTGGAATTTCTAACTTCTCACTTAAAAATATTTTTCTTTCAAATTTAAAGTTAGTATTATTTATATTTAAAGAGCCTTCATCTACTTGTTTCATTACTTCTTCAATAGTAAGCTTTTCTTCCTCTGAAATTAAATTTTCTTCTTCAGATTCTTTTCTTTGCTGCTTTTCCTTTTCAAGCCTTTGCTGCATTTTTAATTTTGCTATTTTTTCATCTATATTATCCATAGTTAATGCCTCCTTTTTTAATAATTCTTCTTAAATTTTTAATTTTCAAATTTCAAAACTTTCTGTTTCTATCCATTGTTTTGAACTCTAGTTCCATTTACTAATATCTCATCCCCCTCTGATAATATAAGGTTACTTCCTGATTCAGATAAAATATCTACGCTTTGTGCAGCGCTGATTGTCATTTCATTTTCGGCTCTTAAAGAAAGGTTATTTGCGCAAGCAATATTTATATTCTTCTGACCTACAACATCTACAGTTCCGTCATTGTTTAAATTTACAGATGCTTGTCCCCCACTGCACGCTATAACTACTCCATTTGGAGTAAACTTAACTTCCTGTCCAGAACTAGTTTGCAAAGATTTATTATCAGGATTTGACATTCTATCATTCTCTGCTTCTGCTCCGGATTTTCCCTTATTAGTTCCTATTGCATTTACTACAAATGCTTTGCTTTCATCTTTTGTTGGACAATTTAATCTTATTTTTTCTCCAACTTCAGGCATACAATACCAGCCTCCACCATCAGGTGATGCTGCAACCGTAGCATATGGAAACCAATATGAAGTAGATATGTCAGTATTGCTACTAATCTCAAGTTGAACTTTTACCTTATCTCTTTGAACTTCCAGTATTGATCCGTTAATTGAAATTCCTATTACATTCATATTATATAAGCGCTTTGATCTAAGACCACCTTTTGATCTTAATTCATATATATTTTCTAAATTACCGCCTTCCATTGAATACGTTGCTTTGCTTACATAAAATTGTCTACCATTAAAATCAAAATTTTCTCCAAGATTTAATATTTCTTGTGTTCTTATTTTATAAGTAATAAAATCTGTTTCTAATACTTCAGGTGCGTCATTATTTTTCACATCATTATATTCTTCAACTGCTTTAGAAACAGTGTAATTAATGATTTTTGTTTTTGGCTCCACATGTATTTCTGGTACGCCAAAATATAAGTGAATATCCTTAAGTTCCATTTCACTTATAAGACTCTCATTATACCTGGACACTATACGCTTTAGAAATTCATAATCTGTTTCATTATATTGAAGTATAAATTCACCGATTGGCTCATTAGGAATATTGATGTTATAACTTGCATTAGGATATGATTTCATCACCTCATCTATAAGTTCATGCGTAGTCATATTTATATTTTGAAAATCTCTTTTTTTCTTCTCGATATCCATTGTATAATCAAGACTTTTAGCCTCAATAAACAATGTATAAACATAATTAATAACACTGATTTTTATGTTAGTTATAATGCCATTAAATAAAGAGAAATGTGAACCTTCCTTTTCATAAAATACTTCTATTGGGGTCCTCTCATCTGTGCTCTGAACACAGCTGTCCCTCATTTCATCATCTAGTATACACGTAAGACTTAATGTCACATGCTTATTTAAGCAATTTTGTATATACATCTCTTTTATAGATTTCACTTCATAAGTGGATATTCTTAAATTTTCATATGATATAAAATCATCTTTCATAAATACATACTTCCTCCCATTTTAATCTTTAACTCATTTGGTAATACTTCAATTTTATAATAAATTTTTATTATTTATTGTTCACATAACAGACAAACCTAATTATCAATTTTAAAATTTAACCTCAGTAAAAAGTAATTATTGCTTTATACTGAGGCTAATTTATTAGAATTTACATTATTTTGCTTCTTAAATCATTTACTAATTCATAGACCTTTTCTGCATCATATATATCATTAAAAATAGGAACACCATTAATTTGTAAATATTTTACTCCATATATTTCTTTACCCCCACCTGCATATTGTGATGGAAATGGAATATTTCTAAATACTATTGTTCTTTTTTGGGGATTCCTTTTTGATACTTTTGATATCTCAATATGAGTTATTTCATTAATATTCTTTACTATTTTCCGCTCATACATTCCACTAATAATTACCAGCACCCTCTTATCTGTTACGAGATATACAGTATTTTTCCAAATTATTTTTTTTTCTAATATTGTTATGTATAGTGCAAGAAAAATAAACACTATAAGAATAAAAATTACTATTAAATAATTAACTGGTATATAACCGTAGCTCAATAAAAAATTTACTGTTAAAATTATTGAAAATATTTCTGCACAGCCACAAATTACCGAAGACAAAATACCTACAAACATATAATTAAAAATCACCTTACTGTTTGGATTTCCTATCCATACAACTTTCTCCCCCTCTATTAAATGATTCTTAATTTCATCAGAAAATGTTTCTTCCATTTACATTTGAAGAGTTATTTGAAATACACCTAGATCAAATATATTCTATACAAGTAAATTCAAGTGTTTAACTCATACATAGAAATTAGTTCAATTTGCCCCTATATTTTAAGCAATATAACTTACTTTAATCTTTTACTGGTTCTATACTTAATAAAATCCTACTATTAGGTAGATATTTTATTCTTACTTTTTTTACCTGACTATATTTTGCTTTAAATCTATCAAAATTTTCTTCATCTGCAATATTTCCGTGGACCATAAATTCAAAATCAGAGGTATCAATATATAGAATCTTTGAAGACCATTTTCCTTTTACCTCCTTAATATATATATTTCTTAATTCTTGCACATCTTCACAGTATGTATTTTCTGTAACATAATGTAAATCATTATAGAATTCATAAGTTTCACTATATGGTATAATTTTAGACGTAATCCACAATATACAAAACAATATAATTATTAAAGTAATTACATTTTTGCGCCTTTTACATTTGTAAAAATAAATTAATTCATTAACTATCAACCCCATTAAGAGCAGTGGAAATCCAGGCATATATAAAATATCAGTCCAAAATATCTGATAATATACTCCATAAAAGTTTGATTTTGTGAAATCATTCACCAAATTATCAATAATAAATGCAGCCGGAATATATGTAATAATAATTATTGTAAGCCATTTTCCAATAATTTTTCCCGCCTTCGAATCTTCTAACTTTATATTTTTCTCTTCCATAACTTAACCTTTCAATTGATCTATAAATTTATTAATTATGCAATTTTTAATATATTAAGAAATACACTAATGTAATATCCTTATCTTAAAAATTGCTTAATTTTTTGTCCTTTAACCGGATCTTTAAAAGCCTTATCTGCCTCGTTTATTAGGTTCCTAGAATTAACCCAATAATTAACATTATTAATCCACTTCTCAGTCCATTCTGGTTTTTCTTTTTTAGTTAATTGGACTAATGAAGGAATAGTATTTAATACACCTCTTCCATATCCAAATGAAGCTGCATCTGCCAGTGCTTCTGTACGCATTGCATTAATATAAATATTTGCATTTTTAGGATCAATTTCATAGGCAGCATCTATATCTTCCTTATATGGCTCTAATGAATTATCATATTCCATTATTGGATTCAATACCGTTCCAACAAGACCTAGCTTTCCACCTACTTTCCCTACTCCTTTCAGTAATGGATTATCAAGCTTTTGAGCAGCATTTAATTCTCCTGGTAAATCTGTAGGCATAAAAAAATCACTCCATAGATTTGCAAATCTTTCGCCATACGTGCTGAATTTTGCTGCTTCTGCACTAGTTATTAATACTGCGCTCTTATTTAATACTGTTATTTCATTATTAAAATTCGTAAGAGTATCATTAAAGACACTAGATACATCATTATATACCTTTGACATTTCGTTTTTAATATCTAATATCGAAGCCCCAACTAACAATTTAAATGTGTCTTCAATCAGTTCTTCTGCTTCTTCATCATCAATTTCTCCATCTTCACTAACCTCTGCTACTTCTGTTGAAGCTCCAAGAACTGACTCTGCAGCATCAGATACTTCCCCAGCAATTTCTCCAACAATTCCTCCGCTTTCCACCACTGGTGATAACGCATTAACTACTGCATTTGCTACTGATGCAATTGCTCCTGCAACAGCATGTACTAAATTTCCAAAGAAACTCATACTATACACCTCCTTGTGTGAAAGGTGCGTATGCTTCCCTGTTGCTTCCATTTTTTATTACATTATTACCTTTGATATGGAATTCTCCTTCTATTGAAACTCCATTTTCAGTGTTTCCTTTTGTCATTGATATTTGACTTTGAGCAGTTATGTTTATACTGCTTGGTGTACTTATTACAATTCCTCCACCAGCACTTAAACTTAGTCCATTTGGACTTGTAATAGTTACTCCTGTTTCATCATCAAAACTTATACTAAGTGGAGCTTCACTTCCACCTTTTATACTTATTGAATCTGGTAGCATTGCTATTTCGCTTCCATGTTCTGTTTCAAAATATCTTTGAGTTGGATCTGAAGTATTCTCGCAAGTATATCCATTTTTTCTTACACATCCTGTTACAATTGGTTCTTCTCCACTTTCATTCGGAAAGTAGAACCTTACACTTTCGCCAACTAATGGCATTGAATACATTATGTTTACTGATGATGGTAAATATGAAAACCAATAAGCTTCGTCTTCATTTTGATTTTTATCTATATCTAAGTGAAGCTTTACTGTTTCGCCTTCTGACGCAAGAACCTTCCCTTCTATAGTTGCTCCTTTTAATAGATTATTGTAGATTATATTCTGCCATACTCCATTTTTTCTGCATAGCTTGTATTTATAATAAATTTGTTCCTTATTCTTATAAACTTCGTATTCCCTGACATATAAATCTTTTTGCTTATAAGAAACTTCTGAACCAATTTCCATAATACATCTTCTCTCCACTTCGTAATAGAAATAGTCTGTATGCTCATATCCTTTATTATATCCGTCAGCTTCATGAAATTTTTTAATATCTTTAAAAGCATTGTAATCTTTATTATCATTTAATTCATAACTGTGGTTATTCGGTATTCCAAAATTAAACATATAATAAAAATTTATTATATCACAATATAATTCTGAGTTTAACTCACTTGCAATTCTCTTTAAAAAGTTCCAATCAGTTTCTTTATATTGAAATAGAGGTTTATCTATTTTTTTACCTTTTCCTATATATTGAGTAAATCCATAGCCTGAATACTCTGATAATATATTATTTATAAGATCTTCATATGTTAGATTAACATTTTGAAATGATCTGCTCTTTTTCTTTATATCTAATTTGGAACTTGAAGTTAGAGCCTGAATCTCCAGATAGTAAATTCCACCTATATTTGTTGTCTTGACATTTTGAACTATTCCACTAAATAGTCTCCTACTATTTCTTTCATTAACTACATTTATATTAACTTGGACATCATCAGTAGCTTCTTCTAATTCTTCATAAACATTTATTTCATCTTCTGTAGAAGCTTTTATAGCAGCATCAAAATTTATACTTTCATCTACTAAACACTTTAAATATAAGTATCCATGTTCATTAGGCTTATTTTCAATTTTTATATCTACTATCTTCATTAACTCATAAGGTGATTTTACCCTTATTCTATGAATTTCTCCCATATTTATTCCTCCCCCATATGTTAGAATATTTCTAGTCATGCTTGTCCGTCTGTTACAAATTTTATTTTCCCACCATAGGCACATATTAAAACAGAATCAGTTGTCAACGCTGGTAATCCATCAACTATAGTATCTTCTTTAGTGTTCATCCACTCTTTTAATATTTTTATTTGGCACTTTTTCCCTGTTACACTTCCACCCTTTTCTTTGGTTAATGTAATATTCCCGCTTGATGGACAGCTACCCTTACATATTCCAAAATCACTTATATTTTTACCTACAACATTATCGCTTTCGTTCATCATTGGATTTCCATTTGAATACGCTCCATGACTTACAGGAAGATTTATTTTTTTTTTATGAGTCCCCTTATCACATTTCATTTTCGCTCCTCTAACTATATATGCCTGAGCCATCCTAACCATCTCCTATTTTTAATTTTCAATTTCCAGTCGTTCCAAACAAATCCCACTAAACTCTCTTCTAAGAAGACTTTCGGCAACATCTAATCTCACCACTATTAATGTCTTTGAACTTTCTTTTATCTTAAAAATTTTCTTTCCATTTATCTTTTTATTATCTAATATAATTTTTTTTACTAATGTCTTATTCAAATTAAATTTTGCATTCTCACTTAAGCACTCTATTTCTTCAAATATTGGCATATAGTAATTTTCCTGTCTTTCATAAAGTAAATCTATAAGCGGAATAGTTTTAAATATAATTTTCGAATCATATTTCCCAATTATTTTTTTCATTTCTTTTGAAATAAGAAACAAGCTTCCTTGTATGATATCTAAGAACTCTGTTTTCTCGCTACACTTAACATTAAATATAACAATATCTTCAATTTTATGTGCATTTAACAAATTTATATTTCTAACATCAATTTTATTAAATACATCTAATAACTTTGGTGTATTTGTATACTCATTATCCTGCTTTAACAAAAAATAATCCATCTTTTTCCTTCTCTCATCTGATCCTTCTAGAATATACATTGCAGAATTATCCTTATATTCATCTACAATAATTTATATATCTTTTTCACTTTGGTTTCTCTATCTAACAATCTATTCTGGTTTTCAATTCTTTAGTCCTACTTTTTCTTCTATATTCAACTGTTTTCTTTTGAATATATCATTACAGAATTCCCCATATATTCACTTATCATAATTCTCATATCTTCTTTCTTCTTCATCTCATTATATGAAGTACATTCAAAAAAACTTTGCAACATCTCTATTATTACATTTGCAGCTAAAATATTATATTTATTTGCTTCTCTCTGTTTTATAAGGTTTATATCTTTTTCTTTAATAACTCTTCCGTATTCTTTTTTCTTTTCTGAAAGTTCCTCCATATGCTTAAATAAGGGTTCATAAATAAAATCTAAATCTATATTTATGGAACATTCTTCTTTATCTAAGAACCATTTTTTATCATATAAATCAATTCTCCAAATTCCTTTGTCCTCAAGAAGCCTTGTTCTAAGCATTGAAAAATAAATATATGTTATTTCTCCCTTTAACTCTTTTTCCTGAAGTGAAATAGCCTCTTTGCAAACAGAGTTAAATTTTGAAGTTAAATTTTCCTTAATCTTTTCTCTACTTGTTTTATATTTTTCTATAATTTTTGTAAATTCTTCTTTATATTTATCAGCTACATATTTTTCTTGAAATTCTTTTAATACTTTTTCTTTATCTGCTTGTATTATCATCTTTTTAACACCTATATAACCTTTTTCTAACTTTGAATATTTACTTTTCCTCCACTCATAGTTACATCATCCTGTATTGTCATATTTGCTCCTGCCTGCGTTAAACTAATTCCGGCATCGCCTATAATAGTAACTTTTCCGCCTCCACTTATGTTTATATCTCCACCAGCATCAAGTACTATACTTTTATCGCTATTTACTTCTATTCCACCATCATCTGTGAGCCTCATAAGTAAATTTCCATTTCCTATTATCTCAACAGAACCTGGACTCATTACTATTTCCTTGCCGTATTTTGTACCTATACTCTTTACTGCTGGATCGCTACGCTTACTTTGATCAGCATCTGGATATGAATAGTGTGATGAACTTACTACATATGAATGTTTTTCTTCATTATCTGGAAAATATAATCTAATTACATCTTCAATTTCAGGCATGCAGTACCAGCCTGTTCCATATGGTGATGAAAAAATAGTAGCAAAGTCAAACCATCTTGCCCCCTCTAGTTCTGTAGGGCTTCCATCTATTTCTAACGAAACTTTCACTTTGTCATTTTGAACATCTAATACCCTGCCTTTAAGAGAAATACCAGTTATCCTATTATTATAAGTTTTACTTACTTTCATACCATTTTCGTCTCTTAGTATATATTTATTTACAATTATCCCGCCTTTAAGCTCTGTTTCACATCGATACACTAAAAGCTTTCTTCCTTTAAAGCTTACTTGGTTATATAGATTCATTACTTTTCCATTTGATACTTCATAACTTATTAAATTTGTATCATTTAATTGATAATCTTCGTTAGAAGCTTTTAAATTATATTCTTGTAGACCTTTTTCTATTGAATAATCAAATTCATCAATATCGTAAACTACAGCTTCTCCAGCTCCTCCGATAGAATACTTTATTCCTGATAATCTACATTCCGGCACTAAAGCTACATTAAAGTGAGAAGCCAATCTTTTTAGAAATCCCCAATTTGTTTCCTTGTATTGTACTAATAACTTATCTATCTTAGTTCCATTTGTGATATTATCTACCATTACTACATCACCATATAGGCTGTTTTTTTGGCTAAAAATATCCCCATAAGTAAGATTTTCATCTTGATATGAACCATTAACTTTACTTATATCCATCAAAAATGTTGCACTTAAAGCTTCTATTTCTAATGTTCTAACATCATTTTTTGCTTTAATACCAACCCTGGTAACAATTCCTTCAAATAACGATGTAATATTTCCTTCATAATCTTTTGCTGCAACCTTAATATTTTGGTTTATTCCAGTTTCTTCAACATACTTGTCTAAATTTTCATCGCTTATAATTCCACTTATATAAAGTCTTGCATGCTCATTTAAGTCTCTAGTTATCTTAAGCTTTGTCACTTTTTGAAATTTATATGGTGCTGTTAAAATATCTCCTTGAGCATATATATATTCGTCACCCATTAATTTTCATCCCCCTTATCTTCTTGTATTGCTACTCTTATATTTCTAATGATTTGGAAAGCAATCTCTCTCCACTCCTTACTTTCTTTATGAATACAACTAAAGGTTCCCATTAATGTTTTCCCTTCAAACTCCATAAAAAACATTAAATTATATAAAGAATCGTCTATGGCATAGCTCTTAAATTCAAAAAATCCTATATTTTTTGAATACACCTCTAATACTCCGTCTTCATAAAATACATTTGCTGGATTTGTTCTTTTTATTATTACCTTCATTTGATCTTTTAATTTACCAACACGTTCCTCATTTAAAGGGTTATCAATAATCTTTAGTGTTACACATGTATTTCCTTTTTCATTGCATTTTATAATATCTGGTCTGCTTTCTGATGGATACTTTAACTTTCTTGCCTCCATTGACATGTCATCAAAATCTTTCGGAATATAAATTTTTAACTTTTCTTCAAAAAAATCTTTTTCTTCAAATTCATAATATCTCTTTCCAATTTTAATGGGATTACCATCGCAAATATTTTGTATCTCTTCTCTTTTTTCCATCTCATTTAAAAAATCTTGAATCTTTTCATCAACTCTTTCTGCCATATATCCTTCCTCCTTTAATTTCATATATAACTTCTATTAAGATAAATTTTCATTATTGATTCTTTCTAACTTTAAATTTTTATGATAATGTATAGTTCCTCTTATGCCTTGAAAATACTCTATTGTAAAGAATATCATTATTGCTAAACCAACTAAACTTCCATTGCTGAATAATATAATAATCTTATTTATAATGTAGTAAAAAAATAATATAATTGCACATACTCTGCTTTTCTTACTTATTCCAAAAGCTAGTCCAAATATTATAATTACATCTAATAATTCATATAAATCTAAACTTAAATTCCAAATTCCTAAAACCGATAATATAGTTAATAAAATACCTATAATTCCTGATGCTATTGCTAAAATATACGCCTTTTTTATATGTATCAATGCACGCTCAGTATCCATAAATATCCCCTTTCTTAATATTAATCTATAAGTATCTTTTTAAATCTTCCATTACCTCTGCGCCCATTACCTGTTGCTCCATCTTTAGCACTTCTTAATACTTCTGAAAGATACAAGTATAAATTCTCATTATTATAATCTTTCATCTCAATATCTAATTTATTTACTAGATAGCTTATTATTATTTCTTTTTGAATAGCATCCTTACTCTGAACACACATCATTGCAAAGGATATATCCCAAGCTTCACTTAAATTACACTCTAATAATTCTCTTCCAAATCTTCTTAAGATTTCAGGACTTAAGCTGCTACTTCCATATGCTGCATAAGGAGCATATATTGTATTTACCGTATCATATTCTGTGCTTAAATCAATAAAATCTGTATGATCTGCTCTAAGCTTTGCACCCGCTCTTAATTTAAACCTACAGATTTCAATCTCATTTTCTTTAATATCTAACTTTTCATCTAAATGAACTTCTGTTGAATTTATTTTAAAATCGCTATCCTGTATTTCAGGTAAGAATTTTATTTTTAAAAGCATAAGCTTATTATTACAGGTATATTCAACCTTGATATCTTCTTTTAAAAGATAAATCACATCTTGGTATTTTATTATGCCCTCCAATATCTTTATGTAGTTATCAGAAACCTCTATCTCGCATCCGCAGATTATTCCATTAGAATATCCCTTAATCTTTGCATCAAAAAATCCCCTCGGAAAATTTCTAAGCTCCTCCAACATCTCTATCTTTAAAAGTCGTCCGCTATTAAAAAGCGGATAATTATTTTGAAACACCTTTCTTCCCTCCTTTTCATCCAACTCTCACAATCCATATCTTACAAGCAAGTTCTTAAACAAAGAACCTAAAAACTATTCTTTAAATTTTGTATTCGGTTAGCAGAACTTTCACTCAATGTACTTATGATTTGATGATGTTCGCTTACTCTATAAATATCCACCAAACACATTTGAATCAAATTTTCTCAGATATTCTTATATTCTTATATTCTTATATTCTTAACTTCTAAAATTCTTAAGAATATATATTGTAATATTCTTCAGAATATTTAAGAAATCAGATACATCTTTCTAAAGCAAGCATTTGAAAATCTCGCTGCCAAAAGCACCTTCTTCTATAAAACTTCACCCACTCAGTACTCATTTCTACCAATAAAGTTCAGTCACATACCAGAAATATTGATCATGCTTTTATAGAATTTTACATCGAATACTTTATTGGTTATGTTTTATATTCAATGCACTTAAAATGGATACCTTACCAGAAATCAAATACATCTTTCTGAAGCAGGCATTTGAAAATCTCGTTGCCAAAAGCAGTTAATGGAAGCTTGTTCTAGATTGGCTTGTCATACTGAAAGTAAGAGCATGCCAATCTAGGTGCAAGCTTCCATTTAGTGCTTTCAGCGATATTTTCATAAGTCCTGCGGAAGAACAATGTATTTGATTTCGGTATTTTCACCTGAACTTATTTAAGTCCATCAAAGAAGTTTCTCTCCCATTTATCATTTTCAAAGTAGAAGAACTTTTCTTGTCCTATATAAAGTTCCTCTTCTTTTCTTAAAATAGCTAATACATAAAATCCCCATAGCTCTTCTTCTTCCCATACAAAGAATTTCACTTCATTATTTTCTATATTATCTGTTTCGTGCTGATTTATATTTGGATATCTTTCTCCTATTTTCCTTGCGTTTGTCTTTTCTAATTCTTCCTCATTAAATTGATAATTGTATTCGTATTTCACATTATCATTGCTGTCTTTTAAATATAATTTAAGTAGAATTCTATCCATGAACCTAGAAATAAACCCTTTATTTATTTCCCTGCCTTTAATTAGTGTTTTTTGCTCTCCAGCATGAGTGTAGGCTGTTAATAAATATGGAAGAGTAGGCTTTTTACTTTCTATATTTATATCTGCATAGCCAAAATTTTTATCATATAGATATTTTAGAGCTCCTTTAAGACAGGATAATTTTAATTCATACTCTTCTTTAACTTCCTTTTTGCTCTTATTTATTTCAATTATTTTTCCAGGTATAAATTCTTTTAGTGCATCTCTAAATATATCTACCTTACATGATTGCCCTGTTAATTTGATTAGGGAATAATCGTATAACTCATCATTTTCATATAACTTTTCTAAAAACTTCTTTATTATGTTATAAACATCACCTTTTATTAATGTTTCAATTTCATAGATACTAAGAGTTATACTTGGAGCTTCCTTTACCACCTGTAGAGTTCCTTTATTCATGTAAGATAATTTCCATTTATCAAAATTTATTATATTTTCATCTAAACTTGTCTCTTCCTTAGACGTTAACAAAACCTTTAAAATATCTGGATTAGAAAAGAATAATTTCTTTACCTCTTCTGCTAGATCAAATAAGAAATAGTAATTACTTCTCACCTTACAGTAATCTTCTTTACTTCTTGTTTCATATAGCTGAAATTTTGTTGGAATTACTCCTTCTGCCTTTTCGTATTCTTCATTTAAAGTTTCGTATAATTCATTAATTCCAGATTTATCTATGAATCTAAATATATCTATGTTAAATTCATCTATTATTGCTTTTTTTAATTCACTCTTAGAATTACTTAAAGCATTTGCCATTAATATTTTTATTAACTGCAATATTCTAAAAGTAAGATTATTTCCTCCAAAGTCCGTATCTCCATTTTCATAGGAGGTTTCTATATCTAATCTATAAGAGACTCTGCTATTTGATATGCTAAAGCTACAGCCAGTAAGATCAGTAGTTCCCCCTCCACAATCTATAATTAAAGCTTTATACCATTCGCCTTGAACGTATTTCTTCTTTTCAATCAAATCTGAAATAGTGTTATACAGTACAGCTGCACTTTCTTCTAATATATTTGAACTTTCAACGGTATAGTCACTTAAAACATCTTTAAATAATGTATGGAATTTATATTTTTGCTTTGATGGGCAGGATATATAGATATTTTTAAACTTACATTTAAATCTCTGCTGTGCTAAAGATATAATGTATTCTAGATATGCTTTTATAATGTCTTTTCTTTTTATAAAGGTAGTTTTATTCTTTACATCAATTACTTTTTCACTTTTTTCAAAGTCACTTATCCACCTCTTTATGTCATAAAAAAGACTCATCCCATCATCCACATATCTTCTTCTTGCCTCAAGCATTGCATCATGCCCAAAAGCGTATTCTATTTCATCTTCTTTTATATGCTTAACACCTACAATACTTGGTATAAGTGGTGTTATTTCTAAATCTTCTTTGCTCTCATTTATTATTTTTACGAATTTTACTTTATCATTTTCGTAATCTGCATATTCCCGATTATCAGTTAAATTTTCATTTAAGCCTGGAAATATCTCTTTATCTATATAAATACCAGCAGTTGTATTTGATGTTCCAAAATCAATTGCAAGTGGCATTTTTGTCTCTTTTAATGGTTTAACTTCGAACTGTAATATAGGCAAAGACGTAAACTTTATATTATAATCGACTTCTATATTATCTCCTTCATAAGTATCATAAATAGTCTCTGAATCTTTTTCTGAAAAAAATAAAAGACTATAATGCTTACTTTCAGATTCTCTTGCCTCTATAGATTCACCTTTAATTAGGTAATACTCTTCTTTATTATTCTGTACCAATTTTTTAACATTAAATATGGTACAAATCTTATAATTGCTATCAACTAAAAGAACATTGCCTTCTTCTAACTTTTCGCTGCTTCTTAAAATATAATTATCATAAATTTCAAGAGCCAAGCTTTCATAAATAGTTATCTTACCAGGATAATCTATATACCTATTGTTAATCTCTTCTTTATTACTTCTGCTTAAAAATCTTTCAACTCTTTCAATTCCTCCAACTAAGTAATTCTTTATGAGTTTACTTTCCTTTTCTCCTCTGTATTTCATTATGAGTCTTATAAGTTCTTCTTTATCAAGAGGATTAATTATGCTCTTTACCAGCTTTTCTTTATTACATATTTCTCTTAATTGAAAAGTTGTCATGAGCCTTAGATTTTTTTCTTTATACTTACTTTTTTTAATATGCTCTTCATTTCCTTTATGCAACTTGTATGAATATAAACTCATCTTTATCCTCCTAAACTGTTAAAACATATGAAACTAGGATGTACTAAAATCAATGTCTTTATCTTGATATGCCTTATTCAACAATAACTGCCTCATTGATTTTCATAGTGTCATTAAGTCCAATAATCCCAAAATGCTTATCCCAAAATATTAATGGCTTCATATTTATTGGTAAAAATGTATCTACTATAGAACTAACTTTATTTTCAAGTTCTACTTTTTTTATTTCATCTAGATAAATATAAATATTTTTAGGCTTTTCCTTGCTGGAATAAATTATGCTTTTTTTGAATATTTCCTTAAAAATCTTTTTAAACAATTGGATTGAAGTTCCTGTTTTATACAAGGTTATAAACCCATTCAATAAGGCATCTACTTCATCTTTGTTGAAATAAATTATATTTTTCTTTAATTTTTCTCCAAACACGTTATCTAATATATCCTTATATAAAAACTTCTTATATATTTCTGTTTTACATAGTCCGCTTTTTAAGTCTAGTTCTCCTAAATAATGCAATAATATATCTAAAAGTGATTCTCTTAACTCTTTGCTCTCTTGAAAATTTATATTAAACAAATCCTTAAAAATCTCGTAAAATCTATAATATTCATTTACTTCGATAACATTATCTTCTGGAAGAGAATTTGAATTTAAGTTATCAAGAGCAATTTCCATATATGGACTGCATACATCAGCTTGAACAAACTTAATATCTTCTCTAGGAATGGTTTCTTCATCTGCTTTTAGAAGCACTTCCCAAATATAATTCATATCAATCTTCCTTCACACTTATATTCTGGATATATAAATTGAACTTCAGATACTAAGAAACTTAAAATATCTTTGTTTAAATAATTTTCCTTATCGGCTGGCTCAAAGTATAGAATAAGAGATTTTTTTATATTATCTTCTCTTATTTCATCAATAATAAAGTCATTTACTTCATAAGTGTGCTTCCGCTCTTCTTTTGAACTTTCCATAAGTGAAATATCATGAAACTTCAAGTATTTTGAAGCCTTAAATGAATTTATAAGTCTTGCGAGCTCAGTTTTTGTTTTTATTGTGTATGATTTATCAAAAGCTAATTTATTAGAGAAGTTTATACTAACTTGATTAGTCATAAGTTCATACTCATATTTCTTTTGGTTGTTTTTATCAGAGTTAATAATACTCCACAAATTCCACTCTATAGAATCCTTAATGTTAGAAGATATTATTACTGATTCTTTTGTAAACATAGCCCAATTAATATCTGGATTCTTACTATCTATTAGATATCCATTATCTTTTCCTTCTTTTTCAATTGAGATATCATGTTCGTACCCTACTTTATCGATACACGGCATTGGAAAACCGCTACATTTTATGCTTAATTCCTTTACGTTCCAAAGTGGAACCATATTATATTTAATGAACTTGCTATAATCCCCGAAATCTACCTCAATTTCAATTATTTCTTCATCCTCTGGAATTTTATCTTCGCAGCCAATTAAAAATACATCTGCTATCTTATGAATATATGGATTATTAATTGTTGTCCATGCAATATTGCTATTTATAAAGCTTTTATATAGCCTCTCTACTTTGCTTTTATATTCATGATTTTCCTGAACTTTAAAGTGAGCTTCATAAGTTTTCTTATCTGTTTTTATTACTCCCTTTATATTAGAATTTCTACTGATAAATTCTTTAAAAATCAAATAATCACATTTAAGAAAAACCTTGAACAGCTTCTTGCTTTCTTTAGCTTCAAGCACTTTTAAAATTTCTTTAGTATCATATACTTTTTCTTCTGTATCTTCTAATAACATAGGAAATAGAAATTCATCGGTTATATCAAGCCTGCCTCTTTTAACTATAGTTGAGTAGATATTATATTTTTCTTTTATATAATATAATTCGCTAAAAACTCTTTTTTCTAATCCATTAATTCTATTATTAGAATGATCCTCTAGCTCTTCAAATACACTATTCATTATTTTTTTGAGCAGGACTCTGTCATTTAGATCTTTTATTTCACTTAATTTCTCATAAATTCTATTCTCCATATTTTCACCTACATCTGCTTATTAGTTTATTTAGATATATTTCAAAACTTATGATTATGACTTAGCAGAAGCCTTGTCTATAGCTGTGATTTTTTCACTTACTTTAGCTACATTATCTGCATCTCCCAAGCTGTTATATGCGTCCTTAGCTAAAAGATATAATACTTTTGCTGAAGCATTATCACCAGCTGCATATTTTGCATCAGCCGCCTGTGCATATTTATCAGCTTCACTTTTTTTATCTGAAGTTTCACTGATTTTTTTATCCATAAGAGCTATTTTGTCTACTAATTCATCAGCTAAACTAGTTTCATTAACATCCTCAAATGATTTTTTAGCCAATTCATAATACATTTTTGCACTTACGTAATCACCTGCTGTATATTTTAAATCTCCATTTTTTCTAAGATCTATAGCTTTATTTTCCTTATCTTCTGCAGCTTTTTTATCATCTTCTGCCTTCTTAGCTGCATCATCAGCTGCTTTTTTACTATCATCATCAGCTTGTTTCTTATCTGCTGCCGCCTTATCATCGTCAGCCTTTTTTTGTTTTGCATCGGCTGCTTTTTGATCATAAATTTTTTGAATTTTATCCATTGCTTCTTTTTTTTCATCTTTTAAGTAATAATCTACTGCTAAATCTTTTACATCTAGATAGTTTTTTAATGCACCGTCTAAATCATTATCATCGTACTGCTTATCTGCTAAAGTTAATAAATCAGCTACTTTTACACATTCTTTTGCAATATCTATTTTCTTTAATACATAGTCACTTCCAGCCTCTTCCGCTTCTCCTGACTTTTCTAAAGCTAGTACATATTTATCTAACGCATCATCATATTTTTTTCCTTCTAAATCTTTATCTCCATCTAATACTATTTCTGTGTACTTATAATCTTCAGTTAAATTATCAATATCATCTTTAAGTTTATATTTCTTAGCTGTATCTAAAGCTTTCTTATATTCCTCATCTGCTTTTTCCATATTCCCGTTTTTTATATATTCTTCTGCATTTTGCTTACCTTCGTTAATAGATGCAATAGCATCTTGTTTTCTATTTTTATGAATTATAAATGCCCCTACTCCTATTGCTATAACTAAGAGTAAGAGTATTGCAACTATTATAGCTATTTTTATTTTCTTGCTTCTTTTTGGATCTATGTATGACTTTTCTACAAATGTTAATGCTAATGTATAGTTTTCTATTTCCTTTAGCTGCTTTGACAAAATCATTTCTTCAATATTATCAGTAACCTCTTTAGGTTCCTTTGCACCTTCTAGCGAGTCCTCTATTTCCTTAGCATCGCAATTCTCCCATATTCCTTTTGTAAGAATTGCAAATGCATCTCCATCAGAAAGTTTAATTTTTTTTGATATATAAAGTTTATTTAAATTATCTTGTCCTAAATAGGAAGAAAGATTATTTCTCTCAAAATGTTTTGACATTGCATCTAATGGAATCATTTCATCATCTACTAAATTTTGAGCTAACGACTGATCCTTACTCTTATACTTTAAATATCCATCCTTAAAGTAGTAAAATCTAGTATTTCCTATAACCGAATATATTAATTTACTATAATTAGTTACAACTACCGTAATTGATGCTTTTAATCTAACATTTCTACTACTTCCTATTAGCTCACTATTTGCATTCTTTAAGTATTTTCTTAGAATGAATCTGTTCATAGTTGGTTTAGCTGTGAAATCTCTAATAAATGTAGTCACTGCAATTTTTGCACTTTCTAATTCCTTATCTTCATCTATTCCATCAGCTACTACATAACATGCATAGTTATCTAATTCAACAAATGCGAAGTAATCTTTATTTTGTAGAAAAGTTCCTTCTTCTGATATAAAGCTTGTCTTAAACTTCGAGTTTAACTTTCTCATTATCGTCCACCCTAACTTAGTTTTATTAGTTTAAATAAATTTGGTTTTATCCTTAAAAGTTTTTATTTTTTACCGCAATATTTCATAAGCATAATGCTGCCATTGCAATTATTTTTATTATTATCTTTAACGTTCTCCATTATTTGCCCACAAATTTCATTTATATTAGCTTTTTTATTTCCTAAAATTCTTTCAATTTCTATCCATCTTAACCCTTCATATACTCCTCTGCTCATGAGTATTATTATGTCATTTTTTTGAATTTCAATTGGGGTTTCAGAAATTTCTATATCTCTAAAGGATTCTTGTCCAATATAATATAGAAGTTTCTTTTCCTTTAGTGCGTATAAAGCTTCGTCTTTTTGGATCTTCCCATTATAATATTGTTTTTTTGCTACTTCACTTATAGAATGACCGTTACTTAGTTTTACAAGTTCCTTATTTCTAAAAATGGCTAGCATAACGTCTCCAACTAGAGCGTAAGATAATAAATTATCATATATTATTACACTAAGTACACTTGCTCCGCCCTTATCCTTTTCGACTCTTTTTATAATTTCACGACTGGCTTTATTAAAAGCTTTCTTAAAAAAGTATGTTATCTTTTCCTTGTTTCCTTCCTCTTTAAATAACTTACTTATTGTTTTTACAGCCACAATGCTTGAAATTCTTCCTGCCTCATTTTTTCCTAACCCATCTGCTAAAACTGCCATGGTTCCATTTGATTTATTTACTACTTCTAAATAATCCTCTTGTATTTCTTCATTTCCAATAAATATTTCATTTGCTATCTCTAATTCCCGCTTATAAATTCTTTTTATTAGAAAATCTCGTACTATTAGTAACAGGATTAATACTGCTAATAGTAAAAATATAAATTTCAGATTTGAGTAATCATTAACATTAATCATATTATATATACCTACTTTTTATCTCCCCATTCAAAATGTTCTCCGCAAAATGGTACAAAAAGAAATTTGCTTTTACCAAGCTCAATTACATCATATGGTGACAATTCAGATGGCATGTAAGCAGGCTCTTCATTTAAATAAGCAATACCTGATGAATCTCCAGGTAATAACACATTATTATTTTTTTTCGCATCATATACAATTATTGCATGATTTCTAGCTGCAATTCCGTTATCCCCTATTATTTGAATATCCATATCATCTGCTCTGCCTATAAAGTTTTTTCCGTTTTTTATCTTATAATCTTTACCAACCCTTGTGCCTTCAATACATACAAGCCATCCGCAAACTGGTTCAACTTCTTGGTATAAAAGATTAGTTTCTATATCCATTTTTTCTTGAACTGGTTCTGGTCTTTCCTTTGTTGAAGTATCTATATTGCAATATGGACATATAGTTCCATAACGCCTTTCACTAAACATATGACCATTGGGACATCTAATAAGACCCATTTACCTCACTCCATTTCATTTAAGTAAAAGTTAACATTTAAATGTTTTTTCTATTAATTAAATAACTTTTTTCTTTGGCTCATCTAAGTAAAAGTTTAACCTTAGAAATAAATAAGATATCTCCTCTTTTCAATTCACAAGGAGCATCTTTTACAATTCTATATTTTGTATCATCAGCAGCTTTTTGGATTACAACTCCAGCACTTTCTGATAAATCTTCCACATACCATCTTCCTGCCGCATAATTTAATACTGCATGATCATTTTCTATAAATTTCGAGTAGATTGAAGTACTTAAATCTATAAGCATTTCATCACTCCTGCCATTCTTACCAATAAGAAATGATATGCGCTCTCCTATATCCCAACTTCTTATAATTTCATTTTCTTCGTTAACTAACTCAATTCTGCTTATATTACTCTCATCTTGCACTATTTCTTCTTTATGCAGTTTCTTATATAAATTGATAAATCCCCATACACCAATTCCCATTACAATAACAATAATTAATGTTCTTATATAAATTGATTGTATTGTGATATATGCAACCACACATATTAGTGCAATTATTACGCCTATAAATACATTAATTATCTGCATTGTCACTAACAGCTTATTATTAAAATCCATATTATTTTCTTCTTTCAAAGTAATTCACTCCATTACTTCTTATTTATCTGATAGCTAGCATCTGTAAACATCTCTTTTAAATTGAGAATTTAAGCTGCATGCTCTCAGACGAGATACCCTTTGAGGGTATCAGTTAAACTAATTTCAGAAAGAGCATAAAACTCTACCCGAAAAGCTTCATTTTATATTAAAAAAGCTATCAAACATTTTGCTTGTATCTATTGGATTCTTTTCCTTTTTTAACTTTTCTTTATTAATATCACTGCTGTTTGCGTTAAATCCAAAAAAACTTTCAAAATATTTATTTAAGTTTTCTATACTTTCACCTTTATCTTGATATGTCCTTGTCTTATCTTCTTTACTTGATTTATTATTTTTTGTTTCTTGATTATTCTTTTCTTTAAATCTTTCCTGGTCATATTTTTTTCTTGATTCTTCTTTGCTTAAAACTTCATAAGCTTCATTTACTTCTTGAAACTTTCTTAAGGCATCCTTATCATCTTTATTTCTATCAGGATGATATTTCTTAGCCAAACTTCTAAATGCTTTCTTTATTTCATCATTACTAGCATTTACTGATACATTTAATACTTTATAATAATCTTTCACCTTACACCCCATCTTTTACGAATGATTTTAGTGTATCTACGACGTTATAGTAAAAGATTTTTCTTTTGGAACTTAACTCCAAAAGAAAAATCAATTTAATTTTAAGATTAAGCGCTATATCCGCCCTCTATTGTAACAGTACTTAGCTTGTCTTTCTTTTGTCTTACAACAAGTTCAAAAGTACCTATACCTTCAGTATCTCCAAATGTTTCTTTATAATCTACTACAAAGCCATTAGGATAAGTTATTTTTCTTATAACTTGATCTGCTGAAATTACTTCTACAGTTACTTTTCTATAACAGTCAGCTTTTTCTGCTGGTACTAATGACCATGTACCCATTTTTCTTGTGCTATCAAATGGATCTCCATCAACTGCTGTTAATATCTTACCTTTAATAACCATTGTACTTCCTACGTCTTTTGATCTTGCATTTGAATCTTCTGGAGTGTCTGTAATAAGCTTTACTGTTTGAACACTTTCTATGCTAAGATCTATTGTTTCTGCGCCTTCAATTTTAACTTTAAATCCCATTTATTAAAATCCTCCTTATTTTAATTTTTATTCAGCAAAACCGCCTTCAAATTTAACGCTAGCAGTTTTGTCCTTCTTTTGTTTAACATACAATCTAAATGTACCAACACCTTCTACATCACCAAAATCTTCTTCGTATTTAACTACAAATGCATTAGGTAAAGTAAATTGTCTTACGATTTGAGAAGCAGAAATAACATCTACTTTAACGTTTCTATAACAATCAGCCTTTTCTGCTGGTACTAATGACCATTGTGCTAGCTTGATTGTAGTATCTGCTGCCTCCCCGTTTACTGGTGTCAAAATTTTACCAGCGATTTCTAATGTTGTTCCTAAGTCTGTTGAACGTGCATTAGAATCATCTGGTGTATCTGTTTTAAATTCTACAGTTTCGATACTTTCGATGTTTAAATCAATACTTTCTGCGCCCTCAACTTTTACTCTAAATCCCATTTTTGAGCCTCCCTTTATTTTTATTTATAATTAAAATAGATTTTAATCTATTATAATTAGCCAACTTGATTGTGTGCATCATTACGTGTAATCTCAACTTCCAAGTTCTTAACGTTACCGTTAAATACTAAGTCAATGTTACATGTTCCATTCTTTTCATTTATCACAAAGTTAATATCATCACCATCTTTTACTATGGCATTAGTATATTCTTTATGAGCTACCCACTTACTCTTAACACTAGTTGGATTATTGCTAAAGAATTTAATAATATTATCTTCTTTAAAATCATTAGTATAGAACCTTAAGGTTCTTTCTATATAGGTTGTTACTAGTGTTTTATATATTGATTCAAAATCATTTTCAGTAGCTTGTAGGCTTCTAGCTTTATAAACAGTAATTTGTTTTATATCTTTGCCTTCAAGCTTCGCATTTTCAGATGAAAAAACAAAACCGAAGTTTTTTCTATTTATTGAATTTTTAATTTCATTTGTAAAACCAGATATTTCTTTTGCTAAAGTAGTTGTTATCTTTAAGGCATTAGAACCTGATTCTATATCAAATCTAACTCCTGGATATTCGCTATATATATCTCTAAAATGCTCTCTTAAATACTCTGGGCATTGGTATGCAGCCACAATTCCAGCTGCTATATATGAACTTCCAATATAGACTCCTTCAATCCAAAGTTTTAGAATATCTTCTTTTTCTTTAGATAACTCTGCAGAGCCTTCTTCAGAAAGTACCATTCTTTTATCTAATACAACTCCAGACTTTTCCTTTGGAATAACTGTGAAATTAGGTACACATGGAATTGCAAATTCACTATAAGTGTTATGCATAAGTGGTTCACATTTATCCACAAACTTTTCAATTCCGGCTGTTGCTACATGGTTAAAAGTAGTATCTTCTCTTGGTTCAAAACTAAAGAATATTTGCACACGGTACTTTTGAACTGTATCTAAAAGCATTGCTAAATCTTCCATAGAATTTGAATCTGTCTTCTCCATTTGCTTATTGGCCTTAAATCTTTCTCTTCTAACTTTATTCTTACTTTGACCTTCAAGTTCAATTGATGGAACTACTCCAAACCAAATTGTGTTATCAAAGTCATTTTTATCATTTACTGAGCTTAAATAAGTATTTAATCTTGGTAAATTTTGAGCATTTACTAATCTGCTAAGCTTTGTATTTGTAACTAATAAACTTGGTTTCATTCCCTTGTTCTTTGTCTTGTATTGATCAAAAAACATTTTTACGCCTAATATCTTTTCTATTAATGGCTTAACTGTCTTTATAAAATCATCCTTAGATGTTTTGTAGAAATCTAAATATGTGTTATAATTGCTTACTTCTACCCCTAAATCAACAGAGCTTTCCATAGTAGATGCTAAAGGACAGAAAGTTCTTACTACTAAGCTTTTTACATACTCTGACTTCACTTCATTCACTTCATCATAGTCATCTTCAAAAGCTTCAATAAGTCCCATATTGGCTTTATCATCTATAGCAATCAATGATGTTTCTTCTACCTTTGGAGCTTCTAATACTTTTAACTCTCCATCTTCTCCCATGCTTAAAACGCCTAGTTTAAGAGGTTCGTTTGAATTATTCTTATCCTCGCCTCCAAGAAGTAACCTTGTTTTTATATCTTCAATAGCAAGTGGTAACATTGCCATTATATTATTATAGTTTGAGCTAGCTTCTTCAAACATAACATTAAGCTTGTCCCCTAAATCAAGTTTGCTTGGATCTTCATCATCTAAAGCTTCATATTGGCTATATGTATATTGAATTTCCTTTCTGGTTTGTTTTATATCATCCATTACTTTTTTAGGTGATATCATATCCAATAGATTTTCAAATTTAAAATCTACATTAGCAATCCCTTGAGCCCTCTTTGTGTCAATTAATGTGAATAACATTTTTAAGAAATCATTTGATTTATTAATTGGAATTTCTGTTATTAACTCACTTGGAAAGTTCTCAGGCTTTTTTAACGTATACATTACTTTTTGATTAGTCGCATTATAGAAAGAATATACAACTGGTGAGAACTTATCCAAAAATTCATCAAAACTATTAACTAAAAGAAGTTCATTAATTTCTTTTATCTTATCGTCGTTTAAACTATTTAACCCTTTTGTATCACCTACTATAGTAATCAAATCTAATTTTTCAGGGTTTATTTCCTCAAATAATATTGTTCTATTTGTTTGATTTATGACATCCACTTTATAATCCTCCTATATTGTAAAATTACTTTTTAATCGAATTCGTTTAATATGATCCTTCTTACCCCACTATCAGTAGTTTTGCATTATTATTTATCCCTAATAATATTTTTACATATTAACGAAATTATGTAAATTAACCTGGAACAAAACGTCAATATTTAGGAATAAAACGCCTATATTCAGGAACAAAACGCATTTTGCTCTCTTTTTTACCTAAATATTCTTTTAATTCCTTAATATGTACGTTTTATTCTTTTTCTATTGTATTCTTAATTAATATACTGTATAATATTTCCTAAAAAAATAGCTGTCTAAAAGCAGGAATAAAACCCCATTTTTAGACAGCTAATTTATATTTATTTTTAATTATATTTTTTAAACTTTAATCAAACTATAATTTATAATCTAGACTTAAAATCTTCATATCCAAATTCTTTTATTACTTCAATACCTTTTTCTTCACTATATTTTACTATTGCAGGAAGATTAACACCATTAAATGTATTGTTCTTAACCATTGAATAAATAGCCATATCACAAAATACAAGTTTATCTCCTGGCTTTAAAGGTTCTTTAAATGAATAATCTCCTATAATATCACCTGCAAGGCAAGTAGGACCACCAAATCTATAAGTAAATTCGAATTCATTTGGCTTTCCAGCACCTATTATGTTAGGTCTGTATGGCATTGCAAGTACATCTGGCATATGACATTCCGCTGAAGTATCTAGTATAGCTATATCCATTCCATTTTTCATAGTATCTAATACTGTTGATACAAGGAATCCTGTGTTTAGAGCAATGGCTTCACCTGGTTCAAGATATACTTGTACTCCATATTTATCTTTTATAAATTTAATAGATCTTATTAGTGTTTCTATATCATAATCTTCCCTAGTAATATGATGACCACCACCAAAGTTAATCCACTTCATTTTCTTGATGTACTTCCCGAATTTTTCATCTACCACTTTTATTGTACGTTCAAGGGTATCCGAATTCTGTTCACACATTGTATGAAAATGCAATCCATCTATACCTTCAAGATCTTCTTCTTCAAAGTTAGCCAAAGTAACTCCCATTCTTGAATTTTCAAAACATGGATTATATATATCTGTTTCTATCTCTGAATACTCAGGGTTAATACGAATAGCACATTCGATTTTCTTTCCTTTAAAGTTTTTGACTTTATCCTTATATTTTCTCCATTGACTAAATGAATTAAATACTATATGATCGCTATATTTCATTATCTCATCAAATTCATCTTCTCTATATGCAGGAGAATAAATATGTACTTCCTTACCCATCTCTTCATATCCAAGTCTAGCTTCATGAAGAGAACTTGAAGTAACTCCTTTTAGATATCTTCCAATCAATGGGAAAGTTGAGTACATCGAAAATGCTTTAGTTGCCAGAATAATATTGGCACCTGTTTCCTTCTGTACATAATCTAAAGTCTCCAAATTCTTCTTAAGAAGTCTCTCATCAACCAAATAACATGGTGATGGTAATTTGCTTAAATCTATATCTTTCATTAAATCACCAAACCTTTTTCTAGTTATAAATTTCCAGTAAAAAGTAAGGATGAAAGCCACAGCTTTTCGTGAAAATAAGCTAGTTCCAAGAAACTCTAATTAAGACTTTATCCTTATTTTTTCGTTCATATAATAATTTACTAATTTAGTTTAATAAATTAGTATCTAAATCATTCTTAATCTCAGAAAGGGCAGGTACTCTTTTGTGCAGTGTTGCATTTAGAAGATGGCTGTAGGTATTTCTTAATTAGAAGTTGTTCCAAATATGCTAGTTCAAAGCTTGCCTTTGAAACCAGCATTTTGGATGCAACTTCTAATGTTAGAAATCCACAGCCATCTTCTATAGCAACCGAAACAACAGAGTACCTGCCCTTTCAGTCCGTTATTACATAATTAAAATACTCACAATTTATTCAACTAAAGTTGGATCAAAGCTTTCTTTCCATGGTAATCCCCATTTATTTAACTCTTCCATAAATGGATCTGGATCAAATTCTTCTATATTATATACTCCTGGTTTCTTCCATAGACCTCTTAATACTAAGCTTGCACCTATCATAGCTGGAACTCCAGTTGTGTAAGAAATTGCTTGAGATCCAACTTCTTTATAACATTCTTCATGATCGCAAACATTATATACATAATAAGTTTTGTCTTTTCCATCCTTTTTACCTTGGAAAATACATCCTATATTAGTCTTTCCTTTTGTTCTTGGACCTAATGATGCTGGATCTGGTAAAACTGCTTTAAGGAATTGTAATGGTACTATTTGCTTTCCTTCGAATTCAATTGGTTCAATTGATGTCATACCAACATTTTCAAGTACATTTAAATGTGTTATATACTTTTGCGAGAATGTCATCCAGAATCTTATTCTCTTAATTCCTTTAATATTTATACCTAAAGATTCTAATTCTTCATGATGTAATAAATACATATCTTTTGGTCCGATTTCTGGGAAATCATAAACTCTCTTTATTTCAAGAGGTTCTGTTTCTATCCATTTTCCTTCTTCCCAATAACTTCCTGGAGCTGTAATTTCACGAATATTGATTTCTGGGTTAAAGTTAGTTGCAAATGGATAACCATGATCACCAGCATTAGCATCTAATATATCTATATAATTTATTTCATCAAAATAATGCTTTTGAGCATAAGCACTAAATACACCAGTAACCCCTGGATCAAATCCACTTCCAAGTAATGCAGTTAAACCTGCCTTTTCAAATTTTTCTCTATATGCCCATTGCCACTTATATTCAAATTTTGCTGTATCAAGTGGTTCATAGTTAGCTGTATCTACATAATGAACTTTTGTTTCTAAACAAGCATCCATAATTGTTAAGTCTTGATAAGGAAGTGCAAGATTTATAACAACTTCTGGTTTAAATTTATTAATAAGTGCTACTAATTCTGGTACATTATCAGCATCTACCTTTGCTGTTTGTATTTTTGTCTTAGTTTTTCCTTCTAATGAAGCTTTTATTGCATCACACTTTGATAAAGTTCTACTAGCAATACAAATTTCCTCGAACACCTCTGAATTTTGACAACATTTATGAATAGCAACGCTAGCGACACCACCAGCGCCAATAATTAAAGCTTTTCCCATTCCAATTCCTCCAATTTCTTTATAAAATGAAACTTTTCAGATGGATATTTATGCTCCAGCTGAATTTAGAATATTGACTTGCTATTTTTTGATTATCTTCAAGTCATGAACAAAGAATTTAATTGTACTATCTGATAATTTTTCTAATCAGTAAGTCCATTTAACATATCTCTAACGTAAGTTGGAAGTGCAAAGCACCCTACATGAAGATCTGTATTATAATATTTTGTTTTTATACCTAACTTATTCCAAGCTTCTGCATCAAAATCCTTTATAGGGTGATACTTTTTTGAAGCAAATCCAAATAACCAGTGTCCAGATGGATATGTTGGAATATGTGCTTGATAGACCCTGATAATTGGAAAAAATTTCGTTATTTTTTCATGAGCTTCTTTCATTGCAGCCGCATCATTATCATAGTATGGACTTTCATGTTGATTAACTAAAATTCCATCTTCTCTTAGTGCTTTATAGCAATTTCCATAAAACTCCTTAGTAAATAATCCTTCTCCTGGTCCAAAAGGATCTGTTGAATCAACTATTATTAAGTCATATTCATCTTCTTTATCACGTATAAATTTCAAACCATCTTCATAGAATACATTAACCCTTTTATCATCAAGCTTACATGATGTTAACGGAAAATACTCTCTGCAAATATCAACAACTCTTTTATCAATTTCAACCATATCTATCTTTTCAACTGTACTGTATCTTGTAAGTTCTCTTATTGTTCCACCGTCACCAGCGCCTATAACTAAAACATTCTTAATATTTGGATTAGTTGCCATTGGTACATGAACTATCATATCATGGTAAATAAACTCATCTTTTTCAGTTACCATCATTAATCCATCTAATGTAAAAAACCTTCCGAATTCCTTAGCTTCAAGTACATCTATTCTTTGGAATTCAGTTTTTTCAGTATGTATTTCTTTTTCAACTTTAATTGAAAATCTTACATTTTCTGTGTGTTGTTCTGTATACCATAACTCCATTTACTTGTCCTCCACAACATTAATATTTTCAATTTTAGGATCTTCTGTTCCAGTTAAAAAACAACCTTTTTCTTTTGCATAGCCTATATAATCTAGTATCTCCTTTGTTATTTTTTCTCCTGGAGCAAGAATTGGTATTCCTGGTGGATAGCACATCACAAATTCAGCACATATTTTCTCATCGCTTTCATTTAGCGGCACTGAAGTTTTTTGAGAATAAAATGCTTCCTGAGGAGTTAGTACAACTTCAGGATCTATATACTCATGATCAAACATTCCAATTTTGTCTTTTGAATGCAATCTCTTAATTTCAGATAATGAAGATATTAATCTTTCAATTGCAAGGCTACGATCTCCAACAGAAATAATAGCTAAAATATTTGCAATGTCTCCCAATTCAATTTGTATACCATACTCATCTCTTAATAGATCATATACTTCTATTCCAGCAAGCCCTATTTCTCTAGTGAATACAGATAACTTTGTTATGTCAAAGTCATAAACCGCATCTCCATCAATTAACTCTTTTGAAAAAGCATAATAGCCACCTATTTTATTTATTTCTCCTCTAGCATATTCAGAGATTTGCTTTACTTTATCAAAAATTTCTTTTCCATGTAATACAAGATCTCTTCTTGCCAAATCAAGTGATGACATTAAAAGATATGAACCACTTGTTGTCTGAGTTAAATTAATTATTTGACGAACATATCCTATTGCTAAATCGCAATTTAAGAGTAGGAAAGAACTTTGAGTTAAAGATCCTCCAGTCTTATGCATACTGACTGCTGCCATATCTGCCCCAGCATCAACTGCTGATAGAGGCATATTGTCACCAAAATAAAAATGTGTTCCATGAGCTTCATCTACTAACACGTACATTCCATTTTCATGGGCAAGTTTTGTAATTTCTTTTAAATTTGAGCAAATCCCATAATAAGTAGGATTATTTACAAATATCGCTTTTGCGTCTGGGTTTTCTTTAATTGCTTTTTTTACATCTTCAACTGACATCCCAAGTGGTATTCCAAGTTGTTTATTTGTTCCTGGATTTATATAAACCGGAATTGCTCCGCTAATTATTAAAGCATTTATAGCGCTTCTATGAACATTACGAGGCATTATAATCTTTTCACCTTTTTTACATACACTCATAACCATAGCCTGAACTGCAGAACTTGTTCCATTAACCATTAAAAATGCATGTTTAGAACCAAATGCATCCGCCGCAAGCTCCTCGGCCTCTCTTATAACCGATACCGGGTGAATAAGATTATCGAGTGGTTTCATTGAATTTACATCTACCGAAAGACATTGCTCTCCCAAGAATTCTCTAAGCATATCATTTCCTCGTCCCTGCTTATGACCTGGTACATCAAATGGAACCACTCTAGCTTTTTTATATTCTATTAACGCTTCATAAATTGGTGCTCTTGAGTGGGATTCTTTATTTTTCATCGTATACATCCCTCCCGTTAATATATATTAGTTCCACTAAAAATCTCAATCATCTCTCTTCTTAAGTTGTTTTCAATTTCAAGTCTTTGCTTTGGCTTGATTTCATAAACATCTCTATTAAAAAGGTAATTTTGAAGTTCAATTTCTTTAATTAGCATTTTAGTGTGAAATATATTTGATTGATATACATTTATATCCATTGCATCATATCTCTTCAAGGTATTTTCATCAATATAATCTTGTATTGATGTTATTTTATGATCTATAAATAATTTTTTGCCATCAACATCTCGGGTAAAACCTCTGACACGATAATCTATCGTTATGATGTCTGAATCAAAACTTCCTATAAGATAGTTTAGTGCATTTAACGGAGAAACTTCTCCACAAGTGGCTACATCAATATCAACACGAAAAGTAGCAATTGAATTATCTGGATGATATTCTGGATAAGTATGCACAGTAACGTGACTTTTATCTAAATGTCCTACAACAGTGTCTCTAGTTTTCAAAATGTCAATTTCACCTTTATTACAAGATGCATCTATTTCTTTGACTGCTAGGGTCTGTTCCGATACTAGAATAGTTACACTTGCTCCTTGAGGATCATAATCTTGTTTTGAAATATTAAGTACATGTGCTCCAATACTTTCTGTTACATCACACAGAATTCTAGTAAGTCTTTCTGAATTGTATTGCTCATCAATATAAGCAATATAGTCCTTTTGCTCTCGCTCACTTTTTGCATAGCATACATCATAGATGTTAAAGCTAAGTGTTTTTGTGAGGTTGTTAAAGCCGTATAACTTCAGCTTGTTTTCCAACCCTAACATCACAACCTTTCTGGCATAAATTATAGTTGCATTAGAATTTGTTTCAAAAAATTAATCACTAAAATCATACATATTCTAATGTTTATAACCTTCAAATACTCACCTTCTAGTTTACCTTGAAACATCTTTATTATACAACATTGACATTTTACTATATTATCTTTAAAATTGCTACTATTTATGACAA
>CAURJV010000040.1:0-43773 GCA_963524945.1 uncultured Clostridium sp.
AAAGCTAAGGAAATTGAAAAAATGGGAGCACATATTCTTGCTATAAAGGATATGTCGGCATTACTTAAACCTTATGCAGCTAAGAAACTTATAACTGCATTAAAGAATGAAGTTTCAATTCCAATTCATCTTCATACTCATGATACTACCGGTAATGGTGTTGCTACAGTATTAATGGCAGCAGATGCAGGAGTTGATATAGTTGATACAACATTTAATAGTATGTCAGGACTTACAAGCCAACCAGCCTTAAATTCAATAGTAGCAGCTCTTGGAAATACAAGCAGAGATACTGGTATTGATTTAAGTGGAATTCAAAAAGTATCTGATTACTGGGATACAGTAAGACCTGTATATAACCAATTTGAATCAGACTTAAAATCAGGAAGTGCCGAAATTTATAAATTTGAGATTCCTGGTGGACAATATTCAAACTTAAAACCACAAGTTGAAAGCTTTGGACTTGGTCATAGATTTAATGATGTAAAGCATATGTATAAAAAGGTAAATGATATGCTTGGTGATATAATCAAGGTTACCCCTTCATCAAAAATGGTTGGAGATATGGCAATATTTATGGTTAAGAATGATTTAACTCCAGAAAATATTCTTGAGAAAGCCAAAAACATGGCATTTCCAGATTCTATAGTTTCATACTTTAAAGGAATGATGGGTCAGCCAGAAGGCGGGTTCCCTAAGGAATTACAGGAACTTGTTTTAAGAGGAGAAGAACCTATAACTGTTAGACCAGGAGAATTACTACCATCGGAAGATTTCGATAAAATTGAAACATATTTAAAAGACAAATACAAATTTACGCCATGTATGAAAGATATAATAAGTTATGCATTATACCCAGATGTATTTGAAGCATATATTCAATCTATATTAGAGTATGGTGATTTAAGCCGTATGGGCAGCGATATATTCTTCCATGGGCTTGCAGAAGGTGAAACTAGTGAAATTGAAGTTGCAGAAGGTAAGACAATGATTGTTCAGTTAGTTGAAATTGGCAAGTTAGATGAGGAAGGAAATAGAACTTTAGATTTTGAAATTAACGGAAATAGAAGAGAAATTAAAATAAAAGATAAAACAGAAAGAATAATAGGCAACTCAAATTCAGTTAATGCTTCTAAGATGGCTGATACTGATAATAAGTTGGAAATTGGTGCAAGTATTCCAGGAACTATAATTAAGGTACTTGTTAAAGCTGGAGATACAGTTAAGGAAGGAGATAGTTTACTTGTGGTAGAGGCAATGAAGATGGAAACAAATATTGTTGCATCTAGTGCTGGAACTATTGAATCTGTTTTGGTAAGTGAAGGCCAACAAGTTAAAACAGGCGAATTATTAGTAAAACTTAAATAATAAGCATATATAAATAGCCCTATAAGATAGTTTATAGGGCTATTTATAGTGAGTTGGATATTGCATAGAAGGTTATTCTTGTAATTAATTTCATTTTTTTGTATTAAAATTTTTTATTGCATAATGCAAAGATAACTAAATTAAAAAAATGTGAGAATAGGTATTATCCGAGAATACAGAAAATGACAAGCTTAAAATATAATATAAATATGAAATAAGGAATAGGGTAATTTACTAATTTTTATCTTAACTAAAATGTGTATTAATATGATAAATTTATTATATTATGTAGAAATTTCGTTGAGTATTAGTAGATTTTAAAATATAATGATAGTATGATTAACTTACAGAACATATTAATTTTTAATGGTGATTTTATAATAAGAGAATTGTGAGACAGATTAATATTAAAGTTAGGTAGGTTAATAGTAGTTATAAATAAAAGGGTAGGTGGTGTAATTATGAAAAATGTGAATATTGTTATAGTGGATGACTCACCTTTTCAGATTGCTTTATTGAGGGATTTGTTAACAGAAAGTGGATTTAATGTTGTGGGTGAAGCAGGTTCTTTAGATGAGACCATTGAAGTTGTTACTAATATGAAGCCAGATTTAGTAACAATGGATATGACTATGCCAGGAACTGATGGATTTGAATGTACAAGAGAAATACATAAAATTGATCCTAATATTAAAGTTATAATTGTTAGTTCTATGATGGATGATGAGATAGTAAGAAAAGCGAAAAAAAATCATGTATGTGGGTACGCACAAAAGCCAGTAGATTCGGAAGAATTAACATTATTAATAAATAGAGTCATGGCAGATGAAGAATTGTTTCTAGAATTGGAAGGTTCATATTCAGTAGTGTTTAGAGAGGCTCTCTTAGATGTTTTTAATAAGCTTACTAAAACAGTACCAGTGATTACAAATGAAAGCAATGAAAATGTTGAGAAAATTAGTAAGGGGATTTCAATTGTCATGGGTGTTATAGGAAAGTATTCAGGAAGAATAATTTTCGATATGTCATTTGAAACTGCCCAGAACATAGGAAAGGCACTGCTTAAGAGAGAAATCAAGAATACTGAGGAAATGCTTAATGTTATGTCTGAAATAGCAAATATGGCGGCAGGAAATGCATGTTCAATGATAAATAAAAGTAATAGGATATTTGGATTAAGGGTTGCTCCGCCAACTACATTCCATGGAGAATCAATTAGTATATCGAAAGCGGAACTAGAAACTACTTATTCTGCGAATGCAAAAACTCAGTTCGGAGATTTATCAATTAGTATAGGCTTTGGAAGAGGTGAAGGAGAATGGATGTCAATTATATAAATCCAATATTAAATTCTTTTGCAAGTGTATTGCCACAGTTAGGATTGCCTGATGTAGAGAAAAAAGGAATAAGTTTAAAAGGTAGATTTATAGAAAGTCCTGGAGTTGTAATTATCGTTGGTATTATAGGTGATATTAAAGGCAACGTTATTTATGGCTTAAGCATAGATGATGCAAAACGAATAGCATCAACAATGATGATGGGAATGCCAGTTGAACAGTTTGATGAATTGGCTCAAAGTGCAATTTCAGAACTTACAAATATGTTAACTGCAACTGTAGCAACTAATTTTTCAAAAGAAGATATTAATATAAATATATCTACGCCAACTCTTGTGCATGGAAACTTTACTGCAAATGCGAGTTCAGATAAAGTTGTATGTGTACAAATGGCTGTTGGAGATATGACTATTGAGGTTAATATTTCAATGGAGAAAAATACAATTTAGAATATTTATAATTTTAATATAAAACCATTTATGATTTTGAATCATAAATGGTTTTATTAAAGACAAATTATATTATTTAAGGAAGTGAATTCATATAAATAAGAGTATATTTTCAAAAGTTTTAAGGATAGTTTTAGGGGTCTCTAGAGATATATTCTATGCGATCTCAATTATATCGATTATAGTTTTAAGTGTTTTAAATACAACTAGTGTATATGGTTATGCGATACAAAGATATAAATTAAATGAATATACTGGATTATCAACAGAAATGTTAATGGATAATTATAAAAGAGTAATTTATTATGTTCAGAACCCATTTATTAAGGAACTAAAGTTTAATAATCTACCTATGAGCGAATTTGGGAGAATACATTTTTTTGAAGTAAAGAGAATATTTGTAATGCTATATGTATTTAGTGTTATATTTATTGGGGTTATAATCTTTAAAGTATTGACTAATAAATCAAATGATTTAAGAAAGAGGCTTATAGCAAATTTTAATAGTGGTGTAAATATAATGGCAGTAATATTCATATTTGTTGGCGCAATATCAGCAAAAGATTTTTCTAAAGCATTTATTTATTTTCATAAAATATTCTTTAGAAATAATTATTGGATATTTGATCCTATAACTGATCCTATAATAAATGCATTACCAGAAGAGTTTTTCATGATCGAATTAATGATTATAATAATTTTATTAGTAGTAGTGACGCTAGCTATAAAGATACTTTATATTAGAAATAAGTCAGTTTCAAAAGGTTAGTTATAATTTACTTTTGAAACTCTCTGATATATAATAACATTTATTAGGAAAACAGATTAAAATATAGCGGGGTTAATGCAAAATGCGCTATCTTAAAGACTCTTGCTTTAGAAGGCAGGAGTTTTTTTATTATTAAGGAGGAGATTATTTTGCAAAAAATTTTATTTGTTGGAATTGGTGGAGGTATTGGTGCAATAATCAGGTATTTGGTTACCATCCAATCTGCAAAAATGATTAATTCAGATTTTCCACTAGGTACATTAATAGTAAATGTAGTTGGTGGTTTTCTTATAGGAACGATAGTAGAACTAAGTATGTCTACAGAGCTTATATCTCCTAATTTGAAGTTATTTTTGACTACAGGAATTATGGGGGGACTCACAACATTCTCTACATTTAGTCTTGAGTCTATAAACTTAATAAGTGATGGAAAGTATTTGATTGGAATGGCTAATATTTTTTTAAATTTATTTTTGAGTTTAGGTGGAGTTGTTTTGGCTAGATTAATATGTAGAATAGCTATCTAAGTTAAGCGTAATAGGGGGCATAGATGTGGAAAAACCTAATATTTTAGTAGTAGAAGATGATGCGGAAATAAATAACTTAATTACTGAAGCTTTAATAAAAGAAAGCTATAATATAATTCAGGCTTTTGACGGTAAGCAGGCTATTGAAAAATATAACAAAGATTATCAGTTAGTTATATTAGACTTAATGCTTCCGTATTTTGATGGTATCGAAGTTTTAAGAAGAATTAGAGATTTAAGTACTGTACCTGTAATTATTCTTTCAGCTAAAGATGAGGAAACGGATAGAATAATTGGACTCAGCATGGGTGCAGACGATTATATGGTAAAGCCATTTTCTGTAAGGGAATTAGTAGCTAGGGCAAAGGCACAATTGAGGAGATATGTTGATTATAATAGTGTAGAAACTAAGGATAATATTTTACGATATAATGATTTGAAATTAGATACTTTAAATTATAAAGTACTCAAAAATGAACAGGAGTTAAGTTTGAGACCAAAGGAATTTGAACTTTTAAAATTGTTCATGTCTAACCCTAGCAGGGTTTTTACAAAAGTCCAACTATTCAACAGTATATGGGATAATGAATATTTAAATGATGATAATACTGTAATGGTCCATATTAAAAGGCTTAGAAATAAAATTGAGGATAATTCTAATGAACCTAAATATATACAAACGGTATGGGGAATAGGATATAAACTTGGTGAATAATATGAATACATTAAATTATATATTAATGCTTGTTATAGTTATTTTTATAATGTTTTTTATTTCTTTTTTCAGAAAACTAAATTATATTTGTAAGGTACTAGATGAAGTTTCAGATGGAAATTTAAATCAAAGAATAAGATTGCAGAACAATATAAAATCATTGAGTACATTAAGTATAAAAGTAAACTCAGTAATAGAAGAATTTCAAAAAGTATATGAAAAAAATAAGAGGAATGAAGAATCAAGAAAAAGGATGATATCTAATATGTCTCATGATCTTAGAACACCTCTAACTTCAATGCTTGGATATATGGAGCTTGTATTAGACGATAATACTACAGAGGTTAAAGAATTAAGCAAAAGAGAAGAATACTTAAAAATTGTTTATAATAAAGGGAATTATTTATATAATTTAATGGAAGAATTCTTTGAGCTTTCTAAATTGGATTCTAATGATATTAATTTAGAAATAAAAGAAATAAATGTTTCTGAAATTATAAGGCAGAATATTGTTGGCTTTTTTTATGAAATAAAAAAACTTAACATACAGCCTCAAATAAATCTTCCGGAAGATGATGTTTACGCTTTAGGAGATAAAAGAGCATTAAACAGGATTTTAACTAACCTTATAAATAATTCTATAAAACATGGATTACAAGGGACAATAATAGGAATTAGCTTAATTAATCAGAAAGATAAAATTTCTGTGGAAGTATACGATAATGGTGCTGGAATACCGGAAAACGAGATAAATTATATATTTGATAGATTATATACAGTTGAAAAATCAAGAAGAATTAATACAAGGAGCAGTGGAATTGGACTAGCTATAGTAAAGAGGCTGGTAAAGGCTTTAAATGGAACTATTTCAGTTTCTAGTATTCCATTTAAGAAAACAGTATTTACAGTTACATTGCCTCGAAATTTAGATTTGAAAAATATTAAATAGTAAGGATAGATAATTTAATAAAAGAATGTGTAAAAATTTATATAAAGATTAAAGGCGGTGGGGTATTTGAAGTGCAAAGTATGTGGCATGGAGATAAACGAAAAAAACTATAATTTTAATGAATTAGCTTTTATAAATAAGAATTCTGAAGACAATATTATATATTGTCCGTTCTGTGGAGCAGGAAAAAAATACTTGGTTGAAAGCGATGAAATTATTAAAGTAGATAGTAATTTACTTAATGAGAATGCTTTAAAAATTTTAGATCATGCTGTTAAGCTCGAACTTTTTAATGGTGACTTTTATACTACTGCAGCAAGTATGGCAAAGAACAGTGAGGTTAAAAAGGTATTTGAAGCATTAGCAAATATAGAAAAGTTTCATTCAAGATTGCATCAGAAGTTAGGAGGATTTACGAAAACACCTAACTTAAATAAAGTAAGTTACGATAAATATAGTAGTGATAGTGCTCTTTTAGAATTGGCTAAGCAAAAAGAAGAGCATGCTGTAAGCTATTATGAAAGATATAAGAATGAAGTGAATAATGACAAGTTATTTGAAATATTTGAGGCTTTAGCGGATGTAGAAAAAGAACATATTATTCTCGTTAAAGAGTAATTGTTAAAGATATTTTTATTAAGTATCTTATTTATGGTAATTGCTATTTAAACCTTTTTGATTTAAAGTTAAGAAATATGTAAGAACCTATTAAAAGTGGTGTAAGGACTATGTTGTATATTTATAACATAGTCCTTTTTGTAAGGAAAATAAAACAAATGGTATTCAGAGTGGAGATTTTTAGAAGTGGTGCCTGTGATAAAGCAAAAGTGATATTTAAGAAATTTATGGAGGAGTAGAAATGGATTATATTTTAAGGACTCATAACTTAACTAAGAAGTTTAAGAATTTTTCAGCGGTTAAGAACTTGAATGTGAATATTAAACAAGGAGAGATTTATGGTTTTCTTGGAGAAAATGGTGCAGGAAAGACAACTGCAATAAGAATGATTATGGGATTGATTAAATCGACATCTGGAGAAGTTGAATTATTTTCTGAAAAGGCTACAAATCGAAATAGAAATTTATTTCAAAGGATTGGTTCTATGATAGAATATCCAGGGTTTTATACTAATTTAACAGCAGGAGAAAATTTAGATATACATAGAAGAATGATGGGAATTCAAGATAAAGAGAGTATAATAAATGCCTTGAAAATAACTGGAATACAAGATGTAAAAAACAAAAAGGTAAAAGAATTTTCTCTTGGAATGAAGCAAAGATTGGGAATAGCTAGAGCCATCTTGCATCATCCGGAATTTTTAATACTTGATGAGCCAACTAATGGCCTTGATCCAAGTGGAATAAAAGAAATTAGAGAATTAATCTTAGATTTATGCAATACTCAAGGAATTACATTTTTAATTTCAAGTCATATATTAAGTGAAATTCAGCAAATGGCAACTAAAATAGGAATAATTCATAAAGGAGAATTGCTTGAAGAGATAGAGTATGATGAACTTCAAAAAAGAAATAGACATTATATTAATATAAAGGTTAATGATGATAAGAAAGCTTCTATTATATTAGAGCAAAAACTCAACATAAACGATTATGTTATATGGGAAAAGAATAATTTAAGAGTATATGAAAATTTAGAACAAGCTTCAGACATAAATAAGATTTTAGTTTCAAATGATTTACGTGTAGATGAGCTTTGTGTAAAGGCAGATAGTTTGGAAGATTATTTCTTAAAGCTCACTGGAAAGCAATAGCGCAATATCACATTAATACAATTTTTTACAATAGCAATTAGGGACTAGATTATGTTTGGAGGAACGTTAATGTTTAATATAATATATTCAGAATTTGCAAAACTTAAAAAGTCATACATTTTAACTATAGTTTTCATTAATGGATGTTTATTGCCAGGGATTTATTTTTCTGATGCCATAACAAATGATTTGAGTAATTTGTCACAAGTAGAAATACAACATTATATAAAGAATCAAATGATAAATGTAGAAGCACTATCATTTCAATTTCTATTTATTATAGTTTTTTCTTTAGTTATAGGGTATGTTTTTACACGAGAATTCACAGATAAAACAGCGAATATTTTATATACCTATCCAAGTAGTAGAATTAAAATATTTATTGGGAAGTTTATAACAGTAGGGATACTAATTATGATTACGTATTTAATTCAATTTTTTATATCATACTTAGTTGTATATATTGAATTTGGAGTACTGCCTCCAGCAGAGTTTATTATTAAGGATATAAAAGTAAATATATATTCTGTACTACTGCAGCTAATATTAATACCAATACCAGTATTAATTGCTAATATTACTAAAAATATTATAATACCGATTGTGTATGGAGCTTTAGGAGGAATTATTGGGTTAGGAGTTATGACGATATTGATGAGTGGCAGTATATATGGTCAGCTTTGTCCGTTGGTGTTACCAGCGGTACCATTTTATCATTATCACAGAGGAGATCCTATTGATTACATTGCAGTTGTGGGAAGTGCTGTGATTACTTTTGGTATATCTATGTTTCTATGTATTTATCACAGCAAAAATGCAGATGTGAATTAAGATTGGAGTGATTTATTTGTTAAATTTAATATATTGTGAGCTCTTAAAGTTGAAAAAATCTTATATAATGTTATTGATTATAATTGGTGGAGTTTTTTCAACAATATTAATGAACTTAGCAGTATTAGTAGTAAGTTCTGAAAAACAAAGAAGTTTTGAGAGCTATGCATCTAATGTAGAACAACTTAATTTTGTTATATTTTATACTATTTTATTTTCTTTAATATCAGCATATGTATTTTCCAGAGAATTTGCTGATAAAACTTCAAGTATAGTATATACATATCCAATGAGCAAGATTAAAATTTTTATTGGTAAACTAATAACCATTTGCATATTAATTTCTTTAGTCTATTTAGTGGAGTTTGTATCTATATACTTAGGTTATTACATTTTATATCATGAACATCCGGAGTTTACATTTGTAAGTAATCATATAAAATTTTATTTATACTCTTTATTTTTTCAGTTTCTAATAATTCCAATACCAATACTAATTGGGAATCTAAGCAGGAACATAATGCTTCCAGTAGTATATGGTGCGGTGGGAATTGTAATATCAGGAGTTCACGATAGTTTTGTATTTGGTGAGTACCTTCCTTTTTCAATACCTTTCAATTTTATCAAAAAGCTATACGAGCCAAACTTGATTGATTTAAATTATAGTGTAATTAGTGGAATATGCTGTTTCGTTATATCAATGTTTATTTGTATCTATCATTATAATAAACATGATATTGCTTAAGGAGCAATCAAAAAATAATAGAACAATATGTTTATCTATTATTTATTATCACGTATTTAAATAATATTTTATATTAAGGAGTTAAAAATGAAAAAGTTTATAAATATAGTTATATGCTTTCTTTTAATATTTATGGTTTTACTTACTAATGGCTGTGAGACTCAGTATTTGGGTGGGGATAGAAACGAAAAATGGAAGAAGGATTTAAGTTATTTACAAGAAGCTTTACCAAATAAACATGCAAATTTATTCTTTAAAGTTAGTGAAGAGCAATTTAATAAAGAAATAGATGATTTGAAAAACTCAGTTGATAACCTAAATGATGACGAGATAATAGATAGGATATACAAAATTGTTGCAGCTGTAGGGGATGGACATACAAAAGTTACAAGAAAGTTTTCGAAGGCATATCCGTTCCAATTTTATTATTTTAAGGATGGAATATGTGCTATTGACACAATAGATGAATATAAGGATGCCTTAGATTGCAAGTTAATAAAAATAAATGGACAAGATATTAAAGAAATTGAAAATAAATTGTCGCCTTTAGCAGCACAAGAGAATGAAGAAACAATAAAAAAGGTTGTACCTACATATTTATCCAGACCAGAAATTCTTCATGGAGTAAATATTATAGATAATATAGATGAAGATATTATTTTTACTTTTCAAGATAAACAAGGAAAGATATTTGATGTAAATGTGAAACCTCTCAACAGTGATGCTAATAATAGTTCAACATTTATCATAAATAATACATTTGATGGATCATATCCATTATATATGCAAAAACGAGATTTGAATTATTGGTATCAATATTTAGAAAAAGATAAGGTTTTATATCTTAAATATAATTTATGTGAAGAGAATAATAAATCAGGAAAACTAAGTGACTTTAATAATGAGGTCTTAAGTTTTATAAATAATAATGATGTGAATAAATTGGTGATTGATATGAGAGATAATTCTGGTGGAAACGCCAGTGAACTCCAGGGCATTATAGAAGGAATAAAGAACAGCAAATTAAATACCAAAGATAACTTTTATGTTATAGTTGGAAGAGCAACATTTTCAGCTTCAATAGTTGATGCTGTTAATTGGAGAAAAGAAACCAATGCTACATTTATAGGTCAGCCAACAAGTGGAAAACCAAATCATTATGGAGAAGTAAAAAGTTTTACGATTCCTAATTCAAAGCTTAATGTAATTTATTCTACAAGTTACGTTGAGATATGTGATGATGAAAGTAATTCATTTATGCCTGATAAGACAATTGAAATATCAATTGATGATTATGTTAATAAAAATGATCCTGTCTTAGATTATATTAGAAAAAATAACAAGTCCATCCGCTGAATATATTTTACATGATGCTACGTAATTAGATTGTCTGATGAAAAATAATCATGGTAGTTTTGGAGTTGTTATTTTATTTTATGTGCATAAAATGCTATGTTATATGAAATTATACTAATGGTGGATTAATTTAATATAAATACCTGATAGAATATCCTTGAATTTAAAAAGTATATATGGTATCATAAGTGAGTATCTAAATGATAAGTTAGATTGCAAGGCTTTTATATGGTTTGACGTCTGAGAAGAGACGATTTTCTCAATAGGAGAAATATTAAGGTGCAAACCCTTAGCATTCCACCATTGCCATGCTAGATGGGGAGTTAGCGGTGCCCTGTAACCTGCAATCCGCTATAGCAGGATTGAATTCCTCGCTTAGGTATTAGCGATTTATAGTCTGACTTTTGTAAGTGGTGTTGATGACTGGGTCCCACGCAATGGAAGCCCATGAACCTCGTCAGATCTGGAAGGAAGCAGCGATAAGTGGTTCCTTTCATGTGCCGTGGATCAATCTGGTCTGAGCTAACTGCATTAGTAACGTATAGAAAACTAATAACGAAGCGAGGTGCATGGTTTATTTTAATGTTTAATTATAGCATGGAAATGAAAAATTAATTAGGTTATTCTTCAATAGGATTAACATAGGACACAATAGGATAAGAAAGTGAGGGCATTTCAGTAATGAAATACCCTCATTTTCTTTTATCCTATTTATTATTTACTTTACAATATTTTTAAGACATCCTATGCCTTCAATTTCGCATTCAACTATATCACCAGGTTTTAAGAATTTAGGCGGTATGAATCCCATACCTACACCAGCTGGAGTTCCCATTGCAATGATAGTCCCAGTCTTTAAAGTAATTCCCTGAGATAATTCATGGATTACATCTTGTATTGAAGTAATCATAAGATCAGTAGTACTATTTTGTCTTAATTCCCCGTTAACTCTAGAGCATATCCTTAATACTGGAGGATTAACAAATTCATCTTTAGTGACAATACAAGGTCCCATTGGAGTAAAACCATCCAAACTTTTACCGAAGTACCATTGTTTATGTCTTGTCTGAAGGTTTCTTGCACTGACATCATTTATTATAGTATAACCAAAAACATAATCAAAAGCTTTTTCTTTAGGTACATCTTTAGCGTTCTTCCCAATGATTACTGCTAATTCAGCTTCATAATCTAGACTATCAACTATTTGGGGATAACTAGGGATATAATCACCATCAGCGGTTGCAGTATTCACTCTTTTAGAAAAATATACTGCATATGGTCTATCTCCGCCAAAGGCTTCATTTTTATATCGTGCAGATTCAACTGCATGTTCCATATAGTTGATACCTAAACAAATAATATCTTGATTAGGATTAGGTATTGGAGGCATTTTAGAAATATCCCCTATGGAGATATATTCCTTATCGTTATTATTTAATGATGTTTGTAGAAGTTCCATCTCATGATCTGTCATATTTTCTATTAAATTGATCATGCTATCATAGTTAAGGCCAAGAGACTTTATAGGATAAACTCTTTGCTCATTGAGAGCTAGTATTCCTACTTGCTCTATACCTTCATGCTTAAAAGTTACAAATTTCATAATACATTCCCCAATTCTAAAGATTTTTATTTTAAAGTTGTATTTTAGCCCATTTTCAAGATAAAATTTTATTCTTTTTAATTATAATAGAGTAATATGAATTTAAACCCGATGTCACTATATATCAATGTATATTTAGGCTTTTATTAAATTTACAAAAGTATAATGTAGTCCATTTTTTTCATCAATAAATTTCTCTGATGTATACTCAGTATTATAATTGGAATAATTAATTCCAGGGAAATATGTATCGCCTTCAAATTCTTCATCTACTTTTGTTAAGTATAAGTTCTTTGCATAAGGGAGAAATTGTTTATAAATTTCGGCACCGCCAATCACAAATACTTCATCTTCACATTCCAAATATCTTTGAAGCACTGAATTAAAATCGTGTTCTATTGTCACTTTATCTGAATCTACATTAAAATTATTATCTCTAGTTAAAACTATATGTTCTCTATTGGGTAAAATTCCAGGTAATGATTCAAAAGTTTTTCGTCCCATAATCATTTTTTTGCCTGTAGTTATTTTTTTAAATCTCTTTAAGTCCTCTGAAATATGCCATAATAATTTGTTATCTTTTCCGATTACATTATCTTTAGCAATAGCAACAATTATTGAAATCATTTATTATCCCACCTATCTTTGGTCTATTATTTTCTTTCATATGCCTTAAATTTAATTATACTGATACGTCCATTTTTATAGATTCATGATGCTTATAATCTTCTAGTTTTATGTCATCAGGAGTAAAATCATAGAAATTCGTAATTTCTGGATTAATCCAAAGTTTTGGAGCGCTATATGCATCATTTTTTCTTGTGAGTTGAAGCTTTAAACCATCTACTTGATTTTCGTATATATGAGCATTATTTATTACATGAGTAAATAATCCTGGTTTAAGTCCAGTGATTTGAGCTAACAAATGAACTAATACGGCATACTGAGATGTATTAAAAGGAACCCCAAGGCCCCAATCCCCACTTCTTTGAACAAGCATACAGTTGAGTTTTCCATCTGTTACATCCCACATTGTAAGAAAGCAACAAGGATATAATGGCGCACTATCTAAATATGGAATTTGCCATAAATTAATCATCATTCTTCTATCTTGGGGATTATTTTTTAGAGCATCTATTAATTTATCCATTTGATCGAATTTTTTTACTATCCAACCATAAGATGTGCCTATAGTTCCGTCTTCCATCATCCATTCATCCCATATTTTTACGTTTTGAGCTTGAAGTTCTTTTACATTATTTGATTGATCTTTAAATATCCAAAGAAGTTCTTTAACAGCAGTTTTAAATGCCACAAATTTAGTTGTTAGTATTGGAAATTCTTTTTCTAAATTAAATTGCATAATTTGATGAGGTAGTTTATAGGTCTTAACTCCGGTTCTATTATTATCGAAGTATCCATTTTCTAATATATCATTAGCAATGGATAGATATTTATTATCATATAAACTCATTATATATAGGCCTCCTTATATTCTAAAAATTATTTTTGTAAAAAAATTATTCAATATACATTTTAACCTAAACTATTTAACAAGTCATCCAATATATTTTAATATAAAGAGATATTAAAAGCATACGCCATTTAGGAGGAGTATATATTAAAGAAACTCTTATTAATTGTTTTTGAAGATTTTTACATTAAAAATTATCATTCAATTATATTGCATTTAATACTAATTATGTAATTTGCATTGCACAAGCAATAGTGTATAATAATGTTATATTTAAGAGAAATGGCGAGGTGGTATCCAGTGGGTTATACAGCACTATATAGAGAGTGGAGACCAAGAAATTTTGAAGACGTTGTCGGACAGGAACATATAACTACAACGTTAAAAAATGAAATTTTAAATGATAGGATTGCACATGCTTATCTTTTTTGTGGAACTAGAGGAACCGGAAAAACATCAACTGCGAAAGTAATGGCAAAGGCATTAAATTGTCTAGATTTACAAAATGGAGAGCCATGTAATGAGTGTGAGATGTGCAGAAAAATAAATGAGGGATTAGCAATTGATGTAACAGAACTTGATGCCGCTTCTAATAATGGTATAGATAAGATTAGAGATATTATAGATGATACAAAATATCCACCGCAGGAGGCTAGGTACAAAATATATATAATGGATGAGGTTCATATGCTTTCAGTGGGCGCAGTCAATGCGTTCTTAAAAACTTTAGAAGAGCCTCCAAAAAGAGTAATATTTATATTAGCTACAACAGATCCACAAAAGTTACCTATAACTATTCTATCTAGATGTCAAAGATTTGATTTTAAGAGAATAAACCAAAAGGAAATATCTAACAGGCTTAAAAAGATAACAGATTCACAGGGAATAACTTATGAGCAAAAAAGTTTAGATTTAATTTCAAGGGTCTGTGATGGTGCGATGAGAGATGCACTAAGTATACTAGATCAAGCTATTGCTATGGGTGAAGACAAAATTAACTATGATGATTTAGTTAGTATATTGGGACTTGTGACGAATGAATATTTGTTTGACATAGCTTACGCTATTATCGATAGAAGTATCGAAAAGTCAATGATTATAATTGATAAGCTTGTTTATTCCGGGAAGGATATGCAATTATTCATTAAGGATTTAATTGCACATTTTAGGAATTTACTCATGGTAAAGGTTACAAATAATCCAGAAGAAGTTCTAGATATGTCTCTTGAAAATATTAATTTAATTAAAGAACAGGGAAGAAAGATTAGAGTAGAAGAAATAATGAGAGCTATTAGAATACTTCAGGATGCGGAAATAAATTCGAAGGCTAGCAAGCAAAGTAGATTATATTTAGAGCTTGCTATTATAAAGATGTGTAAAATCGAGTATGATACTTCAAATGAGGTTATTTTATCAAGAATAAACCAGTTAGAGGAATCATTAAGAAATGGTAAGATTCAGATGGTCCAATCAGAAAAGACTAATGAAGAATTAAAATCTGTGCATAATAATATAGGAAATAATTTAAAGAGTAATCAAATTAGAAGTTCTATGAATAAAGGTAGCAGCAATACTGGTAATGTTAATTTAGAAGCTAACCCAAATTCATCATTAACTGTTGATGATGTTGGGAGAGTATGGACTGAAGTTCTAGAAAAGTTTAAGTCAAAGCGAGCAATGATTGTTTATGCTTCGATTGTTACTGCAAAGCCATATAGCTTAAAGAATGGCATAGTTACGCTAGAATATGATTCAATGTATGCATTTAATAAAGAAAGATTACAGAAAGCAGAATATAGAGAAATTGTGAATAGTGTATTTTCAGAAGTATTAAAGGAAAAAATAATTGTGGATTATATAGTGAAAAGTGATAATGAGGTAAAAGATCAAGAAGAACTACTGAAAGAAACAATAGAAGGAATACCATTTGAAATATATGATGAATAACAAGTTACTTATTCATTAAACTTGAGTATTAGTAAAAGATGTTTTATAATTAATGAATGAGATTCAAGAAAGAGGAGGATTTTTTATGGCAAAAGGTGGATTTCCAGGAGGCTTTGGTGGCGGGAATATGAATAACCTTATGAAGCAGGCACAAAAGCTTCAAAAGCAAATGGAAGATATGCAAAAAGAGCTTGAGACAAAAGAATTTGAAGCATCAGTAGGTGGCGGTGCTGTAGTTGTAAAAGTAACTGGTAAAAAAGAAGTATCATCAATTAATATAAAGCCAGAAGTTGTAGATGCAGATGATGTTGAAATGCTTGAGGACCTAGTAATGAGTGCTATTAATGAAGCACTAAGAAAAGCAGAAGAAGAAACTTCAAGCAAAATGGGTAAGCTAACAGGCGGAATGCCAGGTGGATTATTCTAAGAATTTCAATAATTATAATAGTTAGCATACAGGAGTGTAGAAGAAACTTCAGCCTGTATGCTTTTTATAATAGGTTAAAAATATAGATAAAGGAGAATTATGAATTATGATGGAGTTTTACCCAGTAGCCATAGAAAAGTTGATAGAAGAATTTGCCAAGCTACCAAGTATTGGACAAAAGACGGCTCAAAGATTAACGTTACATATCTTAAATCTTCCGGATGATGAAGTTAAGGAATTTGCGGATGCATTAGTTAAGGCAAAAGGAACGGTTAAGTATTGCTCGGTATGTGGAAACTTTACAGATAAAGATCCTTGTGCATTATGTGGGAATCCTAATAGAGATAAGGGTACAATATGTGTTGTAGAGCAGCCAAAGGATATTATGACAATGGAAAAGGTTAAAGAATATAATGGAATATATCATGTATTACATGGAAATATATCTCCAATGCAGGGAAGAGGTCCTCAAGATATAAGAATTAGAGAGCTTGTTTCTAGAATGAACGAAGATGTAAAGGAAGTAATATTAGCAACGAATCCTAATATAGAAGGAGAGGCAACTGCAATGTACATATCTAAGATACTTAAACCTCTTGATGTTAAAGTTACTAGGATTGCTTCAGGTATACCTGTTGGTGGTGATTTAGATTATGCAGATGAAATTACATTATCTAAAGCATTAGAAGGAAGGACAGAGTTATAAAGTGAACGGATTTAGGTGAGCTTTAATTTTTGATAAATTTAATTGAATTCATGTTAAAAGGTATGGTATCTAAAAGAGTGTGATTCTAGATTATGGTATATCAGAATGAAGGAAGAGAGTTTACTACGGATGACAGCTATTTGATAAAATAAAGGAACCTAAAGAAATTTAGGTTCCTAAAAAGTGTTACATAGATGGGAGTTAGAAGTTTCTATCTGCATGAGTGAAAAGCTTCTTAAGTATAATATATAGATAAATTTGAAAAGTGTTACAGCATCAAAATAAATTATGAAATCAAATTATGTATATTTTTACCATTGAATGGATAAAATGGTAGTAAGAAGTTTTTTGGAGGGATTTACATGAATAAAAAAAATATTGTAGAGTACCTGATGAACAAGACTAACAACTCAAATGTGTATGCAAAGTTAATACAGGATATGGAAATTGCAAAAATGGAGATAAATGTAGCTCGTAGCATGTTTAACAATGTTAACGATGACAAATTAATAGAAGTAGCAATTTATTCAGAGAATGTTGCAAGAAAGAGATATGATTATTTATTATCAATAGCAAGAGAAAAGGGGATAAGAGTAGAACATAGCTATGTAATAGAAAATAATGTACGAATTGTTGAATAAATAAAATGGGGGAGCTGAACATGGAGGGACAATACTTAATATACGGATTAGCAGGAATAATCTTATTATTTTTAATGATAAGATTATTAAAGTGGCCGATAAAAATACTTATAAATGGGATTATAGGCGTTGTAATATTGTATTTAGCCAATTTTATAATTGCAGATCTCAGCTTAGTTGGCATAAATGTTAATTTTTCGCTGGCAATTAATCCAATTACTGCTTTGATAGCAGGTTTTTTTGGAGTTCCTGGTGTTATTGTTTTGATTATAATAAGGTTATTTCTTTAATTGAGTTTTAGAATTTTCATTTAGAGGATTTTGATATTTCAAAATTTAATAATTGTTCAAAGATTGTCTGTATTTAGAAATATAAAAAGTTCATTATATTTCTAAATACAGATTTTGTTATTTTTAATTATAATTATGTTTGTTAATTGAATGATTTTGAGTTAATATTTAATGTATAAGGATTTAATTCTTAAAGTATTATTTATTTTCCAATGGGGTGACTTTTTTAACTTATTGAGATTAGTTTTATATTGAAACTAACGTAGTGATTTTTTTATGTATAAACAATAAAAGAGTATATGATGAGTTACGTATAAGAAATAATTTATGAAGGGGAAAAGCAAGTGAACAAAGAATTTCTTAAAAAGATTATAATAACGGGAATGACAACTCTAATGGTAACAAACATGTGTTATGTATCAGTATCAGCTAAATGGATTAGTGATAAGAACAATAATTGGAGTTGGTCAGATGGAGATGTTAAAACTACTGGTTGGAAAGAAATTGATCAAAAGTGGTATTATTTTAATGCAGACGGAATAATGAAAACAGGATGGCTTAATGATAGTGGAAAGTGGTACAACTTATCGAGTAGTGGAGAAATGAATATAGGTTGGAAGAATATTGATAGGAAATGGTATCACTTTAACAATGATGGGTCAATGAGCATAGGATGGATAAACGACAATGGTACTTGGTATTTTACTAATTTTAGTGGAGAAATGGAAACAGGGACATTAGGAATTGATGGCAAAGTTTATAGTTTCTCTGACAGCGGCAAAATGTTAAATAGTACTATTAATACTGAACAAATAGAAAGCGGATCAGAGAATGTAAATGGTGTAAAGGATGACACCGGTTCCCGTGTGGCATATGTTTCAACCAATAATGATTCATTAAATGTTAGATCAGATGCATCAACTTCATCAGATATAATTGATAATATATATAGAGGTGCACAGATCAAAATTGTTGATAGTGAAAAGAATGGATTCTATCCTATAATAATAAATGGAAAAAAGGGATGGGTAAGCTCTAAATGGGTTACTTTTAACAAACCTAAAGATGATACACCTAATAGTACAAGTCCTTCTAATATATCTAACTCCAGTGCAGACACTTCGTCAGTAGATAATAAAAATTCTAATGCAGTCAGTAGTTCACTTAGTGAGATAAGGAATACACAGCCAAGTACAGATAATAAGTATTACTATTCTGATGATAATCTTTTTTATAAAGTTAAACTTTCACCACCATTTTATAGTGGAGGGAAACCGATTAAAGGAAATTGTACATGGTATGCTTGGGGACGAGCTTGGGAAATTACAGGAGTAAAGCCAAGTGATGCAGGATTTATAGGAAATGCCTATGAATGGTGGGACGCAAATCAAAAAAGTGGTAAATATCAGTATGGTTCTCAACCTAGGATAGGAGCTATTGCAGTTTGGAAATCTAATATGCCTAATTCTGGAGGTGATGGCCACGTAGCAATAGTTGAGAAAATAGATGGTGGTAAAATTTATATATCAGAATCAACTTGGAATGGTGTGACTTTTAGGTATAGAGAAATATATGATACTAATTATTTATATGGATATATTTATCCGGACAAGCCGAATCATTAAGAATTTATAAGTTAAAGGGGCTAGGAAATAGTTTTTATTAGTGAAACATAATAAATATTACTGCACATGTAATATAAATAGAGGCTACTAGTAGGTTATAAACTCTAATTATAAAAAACTATCCTAGAAGAGAGGTATAGCAATGAAAAAAATTAAAAAATTAAGCATCTTATCAAGTATAGTAGCATTTATACTGATTGTGTCTAATGGATCATATAATATTGCAATGGCAGAGGAATCATCGATTTCAAACAATGGTCAAGACGTAAAATTGAATGATGACTTTTATGATGCAGTAAATAGTGATTGGATTAAAAATGCTAAAATCGAAGATGGGAAATCTACTGCTTCTACTTTTGATGATGTTGAGAATAAAGTGACAGAGCAAATCAAAGATATAATTAATAATTTGCTGATTAATAAGGATATATATAAAGAAAATAGTGATGAGAAGAAAATAATAAATATTTATAATAACACTTTAAATGTAGAGGCTAGAAATAGAGACGGAATAAAACCTGTGAAAGAAAATTTAGATGAAATCAAATCAATAAGAACAATAGAAGATATTACTAAGATGTGGAAAGATAAGGGGATATTAAACTCAACAATAAAGTTTTCTGTAGAAAAAGATATAAAAGATGTGAAAACAAATATACTTTATATAAGTCCCACAGCTCTTAGTTTAGGAAATTCAGACGAATATACTAATCCAACAGAGAATAGCAAAAAAGAGCGTAAGTTAACAGGAGATTATTATAATAAAATATTGATGTTAAGTGGTTATACGCAACAAGAAGCTCAAAAAAAAGTTGATGATATGTTTAAATTTGAAGAGATGGTAGCTCCGTGTATTAGAGGAAAGCAAGAAAAGGCTACAACCAAGAATTTGATTGATGAAGAATACAATGTATATACAGTAGCAGAACTAAATAATTTAGCTCCCAATTTAGATCTACCGGATATTATGAATTATATGGGAATAGACAAAGCTAATAAGATTATTTTAGAAGATCCAGAATGGTTGAAAGCATTTAATAAATTATATAATCAAGAAAATTTACCTCTCATCAAAAATTATGTTGAAATAGTTAATTTGCTATATGCATCAAATTATTTAAGTGAAGATTTTGAAAATGCCAATAAAGAATATGCAAGTAATATGTTGGGCATAACGGGTAATGTATCAAGAGAAGAAGAGGCCGTTGACAATGTAAATTCTATGATGGGAATGGATATTGGAAGACTTTATTCTGAAAAATATGTTTCTGAAAAGACTAAAAAGGATGTAGAAGCCATAACAAAGGATATTATAGAAGTTTATAAAAAGCGAATTAATAATCTTGATTGGATGAGTAGCCAAACTAAGAAAAATGCCATTGATAAGCTAGATAAGTTAAAGATAAAAATAGCATATCCTGATAGTTGGGATGATTATTCAAAATTAGATATTAAGTCATACGAAGAAGGTGGATCACTTTTCCAAAATGCAATGACACTTAGAATATTTGAACGTGATAAGATGTTTAATAAAATAAACAAATCAGTGGATAAAGATGAAGATCAGTTTAAACCTCAAACAGTTAATGCTTTTTATAGTGCAACAGAAAATTCAATTATTATACCAGGAGGAATAATTCAAGGCCATTTTTATGACGTAAATGCAGCTAAGGAAGCTAATTTAGGGGGAATCGGAGTCATTATTGGTCATGAAATTAGTCATGCTTTTGATAATACTGGAGCTCAATATGATTCTGATGGTAACCTTAATAATTGGTGGACCGAAGAAGATTATAAAGAATTTATGCAAAAAACTCAAAAGGTTGCAAATTTTTATAGTCAGATTGAAGTAATGCCTGGTGAAAAGTTAGATGGTAATCTTACAGTGGGAGAAAATATTGCAGATATAGGTGGAGTATCATGTCTCCTAGATATATTAGGTGAAATGAGCAATGCAAATTATAAAGCATTTTTTGAAAGTTATGCAGTTACTTGGAGGCAGATAACAACAAAAGAATATGCAACATATGCATTAGTTATAGATGTTCACTCGCCTAATAAAGTTAGAGTAAATGCAGTTCTACCACAATTTCAAAAGTTTTACGACACATATGGAATTACTGAAAAAGATGGTATGTATGTTAAGCCGGGAGATAGAATAGGGATTTGGTAAATGAGATCATATATGTTTTAAGGGAAAAATAGATAGCTTTTCAAAAAAGCTATCTATTTATTTATGAAATACTTTATAGACGTATAGTTAATGCATTTTGTAACATATATATAATTTTATGAATTAGTTGTATTAGCATAAAAATATTTTATTTAATAATAGCTTATAATTTGACATTCATTAATTTTGAGTTAATAATAATGTAAGTATAAAGTTAAAGGAGTAGTGATACTATTATGCCAGCAGGAAATGGAGTAAATTGTGGAGATTGTGGAGAACTAAAGCAAGGAAGATGTAATGGAAAGGATCTGACTTGTTTATGTTATAAATGCCCAAGAAAATTAGCACAATGTATGTGTGTTAAATATTGTAGAGAAACTGAATCAGTATTATATTTTGATGAAGAAAATTAAAATATAACTTTATAATTACTTTAAATGTACTCCTAAAGGAGTATGTTTAGTATAAAAAATAATCAAATGATAATGTTGAAAGGCGAATAGTGAAAGAGTAAAATAATGTATAAGTAAATTGATATGTGCAAAGAGGCATATGTAAATATCTCATTAAGAGAATTACATATGCCTCTTATTTTATATTATTTAATACCTTAGGAAAGGAAGTTTTATCAGATGCGTAGTTTAGAAACAAATGATTGGATGGTTATTAACAATATAGTATATCAGATTAATTCTATTGAGAATTCTACTACTATGCGAAAAAATTTCCTTACTCAGATGGCTTTAGTTTTAGATTTTGATAGTGCTGATTTTTATATTGCATCAGAATTAAATAGTCATACATTAGTTAAACCAGTATTTTATAATTACAAGCCTAGAGCAGATGAAAATTATATGGACAAGTATGACAGCATAGATTATAGCAGGGGATTAATGTTTGGTGGTAAAAGTAAAGTATATAGAGAAAGTGATATTATTTCAGAGAAAAAGAGAGTAGAGACAGAATATTATAAGAAGTACTTCGAACCTAACAATTGGCATCATACACTAAATATGATATTGGCACATAAAAATCAGTTTGTTGGTGTAGTATGTTTTTTTAGACTAAAAGGAAAAGAGGATTTTATATATGAAGATTCTTTTGTGCTTGATATTATTAAAGAACACTTAGCATTTAGGTTATATCAGGATCTAAATAATAATTCCATGGGTGGAGAAAAAATATCTATTTCTCAGTGTGTAGATACTTATGGATTAACTAAAAGAGAAGAAGCAGTGCTATGCGAACTAATGAATGGATTAGAGAATAGTGAAATTAGTAATAAATTATGTATTACAAATAATACATTAAAGAAACATGTACTTAATATATATAGAAAACTAGGCATTAAAAATAGAGTTCAGCTATTTAAGATGGTTAAAGAAAGAGGATGATAATACTACTTTAGAAGTATCCATATATTAAAAAAGATAATTAAAATGGTGTTTTTGGTGAATTGTTATAAAAAGATTTTGATAGTATATTATTCACAAGAAGTAGTGAAGAGTTGGCTAGAATGAAGTTTGTATATAATTTTGCAATAAGGGAGGAGAGAGGTTATGAAAGAAATAGTATTAATTATAAGACCAGAAAAATTAGAAATTATTAAAAGTATTTTGGATGAATATCACTGTGGTGGAATGACAATATCAACTGCAATGGGATGTGGAACTCAAAGAGGTTCATTAGAAGGTGTAAATGAAATTAAAGGGTTAAAGACAAATATAAATTTACTACCCAAAATTAAAGTTGAGGCAGTAGTAGATGACAATATAATAGAAGATATTATCTTATCAGTAATAGATAAGGTAGGAACTGGAAATGTTGGAGATGGAAAAATTTTCGTTAGAAATATAGAACAAGTTGTTCGTATTAGGACAGGTGAAAGAGGAAGTAAGGCTTTATAATTATAAATATTTAGATGCAAAGGTGCATAAAGGTATGAATATCTTTATGCACTTTTTTGTTTTAGATCACTATGGAAGAGTTAGGAAATTATAAGCATAAAAGCTATTTTTATTTAGAGGAGTGATTTAGATGATAAAAGGTATATTAAAGAAGCTTATATTAAGTATAACAATAGGATGTATGGCAACAATGAGTTTATCTGGATGTGGTTCGAATACTCAATCAACTTCTAATGGAAGTGCAGGTGAAAATTCTGGTGAAAGTAAGGAATTAAATGTTATCTGTTGGTCCGAATATCTACCAGATGACGTCCTAAAGGGTTTTGAAGAAAAGTATGGAGTTACAGTTAATATGACTACATTTACCGATCCAGATGAAATGCTTGCAAAAGTTAAGTCAGGAAGTAAAGGGACATATGATATGATTATTGGCCCGGCTCAAGATATTAATATATTAAAGTCTCAAGATTTGATTCAAAAATTAGATACAAGTAAAATAGAGAACTTCAAAAATATTGATGAGCAATATTTACATGAAGCAAATGATCCAAAAAATGAATATAGTATTCCTTATTTAGGTACAAGCATATTAATCGCAGTTAATACAGATAAAATTAAGGATAATATAAAATCATACAAGGATTTATTAAACCCTAAATATAAAGATACAATGGTTGTAGTTGAAGATGCTAGGCCAATTGTTGGTATTGGATTAATGACAAATGGATATAAGATAAATGATACAAGTGATGAAGGATTAAAGAAAGCAGAAGACTTTTTAACACAACTAAAACCAAATATCCATGCATTTAACGGTGATAGTCCAAAGACATTATTATTAAATGGTGAATGTTCATTAGGCCTTGTTTACGGCGGTGAATGTGCTTTGGCAGCTAAGGAGAATCCAGCAATTAAAGTGGTTTATCCAGAAGAAGGTATTTATTTCACATTTGATATGATGATGAAAGTAAACGGAGCTAAGAATTCTGAGAATGCAGACTTACTAATGAACTATATATTAGATCCAGAAGTAAGTGCTACTATTTCAAAGACTTTCCCATATGTAAATCCAAACAAGGAAGCTAAAGAAGTTTTAGGAGAAGAATTTAAAAATAACAATATTATGAATATCCCAGAAGCTGAAATGAAGAAGAGTCAAGGTTTACAAGATATTGGAGAAAATGTTTCAAAAATAACTGACTTATGGACTAAGTTTAAAGGATAAGGGTGAAAAATAAGACTTTGGAGGGGATTAAATGTCTGAGGTTATCGTAAGAATAGATAATATAAATAAAAAATACGGAGATAATCATGTAGTTAGAGATTTATTTATTGACATAAAAAAAGGTGAATTTTTAACTATGCTTGGCCCCTCAGGTTGTGGTAAAACCACAACCTTGAGGATGATAGCAGGTTTTGAAACACCTACTAGCGGAAGCATTTATATTGAAGGTGAAGAGGTTCAAAGCACTGAACCATATGAGAGAGAAGTAAATACAGTTTTCCAAAACTATGCACTATTCCCTCATATGACCATTTATGACAATTTGGCTTTTGGATTATCAGTCAAGAAAGTTAATAAAGCAGAAATTAAACAGCGTGTTACAGAAATCCTTGAGCTAGTTCAGCTAGTGGGATTTGAAAATAGAAAACCAGATCAGTTATCAGGCGGTCAAAAACAAAGGGTTGCAATAGGAAGAGCTCTTATAAATAGGCCGAAGGTTTTGCTACTAGATGAGCCGCTAGGAGCTCTAGATTTAAAGTTGAGAAAGCAAATGCAATTTGAATTGAAGCGTCTCCAAAAAAAGTTAGCAATTACATTTATTTATGTCACTCACGACCAAGAGGAGGCCCTTACAATGAGCGATAGAATCGCAATTATGTATGGAGGAGATTTAGAGCAAATAGGAACTCCAAAAGAAATATATGAAAAACCGAAATCTAAATTTGTAGCAGATTTTATTGGAGAATCTAATATTTTTTATGGAGTTGCAAATAAGGCTGGAAATGATGTATTAAAAGTAAAATTAGAAAATGGAGATGCTATAGTATTGGATTCTCAGGTTATGGATAATGAAATAATTTATGTTCTAGTAAGGCCTGAAAATATAAAATTATCTAAGGAACAGATAGAAGGATTTACTCTTGTAGGAAAAGTAAAAGAGCATGTCTATATTGGGAATGTTAATAAAACAATAATTATGCTTCCAACAGGAATGGAGATAAAGATGAATACTACTCCAAAAGTGGAATTACTGCCAATAGGCTCAGAAGTATATGTATATTGGGAAAAGGAAGATGCCGTTGTTATTAAATCACAAAGTCAAGAAGTCTTTAATGTTGTAGATAATCCAGTATTTACAGTAGAGAACCAAACAAAATAAGGAGGTGCTTAAATGAAAAGTAAAAAGAAAATAAACATGCCTCTTATAACCACAGTTGGTCCAGTTTCCTCATGGATGATTTTATTAGTAGCTATTCCTTTTATTTATGTCTTTGCTATGAGTTTTATGAATAAAGGAGCTTATGGTGGGGTTGTTATTGGATTTACTCTAAATAATTTTATACAGGTATTCGATCCGTTATATTTAAAGGTATTTGGTGAATCACTTTTAATTTCGGCGTTTGCGACTATAATTTGTATAGTCATTGCATATCCATTTACCTACTTTATAGCTCAAAAAACAACTATAAAGAAGACTGTTTTTATGGCCATGGTAATAGTTCCTTTCTTAGTAAGTTCATTAATTAGACTTTTTGGATGGATCAACTTACTCCGTAAGGATGGTATTATTAATTCACTATTGTTGAAATTGGGGTTAATTAATGAGCCACTTCAACTAGTATACAATACAACGGGCGTTATGATAGGTCTAGTATATATGTTATTACCGTTTATGATTCTACCGTTATATAGTTCAATCGAAAAATTGGATAAATCACTTTTGGAAGCCTGCAGTGATTTAGGAGGAAAACCTATTACTTCTTTTATAAAAGTTACCTTACCACTTACGATGCCGGGAATATTTGCAGGCAGTATTCTAGTATTTATTCCTTCATTAGGATATTTCTTTGTTACCGATTTACTTGGAGGAAGTAAAACCCAAGTAATTGGTAATGTTATTAGAACTCAATTTATAACTGCCAGGAATTGGCCACTCGGATCAGCGATTTCAATATTTTTAATTGTAATTACTTTGGTACTTGTATGGTTATACCAAAAGTCAGGTGGTAATATGGACGACTTAGGAGGTATGTAAAATGACAAAGATGCAGAAAAAGAATATATCTAGAATATTCAAAAATATTTATATTTATCTTATTTTCTTATTTTTATATTTTCCTATCTTCTATGTAATTATTTTTTCATTTAATACCTCAAAGTTAAATATTACTTTCGAAAATTTCACTTTTCAATGGTATGGGACCTTCTTCAGAAATAGAACTTTAATGGAGGCGCTTTCAAATACTTTGATTATTGGGATTATAAGTACTATTATTTCAACTATTATAGGAACTATTGGCGCTATAGGATTAAGTAAATACAGATTTAGAGGAAGAGATGTAATAGATAAATTATTATACATCCCTATAGTAATTCCAGAAGTAGTACTTGGTATTGCTCTACTTTCAATATATTCAGTTCTTAGTATTCCTTTAGGATTAATTAGTATTACTTTATCTCACATTACTTTCAGTATTCCTTTTGTTGTAATAACAGTAAGAGCAAGACTTGCTGGATTTGATAAATATCTTGAAGAAGCAGCTATGGATTTAGGAGCAAATAGGATTGTGACTTTCTGGAGAGTAACGTTACCTCTCATAATGCCAGGAGTTTTATCTGGTGCTATGCTGGCATTTTCATTATCTATTGATGATGTTGTAATTAGCTTCTTTACAGCTGGACCAGGAAGTACAACACTTCCACTTAAAATTTTCTCAATGGTGAAGACAGGGGTAACGCCAGAGGTAAATGCTTTATCTACAGTAATAATGATTATAACTATTATAATTATTGCGCTAAATACTGTATTCCAAGTTAAGAAGCTTAAGGCGCAATAAAAAAATAGTGGAACATTATAATTTTCCCATTATTTATTTTCACGTGCCTAAAGCTAATAAGGCATGAAAGGTAAATAACTTTATGAAAAGGGTGAGTTAGTGATGATGTATAATGTTGTGATTAAAAATGGAACTATAATAGATCCAAAGCGAAAAAAGAGTACTGTTGCTAATATTGGAATCCTAAATGGAAAAATAAAAGCTATAACAAGAGAAGAGATGGCAGGTAACATTGAATTAGATGTAAGTGGCAAAATAGTATGTCCAGGTATTATAGATATTCATGCTCATGTAGAAGGTAATTTAGATTGTGCTAGAGTGTTAGCAGCGATGGGAGTTACTACAGTATACAATGGTAATTGTGGAATGTCTCCAGAAAATATTAAGGAATTCTACAATAAGTATGATAGTTTTTTAATCAATCAAATAGAACAAATTGGACATACTACTCTGAGAGAACAAGTTGGGGTTACTGATAGATATAAATCATCCAGTGATGAAGAAATTGAAAAGATGAAGGTTATCCTTGGAGAAGCATTTGAATTTGGAGTCAGCGGATTATCATTCGGACTTGAATATGTTCCTGGAAGCTCAAGGAAGGAAGTATTAGAACTAGCAAAAGTTGCAGCTAAGTATGGAAAGTTAGTATCAATTCATACAAGGTCAGACTCTTATGGTGGCCTTTCTAGCTTAAGAGAAGCTATTGATATAACTAGAAAAACAGGTGCAGCTGTAAATATATCTCATCTAACCTACCAGTTTGGAATGGGAATGGCAACAGAAGCTCTTCATATGATAGAAGAAGCTTTAGCCGAAGGGCTAGATATATCCGTAGATAGTGGATTGTATAGTGGATTTGCGACTTCCATTGGAAGTGCTGTTTTTGATGAAGGCTGCATAGAAAAGTGGGGATGCGATTATAGCAGCTTAATAGCTGGGACTGGTAAATATAAAGGTAAGAGATTAACCAAAGAAATGTATGAAGAACTTAGACGAAATTATCCGGATGATACCGGAATAGGCATGGTAGGAGAGGAATATGAAGTATTTGAAATCCTAGAAAAACCTTATGTAATGATTTCTACAGATGCGGGGACATTATACGATGATGGAGTTCCAGGTCATCCCCAAGATGCAGGGACATATCCTAAATTTTTTAAAACTATGGTAAGAGAGCAGAATAGAATCACTTTAATAGATGCTATAAGACGATGCACATATATGCCGGCAAAACGCTTAGGATTAATAAATAAAGGATTTATTGGAGTTGGAGCTGATGCAGATATTTTAATATTTGATGCAAAAATAATAGAAGATAAAGCAGATTATCCATGCTTTGGAGGTACAGACACAAGGCCAGAAGGCATTGAATATGTTTTTGTAAATGGAGTTATGACAGTAAAAGGGAAACAAGTATTGGATATAAGTGCAGGGAAAACTATTAAAGATAAGTGTCTTATGTGGAATTGGGAGCAATGAGAAGTATGGAATAAACTAATAAGGTCTACCACAAATATTCTTGAGAATATTAGAATATATATTCTTCGGAATATTACCATAAATATTCTTAAGAATAAGTATTCTTTACCATATATATTCTTCAGAATATGCTTAAGAAATCAGGATTTACAGATATTTATTAGACTTTGAAATTAATTGTTAATAGAAATTAATCTGTGAAATTCACAGCGAAATAAATTGTTGGCAAAAATAAGTTGAGAGATCTTATATTAATTAAATGAGAGGAAGAGATATTATGGAAATTAAAAAGATGTACATCAATGGTGAATGGGTAGAAGCTATTTCTAAAAAGACGAGAGATGTAATAAATCCAGCTAATGGACAAGTAATTGCGAAGACAGCAGAAGGCGGGATTGAGGATACTAAGCTAGCAATTGCAGCTGCAAAAGAATCTTTTTATGGAAAAGGTGAATGGAGGAGAATGAATGCACAAGCTCGTGCTGATATTCTTTTACAAATTGCAGATAAGATAGCAGAAAAAAGAGATAAATTTGCGATGCTCGATACAATAGACAATGGAAAGCCTCTTCGTGAGGCTGAGGGGGATGTTGACGATGGAATTCACTGTTTTAGATATTATTCAGGATTAATTACTAAACCATATGGTGGCGTTTATGATGTAAATGATAGCTTTGGACAAATGCATTCATATACAATGCATGAACCAGTGGGAGTTTGCGGACAGATTACTCCTTGGAACTATCCATTTTTAATGGCTGTTTGGAAGCTTGCACCAGCAATCGCAGCAGGAAACAGTATCGTATTTAAACCTAGTTCAAACACTCCTTTATCAACAATTGCGTTATTTGAAATATTTGATGAAATAGGACTCCCAAAAGGATGTGTTAATTTAGTATTAGGTTCAGGTGGAACTGTAGGTCAGGAAATAGCTGGAAGTAATGATGTAGACATGGTTACTTTCACAGGAAGCACAGAAGTAGGACAAAGTATTGCAAGAGCTGCTATAGGAAATCTTAAAAAAGTTGGGCTAGAACTTGGGGGGAAATCTCCAAATATTATTTTCGCTGATGCTGACTTTGAAGGAGCTGTTGAATGGGCCATGGTTGGTATATTTTTTAATCAAGGAGAAGTTTGCTCAGCAGGTTCACGTATTATTATTGAAGAATCAATTAAAGATAAATTTGTTGCACGTCTTTCAGAAAAGGCTAATGCAATGACTATAGGTAATCCGGTAAATAATCCTGACATGGGGCCATTAGTTTCGAAGGAGCATATGGAAACAGTATTAAAATATATTGAGATAGGTAAAAAAGAAGGTGCAACTCTAGTTTGTGGTGGTAAAAGATATACAGAAGGGGAATGTGCAGAAGGCTATTATGTTAGACCAACTATCTTTGATAACTGTACTTCAGATATGACAATTGTAAAAGAAGAAATCTTTGGACCTGTTGTGACAATACAAACATTTAAAACAGAAGAAGAAGCTATAGCATTAGCAAATGATACCGTATATGGTTTGGCAGGAGCAGTATTTACATCAGATGGAACTAGAGCATTAAAAGTAATAAAGGAAATTAGAGCAGGTATCACGTGGATTAATTGTTATAATCCAACTTTCAACGAAGCACCATGGGGAGGATATAAAATGAGTGGATATGGTAGAGAACTAGGTGTCCACGGTTTAGAAGAATACCAAGAAATAAAGCAAATAAACATCAATTTAACCCCAGGACCAATTGGCTGGTACGAACACTAAATTTGGTATAAAAATACTTGACTAAATATGATTTAATTTAAATTTACACTAAACAAAGAAATAGAATATATGTATTTACGGAGTGTTCATCACAACCAGCAAAATCTTCTAAGAACCAGAGTAAACACATATATTCTATTTTTGTTGCTAGCGTTCACTTTAAGTATTCAGTTATTCTCTAAATTTTAATAAGTTCCATTTAGTAGACACATTGAATTTGCGGTATAAATTCTGAATGTGTTTTTTTAGTGTATATCCACTTATATAAAGTTTGTTCGCAATTTCATCATTATTCATATCCTGAAAAATTAATTGTAAAACTTCTACTTCTCGATTAGTTAAATTATACTTCGAGGCTAGATTTGCCATAGAGAAAGATATATTGGAAGAATTTTTTGAATCCTTTGTATAATATTCATAGAAGCGAAGATTGAGATGATCGCTAAAGGCCTTTACAATGAACATCTCATCAGAGGTAAAATCTCCTTCTTCTCGTCTACGATAAATTGTGAGAACTCCTAAAAATAAATCATTATATACGAGATTTAATTGTAATGAGTAATGAAGCCTAAATGGCTCGTAGCATTTCTTATATAGTACTGTTTTTACTCTCTCTTCTTCAGGCATTAAATCGCTTTCACGAATAAGTAGACATTGTCCACTCAACATTACCCAACGAGTATAATCTTCATCTTCATTTAAAAGGTAATTTTTTTCAGTATCTGAGTAAACCTCAGGGACACAGATGGGATCGCATACCAAGTTCTTCGAATTAGTATGGTCAGCCATTAAAATACTGGAGGCCGTATTAGGAATTAACATTTTTAGTAGGTTCAAAAATGTTATTTTCATTGTGTCAAAATCCGGAATGCTATATATCTGATAAATTATATTATTTATTAATAGAAATTCATTATTTTGCATATAGATACCTTCCATAACTATATATTACTAATATTTATATCTACATAAATATTCTATAAATATGCGAGATTATTAAAGGTATTTTACCATAAATTACATAAATTGTACATGCGGTTATAATACTTAAATATTATTGTAAGTATATACTAACAAGGAAAGAAGATACTTATAAAGTAGTATATGTACTTCTAAAATAATGCAATAACCGTACATTGAGAGAATTGTTTTAATTAGGGCATTTGATTTATAATAATATCAATAAAGAAAATAGATTAAATACAACGACGTATTACTGATTTAAAATCATTGTAATGCGTCGTTTTAATTTTAGAAAGGGAGTAATTATTATGGCACAAAGAGAACAAATTATTGAAGATTTAAACAAAGTTATAGGATATATAAAAAGTGATGGATTAACAAACGAGGAAAAAGAATCAATTACAAGGGATACAATAAATTATTTTGATAACTATGTAAGTCCAGGATGGCTTAAATACAGAAAATCAGTATCAACAAATGCAGCAGTTGTAGAATGGACAGATCAGGGAGCCTATTGTACAGGATTATATGGAGAAGAATTTATAGATTGCCTAGGTGGATTTGGAATTTATACATGTGGGCATAGAAATGAGGAAATACTTGATGTTGTAAAAGCACAGCTAGATCATCAAGCATTACATTCACAAGAATTATTAGATCCATTAAGAGGATATCTTGCTAAAGCGGTTGCTGAAATTACTCCTGGAGATTTAGAATATTGCTTTTTTACTAATGGTGGGGCAGAAGCAGTAGAAATGGCATTAAAGCTTGCAAGAATTGCTACAGGTGGAAGATGGTATATTTCAACAGTAGGGGCTTTCCATGGTAAGTCAATGGGAGCTATTTCAATGGGGGGAAAAAGCACATATAGAGTACCGTATACACCAATGGTACAGCAAGTTCAACACGTTGAGTACGGCAATGCAGAAGATATGAGGAAAGCTATAAGTAATCTTTATGCAGTAGGAGAAAAGGTTGCTGCTGTTATACTTGAACCAATACAAGGTGAGGCTGGAATTATTATTCCGCCAGATGGGTATCTACAAGAAGTTCGTGAAATATGTGATGAATACGGAGTTGCATTAATATTTGATGAAATTCAGACTGGAATGGGCAGGACTGGAACAATGTGGAGGTGCGAAGCCGAAGGTGTAACTCCTGATATCATGACTTTTGGTAAGGCGTTTGGTGGAGGAATAATGCCAATAACAGGTATTATATGCAGACCTAAAATGTGGACAGAAGAATTAGTGGACAATCCATGGCTTTTAGGATCACCAACTTTTGGGGGGAATCCAGTTTGCTGTTCAGCAGCGCTTGCTACAATAAAATATATGCTAGAAAATGATGTCCCAGGACAATGTAAAGAAAAAGGTGAATATTTAAAGTCAGGGTTAGAAATGTTATGGAAGAAGTATCCTACAGTTATAAATGAGGTAAGAGGTACTGGACTTATGTTAGCAGTAGAGTTTCGTGAAAGTGATATAGGATACTCTGTCGCTAAAGGGTTATTTAAAAGAGGCGTTATGACTGCAGGAACTTTAGTAAATTCTAAATGCATCCGTTTTGAACCGGCAGCTGTTATTTCAAAAAAAGATATGGATAATGTTATTGAGAGAATGGATGCAGCATTGGAAGATACAAAAAAGGAATTTAATATTTAGAAGTAAAGATGCTATATATCAATGTATATAGCATTTTTTTAATGGTAAGGAGATATGTGCTTATGAGACAATTAATGCTAGGTCCTGTGATATATAAATATAATGATTGTAAAACTTTTTGTAAGGAATTTCATATAGGCAAAGATGATCTGATAATTACAGGAAAAGAAATATACAATAATTGCTTGAAGTTTAATGTAAATGAAGCAGCAGTCCTATTTAAAGAGAATTATGGAATTGGAAATACGTCTGATGATATCGTTGAGAGTATGTATGAACATGTTAGAAGAATATCTCATGAAAGGATTATTGCTATTGGTGAGAAGTGTATTTTAGAGATAGGGAAAATATTTTCTTTAAAAAATATTTCTCCAGTTATAGATTTATACAATCATAAGTTAGAAATAATTAAAGAAAAAGAATTAGTACTAGTTCCAACTAGACTTGGTATCGGAAGTGAAGTAAATAATATTTCAGTATTAGAGTTAAAAGAAAATGATATGAAAATGAGCCTTGTTGCAGATGAATTATATGCTGATAGTACAGTTATGATAACAGAATTGTTAAGCAAATTACCACTAGACACACTTATAAGTAGTTCTATAAATGTATTAATTCATGCCGTTGAATCGTATTTATCTCCCAGAGCAACTGAATATACTAGGCTTTTTTCCTTAAAAGCTGTTGAAATAATATTTACAAGCTATAAAAATATTATAAACAAGGAAATGGCTATGAGTAGTCAGATATTAGATGACTTTCTTTTAGCTGGAAGTTACTCAGAAATTGCTTTTGCAAATACAGGTGGGGAGGATTTATATGTAATTAAGCAGCCATTAATAAAAGGGTATAATACGGCTAAGTATAGAGAATTTTATATGACGTTAATGGAAATGCTGAAGGCTTATGAATGTACAGATAATCATAATAGAGAAATTAAAGTATTGAATGGACTTTTAGCTAATTTATTAGAATGTAATATTAGTGAAGTTTACAAACAAGTGAAAAATTTGTTATACAAACTCACTAATAAAAGGTTTCTAAGTGAGTAGGAATTGACTAAGTAAAGAAAAAAAGATATAGAATTTAATAAAAAAGTGATCTATATCTTTTGAATGGGGAAAAATTTATAGTTAATTATAATATAAAAATAAGTTATAACTTTATAGTTAAAAGATTATTATATTAACGTCTAAAAACTAGTTAAAATCACGAATATCTAGATTTATAATTCATATATTTAGTTAATTATAATAGTAATATTTTATGAAATTTATATAAAGTTGATATTATCTATTTCAAATATAATATTGACATTTTTAGAGAATAAGATTATTATTATAGTATTATATTGAGAATAAATTAAATTTTATGGAGTAAAAATTAAATATTGATAAATAGATAACAACGGAGTTATTAGACATTTTAGTTTTGTTTAATGACTCCATTGCCATAATATATTGAAATTTTTAAGCGAATGTGGAAGCGCTTCCAAGAAAACAGAAAATATTTAAAATTTCATTAATAATTTTAAATAATCATACATATTTTCCAAATATTAAATAATAAAACTATGTAAAATAAAGAAGAAGGAGAGAAATATATGTTGAAATATATTGGAAAAAGGTTTCTTATAAGCCTAGTAACAATATGGGCTATAATCACAATAGTATTTTTTCTAATGAGACTTATGCCGGGAGGACCATTTGATGGTGAAAAAATGACGCCAGAAATTAAAGCAAATATGGAAGCTAAGTATGGAATGGACAAGCCGGTACTAGAACAATATGCAATGTACTTAAAAAATGTGGTTCAAGGAGATTTCGGTGAATCAATGACTTTTAAGGGAAGAGGAGTAACAGATGCTATAGCTAAATCTTTCCCAGCATCTGCTAAGATCGGAATAATAGCAGTAGGAATAGCTGTGGTAGGTGGTATAATTTTTGGTGTTCTTGCAGCGCTTAAAAGTGGAAGATGGCCAGATAAATTGATAGTATTTTTAGCAACATTATGTACGACTATACCAAGTTTTGTAATTGGAGCAGTTTTAATATATGTATTTGCTGTTGAACTTGGATTGTTACCAGCAACAGGCTTCAGTGACTGGAAGAATTGTATAATGCCATGTATAGCATTATCTGCATTATCTCTATCATTTGTTACAAGACTTACAAGAAGTAAATTAATCGATGTATTGAAAGCTGACTATATCAGAACAGCTAAAGCTAAAGGGTTAAGCAAATTCACAATTATATTTAAACATGCATTAAGAAATTCGTTAATTCCAGTAGTTACATATGTTGGGCCACTTATAGCAAGCATATTGACAGGAAGTTTTATAGTAGAAAAGATTTTCGCTATTCCAGGTCTTGGAAATGAATTTGTACAATCAGTTACAAATAGAGATTATACTATGTTACTTGGAGTAACTGCGTTCTATGGAACAATGTTAGTATTTTTTGCTTTCTTTGTAGATTTAGTATATGTACTAATTGATCCAAGAATAAAATTAGAAGATACAGAAGTTTAGGGAGGAAAGAAGAATGGGAAATGAATTGAAAATAGAAAAGGATTTATTTACTTCTCTAAGCGAAGACGAAAAGAAAATTGCAGTTATAGTTAGACCGAGCATTAGTTATTGGAAAGATGCTTGGATGAGACTAAAAAAAGATAAATTTGCCATTATATCACTTGCTGTAATAGTAATTGTAGTCCTTGGAGCTATTTTTATTCCAATGCTATCAAAATATGATTATGCAGCTAATGATTTAGCACAAACTAATCTAACACCTTCAGCAGAGCATTGGTTTGGAACAGATAATCTTGGAAGAGATTTGTTTGTTAGAAACTTTTATGGAGCTAGATATTCACTAATTATTGCAGTACTAGCAGCTGTTATAAACTTAGTTATAGGAGTATTCTATGGTGGAATAGCTGGTTTCTTTGGTGGAAAGATAGATAATATATTAATGAGAATAATTGATATAATATATGCAATTCCATTAACTATATATGTAATAATAATTATGGCTATTTTAAATAAACCAGGATCAAGCGGAAGTGGTCTTCTTACAATTGTATTGGCACTTTCAATATCTTACTGGATTGGAATGGCTAGAATAGTAAGAGGAGATATACTTCAACTTAAGCAACAGGAATTTGTTCTTGCAGCAAAGTCATTAGGTGCTTCAAATACTAGGATTTTAATAAGGCACTTAATTCCAAATTGTATAGGTTCAATTATGGTTACATTAACTTTATTAATTCCTGAAGCTGTATTTACAGAAGCATTTTTAAGTTTCATCGGTCTTGGAATTGCAGCACCTAGGGCATCTCTTGGTACATTAGCAAATGAGGCAATGCAGGTAATTTATTCATATCCAACTCAATTAATATTTCCAGCAGTAACGATTTGTATAATAATATTAGCATTTAACCTTGTGGGTGATGGATTAAGTCAGGCATTAGATCCTAAAAACAAGAGATAGGGGGAAGAAAGAATAATGGAAAAATTATTAGACATAACAAATTTGCAAACTTCCTTTAAAATTGGTGCTGGTGAAGTACATGCAGTAAGAGGTGTATCTTTTTACTTGGAAAAAGGAGAAGCGTTAGGAATAGTTGGAGAATCTGGCTGTGGTAAAAGTGTTACTATGATGTCAATTATGAGATTACTGGATAGTAATGGGAGAATTTCGGGCGGACAAATATACTTTGACGGTAAAGATATTTCAAACGTTAAAGAGTCTCAAATGGAAACTATACGAGGCAATGATATAGGAATGATATTCCAAGACCCTATGACATCATTAAATCCAGTATTTACAATAGGCGATCAATTAATGGAGCCATTATTAAAACATAGAAAGATTAGCAAGGCAGAAGCTAAAAAGGAAGCTATAAAGATGCTTGGACTAGTTGGAATACCAAGTCCTGAAAAGAGAATGAAACAATACCCACATGAATTTTCAGGAGGTATGAGACAAAGAGCAATGATAGCTATGAGCTTAATTTGTGAACCAAAGCTTATAATTGCAGACGAACCAACAACAGCATTAGATGTTACAATTCAAGCTCAAATTCTAGATTTAATGAAAGATTTAAGAGAAAAACTCCATACGGCCATTATATTAATAACTCATGACTTAGGGGTTGTTGCAGATGTTTGTTCTAGAATAAATGTAATGTACGGCGGAATAATAGTAGAGACAGGAACTACAGAAGATATATTCTACAGAGGAAAACATCCTTATACATGGGGACTTTTAAGAAGTGTACCAAATCCTAAAGAAGATGTGAAGGAAAAACTTGTTCCAATTGAAGGACAACCACCAGATTTATTAAATCCACCAGTAGGGTGTCCATTTTCAGCTAGATGTGATTATGCAATGAAGATATGTCTTCAAAAGCAGCCTCCACTATTTGAAGTAGGAGAAAAACATAAAGCAGCATGTTGGCTATGCCATGAGGATGCACCAGAAGTTGAATCACCTATAAGGAGGATGAAGTAGTGGAAGCTAATAAAGATATAATTTTAGAAGTTAAAGATTTATGCAAATACTTCCCTGCAAATAAGGGCTTATTTCAAGGTAAAAGTTATGTTAAGGCAGTAGACAGAGTTTCATTTACAATTAACAAGGGCGAAACGTTAGGACTTGTAGGTGAATCGGGTTGTGGAAAGACAACTACAGGAAGAACAATATTAAAGCTTTATGAACCAACATCTGGTCAAATAATTTTTAATGGAAAGGATATAACTAAGTATTCAAAAAAGGACATGATTCCATTAAGAAAAGATATGCAAATGATTTTCCAAGATCCATATGCATCTTTAGATCCAAGAATGACTGTTGGAGATATAATTGGAGAAGCTATTGACATACATAAATTACTAACAGGTGAAGCAAGAACAGAAAGAATAAGAAGCTTATTATCCAAAGTTGGTCTTATGAGTGATCATATAAATAGATATCCACATGAATTCTCAGGAGGACAAAGACAAAGAATAGGTATAGCAAGAGCATTAGCAGTAGAACCATCATTGATAGTTTGTGATGAGCCAATATCAGCCCTTGACGTTTCAATTCAAGCTCAAGTTATAAATATGCTTGAAGAACTTCAAGAAGAGTTAGGATTAACTTATCTATTTATAGCTCATGATCTATCAATGGTTAAACATATATCAACTCATATTGGGGTTATGTACCTTGGAAGAATGGTTGAAAAGGGAGAAAGTCATAAAGTGTATACACAAGGATTACATCCATATACACAAGCATTACTTTCGGCAGTGCCAATACCAGATCCAGAAGTTGCTAAGAATAGCAAAAGAATAGTGTTAGAAGGGGATATTCCATCACCAATAGATCCACCACCAGGATGTAGATTTAAAGGAAGATGTAAATGTGCAAAACCAATTTGTTCTGAGATTGATCCAGAATTAAAGGAAGTAGAACCAGGACATTTTGTAGCATGTCATTTATATGATTAATTTTAGCAAAAGCACCAGTATGGAAAATTATGATATAATTTAAAAAAATAGTATGAAATTAAATTGAATAGTATACTGTTGAGGGATTTTAGCAATAATAACTTAAACAGTTATTATAATAAATAATAATTAATTAAGGGGGAATATAAAATGAAAAAAAGCAAAGTGAAAAAACTTTGTGCAGTGGCTTTAGCAGCAACTCTTGGAGCATCAATCTTAGTGGGTTGTGGTGGTTCTAAGAACGGAGATAAAGCAGCAACTGCAAGCAAGCAAGAATTAACTTACAATTTAGGAGGAGATCCAAGAACTCTAGATCCAGCATTAAACTCAGATACTGTAAGTAGTATGGTAATAGCAAATGGTTTTACAGGATTAACTGAATTAGATAAAAATGAAAAAGCAGTTCCAGGGGATGCTGAAAAATGGGATGTATCTGCAGATGGATTAACATATACTTTCCATTTGAGAAAAGATCTTAAATGGTCAAATGGAGATCCACTTACAGCAAAGGATTATGAATATGAATGGATGAGATTATTAAATCCTGAAACAGCTTCTGAATATGCATATATGGGATACTATATTAAAAATGGAGAAGCATATAACAAAGGAAAGGCAAGTGCAGATCAAGTTCAATTAAAAGCAACTGATGATAATACATTAACAGTTACTTTGGAAAACCCATGTCCATATTTCCCTGAATTAATAGCACAAGCATATTTCTTCCCAGTAGACCAAAAAGTTGTTGAATCTAATAAAGATTGGGCAACTGATGCAAAAACTTTAGTATCAAATGGACCTTTTAAATTTACAGATTACAAGATAAAAGACCAAATAGTATTTGAAAAAAATGAAAACTATTTTGATAAAGATAAAGTAAAACTTGATAAGTTAACAATGAAGTGTGTTGCAGAAGAAACATCAGCATGGGCAAGTTTAAAATCAGGCCAATTTGATGTGGTTGACACAGTTCCAAAATCTGATGTACAAGGGGCTTTAAAAGATGGAACTGCTAAGACATTACCTAATTTTGCAACTTGGTATATATCAATAAATGTTTCAGATAAAGCAAAAGATGTGGATCCAGCAGCTGCTAAAGTGTTAAGTGATGCGAAAGTAAGAAAGGCTTTAAGTCTTGCTATAGATAGACAATCAATTTGTGATAATGTATTGAAAGCAGGTCAAGTTCCTTCTACTGGTGTTGTACCGAAGGGATGCTTAGATCCAGCAGGAAAAGATTATACAGCTACAAAAACTTACTTTGATTCAAAAGCAAATATAGATGAAGCTAAGAAGTTATTAGCTGAAGCAGGTTTCCCAGATGGTCAAGGCTTACCAACAATTCAAGTAATGTTTAATCCAGAAGGTGGGCATGGTGAAACAATGCAAGCTATTCAAGATATGTGGAAGAAGATTGGTGTAAATACTGAGCTTAAGAGCCAAGAATTCAAAGTATTAATACCAACAAGAGTTAAAAAGCAATATCTAATGACAAGAGATGGTTGGAATGGTGATTATGTAGATCCAATGACATTCTTAGATCAATTTATGTCAAATACAGATCAAAATAACCCAGGATACAACAATCCAGCATATGATGCAAAGGTTACAGAAGCAAAGAAAGAAGCAGATAATACAAAGAGATTTGCATTAATGCATGAAGCCGAAGATATGTTAATGAATGATATGCCAATTATTCCTGTATATACTTATACTAAAACTATAGGAATTAAGGATTATGTTAAGGGCTTAAGAGTATCATTATTAAATACCCTATACTTTAAAGAAGCTTATGTAGAAGGTAAAAAATAAGAAACTTTAATTAAATAAGTTAAAAGAGCTAGTATAAAATATGCTTATATTTTATACTAGTTTTTTTATTATAAAGAAAACTATTTAATATATATGCTACAACAATCCAGTTTCTATGTTTTTCTCTCAATTAAGTACTCGCTTACTGGAATTTTAAGAGAAGGTTTATTATTTAAACATATGCTTAAAAATTCTTATTGAGCAATTTTCAAGATATATTCACATGGATTTAAGAGCATAGAATTATCAATATTAAAATCATAATTTGGATCATAAAGTATTGAATTAAAGCCAAATAAGTAGTAGAATAAAACAGATAGGATTTAAGAAGTGAAATAAATATTCCAAATCCAAGTATAAAACTTGAAGTTTATTATAGAGCAATTTATATGGTGCAGAAGCTTAGAATTATATAGAAATATAAGGAATTTAAGTCTATGCAATTTTTTTAGCTCTACAATTCAGATAAGTTTAATAGGATATAGAAATTGGATATTGTTTATGGAACTTTAGCAGTGAAATTATAATTAATTGTGTGAATTTATGTTAGCTATTATGAAAAGGCGGATAATTTATCTGACAATAATATTAGTAGTTAATTACTATGATATAACAATTAGTTATTGTTTGAAGCTTATAAATTTTATTAGAAATATTAGCAATAAGCGTATTTAAATTAAGGGGGATTTTAAACATGATCAAAGTATTAACAAACGACGGATTAGAAAATGCATCAATTGAGGCATTGAATGGATTGGGAGTAGAAGTTGTTAATGAACACTTTAACCAAGATGTATTGGGGGCAAAATTAAAGGAATTTGATGCAGTTGTTATCAGATCAGCTACTAAGCTTACAGCCGATGTATTTGAAGCAGAAGCAGGCGGAAATTTAAAATTGGCTATTAGAGCTGGTGTTGGAATAGATAACATAGATATTCCTGCTGCAGAAGGAAAAGGAGTAACAGTAAGAAATACTCCATCAGCAAGCTCAGATTCAGTTGCAGAACTTGCAATTGGTCATATGTTTGCACTTGCGAGATTTATTGCTATATCTAACTACACTATGAGAAATGGTGAATGGAATAAAAAGAAATATGAAGGAACTGAAATTGCGGGTAAAACACTTGGAATCGTTGGAATGGGAAGAATAGGTCAATCTTTAGCTAAAAAGGCAACTGCTTTAGGTATGAAGGTTGTATATTATACAATTGAAGGAAAACATGATGATTTGGATTATGGTTTTGTATCTTTAGAAGAAGTATTAAAAGTTTCAGACTTTATTTCACTTCATGTACCATATGATAAAGTAGCTGGTTCATTAATAGGAAAAAAAGAATTAGAGTTAATGAAGGATACAGCATATCTTATTAATTGTGCTAGAGGTAAGGTTGTTGATGAAGCAGCATTGATAGAAGCGCTTAACAAAGGTGAAATCGCTGGAGCTGGTATTGATGTATTTGAAGAGGAACCAACTAAGAATGAAGAATTAATCAACCATCCAAAAGTTAGTGCTACACCACATATTGGAGCTGCAACTAAAGAAGCTCAGACAAGAATAGGTGAAGAAGTAGTTTCAGTAATAAAGGAATTCTTTAATCTATAATTTAGGAGGAATTTTTGATGGCGATAGTTAAAGCTTTTAGAGGAATTAGACCAATTAATGAATTAGCTTCAAAAATAGCAGCTTTACCATATGATGTAATGAATAGTGATGAAGCAAGAGAAATGGTAGTTGGAAATCCACACTCATTTCTCCATGTTGATAGACCGGAAATAGATTTGGATCCAGAAATAGATGTACATGACCCTAAAGTATATGCAAAGGCTAAAGAAAATCTTGATAGAATGATAAGAGATGGAGAATTTGTTCAAGATGAGGAACCTTGTTTATACATATATAGGCAAATAATGAATGGAAGGTCTCAAACAGGAATTGTATTCTGTGCATCTATAGATGATTATATGAATAATATAATTAAAAAACATGAGTTTACGAGGGCAGATAAGGAACAAGATAGAATTAATCATGTTGATTATTGTGATGCAAATACTGGGCCAATTTTCTTAACATACAAGGAAGACCAAATTGCATCAGAAATAATAGATGCTTGGATTCAGAATGAAAGTAAAAGAAAACCAGTCTATAACTTTGTAGCTGAAGATGGAATAACTCATATTGCATGGGTTGTAGACAATGAAATTATTATAAACGAAATAATTGATCTATTTAAGGAAATAGATTACCTATATATTGCAGATGGACATCATAGATCAGCATCTGCTGTAAAAGTTGGGCTTAAGAGAAGAGCTGAAAATCCAAATTATACTGGTGAGGAGGAGTTTAACTATTTCTTAGCAGTTGCATTCCCGGATAATGATTTAATGGTTATGGATTATAACAGAGTTGTTAAAGATTTAAATGGAATGACTAAAGAAGAATTGATTACAAAATTAGAGGAAAACTTTATTGTAACTAAATCTGAAAATAATGTGTCTGTAAAGCCTGCTAAGAAGCATACATTTGGGATGGATGTTGAAGGAGAATGGTATTTATTAGAGGCAAAAGATGGAACATTTGATGAAAATAATCCTATATCACAACTTGATGTTGCAATTCTTCAAAGTAATGTACTAACACCAATCTTAGGAATTGAAGATGTAAGAACATCAGATAGAATTGACTTTATAGGTGGTATAAGAGGAATTAAAGAACTTGAAAAGAGAGTTAATTCAGATATGAAGATTGCTTTTTCAATGTATCCAACAGAGGTTCATGATATTATGGATGTTGCTGATATTGGAGAGGTAATGCCACCAAAATCAACATGGTTTGAGCCTAAATTAAGAAGTGGATTATTTATTCATGAATTAAAATAATTGTCCACGTCAAAAAAAGATCAACTAAGAAATAAAAAAGATTGACTACGAGGCGG
>CAURJV010000041.1:0-43246 GCA_963524945.1 uncultured Clostridium sp.
TAAAGGAAGCAGCAGATATTACTAAGATTTCATCTGCTCTTGTAATAAATATTGGAACATTAAATGAGAGAACTATTGAATCTATGATTGCATCTGGTAAGAAAGCAAATGAATTAAATATTCCAGTTGTTTTTGACCCAGTTGGAGCAGGGGCATCGGAATTTAGAAATTCAATAACAAAGAGATTATTAGAAGAAGTGAAAATAAGTGTTTTACGTGGAAATATGTCTGAGATTAAATTTATAAGCGGATTAGGTTCTACAACTAAGGGCGTTGATGCTTCAGAAAATGATGCAAGAACAGGAAATGATGAGGGAGTAGATGTGGCTAAAAGTTTGGCTAAGAAGCTTAACTGTACTGTAGCTATTACAGGTGCAACGGATATTATATCTGATGGAGAAAGAGTAGTTATACTTGAAAATGGCACTAAGATGTTATCTAATGTCACAGGAACAGGCTGCATGACAACTGCATTAATTGGAGCGTTTTGTGGGGCAGGTTCAGATTATTTTATAGGAGCAGTTTCAGGTATTATTTCCATGGGAATATCGGGTGAAATTGCTTTTGATAAAGCAGGGAAGATTGGAACTGGAAGTTTTCATATTGCAATTATAGATGCCATAAGCAACTTAACTCCTGATATTATTGAAAAGATGAATAAGATAAAGGAAATGTAATAAACAATATTTGCGTGTATATCATTAAAATGAGATACACGCATTAATGTATCCACTTACTTAAAATATAACTTAAGGAGAGAAGTTTCATGAAATCTAAAATAGATTATAGTATCTACCTTGTAACAGATAGAGATTTAATGAGCACAGAAACGTTAGAAGAAGCTGTAGAAAAATCTATAATTGGAGGATGTACATTAATTCAATTGAGAGAAAAAAATTGTTCATCACTCGACTTTTATAATACAGCCGTGAAAGTTAAAGAAATTACAGATAAGTACAATATTCCATTAATAATAAATGATAGAGTAGATATTGCACTAGCAGTAGATGCGGCTGGAGTACATGTTGGACAAAGTGATATTCCTGCAGCGATTGTAAGAAAAATTATAGGAAATGATAAGATACTTGGAGTTTCAACGGGATCTGTGGAGCAGGCACTTGAAGCAGAGAAAAATGGAGCTGATTATTTAGGGGTTGGTGCTATGTATTCAACTGGCACTAAAAAAGATGCAAATTCAACTAGTATGAATGAATTAAGAAAAATCAGAGAAAATGTATCTATACCTATAGTTGTAATAGGTGGAATAAATAAAGATAGAGTTAAGGATTTTACAGGAATAGGAATTGATGGACTTGCAATAGTTTCTGCTATTATAGCAAGGGAAGATATTATTACAGCTGCTCAGGAATTAAAAACTGAATTTCTTAAAATTTAATTATTAGAGATAGAACACTTTAGAGGCACTTATAACTGGAATTTCTGGTATGGTGCTTTTATTTTATTCTTATTTATAATGAGTATAGAATATATTTTGCAGAATATTGTCATATAGTATGTTTTGACAAATTATAGTAAAAAAATTAAACTTAAGATAGCATAAAGATTATAGTAGAATAGCAAGTTTGATGGAGTTTAATGGCGATTAAAGTAATACTGCAGGTAATCTCCCTAGAGAGCTTGAAAGTAAGGATGTGCTTTGCTACGAAAGTTGGAAAATATATCAATAGAAAGTTAGGACTATCAATTTTGATAACGTCAGTAGTATTTATATTGGGATTAGTATATATAAAAAATCACAAAAACATAGAATCTAATGATATTGTCAGAAAAGAAAAAGAAGAATACGTAGAAAGAGAACGTGTATCGAAGAGTATAACTACAGTGGAGACAAATGATGATAGAATTCTGACACAAATAGGTAAAAAAAAGTTAATAGTAAATAGCTATTATAATATTGATGCTGCTTCAAATAGTAAAGAGGGTGATCTTAGAGGCGTTGTAAAAGAAAAGTGGAGGCATATTAAGCCTAAGAAGAAATATACAATAGGCGTTTTGCTACCTCATTTTGAAGATCAATATTGGGTCTCAGCGAATTATGGAATAATAAATTATGCAAAGGAACTAGGAGTGAAGGTAAAGTTATATGCAGTTGGAGGCTATATAGAGTTTGGAAATCAAAAAGAAGAGCTGATGGACTTAGCAGAGGATGATAAAATTGATGGAATAGTGTTTGCTACATTAGATAATAAAAAATTTAATTCAGATGTAGAGAATATTGTTCATAATAATAAGCCTATTGTTGCACTAGTAAATGATATTAATACTCCTGATATTAGCGCAAAAGCAATAGTTTCCTATTATGATATGGGATATAAAGCAGGAGAGTATGTTGTTGAAGATTCAGCAGGGAAAGATATAAAAATTGCATTTTTTCCTGGGCCAAAAGAATCAGGATGGGCATCAGATACATTAAATGGTTTTAAAGATGCAGTTTCAAGGTTAAAGAAAAATGATCAAAAGATAGATATTAGCAATCCTTTTTATGGAGACACTAGACCTGAGGTGCAGCGATTACATATAACAAGCGTTTTAGAAAATAATGATGATTATGATTATTTAATTGGTTGTGCTCCAGCAGTAATTGAAGCTGAAAAATTCATTGCTAAACATAAAGAGAAATTTAAAAAAATAAGAATTGTATCAACATACATGACAAGTGATGTTTTTAATTTGATAGAAAAGGGAGCTGTCTTAGCTTCTCCATCAGATCAAACTATCCAACAATGTAGAATAGCACTAGATATGATTGTAAGAATTTTAAATGGAGAAAAGGCAGGAATAGATTTTCCATTTCAAAGTGGTCCGTGTGTGCCTATAATTTCAAAGGATAATATTTCAGAATTTAAGTATGAAGATCTATTTGGAAGTAAAGAGTATATTCCAGTATTAAATCATATGGGTAAATAAGGGTTAAGTTATGAGCATAAAAAAGAAATTTAGTAATATGAAGATTAAGCACAGATTTACAATTTCAACATTAACAGTAGTTATAATTACCATGTTAATATTTGAAATAATAAGAATAATAATATTGGTTGCAGGAATAAATAAGGATTCAATGCAAAAAGTTGAAACAATCACTAGATTAGCAGCACTTAGCTATCAAGACCCAATTTGGAATTTAAATATTGTAGGAATTAAAGAAATTAGTGATGCATTATTTGAGGATGAGGAAATTGGTTATATTCAAGTTAAAGCTAAGGGAAATGGAGAAATATATAATAAGTATAAAAAAGATGATATATATTCTGAGCAGAATTTGATCATAAAGAAGGTTAATGTTTTAAAAGATGAAATACCAATAGGTGAGATAACTATAGGTATTACAAGGTATTATAAATCAAAAGTTATTGAAAATTACATAATTGCAACAATTATAAGGATTTTGGTAATGGTTTTACTTCTTTGGTTAGCAATAAGTATTGTTTCTCGTATTGTTACTAAGTCTATATATGAGTTGAGCGTAGGAACTGATGAGATATCAAATGGAAACTTGACTCACAGATTGTTTATTAATTCAAGAGATGAAATAGGGGAATTGGCTATTAAATTTAATAATATGGCTCAAAATTTATATAATATGATTCAGCAGAGGAATGAAGCAATAAATGAACTCAAATCTTCAGAAGAGAAATTCAATAAGGCATTTAATTATAGCGCCGATGTAATTGCCATTGTAAGGCTTAGTGATAAACTATACATTGAAATAAATCAAGCGTTTTTACGTACTTTTGGATACAAACGTGAAGAGATAATTGGTCATTACTCCGATGAGTTTAACTTGTGGGAAAATGGAGAACATCGCTTGAAGGTGATTCAAATATTAGATAGTGGAGGCATGTTGCGTAATGAAGAGATAACTTGGAACACTAAATATGGAGAGGTTAGAGTTGGATTATTTTCAACGGAAATAATTGAAATTGACTGTATAGAATGCATAATATTTGTTTGGAATGATATTACAGAACGTAAAAAAATTAGCGAAGAGTTGAAACGCGTTAATGATGAACTTGAGGATAAAGTTAATGAAAGAACAAAACAACTTATGCAGACTCTTGCTGAGTTAGAAGAACAACATAATAAGCTCAAATCAGCTCAGTCAAAATTGATTCAATCAGAAAAGATGGCTAGTCTTGGTACTTTAGTAGCAGGGGTAGCACATGAAATTAATAATCCCATTAATTATATATATTTAAGTTCAAAAGTTCTGGATATGGATTTATGCAATTTTAAAGAAGAACTTATGGAATTATTGGATGATGCGGATGATGATGTATTGAATTTTTTTGAACAATATTTCAACAAATTTTCTAAATCAATAATTAATATTTTAGATGGATCTAATCAAGTAACAACTATAGTTGACGATTTGAGATTATTTTCTAGGCTTGATGAGGCAGTTAAAAAAGAGATAGATGTTTCAGAAGCTTTGGAAACGACAATAAGATTAGTTAAAACTCAATATACTAAACAAATTAAATTTATAAAGAATTTTCAAACTCATAGGAAGATAGTGTGCTATCCTTCACAGTTAAATCAGGTATTTTTAAATATAATTGTAAATGCATGTCATGCTATAGTTAAAAAACAAAATGGCTCTATATGTGAGAATAATGGATTAATAGGAATAAGCGTTTTTGACAATAACAAAGAAATTATAATCGAATTTTGTGATAATGGATGTGGTATGACTAAAGATACAATATCAAGAATATTTGAACCATTTTTTACAACTAAACCAATGGGACAAGGAACAGGGTTAGGTATGTCTATATCATATGGTATTATTGAAAAACACAATGGAAGTATTGATGTGGAATCTAAGGTGGGGGAAGGTTCAACTATAACTATTCATATTCCTTACTAAAGATATTAATAATAGAATCAATAAGATACCATAATCTAAAATTATATTTTAATTTCAGTAAGGAGAAGATAAATGAAATTTGTTATAAATAAGGACAGGCTTAGAGAACTTAATAAAACAGATGGTAAAGATAAAAAATATACAATACTATTAATTGATGATGAACTAGCAAACATTGAGGCTTTAACAAGACTTCTAGAAGAAGAGTACGATGTAATTAAAGCAGCAAATGGGTTTGAAGCGTTAAATATACTTAAAGATGAATCATGTTCTAAAAAAATTAATTTGATTATCTCAGATCAGCGCATGCCAGGAATGACAGGCGTCGAATTATTAAAGCAAACAATCTCTATTGTTCCAAATGCAATTCGTATTATTTTAACTGGATTCATGGATGTGAAAGATATTATTGATTCAATTAATGAAGGACATATTTATAAATTTCTTTTAAAACCATTGGAGGCAGATGAGTTATTGATTTCTGTAAAAAGGGCCTTGGAGACATATGAATTGAAAATGAAAAATATTAAGCTTATAGACGAGTTAAAACAAACAAATAAGAAATTAAAAAAGAGTGAAGTTTACTTAAGTACTATTTTTAATTCGGTAAGTGATGCAATATTGATTCATGATTTTAATGGAATCATAATTAAAGTTAATGATACTGCTAATAGGCTATATGGATATTTACATGATGAGCTAATTGGCATGAGTATAAAAGATATTATTTCAAAAGATTCACCGTACATATATGATGATATACTCAAATTGATTAATGAAAGAAAGAAAAATAGCATCAATACTCCAGTAACGCTTGAAGCTATTTCAATAGATAAAAATCATAAAGAGTTTTGGGTTGAGAGTAATAGTCGTGCAATAATATTTAATGAGCAGAAGGTCATTATTGCAACTGTAAGAGACATAACTGAAAGAAAAAATACTGAATTAAAATCAAAAGAAGAGGCTTTGGAATTAGAGAAATTAAGAACTGAATTTTTTGCTAATATTTCTCACGAATTGAGAACACCACTTAATATAATACTAGGTGTGATACAAATTCTAAAAAGAGATCTTTTAGATAAAGAAAAACCGATTGACAAAGGAAAAATAATTAATAATATAGATATTGAAAGACAAAATTGTTTTAGATTACTTCGTTTAATAAATAATTTAATTGATTCAACTAAATTAGATGCGGGACATTTTCAGATTGATATGATTAATTGTAACATTGTCAGTGTCGTAGAAGAAATTACTTTGTCAGTAGCTAGTTATATAAGTAATAACAATATAAACCTTATATTTGATACCGATGTTGAAGAAAAAATTATTGCTTGTGATCCTGATAAGATTGAAAGAATTATGTTAAACTTACTCTCTAATTGCATAAAATTTACAGACGATAATGGAAGTATATTTGTAAACATATTTGATGGAGAAGAATATATAACCTTGTCTGTAGAAGATACAGGTATAGGAATCCCAGAAGAAAAAGTTGATATTATTTTTGATAGATTTAGGCAGGTAGATAAATCTTTTACAAGAAATTATGAAGGCAGTGGAATTGGATTGTCTCTCGTAAAGTCGCTAGTAGAGATGCATGATGGCACGATATCGGTAGAAAGTAAATATGGAGTAGGAACTAAATTTACGATTAAGCTTCCGGTAAAGATATTAAATAAAAGTAAAGAAAAAGCTAATATAAGTAATAATATAATTAATACTTGTGTAGAAAAAATAAATATTGAATTTTCAGATATATATAAACAACATTTGTAGAGGAATAAGTAAGATAGTATGTGGGACACTTTGAATTTGAAAATATATAGTCAATTAATGAAACAAGCAATATTTTATATGTTTTTATGAAAATATATAAAAATTTATGTATAATATATATGGCAAAATACATTAAGATAAAGATGTTAAAGTTATTATTAATTGTTTGTCATACAAAAAAAGGTGTATAATGTTCTAATTTGGACGAAATATATCTAGGGAGGGATTTTTACATGGAGATATTAGAATTGAAAAAAAATTTATACTGGACAGGAGTATTAGATGCTAATTTAAGGGTATTTGATATTATCATGGAAACAGAATTTGGAACTTCTTATAATTCCTATTTACTTAAAACAAGTGAAAAAACAGTATTATTTGAAACTGCAAAGGCTAAGTTTTTAGATGGATATTTAAAGGCGTTAAATAAGTTAGTTGATATTAAGGATATTGACTATATTGTAGTAAACCATACTGAGCCAGATCATGCAGGAAGTATAGAAAAACTTATTGAAATGAATCCTAATATTAAGATTATTGGAAGCCAAGTTGCTATAGGATTTTTGAAGAATATTGTTAACAGAGAATTTAATGGAATAATAGTTAAAGAAAATGAGACTTTAAGCTTGGGTGACAAAACTTTACGTTTTATGTCAGTACCAAATTTACATTGGCCTGATACAATGTATACTTATATTGAAGAAGATAAGACATTAATTACTTGTGATTCATTTGGTTCTCATTATAGTTTTGATGGAATTCTACTAAGTAAGGTTACAGATAATGATGGATATTTAAGAGCTCTTAAGTATTATTTTGATTGCATAATTGGACCTTTTAAGAATCCATTCATGATTAAAGCATTAGATAGGATTAAAGATTTAGAAATTGACATGATTTGTACAGGGCATGGTCCAGTTCTTGATTGTAGAATAGATGAAATTATGGAGTACTATAGGAAATGGTCTAATGTTACTAACCCAAATCCAAGAAAGACTGTTATAATCCCTTATGTAAGCGCTTATGGATATACAAGAGAATTGGCGCATAAAATAGCAGAGGGAATTGAAGCTAGTGGTGATATTGACGTTAGAACTTATGATATGGAAACAGCAGATCAAGCAAAGGTACTTGAGGAACTTGAATTTGCAGATGGGATTCTTTTCGGATCTCCAACAATAGTAGGTGAGGCTCTAAAGCCAATATGGGATTTAACTACTTCAATCTTTGCAAGAACTCATGGTAATAAGCTAGCAAGTGCTTTTGGAAGTTATGGATGGAGTGGGGAAGCTGTTCCTCATATTATAGAAAGACTAAAGCAACTTAGAATGAAGGTTGTTGATGAGGGATTCCGTGTTAAATTCAAACCAAGTGAGAGTGAGTTAAGTGATGCTTATGATTATGGTTATAATTTTGGATTCCTGCTTTTAAATAAGGAAAATCTAAATAAAAATTAATATGTAATTGTTATTTTATTAGGACTTATTGTAATAAGTCCTAATTTTAGTTATCATATTTTAAAAATGACAAGTTAAAGAATGGGTTTACACTTTATTTGAATTAATGAAAAAGTTTACTTGAATCAATGTCAGATGAATGGCAGAAATGAGACATAACAGTATAAAGGAAATTAAATGACTTGTTATTTTTGGATTATTGTATATATTTGATACTAAACAAGAGCTAAAGAATCAAAGGTATAATATTTTAAAGAGTACTAAAATAAGCGAATGGGTAACTAAGATTATTAGAAAAGGAGATTAAATAATGAGTATAGGATATGCGTGTTTAACAATAGGAGTTCCGGATACTAATCTAAAAAGCTGTACTGCGAAGAATTTAACTGAAGAAAAGTTATTGGAAATAATATCGTATAATTTAAAATCTCTTAAAAATATAATTGATTATAATATAAAGAATGATATAAAGCTTTTTAGGATTAGTTCAGATTTAATACCATTTGGATCTAGTCCTTTGAACCAATTATCCTGGTGGGATATGTTTTCACAAGAATTTGCGGAAATAGGTAGAAAGATTATGGAAAACCATATAAGAGTATCTATGCATCCGGGGCAATATACAGTACTTAATTCTCCTAATGATGATGTTGTAAAGAGAGCGATTGAAGATTTAAATTATCATGTTAAAGTTTTGGATAACTTGGGAGTTGGAGAAAATCATAAAATTATATTGCATATCGGTGGAGTTTATAATGATAAAGAGCTGGCGATAAAAAGATTCGCAGACAACTATAAACAATTAAATGATCAAGTGAAAGAAAGACTTGTTATTGAAAATGATGATAAATCGTACAATATAAATGATGTTCTTAAAATAGGAAATGAACTAAATATTCCAGTTGTTTTTGATAATCTTCATAATGAGATAAATTGTTATGATAGAGGAAAAAGCGATTCATATTGGATAAGTGAGTGCAATAAAACATGGAAGGAGAAAGATGGAAGGCAGAAAATACATTATTCTCAGCAAGATCCCTTAAAAAAAGCAGGTTCCCATTCAAATACAATAAAAATTAATAAGTTTATAGAGTTTTATGAAAGTGTAAAAGGGCAAGATATAGATATAATGCTTGAAGTTAAGGATAAAAATCTTTCAGCTGTGAAATGCATAAATTCTATAACTGAAAATGCTAAAATAAAAAAACTTGAAGAAGAATGGGGAAGATATAAATATAAGGTTTTAGAGAATTCTCCTTCAAATTACTTGGAAATAAGGAAGTTACTTAAAGATAAAACTCAGTATCCAGCAGTTAAGTTCTATAACTGTATTGAAAATGCTATGGAAGAGGAAATAACAATTGGAAACTCAATAAATACAGCATTACATGTATGGGGATATTTTAAGAATTTAGCAGATGATAAAGAGAAAATGAACTTTTTAAAAAGCATTGAAGATTATAAAGAGGGAAAAGTTTCAATAAAATTAATAAAAAATAAATTGTTTAAGATGGCTGTGAAATATAATGAATTATACCTTTTAAACTCTTATTATTTCCTATAAAACAGATTTATTAATTGTGAATTATAATAATTTTCTAGTATTTGATACAGTTTTACTATAAAAAAAGGTATAATATTTTCATATAGATGAAAGTTATAGGGAGGAATTTTATATGGAAATACTAGAATTGAAAAAGAATTTTTATTGGACAGGGGTTTTAGATCCTAATTTAAAAGTATTTGATATAGTTATGGAGACAGAGTTTGGAACATCATATAACTCTTACTTACTTAAAACAGGAGAAAAAACTGTATTATTTGAAACTGCCAAAGCTAAGTTTTGGGATGGGTATTTAAGTGCATTAAATAAATTAGTTGATATTAATGATATTGATTATATTGTGGTAAATCACACAGAACCAGATCATGCGGGAAGTATAGAAAAACTTATTGAAATCAATCCTAATATTAAAATAGTTGGTACACAAGTTGCTATAGGATTTCTAAAGAATATTGTAAATCGTGATTTTTATAGTATAACAGTAAAAGAAAATGATACTTTAGAATTAGGAGATAAAACATTACGTTTCATGTTTTTGCCTAACTTACATTGGCCAGATACAATGTATACATATATTGAAGAGGATAAAACCTTGATAACTTGTGATTCGTTTGGGTCGCACTATAGTTTTGATGAAATATTATTGAGCAAGGTTAAAGATAATGAGGGCTACTTAAGAGCTACTAAATATTACTTTGATTGTATTATTGGGCCTTTTAAGACTCCATATATGGTTAAAGCATTAGATAGAATTAAAGATTTAGATATTGATATGATATGTACTGGGCATGGTCCAGTTATAGATTGCAGAATTGATGAAATTATAGAACTTTATAAAAAATGGTGTACTGTAGTTAATCCTAACCTGAGAAAAACAGTAATTATACCTTATGTTAGTGCGTATGGATATACTAAAGAGTTGGCTGGCAAAATATCACAAGGTATTAAAGATAGTGGAGATATAGATGTAAGATCGTACGATTTAGTAGAAGAGGATAAGGAAAAAGTAATTGAAGAATTAGGATTCGCTGATGGAATTTTATTTGGAACACCTACTATAGTTGGTGAGGCTTTAGAGCCAATTTGGGATTTAACTATAAAGATGTTTGCTAGAACACACGGAGGAAAACTTGCTAGTGCCTTTGGAAGTTATGGATGGAGTGGTGAAGGAGTTCCACACATTATAGAAAGATTAAAGCAACTTAGGATGAAGGTTGTGGATGATGGATTCAGAATCAAATTCAAGCCTAGTGATAGTGAATTAAGTGAGGCTTATGACTACGGATATAATTTTGGATGTATGCTTCAGAATAAGGAGAATCCAAAGAAAAAATCAGCTAAAAGAACATTAGTGAAATGTTTAGTGTGTGGAGAAATATTTGATTCAAGTCTTGAAATATGTCCAGTTTGCGGTGTGGGGAAGGAAAATTTCATACCAGTTGAAGTTGATGATAGCAATTATAAAAATAATACAAATGAGATTTATCTAATTCTTGGAAATGGAGCGGCTGGGATAAGCGCTGCAACGGCCATAAGAGAAAGAAATGAAACTTGTTCTATAGTATTAGTTTCTAATGAAAATGTGCTAGGCTATAATCGTCCAATGCTTACAAAGTCAATGATAGCTAAATTTAATTCAAAACAAATTGCAGTTCATGATGAAGCTTGGTATAAAGAAAATAATATTACAAATGTTCTTGATAGAGAATTAATTGAAATAAATGCTAAAGATAAAGAGGCTGTGTTTAAAGATGGAATTAAATTAAAGTATGATAAATGTATATATGCTTTAGGAGCCGAATGCTTTGTTCCACCAATTTCAGGGAAAGATAAGAAAGAAGTTATAGCAATTCGTAGAATTTCCGATACAGATAAAATTACAGAATTGTTGTCAAAGGTAAAGAATGCAGTTGTAATAGGTGGAGGAGTTCTTGGTCTTGAAGCTGCATGGGAATTAACAAAAGCAAAATGCAAGGTTACAGTATTAGAGCTTGCTGATAAATTAATGGGACGTCAATTAGATTATGAAGGCGGAAAATTCCTTGAAGAAATAATTAAAGATAAAGGAATTGATGTGAGATTAGGCGTGAAAATTGATGAGATAGAAGGCGAAAATTCAGTTACTGGAGTTAGAATTAATGGAGGAGAAGTTATCGCAGCTGATTTAGTTGTTATATCTTGTGGTATTGTACCTAATTCTAAAATAGCTCAGAAAGCAGGAATTGATGTTAATAGAGCAATAATAGTAAATGAAAAAATGGAGACTAATATTTCTGATATTTATGCATGTGGGGATTGTGCAGAATATAATGGAGTAAACTATGGAATATGGCCACAAGCTCTAGAAATGGGAAAAGTAGCAGGTGCTAATGCAGCGGGAGACTCATTAACTTATGAAACAGTAGATGCAGCATTAACATTTAATGGGGCTAATACTTCATTGTATGCAATTGGTGACAACGGTAAGAATCCAGAAATTCAATATAAAACAGTTGAATTTAAAGATCCAGTTAAAAAGACATATACAAAATATTATTTTGCAAATAATCGTTTATGTGGAGCTATTTTAATTGGAGATACTAGCAATTTGGCTAAAGTAACTCAAGATGTGAAGGAAAGTAGATTATTTAAAGATATGTTTAAATAGAAATTTAGGATAACTTAAATTTGGAGATAACGAAATTAATTTGAATTTGGTTATTTTATTCTGAGGCTGCCGGCAAAATGTCGGCAGCTTTTAACTTTTAAATTACAGATTTCGTAGAGGTTATATAGAAATCTGAATTAAGTTTCATCATAAAATTATTGTATTAGAACGGGAAGTTTTATGTAATGGAATTTAATGTTAATGGAATAAAATTATTTTATTGAGTAATTGGTAATAATAATAAAATAAAAAATAGAAATTAGCTTTGGTAAAAAGCAGTTAACCTTAATGCGAGGTACTGCTTCTTCTTTGGAGTTTTAATATAAGGATTGATAAAATGAAACTTAAAGTGTGTGAAATTGTTTTATTTAGTGTATTAGGAAGTTTACTTTCAGTATCCCAAATAGTGTTGAGTTTTCTTCCGAATATTGAGATTGTGACTTTACTTATAATATTGTTCTCAATTATTTATGGACAGAAAGCTATTTATATAGTGTTTATTTTTATAGTTACCATGGGGTTGATTTATGGTTTCGGATTGTGGTGGATAGGATATTTAATATTATGGCCGTTGCTAAGTGTATTAACTTGTATGCTTAGAAAATTTATTGAAGGAAAGTACTTAATTTTGTCAATTTATTCAGGAGTGTTTGGATTACTATTTGGGTTCTTTTATGCCATACCAAATATAATTTTTATAGGCTTGAAGGAGGGAATAGTTTTTTGGATATCAGGAATTGAGTTTGATATAATTCACGGAGTCGGAAATTATATCATAATGATGTTTCTCGGAAAAAAAATGATTAGTTTATTAAATAATTTAAACAGTAGATATCTAGCTGGGATAAGGAATTAATTGGGGAAAATAGATGGTCTGTATTTAAGGTTAGTCTATTGTTATAATGCACAATAGACTAAATAAATTGAAGAAGCAAAAGAGCTAGAATAGTTACTATTATACTATTAAAAGGTGGATCTTTAGTGTTTAATAATATTGAATTAATGGAAAAAGACTAGCTACAGTGGCAGTTTCATTTAACAGAAGCATGCATCATTGCAAGTTATGTTTAGTATCAGAATTCAACTAATAAAGTGGCGTATGAGATTTAAATTATGGAATTCATTGTTCAAATACACAAAAAAAAATGTCAAGTAAACAATATCAAGGGCTTATTAAATATATTATTATGTATATGTTAGTAAACGTTAACTCGGTTACACGGTATAATAAAGTATAAATTTGTATAATTATTGAATTTGAGGAGGAAGTAAAATGGCAGTTATTCATTGGAGTGGAGCGATTATTGGATTAGTAATCGCTATAATACTAATTTTAAGGAAAGTGAATCCTGTATATGCACTTTTTGGAGGAGCTGTTATAGGCGGATTAATTGGTGGAGCCAGTTTAGCTAATACAGCACAAGCTATCATTGAGGGAACGAATAGCGTAATGGGAGCAGTTGTTCGTGTAATAGCAGCGGGAGTGCTTGCAGGTGTGCTAATTGAATCCGGAGCAGCAGAAAAAATTGCTGAGACTATAGTAGAAAAATTTGGAGAGAAAAAGGTTCTTCTAGCAATTGCACTATCAAGCATGATAATAACAGCAGTTGGAGTTTTTATACCAGTTACAGTTATTATCGTTGCACCAATAGCACTTCCTGTGGCTAGAAAAGTTGGAATTACTAAGTCATCTATACTTTTGGCCATGATAGGAGGCGGTAAAGCTGGAAATATAATTTCTCCAAATCCTAATACAATTGCGGTAGCTAAAGGATTTAATGTTGAATTAGCACAAGTTATGATAGGAGCATTTATACCAGCTGTAATTGGGCTTATAGTTACATATTTTGTTGCGACGTTAATTAGTAAAAAAGGAGAAATGATTAAAGAGTCAGAAATACCAACTAGAGTAGATAACAAGATAAAGCCAAGTTTTGGAAAGGCGATGGTAGCGCCAATAGTTGCTGTAATATTATTAGCACTTAATCCTATAGCGAATATGTTGCATCTGAAATTCCTAGCAACTATTCAAATAGATGCAATGTATATATTGCCTATAGCAGGATTAGTCGGATTGTTTGCAATGGGACAACGTAGTAAGATTCTTGAGTATACAACATCAGGATTAAATAGAATGACGCCAACTGTAATGATATTAATTGGTGCTGGAGCAATAGCGGGTATTATTTCTAAATCAAATTTAAGTGATGCAGTAGTATACTGTATTCAACAAACAGGCATTTCAGGAATGTTTTTGGCACCTATATCAGGTATATTGATGGCAGCAGCTACGGCTTCAACGTCTACAGGTGCAATTGTAGCAACAGGAACTTTTGCGAAAGCAATATTAGCTGTTGGTGTCGCACCTTTAAGTGCAGCAATTATGATCAATACAGGAGCTGTAGTTATCGATCATCTGCCTCATGGTAACTTCTTTCATGCATCAGCAGATGCAGTAAAAATGAATATAAAGGAACGTATGAAATTAATGCCATATGAATCTATAGTTGGAGGATCTATGGTTATAGTATCAATAATAATATACGGTTTTATAAAATAATAAGATAAATATAAGTAAATTTATTTAATTTAGTAATCTCACAAAATATGAAAATTTAGTTAGGAGCGTTGAAAATGAAAAAAGATTTAGTTATTGTATTGGCGCCTGATTCTTTTAAAGAGAGCATGACAGCAAAAGAAGCCTGCGAGGCAATGGAAAGAGGAATAAAAAAAGTAAATAGTAATGTAAAATGCTTACATGTGCCTATGGCTGATGGTGGAGAAGGAACTATGCAGTCATTAGTAGATGCTACTAATGGAGAAATATATTCATTAAAGGTAATGGGGCCCCTTGGTAATGAAGTAGAAGCACAGTATGGTATTTTGGGAGATAAAGAAATAGGAATATTGGAAATGGCTAGTGCAAGTGGAATACATTTAGTACCACCAGATCAGAGGAATCCTTTACTAACTACAACTTATGGTACTGGACAACTTATAAAGGCATGTTTAGATAGAGGTGTAAAAAAACTATTAATAGGTATTGGAGGAAGTGCTACTAATGATGGTGGGGCAGGAGTTATACAAGCACTTGGAGGAAAACTATTAGATGATAAAGGTAATGAATTAGATCTTGGTGGCGGAGAATTAGGAAAACTAAATAGTTTAGATTTAAAGAATTTTGACCCAAGATTAAAAGATGTTGTAATTGAGGTAGCCTGTGACGTTAATAATCCTCTTTGCGGTGAAAAAGGAGCTTCAAATGTATTTGGACCACAAAAGGGAGCAACACAGGAAATGATAGAAATATTAGATAATAATTTAAGACACTATGCAGACGTAATAAAAAGAGAATTGGGAAAAGATGTTTTAAATGAACCAGGAGCTGGAGCAGCTGGAGGACTTGGAGCTGGACTTATGGCATTTCTAAATGGAACTCTAAAAAAAGGCATTGAAATGGTGATAGAATATGCTTCATTAGAAGAAAAAGTGAAAGAAGCAGACATGGTGTGGACTGGAGAAGGAAGCATAGATTTCCAGACTCAATACGGCAAGACACCTTTAGGCGTTGCTACAATTGCTAAAAAGCACAATAAACCAGTAATTGCATTAGCGGGAAGAGTCGGTGAAGATATAGAAGTTCTATATGAAAGTGGAATAGATTCAATATTTGGAATAACTAAGGGGGCAACTTCGTTAGAAGAAGCTTTGGTAAAGGGTCCGGAGAATATTGAAAAGACTGCTGAAAATATAGTAAGACTTATGAATATACTTTAATCAATTCAATATAGGTATAATATTAAAAGTGCGTTTTATTTTAAGACGCACTTTTAATTTATATATAGTTATCTTTGTTTTATTGCTAAAAAGTATCATAATAAGTAGTATATAGATAAATAATTTATAAATTAGATTTATACTTTGCAATAAATACCATACTAGAAATTAGAAACATTTTCATAGTTCTGTGGAATAACAATGTTTTTGCTTCCGGTAGAATTTATATCACAAGTTGTTTATCTGTAGTATATTGGAAAAAATTTAATTTAAATTATAGCTTTGTATTTTTATAATATAATTATAGTCTAGAAAGGGATGATTGATATGACGCTATCTAAAACCATAGCACAAAAAATTGTTTTAGAAATGATGAATGTAATTCCTTACAATATAAATGTTATGGATGAGAATGGAATAATCATAGGCAGTGGAGATATTAAACGAATTGGGAATTTACATGAGGGAGCTAGGGAAGCGATAGATAATCAACAAATAAACGAAGTGTATGAAGAAGATTATAGAATGAAACCCGGAGTCAATGAACCTATTATTATCAACAATAAAGTAATAGGAGTGATAGGAATAACTGGTCATCCAGATGAGGTAAGAAGATTTAGTAAGCTTGTTCGTGTAACAGCAGTTTTATTAATAGAACAATCTAAAGCAGATGAGGAAATTCAGAATAAAAGATTAAATATGCAGAAATTTTATAATGAACTAGCGCATAGAAAAACAAAATACGATGAAAGTTTTCATCAAAGAGCTAAAAGTTATGGGATAGATCTTACGAAAAAATGCAGAGTTATTCTTGTAGATGGAAATATAAATTCGCGAAGTTTTAAAATATTATATCAGAAGTATTCGAATTATAGTGAGGTTAATAATAGAATAGCGTTTTTCGTTACATCTAGGGACCTATATAATACATTGTTAGAAAACTTGAAAATAAATAAAGATGTAAATAGGATAAGCATTGGAGCAGAAGAAGATGTCGCAGCTATTTCACTAGAAAGTGCAGAATTAGCAATGGAATTTGGTGCAAAGATAAAATCAGCAAGTTTAGTTTATAACTATGATGACTTGAAATTTTTTATCAATTTATCTCATGATAATAAATTACCTTTGGTATCAATGATGTCAAACCTTGATAAGGCAGGAAATAAATTAGAACTTATTCAAACTATACAGGTATATATTGAGGAAAATGGTGATATTGGTAATGTAGCCAATAGATTAAATATACATAGAAACACTCTAAATTATAGGCTGGAAAAAATAAGAAAACTGACAGGAAAAAATCCGAAGAATTTATTAGAGTTATTCGAGCTATTATGTGGATTAATTTGGCGATAAGTATTTAATATAGAGTTATTTAAAGCTGTTTTATGTTTAAGATTTTAACTATGTGGTATATACTAGTATTAAAAAGAAATTTATAAGTAGAATTTATTATATATAAGAGAAAGGGAAGCAAAGATGGATAATAAACAAAAGATATTTTATGCTTTAAAAAAATACTACGGATTTGATACTCTAAGGGGAGGACAATTCGAGATTATAGATAGTATTTTAAATGGTGTAGATACTTTTTGTCTTATGCCTACAGGGGCTGGGAAATCTATTTGTTACCAGATTCCAGCTATAATTATGCAAGGTGTAACTATAGTTATTTCTCCTTTAATATCACTTATGAAAGATCAAGTGGACAATCTAGTTGGAGCTGGGATCAAAGCTGCGTATATAAATAGTACTCAGAATATGGACACTATAAGAAATATATTAATTGAAGCGTCCATGGGAGAGTACAAAATAATATATATATCACCAGAAAGATTGGAATCTAGAATATTTAGAGAATTGGTTAAAGATCTTCATATATGCCAAATTGCAATAGATGAAGCACACTGTGTATCTCAGTGGGGGCATGACTTTAGACAAAGTTATCTAGGAATATCGGAGTTTTACAAAAGTCTTAAAATTAAACCTATAATATCAGCGTTTACTGCAACAGCAACAAGTGAAGTTAGAGAGGATTCAATCAAATTACTAGGATTAGAGAAACCATATGTATACAAAGGCGATATTAATAGGGAAAATCTATTTCTTAATATACTTAAGGAAGTAGATAAGATTGAAACTCTTAAGGATATAATTAGAAAAAATGAAGGTCAGTCTGGTATTGTGTACTGCGCGTCAAGAAGGGAAGTTGACAATCTATATTATTATTTAAAAGATTTAGGATTTAATGTTGGAAAGTATCATGGCGGACTTAAAGATGAAGAGAAGGAAAAGTTTCAAGAAGAATTTCTATATGAGAGTCTGGATATAATTATTGCAACAAACGCATTTGGAATGGGAATAGACAAGTCAAATATTAGGTTTATAGTACATTTTACTTTTCCTCAAAATTTAGAATCATATTATCAGGAGATAGGAAGAGGCGGAAGAGATGGAGAAAATTGTGACTGCTATTTATTTTATTGTGAAGAAGATATAAGTAGAGTGGAATATATTATTAACAAAAGTTCTTCCATGAATAGAAGGGAAATTCAGCTTAGAAAGTTCCAATTCATGATTAATTATTGCAATTTAAATGAATGTTACAGAAAATATATACTGAATTATTTCGGAAATGATCGAAAATTAAATTATTGTAATAAATGCAGTAACTGCTTAAATGATGATGAATTAAAAGATTTCACGAAAGAGAGTCAGATGATTTTATCCACAGTTTTTAGAACAAAAGAGCAATATGGTATATCAGTCCTTGTAGATATATTGAAAGGTTTTAAAGGACCCAAAATAATACAAAACAATCTAGATAAAGTTACAACATATGGAATAATGAAGGAATATGGGAGTACTTTTATAAAAGAGCTAATAAAAAAATTATTAGATCAGGGATATGTTGATTTGAAAGAAGGCACATATTCAATGTTAAAACTCAATTCTAGATCAATTAGAGTTTTGAAGAGTAAAGAATCAGTTGTATTTAAGATATTAGATAGTAGAGAGCCTATAATAAATAACGAGCTATTTGAAGCTTTAAAATCTTGGAGGAAAGATAGGGCTTATAAAGATAAAATAAAGCCTTATATAATATTTTCAGATACAAGCTTAATTGCAATATCTAATAGTAAACCTAGGACATTAGATGAATTATTGGAGATTAGAGGAGTTGGAACAAAAAAAATTGAAGCCTATGGGGGAGAGTTATTAAATATAATAAGCACGTTTGCACAAAAGGAAGCTAATTAACAAAAGAATTTAAATTTGTCATTTTCATAGTTGCTAATTTAATTTATAATACATAAATATTAGATAAAACTACTTTAATTAGCTTGAATAAGATATTGTTTTATTTATATAGAGATAAAATAAATATTACAAATAAAGTGGCGAATATAAGATAATATAGAATTCTAAAATTATAAATTTCTATCATAGCTATGAAACAAATAGCTATGATAGAAATTTATTTTTTATTCTTGAATGCATGTAATTGAAAATAATAATGAAACACTAGTAATATTAAAGAGAAATAGTAAAAATATTTAAAACTTATATGTAAATGAAAAGCATATAAAAATTGATACTGTTCTAGTAAAATAGGTTATAATGAATAATATAAACTACTAGTCAAGTCAATATTTAAGTTAACTTAATATTGGCTATATTTTATGTTAAAATATATTGATAGATTTTAAAATTATGTTTGAAATATTTATGTATTAATAAAAGGAGTTAATTAATGAAGTATTTTAATAAAGATATACAATCAGTTTTAAAAGAACTAGATGTCAATTTAGAGATTGGTTTAAATGATTCATCGGTAAGAGAGAGAACTGAGAAGTATGGAAAAAACGAATTTACTCATAAAAAAGAAGGAAATATATTTGAGGAAATAAAAAATGCACTACTGGAACCAATGATGCTTATTCTTTTAATAGCGGCTTTAGTTAGCGCAATCATTGGGGAATATTATGATTCAGTTGGAATAGTATGTGCTGTTGCAATTGGAATAACTATTGGAATAATTACAGAAGGAAAATCAAAAAAGGCAGCAGAAGCTTTGGCTAAAATGACAGAAGATATAGTTGTAAAGGTGCTGAGAAACGGTAATGTAACTCAAGTCGGGAAAAATGATTTAGTTCCAGGAGATATAATATATATCGAAACAGGAGATATGATACCTGCAGACGGAAGATTCATTGAGACAATAGATTTAAAGGTTAGGGAAGATATGCTGACTGGTGAATCAGAAGATGTTACCAAAAATGCTCAAGTAATTGTTAGTATGGAAGAAATAAAAGTAGAAGAAAAGAAAAAGATACAAGATCCAATTCCAGCAAAGCAAATTAACATGGGATTTGGTGGAACTTTAATTGCTTATGGTAGAGCGACAATGGTTGTAACCTCAATTGGCGATAATACTGAAATGGGAAAAATAGCTCAAACTCTTCAAATAGAGGAAGAAGAAACACCCCTTCAAAGAAAATTAGGAGATTTGGGTAAAACAATCACTAAAATATCAAGTGTTATAGCAGGTTTACTATTTATATTCATGGTTACAAAAATGATTCTATCTGGTAATTTGAATATAAATACATCAGGAATAATATCATTTTTAAATTCTATAGATCCTGTTAAAACGGCTTTTATTGTATGTATTGCTCTAATAGTTGCAGCGGTACCAGAAGGGTTGCCAACTATGATTAATATGACATTAGCAATAACAATGCAAAAGATGGCTAGGATAAATGCCTTAGTAACGAAAAAAGAAGCTTGTGAAACTATAGGCTCTGTTAGTGTGATTTGTTCAGATAAAACAGGAACTTTAACTGAGAATAGAATGACTGTAGAAAATCTTTATTTAAATGGAAAGTTTTTTGATGATAAAAATGATATAGATGATTATTTCATAAAAAATTGTCTCGTAAATTCAACAGCAGATATAAGTTTTGAAGGAGATAAGTTGAATTACTTAGGCAATTCAACAGAATGTGCACTACTTTCATATTTAGAGGAATATGATTATAAACAAGAAAGAAAAGAAAGTGAAGTAATTCATCAAATACCATTTAACTCTGAAAATAAATTCATGGCTACTGTTATGAAGATTAAAGGAATGAATGTAGCGCTCGTAAAAGGAGCTCCTGAAATATTGCTATCAAATGCTTCCAATGAAGTTATAAATAATAAATTTATAGATCTTACACAAGATAGAAAAAATGAAATAATAAAAGAAATTCAAAAACTACAAGCTAAATCTATGAGAATTTTGGGGTTTGGATTTAGAATTATTGAAGATGTAGAAGCAGAAGCAGCGATTACAAGTGAAATAAGTATTTTGAAACCTAAACTCTTAGATGGAAACAATGGACTAATATTTAGTGGTTTTGTTGCTATAAGAGATCCATTAAGAGAAGATGTGGCTAAAGCTATAGAAACAGCTAAAAAGGCTGGTATTGAAACTAAAATGTTGACCGGAGATAATATAAATACAGCCATGGCGATAGGGAATGAACTTGGAATGCTTAAAGGCGGAAAAAAAGCAGTGGAAGCTACATATATTGATACTTTAAATGATGAAGAATTAAAAAATGAGATTGGAAATATAGCTATTGTAGCTAGAAGCAAGCCAGAGACAAAAATGAGGATTGTTGAAGCTCTTCAAGGCAATGGAGAAGTAGTTGGAGTAACTGGGGATGGTATAAATGATGCACCAGCATTAACAAAAGCAGATGTTGGAATAGCTATGGGGATTTCTGGGTCAGAAGTTTCTAAAAATGCTGCAGACATAATATTAACCGATGATAATTTTACTACTATAATCGATGGAATAAAGTGGGGAAGAGGTGTGTATGAAAATTTTCAAAGATTCATACAATTTCAGATTACTGTAAACATAATAGCATTTTTAGTTGCAATAATATCACAAATATTGAATTTCGAGATGCCATTTACTACAATTCAATTATTATGGATTAATATAATAATGGATGGACCGCCAGCACTAGTTTTAGGGTTAGAGCCAATTAGAAACAATGTTTTTAATAGAAAACCTGTAAATAGAAATTCAAGTATTATTACAAAAGGTATGATCATGTCAATAATACTAAATGCAATATATGTTACATCAATTTTACTTATACAGATGAAGTACAATATTTTAGGAGCGTCAACAGAAAGAAGCGGATTTGCAAGTGAAATGGAAACTGTTTTATTTGGATTATTTGCATTTAGTGCACTGTTTAATGCATTTAACTGCAGAGAATTTGGAGCAGAAAGTATATTGCCAAATTTTTTCAAGAATGAGATAGCTATTCAAGTAATATTTATAACTGGAGTGGCTCAAATAATATTTACTCAGGTATTTACTACTTTCTTTAGTTCTGTTGCTTTATCATTGATAATGTGGAGCAAAATTTTAGGATTAGCATTTATGGTTATAGTAGTAAATGAAGTTATAAAATTTATTATAAGAATGGTTAGAAAATAATTAAATAGTGTTACTTAAAAGTTGAGGGAAGTTAATTTCACTACCCTCAACTTTTTTTGTTTTTTAGCAATACTTGTAATTTTGTTCTTTAAAAATAGCAGTGATAAAAATACAAATTGAATGAGATATAGAGTGGAAATGTGAATATTTATTATGAAATTATACTGAAAGTTAAATATTGATTAATAGATAAAATAGGATATAATATAATTGATAATAATTTTCAATAAGAGTTAATTTAGGTAAATGTAATATAACTTAGAAGTTTAATTTAAGGGGGGAAATTATGAGTATGTTATTTAGTAGTGAAGTTTATCACGATATAATAGAAAGTATGGTTGCAGCACTGGATGCAAAAGATATTTATACTGCCGGACATTCGACTAGAGTCGGAAATATGGCGAATAAGCTTGGTATGTATTTGGGAATAAAGAATGAAGAACTAGAGGTTTTACACATTGCAGGGCATTTGCATGATATAGGTAAGATTGGTGTTCCTGACAGTGTTTTAAATAAGAGAGGTAAACTTGATTTGCAAGAATGGGAGCTTATGAAGAAGCATCCAGAGATAGGATACAAAATATTAAGCAAGGTGAAAAGTTTAGATAATATTTCAAAAATCGTACTATATCATCATGAAAGATGGGATGGAAGAGGATATCCAAATGGACTATATAAGGAAGAGATACCATTAGGATCTAGAATAATAGCAGTTTGTGATTCTATTGATGCTATGAGAAGCAATAGGCCTTACAGAAAATTAATAAGTGATGAAGAATGTCGTAATGAAATAATTAAAAATAAAGGGATAATGTATGATCCTGAAATAGTAAATTGTATTATTGAAAATTGGGATGAAATTACAGAGGAATATAATCCTAATAATGAATGCTATATTGTAATTTAATCGTCAAGTTTTTATAAATATTTAAAGATTATTTTAAATTATCTTAATTGAATTAAACAATTATATTCAAACACAATGAATTTTATGATATTATATTTAGTAAGACTAGCAAAATTAGTAAGGTGGTGAGAAATATTGGATCAATATAATGATGATATGTATCATGGTGTTGTAAGAAGTATGGTTGCGACCTTGGAAGCAAAAGACTTTTATACATATGGTCACTCGACTAGAGTAGCAGATATGGCCTATAATTTAGGAAAAGTCTTAGGAATGACAGAGGAAGAACTTGAATTAATACACATAGCAGGAGATCTGCATGATATTGGCAAAATTGGAGTACCCGATAGTGTCTTAAATAAACCAGATAGCCTAGAAATGGATGAGTGGGAATTAATGAAGAAACACTCATATATTGGATATAATATACTTAGTAAAGCGAGTACTTTTGAAGATATTTCTAGGATAGTTTTACATCATCATGAGAGATGGGATGGAAAAGGGTATCCTAAAGGATTAAAAGAAGAAGAAATACCTCTCGCTTCAAGAATATTAGCTGTCTGTGATTCTATAGATGCAATGAAAAGTGATAGACCATATAGAAAATCCATAAGTGATGAGCTATGTAAAGATGAAATAAAGAAGAATAAAGGAGTAATGTATGATTCTAAAATAGCTGAATGTATGCTCAAAAATTGGAATAAAATAGTGAATGAACTTTATAATTAAGATTGTAACTATGTATAGATTTTTTTCTATAGTATAGTTACAATTTTTTTATTCTTTAGGAATTTATATTCCAGTAAAATCTGTGGACGAGGTATTTCTTGAGGGTATAACTAAAAAAAGGTTGATTGAATAGTTTTGGTATTTTAAACTGGAAGTTTTTTGTATATAATAGATTTAAATTAATATTATATAGATAAAGCAGAAATATAAATTTTAAATTACATAAGGGGTGATTGAATGTTAGACTTTAAAAAAGAGATAATGAATGGATCTTTTAATAAAATTAGTAAGGCAGATAAAGAAGCAAGCAGTATTAATGTAAATATTAAGTCAAATGATAAAAGCGTCGATATTAAGGTTTCAGGAAAAGGTCTGCTTTTAGCTGGATTTATAGCAGTGGCTCCAACTGCCATATGTGTTTTAGGAACTACTGTAACAGCATGCTTATTAGCTAATCAAATATATAAAAGAAGAAAAAGGGCTGAAGAAATATAGTTTATGGAGTAAGAAATTAGATATATGTAATACATTAATAATACAATTGAACATATATCTAATTTTTAATATTAAATAATCTTAGTAAAGTATTTATAAATAGGGCAATTTACCACCGACCAAAAAATTATATATCTCAGATTCATTTAGATAAACGTCGCCTATTATCCCGTGAACTCTATAAAATTCTTTGCAACTATGAAAATCCGAGCCGGCTGTATAAATTAAGTCTCTATCATTAGCCACTTTTAAGAAGTATTCAGTATCCTTTTCTGTATTACTGAAGTATTTGGCTTCAATCCCATCAAAGTCCATTTCTATGATTTTTTCAAAATCAGATTTTATCAAAAGTACAGGATGTGCTAAAACGACTGTAGCTCCAAAAAACTTTAGAATTTTTATGCCAGCTTCTACAGAAAGCTTATCTTTAGTATTACAAAAATCTAGATTTTTTCCTAATAATTTTTTTATATTCGAAACCTTGTGGCGCTTTACATTTTTTAATACTTCAACTAAAAGTTCATTTTTGTAGCTATCATCTTTAAAATAACCTAAAACATGAACTCTGGAAGAATTGTATTTAGTTGAAAGTTCAACGCCAGGAATAACTCTTACACCAAGCTCTTGACCAGCCGTGATAGCTTCATCTAAACCAGATGTGCTATTATGATCTGTTATAGAAATAATATCAACCTCTCTTTTTTTGGAAAGAATGACAATCTCCCTAGGGGTACACTTTCCATCTGAGAATGTTGAGTGGATATGGAAATCACCTTTTTTATACATTATAACGCCCCTGAAATATTATCTATTTCTAATATATGAGTTAATAAATTAGGTGTTAAAATGATTGATTTTTATATTTATATGAAAATTAACTTAATTAACAAATTGAGTTAACATAAATTCTGTATATTATATATATGCTGTAACAATAAATTTACATTTTAATTTTTAAATATATAAGTACTTAAATGAAATATATATATGAATATAACTACTTTGCAATAAATTTACAATAAATTAAAATGGAAAAAGGTAATTATATAGTCTGTTTAGCTATTATAAAATATTTTAGAATAAAATGGGTTGAAAAATGTCGAATTTATGGTAAAATAATTATATGGAAAAACTTTTATATGTGGTTCTGAAAACGATTTTATGAGGAGTTATACTAACGATATGTAAGATAACAGAATAACAAAAGAAAAGAGGAAAACTAATGAAGAAAACTTTTTTTACAAAAATGACAAGTGCAGTTATTGTGGCTGTAACAATCGCTACACTATCACCGTTAAAAGCATCTGCGGAATGGACTCAGAATGATGATAGAACATGGAGCTATAAAGAAGGAAACAAGGTAGCTAGAGGATGGAAGAATATTTCAAATGAATGGTATTATTTTAATGAAAGTGGAAGAATGAAAACGGATTGGACTTATGACAAAGGAAACTGGTATTACTTAAATAATTCAGGAGTAATGCAAGAAGGTTGGAATAATATCAATGGAATTTGGTATTATTTTAACAATAGTGGAGTGATGCAAATAGGCTGGATTCAGGATAATAATAAGTGGTATTATATGAATAGCAATGGAGCAATGCAAACAGGAATTGAAAATATTGCCGGAAAGATTTATTGCTTTGATGAGTCTGGCAAGTTAATAGAATCATCAAATGATTCAAGTCAATCGTTGACTAATTCAGCATATGACGGACAAGCTAGTGCTTATAATTCAGCAGGTAATGATACTGTTGATATAAGTGGACTTCCTCAATTACCAAGAAACTATTCTATAGGTATACAAACAATGGCAGAAAATAAAATTTTTGAGTTAATGAATGAAAAAAGAACTGAGGCAGGTCTAAAGCCTTTAGTTATAGATAATGAGTTAGTTCAAATAGCTAGGTATAAGAGTAATCATATGATACAATACAATTATTTTGACCATACTACTCCAGAGGGCAATAACTGGACAAGCTGGCTGAAAGCAATTGGTTATGAATATACTACAACAGGAGAAAATATAGCAGATAACAATTATGAACCAGTTGAATTATTTAATCAATGGTGGAATTCGCCAGGGCATAAAGCAAATATGATGAATCCTTCTTATACTAAGGTTGGTATAGGTGTAATTAGTGGTAATGATAAATATATGGGAACTCAAACTTTTTCGAATTAATGCTTCGAATAGTACATTCTTATAAATAGGGTACACAAATTAAGCAAGAACTGCTGATAATACAAAAAATTAGCAGCTGTATATAAGTTGCGTTAAAGATTTATATATATTATTAACGGTTAAACCTATAGAATAATTAATAATATAGAATTACTATGCAACTTATATATTTTTTAAATTATTATTTTGCGCGCTGAAAACAAGTTATTTAAACCTTTACAAAAGGTGTCTTATATTATATAATAAATCATACCAACGAATTATTGTAGTAGTTAAATTATTTATCGTGGTGAATGTATCAATAGATATAAAGTTTAAATACTGAGAAGAAAAAGATATAATTACATTAATAAATATATTAGATAAATTACAAGAAGAAAAAAGTGAATCTGTGTGATAATGATATTCATTGAATGGAATTATCAAGTATTAAACCCAATATTTCGAGTGAAAATAAAAAAGGAAATATTGGGTTTAATACTTGATATAAATAATTTTTGTATATTTTGAGAAATTTTATAGGCTATGATTAACATGTTACAAATTAGAAGAAGATTTTAGTCAAGATACTTATTAAAATAAAGCGAGGAATTACAGAGATGCAAACAAAGTATGAAATGGTTGTTAATATTTTAGAAAATGAGATGTTGGAAGATAAATATAGTTTGACTAAAAAACTTCCTACAGAAGAGGAATTGATAAAAAAATTTAATGTTAGTAAAAATACTATAAGAAAAGCTATAGAAATATTAGTGAGTAAAGGTTATATTTATAGAGTGCAAGGCAGCGGGATATTTTTAAGGGAATTTGCAAAACTTGGCTGCGCGCAAATAAGAGATATAAATGGTTTATCTAAACAATATTCTAAGGAAAAGTTAGAAAGTAAGGTTGCTGAATTTACATTAATTAACGCAGATGAAAAATTATCAGATAGAATGAAATGTGATATTGGCACGAAGATATATTATGTTAAAAGAGTAAGATATTTAAATGGAGATCCAATTGAAATAGAGGAATCTTACTATAATAAAGATATTATTCCTTATTTGAATGAGGAAATATGTAGTAAGTCCATATTTGATTACATTACAAATGATTTGAAATTAAAAATAGGATTTGCGGATAGAATAATAACTTCTGAAAAGTTAACTGAAGAAGAATCAAGTTTTTTGAACTTAGAAAAAGATGACCCAGCTTTAGTTTTAAATAATACTATATTTTTAAGTAGTGGAATAGTATTTGATATTTCTGTAGAGAAATTTAACTATAAAAATATGAAATTGATAAGCTTAACTGGCATTAACTAAATAATTTAATATTATGGTGTAATAGAAACTTTAAATTTAAAATTCTAGTAAACTAAGTATTCAAATAGAGATAGAACAATGTATATATTAAGTTAATTTGCATGAAGTAGTAATTTATATAATTAACAGTTCTAAGTATTTTATATGAATAAAAAAGCCACACTCTGTATTAGATTAAAAAGGACCCTATAAGATATACGATTTAATAAAAGTCTATCTTATAGGGTGCTTTTATGTATAATATAGAAAAAATGCTTGATAAAGTGAGGAAGCAATAAAACTTATTTTTAAGTAAACGTTCATGTAAGATTAAATTATGAGACTTATTTTTATAATTTAGTAAACTTTGTTATAATATTATGGTATGAGAAATTTAATAAAATAGCGAGGAGATGATCCCAAATGATAAAACTTATTGCATCAGATATGGATGGGACACTGTTGAATACAAAACATAAAATAGATAAAGAAACCGTATCTGCTATTAAGAGTGCTGAGAAGGTAGGAATTGTATTTGCAATCTCAACAGGAAGGGAATATGATACTGTTAAACCTCTTTTGATGGAAAATAATATAAGATGTCAATGTGTACTTATGAATGGGGCAGAGTATAGAGATGAAGATGGAAATATCCTAGAAGAGATAAATATAGAACTAGAAACTGCAACTAAAATTATAAATATACTTCAAAGAGAAAAAGTATCTGCAAGAATATTTACTAATAAAGGAATATATACTACGGATACTAAAGAGGAAGCTTTAAAGGAAATGGCATATAGAACTTTATCCTTTAATCCTGACCTTACTCCAGAAGAAGCCTTGGAACTTGCCAAAGTTCAACCATATTTTGTTCAACTTAATTATATTTCTGACTTGGATAAATTTTTAAGTAGCGGTATAGAAGTTAGAAAATTTGTAGCTTTTCATAAAGATATAGAGCTTATAAATAAAATGAAAAAAGTTATCGGAGAATTAAAAGGAATTGCCGTTTCATCTTCATTTAGAGATAATATAGAAATTACAGATATAACAGCTCAAAAGGGTATTATACTTGCAAAAGTAGCTGAAAAAATGGGATTTAAAAGAGATGAAGTTTTGGTACTAGGAGATAGTTTTAACGATTATTCTATGTTTACAGAATTTAAAGAATCAGTTGCTATGGGAAATGCTATTCCAGAAATAAAAGAAATTGCAAAATATATAACTGACACAAATGACAATTTAGGAGTAGCAAAAGCAATTTATAAAGTTTTAGAAGAACAAAAATAAGAAGTGTACTTAGAGGTAATTTTATTTGATTACATTTTGGTTAGTAAGATTATTAAAGGCAAAGAATTTTTACTTTATAATTCTTTGCCTTTGAATAAATAATATAATCTCATAGGTAAAAATCTATTAATTATATTTTAATGTATATTTTGATATTTCAGTTCTTATTATCTGAGATTGAGAAGCCAGTTCTTCTGTAGATGCTGCTAGCTCTTCTGCTGTTGCAGAATTAGTTTGAACTACTTGAGAAATTTGATCAACCTTACTGGTCATTTCGGTTATAGCTTCAGTTTGATCTTCAGAGGCTACAGCTATTTCTTTCACTAAATTAGTTGTATCATCAACATTTTTAACTATTATATCTAGCGCTGCAGCAGTCTCGGTAGCCAGCTTTTCTCCATTAGCTACTACATGTAGTGAATTTTTTATAATCTTAGAAGTATTGTTTACTGCTTCAGCAGATTGTTCAGCAAGGTTTCTGACTTCGTCTGCAACTACAGCAAAGCCTTTTCCAGCTTCACCGGCTCTAGCTGCTTCGATAGCAGCGTTTAATGCTAAAAGATTAGTTTGGGAAGCAATTTCTTCTATTGCTTTTATAATTTCAGCAATTTGTTTTGAACAGATAGTTATTTCTTTCATAGATTCCATCAATATTTGCATCTTTTCGTTTCCTTCTTTTACAATATGTTTTACATTAATGGAAAAGTTGTTAGCTTTATCTGCATTATTAGTAGTATTATTAACCTTTTGTAGTATTTTCTTAAAACTAGTAAAGAGTTCTTCAACGGCGCCAGCCTGATTTATAGAACCTTCAGAGAGTATTTGGGTAGTCGAAGATAATTGTTCAGAACCATTAGAAATTAATGAAATTGATTGATCCATATTCTGAAATATAATATTTAAAGAATAAATAATATTTTTTATTGACTTTTGTATAGGATTAAAATCGCCTATATATTCTATTGAAGTATCTAACTGTATATCTAAATCTCCATCTGCTAATCTTTCTAAAGTACTTGTTATATCATTAATATAAGAAAGTAACATTCCTATAGAATTAGCTAAATCGCGAGACATTTCACCCATTTCATCTTTTGCATTATATTCGGTATTTATTTTAAGATTTCCACGAGCTAAGTTTTTGGCAATATCCTTAATGTGATTAATTCCTTCAAGTAATACATCGTTCAACACCCTAGTCAATAATAGTGATACTATAATTAATATAAGCATGATAAATGCAATAGAAATTAGTGATATATTTCTATAAGTATTTGAATTAGTCACAAAGGAATTAGCATCTTCTTGGGATGCCTTAAAAAGTTTAAGTATACATTCTTCAGATTGTTTAATTTGTGAAGAGTAAGCATCTTGGCTGACCTTCATTACGGCCTGATTGGTTTTTGATTTAAGTAAATCACTTAATTTTTCTCTCTTATCATCTAAATCCTTTACACTTGATAAAAATTCATTTAGTGAGGATTGATCTCCTTTATGTATTTCTTTTAAAATTTCTATATTTTTCGTAAGAGCTATGGATTCTGTATCAGCTTGTTCTAAATAAAAATTCTTTATTCCTGAATCTGTTTCTGTGATTGATCTAAACATGTCCATTTTTATTGTTTGTAAGTTTACTCTAATATTAGAAATAGTTTCAGAAACCTTGTATGGACCATTATATAACGAATTTGTTTGTGATGAAATGAACAATATTATGCATATTACGACTGCCATAAGAAAAGAAGTAAGTCCTAAAATTACTGAAAAAGTTAGTTTAAATTTTGTATTAATAGGGTAGTTACTAATAACTTTTTTTAATTTATTATACATATAAATTCTCCTTTAATAAAAATGCCATCAAAATAATATAAGCATTAAGATGTTCAGTAAGTTTAAGTATAAAGCTGGTAAACATTAATTTTAAGATATGTATAAATATTGAAGAGTATTTGTATAGATTACAAAAAATATTCTAAAAGTTTGATTTTAAAATAAATTCAGTAATGCATAAATCTGAGTGTACTCAGCGTGATGAATATCTTTTGAAGATTGACATATATCTTTATTTAATATACTTTAGTAACAAATTTTAACTTAGAAAATGAGCATGTTTTTCGATACTATCGACTTTTATAGATAGTGTCGCATTTGTAGACAGGGTAAACTTGAATATACTTTCCTTGCTTTATTTCAGCTATTATTGTACCGTTGGGTATTTCATTCAGAATAGTATTTATTGGGGGATTTGCGCGGAAAATTAATCTTTAAGGTAAAGTTTTGGATCCATATGCTCATAGAAATTCAAGCTTTGTTTTTACGTTATTATGTGTTGTTATTTGGGTAGTCCATAGTGGTTATCCTAGGTCTATGTTTTTGTTTAGCAATTAAATCATAAAAACAGAATTATCCACTATGGATTTTTTATTAGGATATAGGATAAAAAATCTAAAATTAATATATTACAATTTATAAGGTAGAGAATTTATAAATGGTTTTATCTTTATATACTTCTCCAGCTCTAAGTATTGGAGATTTAAATTTACTACAGTTTATAGAGTTAGGAAAATATTGAGTTTCTAAACAAAATCCATTTCTACGATTATAAACAGATTTATTTTTACCTACATCTGAACCATCAAGAAAGTTCCCGCTGTAAAATTGAATTCCAGGAGTAGTTGTATAAACATCTAATACTATTCCGGAATTCTCATCAACAGCTTGAGCAGCCTTTGAGCTATCACATCCATCGGTATTTAGTACCCAGTTATGATCGTATCCTTTTCCAAAATCAATTTGTTCATAATCACTAGTTATATTTTTGCCGATAGGAGTTAATGATCTAAAGTCCATAGGAGTTCCGGCTACCTCTTTTATTTCGCCTGTAGGAATTGAATATTTATCGTTTACTGTAAACTTATCTGCATTTATCATCAATTTTTGATTAAGAACGTCACCAGATGAATGACCAGATAAATTAAAATAAGCATGATTTGTAAGATTTACGACTGTATCTTTATCAGAAGTTGCACTATAATTTATCTCTAGAGCATTATCTTCAGTAAGGACATAAGTAACTTTAACATTAAGGTTACCAGGATATCCCTCTTCACCATCTGGGCTAAAATAAGAAAGCTCTAATGTATTAGGAGAATCTTCAACTATTTTTGAATCCCAGACTACTTTATCAAAGCCTTTTAAGCCGCCGTGTAAATGATTTTCTCCATCATTCTGAGCTAAAGTATATTCTTGATCATTAAGGATGAACTTTCCATATTGAATTCTATTTCCAAAACGTCCTATTAAGGCACCGAAAAATTTATCTCCTTTTAAATAATCATCTAAATTATCATATCCTAGCGTTACATCAATTAATTTACCATCCTTATTCGGAACTAAAGATGAAACTATTGTACCACCGTAAGTAGAAATCTCAACTTTCATTTTGTTAGAGTTTGTTAAAGTATAAATATAAACATCTTTTCCATCAGGCATTGTTCCGAAAACATTTTTTTCTGTTGCCATGATAACACCTCCGTATTTAATAAATTACTACATATTTTTTAGTATACATTTACATAATTAAAGATATCGGTTTCATGTATGTACAAGTATATTATATTACATTAAAATTGTACATACAATTATTTCTAGAAATTATTTTGGAAATATATTAAAATAATATAAATATATGCTTAATAATTACATTAATGGAGTATTAAAACAATAAAAATTAATATAGTAACAAAATAAAAAATATATCTTGCAATTAATTTCCTATATTTTAATATTAATTCAGCCTTAGCTCGAGAATATTAAATATAAATTTATTATTGTAATATATATTATAAATGGAGGAATTATGTGGAAACTAGTTATCGCTGATGACGAGCCTAAAATTAGAAGGGGTATTGAGAATATTTTAAATTGGAGTGAGTTCGGTATTGAGATAGTAGGGCAAGCGGAAGATGGGGAAATTGCATTAGAAATTATTAAAGAAAACAGACCGGATATTATATTATTGGATATAAATATGCCATTCTTAAACGGTTTAGACCTATTGCAAAAGCTAAAAGAGATTGGCAATAATGGGATTGTTATTATAATAAGTGGATATGATGATTTTTCATACGCTCAAAAAGCATTGCAGTTTAATGTTTTCGATTACATTCTAAAACCTGTGAGTAAAAAGAACATAGAGGAGATAATAATTAAAGTAACCAATAAACTTATTGAAAGGGGAAAAGAAAACAATTACTTAGAATGGGTAAAAAGACAATTAGCTGAAAATAAGGAAGTATTACAAAAAACTTTTTTTAGTGAATGGTTTAACAATAAATTAAGTGATGAACAAGTTTTAAAGGAGATGAGTTTTTTTGATATCGAGTTTGGAAGAAATATTGGAATTATGGTTATAAAGATTGTTGAAAAACTTAATGTTGAAGTAAGTGTTAGGAATTGGAGTGTTGAATTATTAGAGTTTGCAATAGCTAATATTTTAAATGATGGATTTAAAGATTTAGAGTTAAAGTATATTTTTAATGATGATAAGAAAAATATAATATTAGTAAGCAAGATAAATGATATGGGGTGGTGGATTTCTATTGCAAAAAAAATACAGAAGGAGATATATAAATATTTAAAGTGTAATGTATTAATTGAGCAGGCAAGTGTTTTTAATGATGTATTTAAGATAAAAGATGAATATATGAAAATAATGAATAGGGTTAATGAAAAAAAGAAGTGCAGTTCTATGGTTTTACTAGCAATCAAGTATATAGAAGATAACTATTATTCAAATGAGTTAAATATAAATTATATATCAAATAAATTAGAAGTAACATCCTCATATTTAAGTAAATTATTAAAAAAAGAAACTGGATTATCCTTTATTGATTACCTTACTAAAATAAGAATAGAAAAAGCAATGTATATAATGGAGGATCCAGCTGTTAAAATTTATGATGTGGCAGAACTAGTCGGTTATAGTAATCAACATTATTTTTGTAGAGCTTTTAAAAAAGTAGTTGGAGTTTCACCAACGGAATATAAGAGGGGAAAATAGAGTGAATAATAAAAGAAAAATTATTTATTTATCTATAATTATAGTTTGTATATGTGGACTAATAATTTTTGCAATCTATTTATATAGGACAAACTCTCAAAAAAAGGATACATTTATAATCGGTATGTCTCAGGCAAACCTATATGAACCATGGAGAATAAGTATGAATAAAGAAATACAGGAAGAAGCCAAGAAACATAGTAATATAAAAATAATTTTTAAGGATGCAGGTGGAGATGTTGAAAAGCAAAAAGAGGATATAGAAGATTTGATGAACTTTGGCGCAGATTTACTGATTGTTTCAATTAATAACTCCAAAGAACTAACACCAACTGTAAGAAAAGCGTATGAATCTTTACCGGTTATATTATTGGATAGAGCTGTTGATGGATACGATTATACTTTATATATAGGGGCTGATACAAGATCTATAGGAGTGCAGGCAGGAGAGCTAATTGCTAATTTAGCTGGTAATAACAAGGCTAATGTTATAGAGGTCCAAGGAATATTAGATTCAAGTACAGATAAAGAAATAACTGATGGATTTAAAGAAGCGATTAGTAATTATAAAAATATTGCTATAGATAGAACCATTGTAGGAAATTGGCAGAAGAATGAAACAGAAGATAAATTAGAGGAAATATTGAAAGATGATAAGGACGTAAATATAATTTTTGCTCATAGTGATTATATGGCACTTGGGGCATATTACGCTACCGTAAGTACTAATTCAAAAAATATTAAAATAATTGGTGTTGATGGCTTAGAAGAACCTCAAGGAGGTATAGACCTTGTCAGAAATGGCATATTGCAAGGAACATTTACATGCAAGACTGGAGGAAAAGAAGCAGTAGATTATGCAATAAAAATATTGAACAAGAAAGAGGATATTCCGAAAAAAGTATTACTAAAGTGCAATAAAATAACTAAAGATATTTTAAGTAATTAAATATATGGATTTCCATATTCCGTAAAAGTATACAAAAGTGCTGATTAATGCAAATACAATTTGTAAGTATAAATATATAATTAATCCATGAAAACGAAATCATAAATATAGGGGGAATTAATTATGAAGTTAAAAAAGATGATGGCATTAATGGCGAGTGCTGTATTGTGTATTGGCATGCTCTCAGGCTGTGGTGGATCTGGAGCTGGTGGAGGCGATGCAGCAAAGACATCAGCGGCGAATTCATCTAGTAAAAAAATAATTGGATTTGCACAGGTTGGTGCAGAAAGTGGATGGAGAACAGCAGAAACTGACTCTATAAAATCAATTCCAACATTAGATCCTAACTTTGACTTAAAATTTTCTGATGGACAACAAAAACAAGAAAATCAAATAAAAGCGATAAGATCATTTATTGCACAAAAGGTAGATTTAATTGCTTTAGATCCAGTTGTTGAAACTGGCTGGGATACAGTTCTTAAAGAGGCTAAGGATGCAAAAATTCCAGTAGTAATTGTTGATAGAAAAGTTACAGTTTCAGATGATTCACTTTATAAATGTTTCTTAGGTTCAGACATGGTTGCAGAGGGTAAAAAGGCTGCACAAATACTAATAGACCAATTCGGTAAAGACGCAACACTTAATATAGCAGAGCTTCAAGGAACAGTAGGTTCTACTGCAATGGTTGGAAGACAACAAGGGTTTAATGATGCAATAAAAGATTGTCCTAATTATAAGATAATAAAATCACAAACTGGAGATTTTACTCGTGCAAAAGGTAAAGAAGTTATGGAAGCATTTCTAAAATCAGATGGTGATAAAATAAATGTACTATGGTCTCATAATGATGATATGGCAATGGGAGCTATTCAAGCTATAGAGGAATATGGAAAGAAACCAGGAAAAGATATATTTATAGTTTCAGTTGATGGTATTAAAGATATATTCCAAGCAATGGTTGATGGTAAAGCTAATGCAACTGTTGAATGTAATCCGCTACTTGGACCTCAATTACTTGAAGTTGCTAAAAACATATTAGATGGTAAAGAAGTTGAAAGAACTATAAACTCAAAAGAAAGTCAATTCTTACAAAAAGATGCTGGAGCAGAATTACCAAACAGAAAATATTAATGATAATATGCATAAGAGCTGGAATTCAATCCATGCTCTTATGTTAAAAAAGATGTAGTACGTACATGTTTGTAATTGTGTTAAAACAAGAGGAGTGATATAAGTGAGTGATTCTAATATAGTTTTAGAGATGAAAAATATTAGCAAGTTCTTTCCGGGTGTTAGAGCACTTTCAAATGTTGATTTTACACTAAGAAAAGGTGAAATCCATACGCTAATGGGAGAAAATGGTGCTGGGAAATCGACATTGATAAAGGTTCTTACAGGTGTTTATAAGATAGATGAAGGAACAATTATATTGAGGGGAAAAGAAATAAAAATATCATCTACTCAGGAAGCTCAGAGTCATGGGATTAGTACTGTTTATCAAGAAGTAAATCTATGTCCAAATCTATCAGTTGCAGAAAACATATATATTGGACGTGAACCTAAGAAAAATGGAAGCATAGATTGGAAGAAAATGAATAGAAATGCAGAGAAATTATTAGAAGAAAGACTTAATTTAAAGATAGATGTAAAAAAGGCCTTAAATAATTATTCGGTTGCAGTACAGCAAATGGTAGCAATTGCACGTGCTGTAGACATATCTCAAGGTATATTAATCTTAGATGAACCAACATCAAGTTTAGATGATAAGGAAGTAAAGCAATTATTTAAAATCATGAAAAAATTTAAAGAAGAAGGTATGTCAATAATATTTGTTACTCACTTTTTAGATCAAGTATATGAGGTTTCGGATAAACTTACAGTACTTAGAAATGGTGAGTTGGTTGGGACATATGATGCAGACAAACTTTCTAGGATAGAATTAGTTTCTAAAATGATTGGTAAAGACTATAGCGAGATAGAAAAAAGTACAAGAACAAAGAAAGTAGTTAATGATGAACAGAGAGAGAATTTAATATCAACAAATAATTTTGGAAGGTCTGGAACTATAAATCCATTTAATATAGAAATCAAGAAGGGGGAAATTCTTGGATTTGCAGGGCTTCTTGGGTCCGGTAGAAGCGAATGTGCGCGAACAATATTTGGGATAGATAAATCTACTAGTGGAAATATAACTATAAATGGAAAAAACTATTCGTATATTTATCCTCAAAAAGCAATTGAGGAAGGTTTGGGTTTTTGCCCAGAGGACAGAAAAGTTGAAGGAATAGTTGGCGATCTAACAATAAGAGAAAATATAATATTAGCATTGCAAGCTAATAGAGGAATATTTAAATATTTGCCGATGAAAAAACAACAAGAAATTTCACAAAAGTATATAGATTTACTTAGAATCAAAACTCCAAGTATGGAGCAAAAAATAAGTAACTTAAGTGGTGGTAACCAACAAAAGGTAATATTAGCAAGATGGCTCGCAACAGAACCGCAATTATTAATTTTAGATGAACCAACAAGGGGAATTGATATAGGAGCAAAAGGTGAAATAACAGAATTAATATTAGCATTAGCTAAGCAAGGAATGACAATTTTGTTTATTTCGTCAGAGCTACCAGAAGTAGTTAAATGTTGTGACAGAGTAATTGTCCTTAGAGATAGAAATATTATCGGAGAACTAGTTGGAAATGAAATAGAGGAATCTAATATCATGAAAACTATAGCAGGAGGTGCTAGGTAATATGGAAAATAATAAGAAACAAACTTTTTTCCTTAAAATTTATAATGCTAAAATATTTTGGCCATTAACAAGTTTAATTATATTACTTTTGTTTAATTTTATAATGACACCAAGTTTCTTAAGTATAAGCATGAAAGACGGGCATTTATTTGGAAATACTATAGATATACTAAACCGTGCAGCTCCATTAATATTGATATCTTTAGGAATGACTCTCGTAATTGCAACTCAAGGAATTGATATTTCCGTAGGATCAATAATTGCAATAAGTGCAGCTCTTTCTGCAACTGTAATAGTTGATGGAGGTTCAGTTCCATTAGCAGTAGCAATAGGAATAATTAGTGGACTTGTATGTGGAATATGGAATGGATTTTTAGTTGCGTATATAGGAGTACAACCAATGGTTGGAACATTAATTTTATATATAGTTGGTAGAGGAGTTGCTCAACTTATAACAGGAGGACAAATATTAACTTTTACTAATAAGGATTTCATATTTATAGGTACAGGCTACATATTGCTTCCTATAGCAATATTTATAGCTATTGCGGTAGCGTTAATTATGTATTTTTTAATAAGGAGAACTGCTCTAGGATTATTTATTGAGTCTATAGGAGTTAACAATAATTCATGTAAATTTGCAGGAATTCAATCTAGGAAAGTTGTATTTTCACTTTATGCTATATGTGGAATGTTAGCAGGAATAGCAGGAATAATTTTATGCGCTAACATAAAAAGTGCTGATGCTAATAATGTTGGCTTATGGTTAGAATTGGATGCAATCCTTGCGACAGTTATAGGTGGGACGTCTATGGCAGGAGGACGTTTTTATCTTTCAGGGACAGTTGTAGGGGCATTGTTCATACAAACATTAACTACAACAATTTATAGCTTAGGTGTTGCACCTGAAATTACACTAGTTGTTAAAGCGATAGTAGTTATAGTTGTATGTATAATTCAATCTCCTGAATTTAGAAAAATTCTTAAGATAAAGAAAAATACAAAAATTAATCTAAAAGAAAAAGAGGTGATTAAGGCATGAATAAGCTAGTAGAAAAGAAGAATGCATTCAAAATAAACAAAGATTATATTGCAATTTATGCTACAATCGCATTATTTATAGGATTGTTTCTAATAGGATCAGTACTATATAAAAGTTTTTTGTCAGCACAAGTATTTACTAACTTGTTCATTGATAATGCATATTTAATAGTGGTGGCAATTGGGGAAGCAGTTGCAATATTAACTGGTGGAATAGATCTTTCAGTTGGATCAATGATAGCTTTTGTAAGTATGATTACAGCAAGTTTATTACAAAAAGGAGTAAATCCTTTTTTAGTAATGCTAATAGTTCTTATTGTTGGAATTATTTTTGGAACAGTTCAAGGTATTTTGATTCAAAAATTTAAATTACATCCTTGGATAGTTACACTTGCAGGAATGTTCTTTGCAAGAGGAGCAAGTTATGTTATAAGCATTGATACAATTATAATTGATAATCCAGTTTTTACAGAGATCTCATCCTATAGAATATCAATATTACCAAATGCATTTATATCAATTAATGTTATCGTTAGCTTAATAGTTGTTGCTGCTGCATTTTATATGATGAAGTTTACAAGGTTCGGAAGAACTGTGTATGCAATTGGTGGAAATGAAAATTCAGCTAAATTAATGGGATTACCAGTGGAAAGAACAAAAATACTTGTATATACATTTTCAGGTTTTTGTTCATCTTTAGGTGGGCTGCTATTTACAATATATACTCTTTCAGGTTATGGTCTTCATTGTAATGGAATGGAAATGGATGCCATAGCAGCGTGCGTAATTGGAGGTATATTATTAACAGGTGGATATGGAAATATAATTGGACCATTATTTGGTGTATTAACTACAGGAATTATTCAAAGTCTTATAATGTTTGATGGAACACTAAATTCATGGTGGACTAAAATAGCGGTTGGAATGTTATTGTTCATATTTATTGTATTGCAGAGAATTATTGTAATTAGAGATGAAAGGCGAAAAAATGCTGCATCTTCTTAGTGAAACTAAATAATATAATATGGATTAATATAATAAAATGAGCATTTGTATAGTCTTTTAAAATAAGAAAACACAAATGTTCATTTTATTTTTGAACGAATATATTACATCTAAATAAATATGTATGCCAAGTATTGGTAGTTTGAGCTATAATTTAATATAGATAAACGATATATAACTTAGGCTTATGCTATAATCTATAGAAATTACAAATAGTTTTAATCTGGAGGACTGTGGAGGTATCTATAATTTATGACAGATGTATGAAGTTAAGGTTTTCTCATATTTATAAATATTTCAATTTACGATGGATAGATATGATTTATACAAATGTTTTGGAGGTATAGGGTGAATAGTTTAAAAACATATTTTATGAATAAGAGTATAGGGGATAAACTTATATTTTATTTTTTTGGAGTAATCCTCATTGTTACTATTACTATTACTACTTTGGGAAATTTACTATATAAAGATTCAATTAACTTTTCACAAAATGAAAACACTAATCAAATAATAAAACAAATAAATAGCAATATTGAATCTTATGTTAATAATACTGAAAACATTATAAATTATATGTCAATCGATCCTAGAATAATAAAATTCCTTAATGATAATAAATCTGAAGATACTGATATTGAAGACGAAGCGTATAAATCTATTTATAACTTTGTTAAATTCAATCCGGAAATAGCTGGAATAATGGTGGTAAACACTAATGGCGGTTATATAAGTGATGTAATGAACAGAGTATCAAGAGATCCTTTATATAATGAAGAATGGTATACAAAGGCTTATAATAAGCCTGAAACTATACACTTATTTACTAAACCAATAGGTAGGAACATTGATAATATCTTTCGCTATTCTGCTGATGAAGTCTTCTCCATGTCGAAGGCAGTTGTGGATTCATCTACTAACCAAATAAAAGGTGTAATACTTATTGATATAAAATTAGATGCAATCAAGAACATTATTGAGAATTCAAGACCGGGAACTGCTGGATTTATTTATATTATGGATATGAACAAAGAGATTGTTTATACTCCTGTTAATAATATAGTATATAGAATTAAAAATGAATGGATAGAGAATATTAACAACGATATAATAATAAAAAATATTAATGGAGAAAATTATCAATTGACAAAGATTGATTCAAAATATACAGGATGGGAAACAATTGGAGTATTTCCTGAAAGTGAGAGTTTACGAGTTATTAAATATATAAGATATTATTCTTTTGTAGTAGCTATTTTGGCATTAATAATAGCTGAAATTTTAGTTATAATCTTTACAAGATCTATTGTAAATCCAATTCAAAAATTAAAAAGGTTAATGAGAAAAGCTCAAGAAGGAGATTTAACAGTATCATTCAATGCTAAGTATAATGATGAAATAGGGGAACTTGGTGGTTCTTTTAATACCATGGTAAAAGAAATAAATAATCTTATAAAATTAGTACAAATTGAAGAAAAAAATAAAAGGCTGGCTGAAATGAATGTTTTACAGGCTCAAATCAAGCCACATTTTATGTACAATACTTTAGATACGATAAGGTGGATGGCAGAAGAACATAATGAAGAAGATATAGTAGAGATAATAGAAGCCTTTACTAACTTGCTTAGAATAAGCTTAAGTAAAGGAAAAGAAATAATAAGTGTCAAAGAAGAATTAAGTCATGTGCAGAGCTATTTAATTATTCAGAAAATAAGATATGAAGACAAGCTTGACTACGAAATTCAATTTGATAAGGAAATACTTGATTATAAATTAATAAAATTAATATTGCAGCCGCTTGTTGAAAATGCGATTTATCATGGAATAAAAGAAAAGCGAGGTAATGGAAAGATTTTAATCACAGGAAAAATTGAAAATAACTTGTTATGTTTTACCGTAGTTGATAATGGAAAAGGTATGGATAAAGAAACATTAAATAAAATAAATAATATGCTTAATAATAACGATGGAAATAAGAATCATATTGGTTATGGAATTTTCAATGTAAATGAAAGAATAAAGCTTATACATGGAAGTGAGTATGGGTTAATCTACAGAAGTATCCTTGGAGAGGGGACAATTGTTGAGCTTAGACATCCGATAATTGAGTCAGAATAATATTAGGTCAGAATGAAAATGGGTAAAATCCGAATATCGGATTTTACCCATTTCTATTTTATCAAATAAGGGGAGTGGTAAATATTAGGACTGTAGAGAGTCTATTATTTCTTTCTGGAAGGTTAACGAAATATATTCTAAAATCATCAATCAATATTTACCACTTTTATATAAATAAGATTTATAGCACTATTAATTAGAATTTCCAAGCGGCACTAGAAAACTTTAGTTCGTTTTTGAATGTTGAAAGTTTAGTGTCATTATTAATTACTACACATTCAACTCCAACCATATCAGCCCAATCTAATAATTGTTCTTCGTCAACATAGAATGAGAAGCTAGTATGGTGGGCACCACCAGCCATAATCCATGCTTTAGCACCTTCTTTTAATGATGGTTGTGGTTTCCAAAGAACGCTTGCTACTGGTAAGTTAGGCATATCTTCAGTTACTTCAACACAATCAACACTATTAACAATTAAACGGAATCTGTTACCCATATCAATTAATGAAGCAGCAACAGCTGGGCCAGAAGCACCTTTAAATACTAAACGAGCTGGATCTTCTTTGTCTCCAATTCCAAGTGGGTGCACTTCAATAACTGGTTTAGTTGCAGCAAGTGTTGGACATATTTCAAGCATATGTGCACCAAGAATCAATCCGTTTTCTGAATCCATGTTATAAGTGTAATCTTCCATTAAGCCTGTGCCTTTTCCACCAGCCATGATTTTCATAGCTCTAAGAAGTGCAGCAGTCTTCCAATCTCCTTCAGCACCAAAGCCATAACCTTCAGCCATTAAATGTTGAGCAG
>CAURJV010000042.1:0-42574 GCA_963524945.1 uncultured Clostridium sp.
TAACACAGGTGATTGGAACACAGGTAATAGGAACACAGGTAATAGGAACACAGGTAATAGGAACACAGGTGATTGTAACACAGGTAATAGGAACACAGGTGATTGTAACACAATAGATTTTTCAACAGGGGTATTTTGTACTGAAGAAGATAAAATAAAAATCTTTGATAAACCCTCAAATTTAACTTACAGAGATTGGCTAAATATTAAAGCTAGAGATATCATTCGCTGGAATATGGAAACTACAGCATGGATATATGAAAAAAATATGTCGGATGAAGAAAAGAAGGAACACCCAACATATGAAACTACTGGCGGATATTTAAAAGTATTTACCTATAAAGAAGCTTGGGAAAACTTATGGAATAACCTAACTGATGATGAAAAAGAAGAAATTAAGAGCATACCTAATTTTGATAGTGAAAAATTTGAATCAATAACTGGAATAAAGGTAGAGGTGTAATTATGAAAGAAGTAGGCGGAGTGTTTAAGAAAGATGGACAGCTTTAGGAGATACTCAAATACGACTACATTGAAGATTCTTTCGTATGCAATAACTTAAGCTCATTAGAATTGCAGATTGAGAAATTTAGAGAGGAAGAAATGGGGGATAAAGTAGATGAAAAACTTCGTACTAAAATTCAATAATCATGAATCTAAAGAGGAAATATTAAAGAGAATCAATGCAATATTGGTACAAGCTTATGGAAAGTGACTTTCATTATAAAAGGTGTAAAGTGTGCCATGTGAAATACAACGTTAGTGTAAAAAGTAAAACCAAAGATAAAGATTATGTATGTTTTGAATGTGAAGAAAAGGCTAAAAAGAAAGCTAAAAAGTATGGTAATGTACCAAAGGTATTAATTAAGAATAAAAGTAAATATTTGAAAGGATGATTTTATGTTTAAAGAAGACAAAGTTTTTGAAAGTAGCGAGGGCAATGTATGGAAATATGTTTTTACAAAAGATGATGCAGTTGCAGAAGCGGTTTTATATCGATATAAGGATTTCTACGAAAGAACAGTTATTTGTTGCAGTACAATGAGCGGTTGCCCAGTAGGATGTACATTTTGTGGAACAGGAAAGAAATTTATTAAAAATCTTACAGCGACTGAAATAGTTCAACAAATATTAGTTATTTTAGATGACAAAAATATTAGAGATATTGATAATTCAAAAAGATTTCAAATAATGTTCATGAGTATGGGAGAACCAATGTTGAATTGGAATGAGGTAGAAAAAGCAATAAAGGAACTTCATAGATTATTTCCACATGCAGAATTATTACTATCAACTATAGGAGTAGATAACAACAAAGTGTTTAGTAAAATTATTCAACTATCAAAAGAGATTAGCAAAGTTGGATTACAATTTTCAATTCATAAGTCAAATGATGAAGAAAGAAATCAATTAATACCTTATGTTAACAAAATGCAATTAAGAAAGATAAGAGATGCAGGAATAGTTTGGTGGCAACAAACAGGGCGTAAGCCATATTTAAATTATTGCATAGATGGAACTAACAATCATAAATATGACTCTTTAAAGTTAAAACAGTTGTTCAGTCCGGTAGTATTCAATATGACATTTAGTGTTGTTTGTTCAGCAGATGAAAACATGAAAGAAAAAGGATTTAAAGAATTAAATTCTATAAATGAATTTTCAAATAGCTTTTTAGAAGAAGGATATAATACGAGGGTATTTGACCCGGCTGGACAAGATGATATCGGTGGCGGCTGTGGACAATTATGGTATGTTCAAGAGTGGATTAAAGAAAATATGAAATAAGAAAGGATGATTAATTATGAAAGCAACTGGTGTAGTAAGAAAAATTGATGATTTAGGAAGAATTACACTTCCAATCGAACTTAGAAGAAATCTAGAAATTAAGATTGGAGATCCAATAGAAATATTTGTAGAAGGTGGGGATATTATCTTAAGAAAATACCAAGTAGGATGTCATTGCTGTGGGAAAATGGAAGGACTAACAAAAATATTAGATTTAGATATATGCCCTAAATGTTTAGCCGAATTTAAGAAAGCAGCAGAGCTAATTAATAAAGTTAGAAAGGATGAAGCTTGATGAACAATTTATCAGAAAAGTTGCAAAAATATATTAGCGAAAATACCGTTATAGTTTGTGTCGGAACTGACAAATGTATTGGAGATTGTTTAGGACCATTAGTTGGAACTTTGCTAACAGAACAAGGCTTTGGATTACCTGTATATGGCACGTTAGAAAAACCAGTTCATGCCTTAAATATGTATGAACGCTTAAATGAAATATACAATAATCATCCTAATGCATCGATAATTGGAATTGATGCATGTCTAGGCGATGAAGAGGATATTGGCGAAATTCGAGTAAGGGATTATGGAATGCATCCCGGTAAAGGAGTTGGAAAAGAACTTCCTGAGATTGGAGTTGCATCAATTTTAGGGATTGTAGATTCTAGTCATAATGCTGAGTTCTTCTTTTCAAGAAGTATAAGACTTTCATTTGTCATGGGCAAAGCAAAAGAAATTGTTGAAATATTAACAAAAGCTACAAAAGAAGATAATTCAATGAGAAATTTTTATGGAAAGGAGATTAAGGAAAATGTCTGTAGTTGAATATGATAACTTTGGAAGAATGAAATATAATCCAGAATATCATTTTAATCAAGGTACGTCGTGGAGCATGGAAGATAAAGAATATTTAATAGAATGGCTAGATAAAATCGGGCTAGAAGAAATGTCACTTGCATTAGGAAGAACTGAAACAACAATTTCGGAAAAAGCTAGAGTATTAAGAAAACAAGGGAAAATGAAGCCGGATACAAAATCAAGAAATCCTAGATTGTTAAGGCTTGAACTTAATAAAAATAAGCAGAGAAAGAAACGAACAGTTTGGAATACAAAATTAAGTCAAAATCAAGTTGAAGAAGCTGTAAACCTTAGAAAAGATGGGAAAACACTTAATGAAATAGCAACTATGTACAATGTATCAATATATACAATATTTAATTCAATAAAAAGAGCTACTAAGAATCCCGACCAAAGCATTCGAAGTAGCACAACAAAAAATCCAACTTCATTATACCATATGGATGGAGGAATGCAAGTTGTTAGTTAAATGTAGTGCAATAACATGTATCCATAATAAAGATGGGATGTGTAGCTCAGAATCAATAGAAATGATTGATTTTGAGTATTACGAAGACTCTGAAGGCAAGAAAAAAAATTTATCAGAGGATGATATGAAGTGTTCAACTTATAAAAGCATTTATAAATTTAGGGAGGAAAAGTAAATGAAGTTATACGAATTAACACAAAATTATTTAAATTTACAAGTTTTATTGGATGATGAAACTGTAGGCACAGACATCATTAATAAAGCATTAAATGAGGTCGGTGGAGAAATAGAAGAAAAGGCTGAAAATATAGCTATCCTCATTAAAAATCTCGAATCTGATGTTGAAGGTTTTAAGAAAGAAGAAGAGAGATTAGCGGCTAAAAGGTCATCAGCAGAAAATAAAATTAAAGGATTAAAAACTTATTTAGATACTACTATGAGATCGACAGGAAAAGAAAAATTTAAAACAAAGTTATTCAGCTTCAATATTCAAAAAAATGCTCCTAGTGTTGAGGTTGCAGATGAAAAGGTAATTCCAAAGGAATATTTTATTGAACAGGATCCTAAACTCGATAGAAAAGCATTATTAGCAGCATTGAAGGATGGCAAAGAGATTCAAGGCGTAACAATAAAGCAAACAAAGAGCTTAAGAATTAGATAGGGGGACACAGGAATGGAATTGCAATTTAGACCACTAAGAGCTAATGAAATAGATGTGAGGGTAGCACAAGTTAAAGAAAATGGATTGTCGCTACTTCTTTATAAAGATGCTAGATGTGATATGAATATTTTGGATGAAACAGTTGGACCGTTCGATTGGAAAAGAGAGCATGTTAGAGATAATGCAAATTGTATCGTAAGTATTTGGGATTCAGCTAAAGAACAATGGATATCAAAAGAAGATACAGGAACAGAAAGTTTTACAGAGAAAGAAAAAGGACTTGCTAGTGATAGTTTTAAAAGAGCATGTTTTAACTGGGGAATTGGCAGAGAACTTTATACAGCACCATTTATATGGGTAACTAATGCAGGGATATATAAAACCACAGTAAATGGCAAGGAAATTTTCAAGTGTAATGATAGGTTTGCAGTTAAAGAGATTGAATATGATGAAAATAAAAATATAGTAAGGATTGTGATTAAGAATTTAACAAATAACAAACAAGCATATCCGTCAACTTATACAAAAACGGACGAACTTATTAATGATACACAGCCAACAGTTAAAAAAGATGAACCTAAATCTTATAAATGTTCATCTTGTGGCAAAGAAGTTAATGAGAATATTGCTAAATTTAGCTATAAAAAGTATAAAAAAATATTCTGTATGGATTGCCAAAAGAAACAACAATAGGAGCTGATTGAATGGCGGGATGGCAGAAAATATATAGAGATATACAAGACCACTGGTTATGGGAAGATAAGCCATTCAGCAGAGGACAAGCATGGATAGACTTAATTCTAACAGTTAACCATGAAGATAATAAAACTTTAATTGATGGTGAGCTGTTAGAAGTGAAAAGAGGGTCAAAAATTACATCATTAAGAAAACTTGCTGACCAGTGGGGATGGAGCACAACAAAGACAAAAAAATTTTTGGAACAGTTGGAAAAGGATAAGATGATAACTTATAAAAGTGACAACAAAAAAACACTCGTAACCGTTGAAAACTATAGTATTTACCAAAGTAGAGAAGTTGGAGAAGTAACAGTAAAAAAACATGAAAGTAACGCAGAAATAATGCAGAAAAATTTCAGAAGTAATTCAGAAGTAATTCAGAAAAAAACAAACAAGAATGATAAAGAATATATAAAGAATGATAAAGAAGGAGAAGAAGAGAAAAAAGCTCAACTCAAACCCATTTCCTTTCCAACTCCATTTCATGAGATTATTTTTAATCAATGGCATGAAATATCATATAGGACTTGGTTTGAAGGTTGTGAAATTGAAGAGAACGAGAATTTAATTATTATTACTGTAAAAGAAGCACTTAAAAAGACTGCTATACACAACAGTTATGCAGATCCATTAAGAATCTTGCTAGGTAAGGATATTAGTATTAAGTGCATAGAAAGTGAGGAATAGAGAAGATGATAGATATTATAAATTTAATTATATCTATAAAGGCCTCAGATATTTATCTTGATGATATGACTGGAACATTAACAATAGAAGCCGCAGTAAAAGAAGCTCAAAGGAAAATGCAAAGAAGTCTAAATAAAGTTAAGGGGCTTCATGAAATTATAAAGTGTTTGAGAGGTGAAGATGATGATTAAGTTTATGCAGTTAGGTAAGAACCCTGTAACTGGGGAAGACAATGAGAAGGATACTTGGGAACTTGTAAGTAAGGCCTTACAAGAGGAATCAAATGAGCTAATAGAAGCTATTCAAGAAGGTAAGCTAATTCATATAGCTGAGGAAACCTTTGATGTAATTCAGGTATGCATAAGATCATTAGTCTTATTAAAGAAAAATGGAATTAATTTAGAAGTTGAAAACAAGCAACATAATAAAAAATTAGTTAAGAGACGTTGGAATTATTTGAGGTTTATCAGAGTGTTTTGGGATAAGTAGAGGTGGAATAATGGCTAAATACGGAGAATGTGAAGTGTGTAATGTATTTGGAATAATTACAGAGCACCACAGGATAAAACGAAGTCAGCAGCCTGCATTAATTAAATGCAAAAAGAATATTATAAATCTTTGCAATGAATGTCATTATTCTATACACCATGGCAAAAATGGACATGCATTAGATATAGAGCTTCAATGGGGATTTCAAAATTTCTTGGAAGAGAAGCTATTAAAACAATATTTCTCTAGAAAAGAGATTAAGGAGATTTTAGGGATAAGTGACAAAGCTACAGATAGGCTCTGTAAGACTATAAAACAAGAAAAAGGTATGTTTACTCGTGAAAGCATAATAAGAACGTGTATGGGCGGTAAAATCATAAGCGAAGAGGATATTTTTTAGGATGGATACCTCAAGAAAGATTCTAATAAATAAATGTTGCTGTCACTTTTGCATGAACTATCAGCCACAATATAAAAATAGCATTAAATTATGTCATGGAATATGCAGAGTTACAGGAGCTTATAAACAAAGAACGAATAAGTGTAAAAAGTATTTTAGGGAAGGATTACAAATTGGATTATTGGAGGGGAGAGGATTATGAACGGTTATTTATATAGAATTAATAGAGATTCATTTAGTTTAACATTTAATAACAATACAGGAGAAAAGCATGGATGGAACGATGAGAACGAATGGTCATACTACCCAATATTAGATAAGGTATTAAGCTTTATGGAAACAAGAGGTTTTGAAATTGGAAGTGATCCAGAAATAGATAAGAATTATGAATGTTTAAGCAAGGATCATTGGTATGGGAGAAAAAAAGATTTAGAGTTTAAAGCTCACAGATATCCTGCTGGATGGGAAATTGAATTTTTTCAAAATATTATATTTGAAAATAGACATGGTGGTTTCTATGACTTCGATAAATTCAAAAAAGCACCATATTTAATAAGACTTATGTTTATAAAAGAGACAGAATATATAGGGAAATTTATTGAGAATACAGTTAAAGCAGTTGAATGTCATAGTGAAAAATATTATAAACTAGCGGAAGAAAAAATTAAAAAGAACTTCCAACGTCATTTTGATAATAAGATAACAATGGATTTTGATTTATCTAAATTAGATGGATTAGAAGGTGATTCTCAGTATAGAAGAGATAATAGATGTCAATACAACAGTAAAGATAAAGATGGAAAAATAATTGTTAATGGCTCAGTAAAGTACTTTAGGGATTCTAAAGGAAGATTGAAAAGGGGAAAGGTATATCACAACATTAATAATATGTGGTGGGTTATATTGAATGATATAGATTATACCAATCAGGCAGCTTTTTCATTGTTTGATCCCACTGAAGAAGATTTTAAAAATAGAAGGATTCAAAGAACTGCTAAAGATTCTTTTGAAACAAGTACTAAAGCAGCAAGAAAATATTTTGTTAAAAAAGGGCTTTCGTATAGTGATATAAACAGAAACGATATAGAGAAACTTCACGAAGTGATTGGGAAAGAGATTGATGAAGATTCATGCATAGAAACTATGAAAATAAATCCTAAGATAAAAACTAGATTTAATAGTAATAAAAAATTAGTACATGCTTATTTGTATGTAGATGCACATTACTTTACAAAAAGAGAATGTATAAGCTTTAATCCGGATGGGTTTATTGGTTTTGCAGGATGGACAGGAAGTGAAACTGTAAGGCCTATAATAAAAGGATTTGTAAAATGGTGTGATTATTTAGTAAAAAAACTAAGTTAAATAGTTAAATCTTGCAGGACTAGGAGTGTTAGCAGCAGGGATTACAATTGCTAATGTTAAGGTTACTGCAAATTAAGAGGGGATTTTCCCCTCAACATAATAAAACGAGGTGAAACAATGAGTTATATACCTAAAACAGTAAGATGTAAAATGAATTTTGAAAATATAACTGATGAAGAAATAATGAAAAATTGTGCTTATAGAAATGAAATTGAAGGTGTAAGAAAGTTTTATAAAAAACTAGATGGAATAGAGATATATCTAAGTTTATGGGAATATGACAATTATGAATGTTACCACTTGAGTACCTGGAAAAATGAAGCTGATAATACTATGATGGAAGCCTTTTGGATATTTGAAAATGAATTTGGAGTATATGATGATTATGAAGAATTCAAGAAAGATTGGAAAGAAGGCGAATATGATTCTGGTGATTCAATAGTTTTCCCTAAGAGCTGTGTGGAAGAATTAGAAGTTATTTGTGAAGAATCAAATGCACTTTCTGAAAGAGAAAAATTAGAATTATTGAATAGCATAGAAATAATAGAACATTCTAGCAGCAATAAAGAATGGGAATATATTTTAGTTGCAGACAGCGAAGAGAATAGAGGAATTTTAAATAAGTTAGGAATAACTGAGGCCGAAATACAGGAAGAATGTTGTCCAGAGGATGGAAACCTTGATATAAGTCAAATTGCTGGAAGATTTGCAACGCATTATAGTCCTAAGAAAAAATTGTTTTTCATTGATAATTCACAATATTAAGGGATGAAGGTGATACAGATGATTATAAAAGAAAGAATCCAGAAGTTAATTAAAGATGATTTTTATATAGATCATAAGGCTATAGGAAAAACTCAGATGCAAGAAAAACTTGATTATGTAAGGATATATGATAAATCTAAAAAGTTTAGTGCTATTCAAATTATAAATATATCAAAAAATATGATTTCTGATATTGATAAGAAATTAGCTAATTCATACTTAATAAAAGAGGAAGTTTGGCTTATTGGTGGAGAAATAGCATTGGATTTATATATCTAGAATGAAAGAATAATGTATCTATGAAAAAATATAAAGTTAAAGTAGAACAAATAAAAGAATATGAAATAGAGATTGATGAGACTAAGTTTACAGAAGAAGATATAAAAGGCTTTGAAAGTGCTATGTGGAAACTTGATGAAGTTGAAGATGATAAGTATGCTTCAATAGCTTATGAGATAGCTAGAATAAGAGCAAATGATTTAAGTTATGAAGGGTTTGGATATCCATTAATAAAAGGTGAAAATAATTCTTTTAGAGATGGTGAAGAGAATGATGCAATTAATTTTTCAAAAATAGATGAGGACTATATAGACATTGAAGTTGAAGAAGTGAATTTGTAGATTCGGTTGACAAACTTACATGAAAATCCTAAATAATTAACATCGTTATTTGTAGATTAAAGGAGTGGTATAACAATGAGTTTATATAAAAAAGGGACATGCGATTATTGTGATGATAAAAATAAGATTTTAAGACCTTCACCATTTATGGCAGATGCAAAAGCAATGATGTGTGAGCATTGTTGGAATGAAACAAAAAAAGAATATGAAGCTTCCGACGGGGTACAAATACCTGATTTTGATAGTAATAAAGATGAATATGAGATTTTAAAGAATAGTATAGAAACTAAGGAAGAATGGATAATTGAATTAACTGAATCTGATAGTGAAATATGGGGTTCCGACATAGATTGTGCTAGTAGGGAAGAAGCAATAGAAAAAGGTATGGAAGCTGCTAAAAAAGATAGTTTAACATCATTCAGAATTGGTAAAAAAGAACCATGTGGAATGGCAATAATAGATGTTGATACCATAATAGAGTATGCTCAAGACCAGTTATATGGTGAAGTCGGAGAAGTTTCTGAAACTTATTTAGAAGAGGTCACTAGAGATCAAGAGAAGGAACTGGAAGAAGCCTTAAACGAAGTATTTTATAACTGGCATAAGAAACATGAACTGTTCCCTAGCTGTTATAAGGTTCTAAATGAAGAAGTGATAGAAGTTAAGTAATTCAGAATGTGTAGAAAAGGCGAAGAAAGGATTTGAAATTAATATGATAGTAAAAATACAAAAATCCCTAAATGATAATAGTATGCTTATTTATAGTGAGGATAGAGAAATAATGTATCAAGACACTCTAAATCCCGATATAGATAAAGTATTAGGCAATAAATGCAAGGGATATTTTGAGGCGGAATTAGATAGAGAAAATCAATTAATGATTGGCAAAAAAGTAAAAAATCAAAATTGGTGATAGTACACCATACTAATTTTTAGTGCAGGAAGGTGGTAATGAGATGGCTACATTAAGCAGAACAGCAGAAAAATGTAGGAAATGTAAAAATGTGAAGAGTTGTAACGACAAAAGATTAGAAGCATGTGCAATGGCTGAGTTGCCTAAGAAAACAGGGATTGCAGTAATACCAACTACTAATGCCATTACACCAATTATCATTAAACAGGGCGAATATAGTTATATACACACAAATTTAGAAGAGATAAATGAAAAGATAGCAAAAGCATTAAGCGTTAATGCTTGTTATTTTAATAAATAATAATTATAAAACGGATGAAATATAAAAAACTATAGAAAGGATGATTAAAATGAGCAACCTAAACGAAGAAGTAAGCATTAAATTAATAGGAAAGATAACCTTACTTTTACCAGTGTTAGAACAGAAATTAGATTTACAGTTAGAAATTAAAAGAGCTATAGACGAAACTTTATATAACTATGATGTTCAAACTAAATGTACAGATCTAATTACTTCAGATATAGAAGAAAAAGCAGCTTTATACAGAGCTTGTAAAAAGTTAGAAGGTTTAAGTCCGAAGACGTTAGAAAATTATAGATTGTTTTTAGAGAAATTAGAGCAATTTTATACAAAACCATGTAGCACAATTACAACAATGGACTTAAGAATGTTTTTAGCAGTACTTGGAAAAGGCAAGCAGCAATCTACTATTAATGGTTATATAACAATGCTAAAAGCCTTTTTCGGATGGTTGCAAAATGAAGAATATATTATCCGAAATCCGGCTGCTAAACTGAAATTAACCAAAGTACCAAAGGTTATATTGCAGGGATATAAAGCAGAAAATTTAGAAAGATTAAGGGAAGCTTGCACCACAGAAAAAGAGAAATGTTTATTCGAGCTATTAGATAGTACTGCTTGTAGAATATCTGAATTAGATGAAATTAAGATTGAAGATATAAATTTTACTGAACAAAGCCTAATAGTAACAGGTAAAGGGAACAAACAGAGGATAGTGTATTTTTCTACAAAAGCTAAACTTCATATAAAAGCATATATAGGGAAAAGAACTAGCGGATATCTATTTGTATCAGATAAAGCACCACACCAACATATAAGAGTAAGAGCATTACAATTAATTTTATCTAAGATTAAGAAGAGAACAGAGGTTACGGAAAGAGTTCACTGTCATAAATTCAGGAGAACTCAGGCAACATATTTATTAAACAGTGGAATGACTATTCAGGGAGTACAAAAGATTTTAGGACATACAAGTCCAGATACAACACAACGATATGCTCAATTAAGTCAAGAAAACTTAAGAAATGAATATAGAAGATTAGTTGTATAGATAAAAAATAAGGACTTAAAGCGTTAATATTATAAAACCCTATTATCAAATAACTATCAATATCAAAGAAGGAGATGCTAATGGATGAAATAAAAAGAATACCAGTTAAGCTAGAGATAAAAGATTTTATCATTACATTTGAATATAGAACTTGGAAGAGCAAAAATAGAAAAATAGATAAGAGAATAATAAAACATTATAGCAGACAAGAAGCTAGAGATTATTTTAGAAAATGGTCAAAGAAGATTAGAACTATGTCTAATGTTGAAATTCTAGACACAGTCGAGTTGAAAGAAACAAGGCAAGACATTGTCTTATAAAAATAAGTTAACAATTAAATTAATCCTGGTAAACCAGGTTGCATAGAGATATGTTGATTAGCCATTAACATTATTTTGAAAGAAGATAAAGTGAGTTAAAGCGTAAAATCCACTCAGCCATGCTTGAATATAGCTAATAGATAAAGGATATATATGGCAAGGTGAAGCTATTGCAGCGATGAACTTAAGCACGATTTCCTATTTAACTAAGGCAATTTAGTTGAATAGGTGATTAGGATTGTTAACACGAAGAAGGAAAGAGTATCAGCCAATAGTAGATACATCAAAATTAGTAAAAAAATCAATATCAAGATTAATAGAATTTCAGAATAGGGATCCAAACAGGATAACAATAGTAGCATTTAGTGGAGGAAAAGATAGCATAGTAATTTACCTTTTAGCAATATTAAGTGGAATAAAATTTATTCCAATATATTCACCAACTAGTGCAGATCCGCCTGAGTTGATATGGTTTATTTTAAGGATATTCAATCCATGGGCAAAATCAAATGGTTATCCAGAGGTCATATTTCAAAAGTATAACAAATGGAAAAAGGGCAGTAAAAAAGGCAAATTAAAAACAATGTGGGCGTTATTGAGTAATAGAGCAATACCACCATCAAGGCTTAAGCGTTATTGTTGTTCAGAGCTAAAAGAAAGAACAGGAGAAGCTGGCGATACAGTAATAACAGGTGTTAGATGGGAAGAAAGTGAAGATAGAAGTAAACAATCTATGGTTAATTTCTTCAACGGTAAAATAATGGTTAGGATAATTGTAGATTGGAAAGAGACAGATGTATGGAGCTTTATTATAGAAAATAATATTCCATATTGTGAGCTTTACGATCAAGGATGGGATAGGTTAGGGTGTATTGGATGCCCTTTAGGAACAAATCAGAAAAAAGAATTAGCCGCTTATCCGAACTTCAAAAGGCTTTATATAAGGTCCTTTAACAATATGGTTAATTACAGAATATCAAAAGGTCTTACAGAAGATAGAGGATGGAGAACTGGAGAAGATATTATGAAATGGTGGGTAGGCGATTGTAAAAAGAAGAGAGAAGAAACGGAAGGCCAATGTTCAATGTTTTAGAAGTAAAGGAGTTGCATAATAATGGAATATGTTAATGAAATTAATATAAATGAAGCTGTAATTCATGTGCTAGACAGCAATGGAGAAGAAGCAATATTAAATGAATATAGTTTGGAATTAGATGAAGATACTTATATGTTTTTATACAAGCATATTGAAAAGTGCTTAAAAGACGAAGAACTTAGATATGCAAAATTCAATCAAGAAAGAAATATTGTAAAAGAAGTGGTTCAAGATTATTTAAATGGAATAGATAAAGATCTAATAAATTCGTCTAAAGAGTTAGCTAAGAAATTATTCATGATAATGTTAGGTAATGTAAATATTCCAAGTGCTGATTTAATAGTTGCATCGATAACTACGGATCAAGGTCCAATGGTAGGAATACTTAAGATGGATTATGTTAAGAACTTTACTCATGAAGTCCAATTCATTGATAAAAAAGTAGGAGTTGGAATTGTACCACAAGCAGCAGGACTTCCGGGAAGAGGTCAAAAAATACAAAAGGCTGCATTCATTAAACCAATTAGAGAAGATGAAAGATACAATTTAATGGTTTTAGATAAGCAAAAAATCAGTAAAGAGGATGAATATGGGGCCAATTACTTTATAAATACCTTTTTAGGTGCAAGCATTGTCACAAATGAAAGAGATATGACAAAAACTTTTGTAAAGGCTGCTGAGAACTGGACTAGAAGAAATATTACTGATGATGCAGTAAAAGCCGAAGAAATTAGAAGTACTATAAAAACTAAGTTAAAAGAAGATGATGTTATAAATATAGATGAATTTTCAACAATTCTGTTTTTAGAAGATCCACAAATGGGAGAAGACTTTACAAGCTATATAAAACAACAAGGATTAAACGATGAGGTGTTAGTGGATAAGACTTGGGTAGAAAAGAAACTAAAGAGGACAAGGCTTAATATAGATAAGCAGATAGATTTATACATCAATGAAGATGCTTATCATGATTCTAGCAAATTTGAAATAGTACCCAATGGTGATGGAACTATAAACATGGTAATTAAGAATGTTATTAACTATATAGAAAAGTAATTAGAGTTTTTAAAGAAGGTAATCTTATGAGATATCTTAAAACTAACAAGAGTAATTGGAGAAAACTCTGTAAGGGAGAAATACAGGCAGAACAGTTAGAAATTAATATGAAGGAGAGTGGCTCAGAAATGGAGACATGTAATAATTGCAACGAATGTGTTTATATTGGAGAAGGAGATTATGCATGCATAAAAGAGGGAGAACCAAAAATAGTAATAGTAGGCTTTAGTACACCGACAAAGGATCATGGATGGTGCAAAAATAAGAATTAAAAACTAAATATGAGGATGTTATCATGTCACGGTATTAAGATTTCATTCTCATATGACAATCAATTACAAATAAAAGGAGGACAATATGGTAAAGAAGAATCCTGGTAAATTATTTGAAGAAGATATTAAAAGATCAGTTCCAGAAGATTGTTTTATATATAGATTTAAAGATGGTACTGCAAATTTCAGTGGATCTAAGAATGAAAATGTAAGATTTCAAGCTAAGAATATATGTGATTTTATGATAATGACTGTAGAAAACCTTATATTATTGGAATTAAAATCTCATGCAGGTGTACGCATTTCATTTGATTGTATAAGAGAAAACCAAATAAAACAAATGTCTGAAATAAATCACCCAAAAATTAAAACATATTTCTTATTTAACTTTAGGGATATGGAAAAGACATTTGCTATTGAAGCAAAAAAATTAAAGAATATATTGAAACATCAGATAGAAAGTCATTTCCTTTTACGTGGTGTGAAGAGAATGGAATTGAGGTATTAGGAACTAAAAACAGGACTAGGTGGAGATATGATTTAAAAAGATTCTTTGAAGAAGTGGAGGGATCTTATGAATGAATTAAACAGCAAATTCATAACAACTGAGGACCTTAATAATTTCAATAATCTTATGGATGAAATAGACATATTAAAAGACAATGATTATGCAAAAGCTTATACACTTCACAAAAAAGCTCTTAGACAATATGACAGATGGAGCACAATTTTATTTAATATAAGAACTGGTGAAAGTAGAGGTATAGCTAAAAACCCGGCGTTAAAGGATAGAGTAGCACAAATATTAAAGATGATAGATAACGCTTATCTTACAGCTAGAATGGTTTGGAGTAAGGCTAAAGATGATATTACAGGAGGCAAGTATTAATGAGTAAATTAGATGAAATAAAGAAATACTTAACTGAAAATATGGGGAAAGAAAAGCAAGAGCTATTGACAGATATTCGTGAAAAATTTTCTGTTACAGAAAAATCAGCAGATATTTATTATTATCAGTGGAAAGGGGAATTTACAAGAAGTAAGAATTGTAAACCCAAAGAAGAAAAGAAGGTAAAAGTTAAATATCAGGAAGAGGAAAAGAAAGAAATTATAATTCCACATGATGTTAAATCTATTAATGTAGATGAACAGGAAGTATTTAAGAAGACAAAGCTAAAAATGATTTCTGGAAAATTTGAAGGCGAGTATGGAGAATATGAAGTTGTAGATTGTGCAGTAAAAGTCGGAGATGAATTAATTAAAAATGAGAGTGATTTAGAGAATTTTAGAAAAGATCAAATAAGGCAGTTTTATATGATGCTTGGAGAAATAACAGAAGTTTTAAAATTAGTTAAGTAGGTGAAGTTATGAGGAGAGCAACAATATTTAAGTGCAATATGACTGATTGCAAAAGTAATGAAGATGAAGAGTGTACTATGACTTATATATATTTAGATAAAAGAGTATGTGCGAATTTTGAAGAAAAAGAATCTATAAAGAAAATAAAAGAGATAAAGGAACTTATTGTGGGCAATACGGAAGATGATTTTCTTAATATGGCAGTGCTAAAATTAGATTGTCCACATTCATATAATATGCCGGAAAATAATGCGAGTTGTATGAATGGATGTTGGAGCTGCTGGAAAAATTCTGTTATATTATCTGGAATGAAGTTCAAAAAAGCAGTTAATAGGTAGGTGGAATTATGGACAAAGAATCTATTAAAAGAGAATTAGATATATCTATATCAGATAAAAATAAGGACAAGGAGTATATAAGTAAACTTAATAGTACAATTGATAAAGTTAAATATCTAAGATTTGTCAAAGAATACACACAAGAAAAAACAGCAGAAATGATAGGAAAGAGTACTAGACAAGTGCAAAGATTGGAGAAAAAGATTTTGCTAAAATGAAAATTATGGAGGAAAATCAATGGGATATTATGAATATAGATGGACAAAAGAACTTGCTCAAAATAGAAAGTTAGCATTTGAAAGAGCTAATTATAAATGCGAGATATGTGGAGAAGCAGCTGAAGAGATTCACCATAAAGACAATAGTAAGGTAGATCATAGTTTAGATAACCTTCAAGCCTTATGTTGTAAATGCCATAGGGAGATAACTTATAAAAATAATAAAGATAAAAACAGATTGGATGTTAATAAAATAGAGCTATTGCTCAAAGAGAATAATATGACAAAAAAAGAATTAGCAAATAAACTAGGAATAGCTAATGAAGCATTAGGAGGAATATTAAGAAGGAAAACAACTTGGAGAAAAAGAGTAATTAAAATGTCAGAAATTTTAAGGTGCAACATTGATGATATTTTAGTAAAAAAATAAAATATGTCATAAGAAATGGCGGGTTTGTGTCGTGGTGCTAATATATAAAAGCTTATATAATAAAATCATAAGTTAAAAATGTCCAGCTAAATGGTATGGGTGGACTATATCCAAAATGAGGTGATTTAGTTGCTTGATAAAGAAGAAATAAAAGCATTTTATATTAGTGGATATAATGCAGTGGAGATAGCTAAAAAACTTTCTTCAGAAGTTGAAGCAGTAAGAAAGTGCATTCAAAGAAATTTTGGAGATTTAAAGCACAAACATGAAATTGCTGTTCTCCAAAGAAAAGAAGAAATTAAAGCAACTAATTATGAAGCTAATAGGTATATTAGTAATAGATCATTTATATTAAAGAATAGGTCTGTATATAAAACATTACCTAATGGAGACATAGTATTAAATAGAAAAGTATCAGGAGCTGTCACTTGGGATACGCCCAGGAGGCTAGTAAATGAAAATAAGTGCATAGTTTAAATAAATCCAGCAAAGCGTACCCCTAAACGCAGTTATTGGATTAAGGTTATGGACAGGCAAGACCGTATAACCTCCCATAAATTCTCAATACCCTTTTATATTATAAAAATACCTTGTAAAGTTGAAGCCTTAGGTTTATACCTGAGAGATTAGTAGACGATATAAGGTATTTTATTATGCTTATAAGTCAGTAGAAACAAAAAATATATTATGAAAGGAAGTGGATCCCTCCATGGCCTTAATATATAGTATCTACTGGCTTAATTTTTATATGGAAAGTTGTCAGAGTTGGTTTAATGTGCTTGTTTGCTAAACAAGTGAGTGTAAAAGCTCCACAGGTTCGAATCCTGTACTTTCCGCCAGAGTTATCCACTAAAGGATAAACTTTTTATAGAACTTATCAAGCCTACTAACAGTGCTCAAATAGATAAGACATATGTCTAAGTATACTAGATAAAATCCTATGATAGACGCAGTAGGTGATTGGCAAAGAAACTAAAGCCGGTTAAGAGTTTCGTATACAATAATTCCAAACTGGTCATTTGGGGTTCTTGAAAATAAAGATGTGAAAATGTATGAGGCGAGAGCCATATATAACCAGTAGCTACTTTGTTTTCAGAGAGATTTACAGCTATTGCACTTTAAAGTAATAGCTTACCAAATAAAATGTAACATTTAAAAGGAAAACACCAAACTTTGTATAATTATCTATATAGAGGGAGGTGAGAGAATTATGGTAATGAATGGTACATGCTTTTGCATTAAGTGTAATAAAGGGATAGATTGGCAATATGCAACCCCAGAAGAAATTAATCGAATTGATTTAACAAAACCAAATTCAACTATTGCAAGTACAAAATTAATAGATAGCCAAAGAGAAGAATATGAGATTGAGTTCAAATGTCCGCATTGCAATACAGTAAATAAGACTGAAATGAGGCTCAAAAATGAAATGGAAGACAAAATCCAATATTAAGTAATTAAAGAGCTCTAGAAATAGGGTTCTTTTTTAATGTAATAAAACAGAAAGGAGACAATAAGTAGATGGAAAGTATTTACAAAATGTCCAAGTGTAAAAGAAAGAAATGTAGAAGAGAAATGATTTTGCTAAATGAAGATATTAGAAAAGCCAAAGAAGAAGGGAGATACCTAACATGTGCTTATTGCTCAAGTAGAGAGTTAGAAAAAATCAAAGAAACAGATAGTATAAAAGATTGTTTCAAAAATGATGAAAAGAAAAGGTGATGATTAATTATGAAATGTTCAAGTTGCGGAAATAGGGTATCGCTTTTATTTGGCTTTACTGAACTGCCTAAAAATGAAGACAATCGAGAAAAGATAAGATTATGCCATCAATGTGGATTAAAAGTTTTTAGAGGCGTTTTATATACCCCTCAATTAGCTCACTATATAACTGAGGATGATTTAAAGGAATTAGATAAAAGTTTAAAGTGGGCAAAAGACAATAAAGATAAGATAGAAACAGCAATTAAAAAATGAAGATAGATAGAAAAGATTAAATAAATATACTGGAGGTGGTGACGATGAGGGATGGCTAGAGCACCGAATGAAAAACAATTAAAAGCTAAAGAATTATATGATAAAGGATATAAGCTAATAGATATATCAAAGGAATTAGATATTCCAGAGGGTACTATTAGGAGCTGGAAGAATAGATGCAATTGGGATAATGAAAATAATGCAACGTTGCAAAAAGAAGAAAAGAGAAAACGCAACGTTGCAAATAAAAACATAACCAAAAAGAAAGTTAAAAAAGAAGTCATTGCAGATGAAATTAAGGAGGTATTAGAAAATACTGAATTAACTGATAAGCAAAGGCTTTTTTGTGTTATATATGCTAAGCGAATGAATGCAACTAAAGCATATCAGCAAGCTTATCATTGTTCATATGAAACAGCGATGGTAAATGGCTCAATGCTACTAAGAAATACTAAGATAAAAGAGCAGGTGGATATATTAACTGCATTGCAATTGAATAAAGAGTTCTTGAGTAGAGGTGTTATTCAAAAGTATATTGACATTGCATTTTCAGATATTACTGACTATGTACAGTTTGGACAAGATTATTATGTAGTTAAAGATAAAGAGGGTCATCCTATGTTAGATGATGAAGGCAATGTTATTACTAAGCCTTATAACTATGTGAGACTTGGAGAAAGCAATCAAGTCGATGGAACCTTAATATCAGAAATAAGTGAGGGGAAAGACGGAGTTAAGATTAAACTCGTTGATAAGATGAAAGCCTTAGATTTTCTTACTAAGCATTGTAATCTATTATCTGATGAAGAAAAGACTATACTTGATATTGAAAAGAGAAAACTTGAAAATAGAAAAATAAGTGCTGAAATTAGCAAGATAAATGGCCCAACTGATGATGAAGTTCAAGATGATGGATTTATTGAAGCATTAGAAGGGAAAGCCCAGGAGGATTGGATAGATGATAAAGAAGAAACTTAAACAGTTTTTCAAATTTCAACCTTTCTCAAAGAAGCAAAGGCAAGTTCTTAATTGGTGGACTAGTAAAAGTCCTGTAAAAGATGCAGAGGGAATTATTGCAGATGGAGCAATTAGAAGTGGTAAAACTGTTTCAATGGCTTTATCTTTTGTTATGTGGGCAATGAAATCATTTGATGGATATAACTTTGCTATGTGTGGTAAAACAGTAGGAAGTTTCAGACGTAATGTGTGGTCAGTATTAAGACTGATGCTTATTAGCAGAGGATATAAATATACAGATCATAAGACTGATAATTTTGTTGAGATTATTTGGCATGGGAAGATCAATTACTTTTATATTTTTGGAGGTAGGGATGAATCAAGCCAGGACTTAATACAAGGTATGACACTAGCTGGGATCTTTTTTGATGAAGTTGCATTGATGCCAGAATCATTTGTTAATCAAGGTACAGGACGTTGCTCTGTTGAAGGTTCGAAATATTGGTTTAATTGTAATCCAGATGGTCCTAAACATTGGTTTAAAGTTAACTGGATAGATAAAATCAAAGAAAAGAATCTATTATATCTACACTTCACTATGGATGATAATTTATCATTATCAGAAAGAATAAAGCAACGTTATAGAAGTATGTATGTTGGCGTATTTTTCTTACGTTACATCAAAGGACTATGGAAAATGGCCGAAGGTGCTATTTTTGATATGTGGAGCGAAGAAGAGAATGAAATAGAAGAAGGAGATTTGCCAATCAGCCTACAAAATTATAGGCGATATATTTCTATAGATTATGGTACCACTAATCCTATGGTTTTTTTAGATATATACGATGACGGTGATACTATTTGGATACCTAGAGAGTATTATTATGACAGCAAAGAAAAGCAAGCACAAAAGACAGACAAACAATATGCTGATGATTTAGTTGAGTTTATAAAAGAAGGTCCTTATCCAACATATGTAATTTTAGATCCAAGTGCTGCAAGTTTCAAAGCAGAATTAAGAAGTAAAGGCATAAGGGTAAAAGATGCAGATAATGAAGTTTCAGATGGAATAAGAATGACTTCAACAATGATTGCTCAAAGGAAAATTAAAATGGTAGTATCTAAATGCAGAAGAACAATAGGAGATATAACAAGCTATATTTGGGATGCAAAAGCTGCAGAACGTGGTGAAGAAAAACCAGTTAAAACTAATGACCATGGAGCAGATGCGCTTAGGTATTTTGTAAAGACAATTATTAAATCTAGAAGATTGGCAAGATAGGAGAGAATATATGGAAGTTATAATAGATACACCCGATTTTAATTATCTTAATTATGCAGGGGCTATAATAAGTTCAGTAACATATACTTTTGATGTAGATACACAAAGTGAACTATATAAGTTTATGAAATCTAGACTTGTATATGCACCTTGCAAAATTATAATAAGTATCAATGAATAATGTGTAAAGAAAAACATATGATAATATTTACGCTTACATCTTAAACAATAATGCCTTAAGAATAGTTTGTTTGTGTTTTAAAATCTGATAATTATATTTACAATGTTTTATTTTACAATTATAATAAAATCATAATCTATAAAGGGGTTGTGATTTATGATATATGGGTATTGTAGATGTAGTACTAATGAGAGCAAACAAGACATTACGCGTCAAGAAAGAGATTTAAAGGCGTTAGGAGTTATAGACAATAAGAATATCTATAAAGAGTATGAAAGTGGTACAAAGTTAAATAGAATAGAGTTACAAAGGCTGCTAGACAAAGTTAAAGAAGGTGACACAATAGTTTCTACAGAGGTTAGCAGAATTACTAGATCAACTAAACAGCTATGTGAAATTATAGAGTTTGCTAAAAACAAACATATTAAACTGGTTTTAGGAACATTTGTAGTAGATTGTACCAAGGATTTAGACCCAATGACCGAAGGAATGCTTAAAATGATGGGCGTATTTAGCGAACTAGAAAGAAACATGATAAGTCAAAGAGTTAAATCTGGGATTGCTAACGCTAGAGCTAAAGGGAAAATAGTTGGAAGACCAACACTAACTATTAAGGATATTCATCAGAAAGTTATAGACAATTATAAACTGTATGAAAATAATTCGATTAGCAAAACAGACTATGCTAAGATATGTAATATATCAAGGCCTACATTAGATAAATACTTACAATTAATTAAAGAAGGTTAAAGGATGCTCAATATTGGGTGTCCTTTTTATTATGCATTAGAAAGGAGGTAATTGAGTGAAGAAGACTAAAAGGAATAGGAACTATAATAAACAATACACAAAGGATGGGAAGATAGCTCAAAATAGTAATAAAACTAAAAGAACTACAACAATGGATGCATTTCAAAATGTTTTAGCCAGATTAGGAGCAGGAACACCAAACCTTATTGAGAGTACAGATTATCCAATGACAAGGCTTACTCAAAACTTTCAATTGCTTAATAGTCTTTATAGATCACATTGGATAATAAGAAAAATAATAGATTGTCCTGCAGAAGATATGGTTAAAAATTGGATAGATATTAATACACAAATGGATCCTGATGATATAGAAAGATTTGAGAGACTTCAACGTAGAACAAGAGTCAAAAGGGATATTTTACAATGTTTAAAATGGTCAAGGCTTTATGGTGGTGCAGCGGCAGTGATAATTATAGAAGGACATGAAAACATGTTAGATCAACCATTAGATTATGACTCGATAATGCCAAATAGTTTCAAAGGTCTTATTCCAAGTGATAGATGGACAGGAATAACTCCAGGAGCAGATATGATAACTGATGTAACTAATCCTGATTTTGGGTTGCCTGAGTATTATGAGTGGGCTACAGATGAGTTCAGTGTAAAAGTTCATCATAGTAGAATTCTAAGGTTCACAGGGAGAGATTTGACCACTATAGAAAGATATACAGAACAACAATGGGGAATAAGTGAAGTTGAACTTGTATTTGATGAATTGAAGAAAAGAGATAATACTAGTTTTAATATCGCTCAGTTAGTATTCCTTGCTAATTTAAGAGTGCTTAAAATGGGCGATCTAGGAGAATTACTTGCTATAGGTAATGAAGATGGTCAGAAAGATTTATATAACACCATACAAGCTCAAAACTGGCTTATGAATAACATGGGAATGTATTTATTGAATAAAGAAGATGATTTCCAAACACATCAATATTCATTTTCGGGATTAAATGATATATATGAAAGTTTCATGTTGGACATTGCTGGTGCTGCTGAAATGCCAGTAACAAAGATATTTGGAAGAAGCCCACAGGGAATGAATGCTACTGGTGATGGTGACAAAGATAATTACTATAACACAATAGAGCAAAAGCAAACTGCACAGTTAGAACCAGCATTAGATAAACTACTACCGATAATGTATGTCAGTGAATTTGGAGCGGTTCCGGAGGATTTAGATTATTCATTTAACCCAATAGAAACTCCAAGTGAAGATAAACTTGCTGAGATAGTTGATAAGAAGTCATCGTCAATTATAAATGTATATAGTGCTGGTCTAATATCTCGAAAGGTTGGATTGAAAGAATTAAGACAGTTGGGTAACACTACTGGAATGTTCACCAATATAACGGATGAGGATATAGACAAGGCCACTGATGATATTGATATAGGTGATTTACCACCATCAAGCAACGGATTCATTCCATACAATAATGATAAAAGTATATATTCAATGGATGCTGATCCAGATAATTTAGAAATTGAAATAGAATCTGAACAAATGGCAATTAATACTTATGAGTTAGAAATAGAAAGAAGCATTAAACAAGGCGATTGGGAAGCGGTAGCAAAATTCAAAGAGATATTAGAAGATGAGAAGGACCATCTAAGAATATTAAATAATTTAAAGAAAAATCGTGGGTGGTAGATATGATACCTAAGAAAGACACCGCTAAGGACTTATGGATGCCAAAAAGAAGGATAGAGTTAACTTATCAAAGAAGCCTTAGAATATTAATGAGAAAACTTGAAAAAGAACTAAAAAGTAAGGATGATCTAGCTGATATATTAAGAGCTCTTAAAAAGCATATGAAATCAAAAGAATTTCAACAATATGCTTATGCTGCAGCTAGAAAAATGGTGACAAGTGTTTTTTCAGACTCAGGTAAGACATGGAGAACAGCAGCTAATGTTAATGGGCAAGGTAGACAGATATATGAAGCTTTAAGACATGAAATGAAGACAACACCAATAGGGATATCCATAAGAGATCAAATTGAAAAGAATGCTGAATTGATAACAAGGGTTCCTGGAAAAGTTTCTGAAGAATTAACAGAGTATATTACTAAAAGGAGCCTAGAGGGTAGGAGAAGTTCAGATATTGCAGAAGAGTTACACAGCATTTACCCTAATATGCTTAAGAATAAAGTGGATTTAATTGCCCGTACTGAAACAAGTAAAGCAAGCACAGCATTAACTAAAGCTAGATGCGATAACTTAGGAATTAAAGCTTATATATGGAGAACTAGCGAAGATATAAGAGTTAGAGAGTCACATAAGAATATGGATGATGTTATTGTATTTTGGAACAATCCACCAAGTCCAGAAGCATTAGAAGGAGAAAAGAATGTAGGCTATTATCATGCAGGCAATATATACAATTGCAGATGTTATCCAGAACCAATAATTAAATTAGAGTTTATATCATGGCCACATAAAGTTTACTGGAATAATCAAATAGTTCGAATGTCTAAAAAACAATTTATGCAAATAGCTGGAATAGCAGCTTAAAGAAGGGAAAGAGGGATCATGAGAAAACATCTATCTACAACAACCATAAATTTATATTCTAGGCTTTATGGAATAAAAAGAAAATGTTATTTCAAGTTATTTAAAGAAAGCGATAAACATTTGCTAAAAAGAATTTGCAAAGAAGCTGAAACGCAAGATCATAATTTGAGAAAGGATTTGATATTATGAAAAAATTGTATGTTAGGACAACAATTGAAGAATTAGAAATTAAGAATATTAAACCAGAAGATATACAAGAAGATATGGATTATATATTATTTGGAGATGCAGTGAAAGTTGCTAAAAAACATTTTGTTAGTTATCAGTTCGTAGAAGTAAAAGAAAACAATGCATAATATGCAGGGATAAATGGCATAAATATTCGTTAATTATTGCATAAATGTATAAAAGTGCTTACAAACGTGAGAAAATACATTAAAACTTAATGAAATATGAATAATTATTTCGCTAAATAATAATTTAGTGCGAAATCAACATAAGTTAAAGACATCTATAAAATAGGTGTTATTTTTATGCTGAAAATTAGGCGCATGTTGTTAGATAGCAGTAAGACCTACTCTTATAAGATAATAAGAAAGGTAGTGAGGGTGACGGAAAAAGAACTATTTAATATCGCAAATGATGAAAATTTAACTATAGATAGCAGAGAAGTAGCTGCAATGTTAGGGAAAGAACATGGCTACGTATTAGAAATGATACAAGGGAGAGAAGGAAAGCTTGGAATAATGCCAGTTTTAGAAAACGCCAATTTGGCGGTTTCAGAATATTTTATTGAATCATCATATAAGACTGGAGGTAATAATAAAAGTTACAAGTGCTATTTATGCACTAAGATGGGATGCGAAATGCTAGGTAATAAACTCCAAGGGAAAAAAGGAATCTTATTTACCGCAAAGTATGTTCAAAGATTCAATAAAATGGAATCAATAATAAAAGATAGACAAATAGAATCAGCTAATAAAGAAATTAAAGAGTTAAAGGAAACATTGGCAGATTTTAAGAGTGCTACAGAAGAAGCAAAGAGACAATTTCATCCTTGCCATAAGAGAAAATTGGATTATAACAAAATGATAAAGAATATAGTTGGAGATAACAAGGAATATGTTGAAGGTGTTAAGGATATGGTATTTGCTCAATTACATTATGATAAATGGGAAGATGCATCAACAGAAGACAATGATAGGATTGTGAATGCGATTAATGTATGCTCAAGATTTATTATGTTGAATAAGTTTGAACAATTGAGTTTTCTTTGATAAATGTGCAACGCATATTAATTTCAGATAATAAATTTAAAATAGGGGGAAGATAAATGGAAGATTGGGGAGAAAGACTTCAAAAAAGTAAAACAGAATCGCTTGAAAAAACAAATTTAGATTTACTTAAAGAACTTTTGGACAATCCTAGAGTTGAAAGTATAACAATAAGTCATCAAAGAGTTGGAGAAGTTGAACAAACGGATATAAAGGCTAAGTTAAAGGAGATGAACGAAAATGATAAATGATGAAATCTTCAGACATGTAATAATGCTACGCGAAAGTTGTTATCCGGTGGCAGGAGGAATTGGAACAGAAAATACTTTTATAATAGAGTATACGTTACTTGGAATAATGAAAGGTTTTGAAGTTAAATCTGAAAAAGACATTCTTTCGGTTGATGATTTGCAGCGTTTTATTTTAGAACATGAAATGAATGACCATATAAAAAGGTGTAAATGTGAAGAAGCGCAAACAGCTAAAACACTATTAGGTATAAAACCTCACTTTGTATGGATAGAGCAACGTATAGATGAAATTATAAAAGCTATGGATAGATATAGAGAAGCTAAGAAAAAAATACCGAAAGATTGGTATCTGGAATTAGCACAGCTTGAAACTGAAAAGAATAGAATATTAAGCAATATGACTTACTTAAGTATAGACGCTGATGAAATTGAAGAATCTCTAAAAAAGAACTTTCAGAATTCATTTGTGAAATTTTTCAAACAAGGGAGGTGATCCAATATCTCGCTTGGTTTATGTGTTAATAAACTAATAACTTTAAGAAGGTGAGAAATGGATACATTGGTTTACTTTATAGTTGTTATTTTAAGCTTTTATATTGGAAGATGCTCTGGATTAAATGAAAGACAGTTCAAACGAATCAATAAAATAGGGCACAATCCATTGCCTAATTATCCAAGACCACAAAGACTAAGGGGAGGATATCAACCTAATAAGATGAAAGAACCACTTTATGAAGCACAGAAACCACCTAAAACAGGAAGTGGAATAAAATAAAAAGAGGATTAAAGCCTTAATAATAGGGCTTATTTTTATACCCCAAATTACTTGAAGGGAGGTGAGAATAGAATGTTAGCTTTTTATGGTGATAAAATTTCTCAAAATAGAATTAAAACACCAGAAGGATACTTAATTATTAAAAATTGTCCACTTGCTAGAACTGGAACTTATGAGTATTTAGCAAGCGAATTAGGTATTGAGGGTAGTAACGATATAGTAAATGTGTTTAGACCTCCAGAAGAGGTATTTAACATTGCAAGTATTGCCAGTTTTAATGGTAAATCTGCAACAAACAATCATCCACCTGTTTTATTAGATGCTCGTAACAATGGTATCTATGAAAAAGGCACAGTTATTAATGTTAGACAAGGAAAAGATAATGAATCGGACTTATTATTAGGTGATTTAATTATCAAGGATCCGCAATTAATAGATGAAATTGAGAGCGGAAGAAAAAAAGAAATATCTTGCGGATATGATTGCATATACGAAGAAGATGGAAATGGGAATTTCATTCAAAGGCAGATACGAGGTAATCATGTTGCCATTGTAGAAAATGGTAGAGCAGGTTCTAGAGTAGCTGTTAAGGATAATTCAACAACTAAAATTTCAAATATGGAAGGAGAAAAGAAAAAAATGAGTAAAATAAAATTTCCTAAAAGATTCAATGGACCAATTTCTAATGTACTTGTTGGAATGGGTCTTAAAAGTTATGTACAAGATGCAGAACCACATGAAATCGCTGAAGCTGTTGATGCATTAGCAGAGGAAAGAGAGGATGCACCAGTAGAAAAAGCAAAAGATGCAGAGGCAGAAACACCAGCAGAACAAGCAAAAGAGGACCAAGGAATAGCTGCTTTAAGTGAAAAAGTAGACCAATTAGCAAGAGTTGTTCAAAAGTGTATGGAAATGATGCAAGGCTCCAAAGATGAAAAACCAGAAGATGCAATTGACCAAATGATTGAAGAATTAGGAGGCCAAGAGGTTGAAGGTAATGCAGGAGACCAAGAGGAATCTGTAACAGTTCCAGTAGAGGAAATGCAAGATGACGACTTAGTTGAAGGTGAAGTAACTGATCCATCTGATAGGCCAAAGAATCCTATAGCAAATGCTGATAGTATAGCTATGATAAAAGCCTTAAAAGCAATGAAACCAGTTATTGCAGCAATAAAAGACCCAAAAGAAAGAAAAAAAGCTTGCGATAGCTTAATGGTTGAATTCAAGAAAGCAAATAAGACTAAAGCAAATGATAATGGCTATCAAAAAATATTAAATGCTCAAAAAATCAATTCAAAATCAAAAGCTCAAAAAGCAACAGATTCTCAGGATAAAAAATATGATGAGATTCAAAATGCTTATGCAGCAATGAATTCACATAACAGAAATAAAGGAGTGAAGTAATATGCCAGGAAGTGCAATAGGAATTGAATTAAATTTAGGTTATCCAGGAAGTGTATCTAGAAGTATAGATACAATAATTACCCCAAGGCCAATAAAAAGCAATGTGACAGGCGGCGAAGAAACAGAACCAAGTATTTTATTTGGTGAGCCAGTAATATTAAATGATGATAACACTTATTCAAGATTCGGATCAGCCGGAACAGCAGCAACATTCGCTGGAATAGCAGTAAGAGAAGTTAAACAAGCCACTAGTTACTATTCTGCATGTGGTTCATATCTTCCAGGAGAGGTTATGGATGTAATTGAAAGAGGAAGTGTAACTGTTTTGTGCAATGTAGGGGCTCCAAAAGCAGCGGGAAAGGTATATATAAGAACCGCAGCTAATGCTTCAATTCCTAATGGAGTCATTGGTCAATTTGAAGCTGAATCGGATGGCACAAATACAATAGAGATCACAAATGCAAGGTGGAAAACTGGTAAGAAGGATGGCAACAATGTCGCTGAATTAACAATACTTACTAGAGTAAATCCTTAGAAGGAGGGAAAGCATAAATGAATAATATATTAGTAAACAACGGTCAAACATATGGACTTAAGGGATATACTGCAGATGCACGTATGGCAATGGATGAAGCTGCAGTTGGAAGCGGAATGGCTTTCTTAGTAGGAGAACTTGAAAAGAAGGATGTAAAACTTAATGAACCATTAGTAAGTGTTACATTTGCTAGAGATATACCAATTGATGTTGGCGGTGGATGGGTAGAAACTACATCTAACCTATTCGTAGACTATGCTACAACTGGTGGAAATGGTAGTGGATTAATAAGAGGGCAATCAAATGATATTCCAGTAATTCAAGGTAATACAAGCAAAGACTTGTTTAAAGTATTTGGATGGAGCAATATCTTAAAGGTGCCTTTTATAGATCAACAAAGAATGCAAGGAATAGGTCGTTCTTTAGACGATATACTAGACAATGGTATAAAGCTAAACTATAACAAGAGCCTTGATTTTATGTGTTATAAAGGAGTTCCAGAGGAAAAAGTTTATGGATTAGTTAATAACCCTAACATTGCAACTTCAACAGTAGCAAAGGGAGCATCAGGAAAAACAGAATGGGCATTTAAGACCGCTGATGAAATATTAGTGGATATTAATACTCTATTAACTGATACATGGGCAAATTCAGAATATGATAATAGCGGTATGGCGAACCATATTCTTGTACCACCACAAAATTATACTTTGCTTGTAACTAGAAAAGTTAGTGAAGCTGGTAATGTGTCTATCTTAAACTATTTACTTGAAAATAATATTGGTAAAAATCAAGGTGTTGATTTAGATATTCAACCAAGTAGATGGTGTACAGGTGCAGGGTTAGAGGGTACAAATAGAATGACTGCTTATGTTAATGATAAGAGTAAATTAAAAATGGACATTCCAGTACCGCTTATGAGAGCAATGACACAACCAAGTGTTGGTGATATGGCATATTTAACAGGATATGTTGCAAATATAGGACAAGTTAAACACTTATACTATCAATGCTGTGAATATGCTGATGGTATTTAAAAAATAATATTTAATTTAAGAGAAGGCAATAAGATAAGTTTTAGTTAAAGCTAAGGCTTTTTTTATTGCTTCATTTTAGGAGGGAAAGAAATGTTAGTGTATTCAACTAAAACAGTAAAATGTAAAGGCGATTCGGAAAATGTAATTATCCCATGTCATCAATCCATTGAAGTACCTGATTGGGTTGCAAAGACGGATGATTTTAAAGCAGCTACTAATGATGGATGTATGAGTATATTGAAAACTAAAAAGCAAAAAACATCGGCAGATAACGGAGATTTAAATAAGTAGGTGAGTATATGTTAGAAATATTAGCTGATGCCAGTAATTTAAAAACTGGTACTAATCCACCATTTACATTAGATGATTTTTATTTAATGCATCCTCAGTTTGGAAAAGATTTAGATAATAATTATGTTGTGCCAGTAGAAGTTCAAGAAATGTATTTGGAATTAGCAAATGCATGTATTAAAGAAGCTAGATGGCATAAAACCTGGAAACTTGCGATGGGATGGTTTATTGCTCATTTTTTAACTTTATATGTACAAGGAATGGCAGACCCAAACAGTGGAGCAGCAGCAGTTTTAAAAGCTGGGCAAGCACAGGGATTACAAACTTCAATGAGTGCAGGAGATGTTTCCATAAGTATAGATTATTCCACAATAACAACTGGTATTGATGGATGGGCAGGATGGAAACTTACTACCTATGGTCAACAGTTAGCTAATATCGGCAGACTAATAGGTAAAGGTGGCATGTATATATATTAAAATGGAGGGATTTAGATGCTAAATGGTTTCACAAATGTAACTATAACGAAAGATTTAACAGAAGATATGAGAAAATCTCTTGAAGATTTAGCAAGAAAAACTGTATGCATTGGAATACCAGACAGCACAGAACATCCTGATAGTAAGATAACTAATGCACAACTTTTATATATTCATACTAACGGTGTGAGAGACAAAGAAATGATAAGAGAAATGCAACATGATTTAAATACTATGCCATATTCGAAAGCACACGAATTGTATGTTCATGAGAATGGATCACCATTATGGAAATCACCACCTAGACCAGTTCTAGCACCAGCAATAGATGCTAATAAAGAACAAATAGGAGAATTAATGAAAGATACTGCCATGGATGCATTAGAAGGTAAAGATATAAGCCCAGCATTAAACCAAGTAGGGATGCAAGGCCAAAATATAGCCAGAGCATGGTTTACTGACCCAAGAAATGATTGGGAGGAAAATACAGAAAGAACAATAAAGAAAAAGGGTAGCGATAGGCCTTTAATTGATACCGGAGAGTTAAGAAAAGCTATTACTTATGTAATAAAGGATGGTGATATATAGTGATTGATTTATCGACAGTTATTCTGGATCCTAGACTTTCACAAATAATTACCGTGATAAGAAAAAATGGTAGATTCGTTGCAGGAAGGTTTCAGTTAGATGAACCTAAAACGATAAAAATGCAAGGGATAATAAGCATCGCAAATGCTAAACAAATAGAATTCATTCCAGAAGGTGATAGGATTGGTGGGGAAATTGCGATTCACACCACACAACCACTTTATAATTCTAGAAATGCTACCGATTTAGAAAAGGCTGGAATTTCAGATGAAATAGTATGGCATAATGACCCATATAAAATATATCAGGTAAATGAATATAGTGATTATGGCTATTATTTTGCCATCGGACAAAGGATGGCGAGCGACTAATGGCAGAAAGAATTTTAAAATTAAAAGAAATTGAAGATTTTTTTCAAAGCATAACTTGCCAAATTATTGGATTGGATATGACCAAAGAAGAAAATCAAAGTAAAGTCAGAATAACATGGCCACAAAATGGAGCACCTTCATGGAAAATTGATGAAGATGTTATTTTTTTGCGCGTAACACCAATTGATGATAAGGTCGCAAGAACGTTAAATATAATCTATGATACAAACAGTGTAGATGATGATTATTTAACAAAGAAGACAGGCTATACAAGGGTACATAAAATAGATTTTTCACTTTATGGTCCCAATTCTTATGATAATGCTGATTTGATAAGATATTCTCTTTTAGATCCTCATTTATTAAAAGCAAAATTTAGAGAAAATAATTTAGCTGTAATACCAGATATTCCAATGCCAGTTAGGGTACCAGAACTTTACAACGGCCAATGGTGGGATAGGTCGGATTTTTCAGCAATGTTTAATGAAGGTGTAATAAGAGAACAACAGACACCATTTATCAAATCTGTAGAGATTAAATTAGCCACAGAAAAGAAAACAATTGATATTCCAATAGATAAAAATTGATAGGGAGATGATAGAATGGCAACATTACCACTTAATGAAGTTGTAGATGTCAATGTGAGTGTTGGCCCTGTTAGCAAAGTTAGAACTAGTTTCAATCTTGGATTAATAGTAGGTAAAAGCACAATTATCGATGCAGCTACAAGAGTTAAAAATTATTCAAAACTTGCTGATATGACAGCAGATAAATGGACAGAAGATCATCCAGAGTATTTAGCTGCACAAATATACTTTTCACAAACTCCAAAACCTACTAAGGTTGTAGTAGGCAGATGGGACTCAGCTAATAGTGAAACGGCAGTGCAAGCTGTTACGGAGTGCAGAGAAGCTAATAGTGAATGGTATGCATGTACAGTATGTGGTGCAACAAAAACTGAAATTGAAGCAGTATCAAAATATATTGATTCATGTGATCCGGCAAGTTCATATTTTTCAACAACAGCAGATACAGATGTTTTGTCTGGTGAAGAAGGTAATATTTTAGAAACATTAAAAAAGAATAATGTCCATAGAACGTTATCACAATATTCAACTAAAACAGAAGATGCAGTAGCAGCTATTATGGGATATGCTATGGCAGCTAATACACAGGCTAATAATTCCGCTTATACATTGAAATTTAAGCAAGAAGCAGGCGTTGCAACGGAAAGCATTACAGATACACAATTAACAATAATAAAAAACAACAATGGAAATGTCTATGTTAATAGAGGATCTGTATATAATATGTTTGAAAATGGAGTTACAGCAGATGGTACACCTTTTGATGAAATTTTAGGACTAGATGTACTGACTAATAATATTCAAGCTGCAGCTTTAAATTCATTGCAATCAAATTCTAAAATAGCTCAAACAGATGATGGAATTGCATTGCTAATAAATAATCTTACTGCAGCATTAGAAAAATCAAGAAAAACAGGTTTTATAACTGGCGGTACTTGGAATGCAGCAAGCATTTTAACAGTAAACACAGGCGATGAATTGCCTAGAGGTTATAAGATAATCGCTGACAGTATTGCAAATCAAACGCAAGCAGATAGAGAGGCTAGAAAAGCACCTCCGATTTATATATTAGTTAAGTTAGCAGGTGCAATTGAATATGTTTCTATTAATTTATATGTGAATAGATAGGAAGGAGAGAAGTAAATGGCTTATGATGTTTATAGTTTTAATGATGTAACTTGTTCGTTTTCTCACGAGAATGTTGGTTCTAAATCAACTACTGGAGCAGGTACTGGTAGTATAGCAGTTTCTCAAGCAACTACTAAGACTGAACATAATGTTTCAGCAGATGGGAGAATAATGATCTCTAAAGTTGCTGGTGACAATGGAACAGTAGCTGTTAACGTTCAACAAACATCAGAGATTCATCAATGGTTACAAAAATCTTGGTATAACTATATTAATGGTTCAGGATCAACAACAGCTGATTGGGCAGCCATGGCAATTACTATTAAAGATAACAACTCAGATTTTACTATAACATGTACAGGAGTTTCGCCTGAAAAGCCAGCAGATATTCCATATCAAGCCCAGGGGCAAATGGTTACATGGAATCTAATGGCTGCAGAGATAACTAGAGAATAAGAAAGGAGAGTTAATCAATGGATATTCCAGAAAAAACAAAACAAATTGATGTAGATGGACGTACGTTTTTATTAAACAAAATGGATGCTCAGACAGGATCACTTATGTTGCTAAAACTTTTAAAAATATTAAAACCACTTTTTAAAAACATAAATACAAAAACTTTGGATATAAATTTAGAGGATTTGAATTTAGAAGATTTAATAGATGGACTAACAGATTTACCTGAAAAAGACTTTAAATATATCCAGCAGAATGCATTAAAAGTAGTTCAAGAAATATTACCAGGTGGTAAACCGTTTATTTTAAATCAATATGGAGAATTTGAAGCTTTGAACATATCAGACAACGTTGGATTAACAATGAATCTTACAATTCAAAGTTTGTTTTTTAACTTAAAAAATTTTTTTCCAGAAAGCCTCTTGAAATCTCTGACAGCCAAATTGAATATATCCCAGCAGAATTAAAGAATATTGATGCTTTTTTATATGCACCAGTAATTGCAGGGATGTGGCAACAACATCAATTATGGGATGGAACATACACTTTAGATGATCTATTAGATGCTCATGAGTTATTAGAAGTAACAGAAGAGAATAAAAGAAGAGCTTACGAAGCTTCGAGGAAAGAAGGAGGTGTTTAGAGAGGATGGCTACTATTGATTTAATTAAAAGTTATCTAGTTGGTATCGGGTTTAAAGTAGATGAAGATTCGTTTAATAAAGCCAATTCATCTATGGATAACACAGAACAAAATATTAAAAAATTTAATGAAAGTAACCAAAAAGGTTTTTCAGAGTCTAGTGAAACGCTGAGAGATCTTTTTTCTTTATTCAATACTTTTAGCCGAGGCGTTAGTGAATTAACGCCAGGACTGAGAACTCCTTTTCAAAATATGATTAATGACATTCTAATATTAGCTAAATTGTATACTAAGTTTAATGAGCAAATCAAGAAGAAAGCTGATAATAGTGATATCAAAACATCTAATGTAGAGACTAAAGGACCTGCAACCAATCAAAATACTTCAGAATCTGGGGCTAAAGGACTTACCGCTATTCCTAAAAATGAATTACAGAATGTAAATTTAGTAGATCAAGTTTTAAACGCAAAGAACGCAACTAAAGAATTGGCAGAAGAAGGCACAGCTAATATAATAAAATTTTCTCTTAGTGCAGTTACTAAGTTCGCTCTAGTTGGTACCGCTATTGTTGGAGTAGTTGCAGGAATAGCAAAATTAGTTTCTGGAATTTCAAATTTAGCGAATCAGGATATAGAAAACGAGAAACTTTCGCGACAACTATGGACCACTAAAGAAAATGCTAAAGAAGTAGATATGGCAATGAAAACATTAAATGTCTCTATGCAGGATTTATGGTTAAGCCCTACTTTATTAAAGCAATTCAACCAATTAAGGCAAGATTCTAAAGAATTGAAATTACCAAGAGAATACACCGATAATTTAAAAGTCATTCAAGGTATCGGTTTGGAGTTTTCTAGGTTAAAACAATTAGGAAGTTTAGCATTTCAATGGATAGGAAATTATATTCTTAAATATGCAGCAGGACCATTAAATGATTTGAGACAAACTGTAAGAAGCTTTAATGAATGGATTATTAAAAATATTCCTAATGCAGGTAAAATCATAGGAAGTATATTGGGAATATTATTCAGGATGTTTTCTATTATAGTAAAAATAGTAGTAGAAGTTTTGAAATTAACATCACCAATTGTAGGAGTAATAAGGCTTATAGGAAATATTGGAGAAGCTTTTGATAAATTGCCAGGTCCAGTTAAATCAGCATTAAAAGTAGTAGCAGCTTTAATTATTGCAGCAACTTTTCCGATAGTAGGATTATTAGCTCTTTTAGATGATTTAATGACTTATTTTAAAGGTGGAAAGTCTGTAACAGGCACATTTTTAGATAAATTAGGAAAAGGCGCAGCTTATCTAGAGGAAAAGGTCAGAAATTTAATAGCTTATCTTAAAGAGTTGAAAAAAGAAATAATGAATAGCTCATTTGTAAAAGGTGTTCAAGGTGCTCTAGGAAGTATAAAAGCCGTATTTAATGATCCTTCAAAAAATGATAATTTGAAGAACGCACTAAGTAATGCAAATGCAAATGTTAATAATTTTTCTAATACTAACATGAATAATAAAGTTTCAAATTATACTACTTCAAGTATAAGAAATGAATCTAATGCATCAACTACAACACAAAATTCACACAATAACGTAAAAAATGATAACAAAATTTATGTTTATGGTGGAAATGATGCTAATGTAACTGCAAAAACTGTAAATAAAAATCTTAATGGAATAACATTGAGAAGTTTACAAGGAGGGTACTCCTAATGGCACAGGAAATATTTAAGACATATTTTGAAACAGCGCAAGGAAATTATTTATTCGATGCTTATTTTAATATAGACCATGAAAGTACATTATCTATAACGGAACATCCGGTTCAAACAGGAGCTAATGTAGCAGATCATGCATTTATGCAACCTAATATATTAAGTTTTGAAATTGGAATGTCTGATGTAATGGTTGATGTAACATATGGAGGATTCCAAAGTTTTTCAAATGATTCAGTTAGTAGATCGGTGAATGCTTATAAAATACTAAGGCAGTTGCAATCTGATAGAATAATGATTAATGTTTATACAAAGTTATGGAATTATACAAATATGCTTATAGAAACTATATCTGCATCTGATTCAAATGAGACAGCATATGCATTAAAAGCAAACGTGACATTAAAAGAATTGTTAGTGGCTACTGTTACTACAGTTAAAATCTCACAAAGACCACAAAAGACAGATTTAACAAATGAGGGTGAGCAAAAGGTGCAAGAGGCAAGCGCACTAGCTAGTTTCCTTGATTAAAAGGAGGGAATTTAATTGTATATATTACCTGTAACATCAAATCCTAATCAAATTTTTACAAGTACTATACCTATAGATAGTGGTTCAATAAAGTTTAATTTTTTCATTAGGTATAATACAGAATCCGGTTGCTGGGTATTGGATATTTTAGATTCCAGCAATAATGGTTTAGTTTCAGGAATTAATTTAGTCACTGGTGTTAATTTGTTAGAGCAGTATAGCTATCTAAAAATAGGATCATTACGCTTAATCAAAGTTGATACATCCTTGACAGATGATTTACCTACGGAATATAATCTTGGAACTAGCTTTGTTATTGTATGGGGAGATACGATATAAAATAAAGTTGCCCAATCTAAATATATAATATACAATTATGTTATATATTAGAAACTGGGAGATGATATAATGAGACAAAATATTAAAAAAAGAATATTAAGTTTGATTATGATATTTGCAATAACTTTTGTAGTGAGTGTTCCAGCGTATGCTGAATGGAAACAAAATAGTAACCAATATTGGAATTATATTAATCCAGATGGTACATTAAAGAAAGAATGGTTAAAAGAGAGTGGAAATTGGTATTACTTAGATCCGGATGGTAATATGGTAGTTGGTTGGATGCCTTATAATGGTACGTGGTATTATTTTCAAAACAATGGAGTTTGGGATAGCTCAAAAACACTAACATCTATTCCAGGAGAATTGACATTAGCAAAAAACAAAGTAGAGCAATATTCAAAGGATAAAGTTTCTTATCTGAATTCAGTAGTTTATGGTGATAAGCAATTTTATAGGTTTATGCCAGAAGGAGAATGGAAATATGGGACACCAACTTATTACTATTCACCAAGTACAGGAGAAGTTTTTGAACTTACTGAAGGAATATTAGTTAGATTAGATGTTAATAAATTAATGAATGGGAAATACACATTTGACCAATGCAAGGATATTGCAAATGAAGCTTTTAAGAATGAATTAGGTAGCACATATTTTATAAGTTCAGACAGTACAGTTAACAAATGGGGAGAATATTATTTTATTGCATATTCAACAAATACAAATCAAAAAATGGATGCTTTTTATGTAAGTGCAATAAATGAGGCGATAAGACGATAATTATATTATGTAAAGACTTTGATAATTTGTATATCAAGGTCTTTTTTTGATACCAAAAAGAGGTGAGAAATATTAGCGTTGAAGAACAAGTATGGAATTATTTGAGAGGCAAAGGGTTAGCAGAAAAAAGTTGTGCTGCTATTATGGGCAATATTTATCAAGAAAGTAGATTTCAAATTGATTTAGAAGAAGAAGGAAATGGAATAGGATATGGTCTATTCCAATGGAGTTACGAAAGAAGGACAGCATTAGAATCTTACGGAACAGATTTTAAACATCAAATGAATTTCTTTTGGGCAGAGTTGACTGGCGAAAATGCTTCCAGTATAGGAGCAGAAAAGCAATGGACTGAAAAAACTAATATATCATTAGATGATTTTATGAAAGGCAATGGTAGTATTGATGATCTAACAATAGCATTTTGCAAAAGTTGGGAACGCGCTGGAACCGAAATGATGGATGTTAGAACTTCACAAGCAAATGTTTATTATAACCAATTTACAGGAACAATAGCTGATAGTGCTAATAGTAATTCAGAACAAATAACTGTTGAAGCTACGAATTATCAGATTGTTGCTAACAGTGAGAAAAAAGGCGATATGATCTTTGGACGAAGATACCGAATAACTGTTAGTGATAATTCAGGTAATGCCTTAGATGTTTCAGATTTGCATTGCACATTCAATATAGAAAAAACTATATTAATGCAACCTAATTCAAGTGTTATTACTATTTATAATTTAAATGCAGTTACTGAGAATAAGATTATGATGTCTGGAGTTAGAGTAACAGTAGAAGCAGGTTATGAAGGTTCTCAATTCGGATTAATATTTGATGGCGACATTCTTCAGACAATTCGAGAAAAAGAGAATGGCAATACTTATAAATTAACAATAGTAGCGTTAGATTCAGATAGAGCTATAAACTTTGAAATTGCTAATTACTCCATAGCTAGAGGACAAACTGCAAGAGATATAATTGAGCATATAGCAAGCAAAGCAAGTAATCCTATTCCACTTGGAAGTATTTCTGATAAATTAAAAGATAGAACATTAACAAGAGGGAAAGTAATGTTCGGGAAGATAAGTGATTATATACAACAGATAGCTGAAAGTTATGACTTACATTTTTATATGGATAATGGTGAATTAAATCTAGTAAGCATGGATGAGTTACCAGATGGAGAAATATTTGAATTGAATCCAAGTTCTGGCCTTATAGGAGTACCCTCACAAACAGATTATGGATTAACAGGACAATGCTTATTGAATCCTCAAATTAAGCTTAATAGCCTTATTCATATAAATAATAGTTTGGTTAGAGCTAAGCAGATTGAAATTAATAGCAATAATTCTGCACCGAGTGTTTCAACGACTAGTAGTAACGGTAGCGAAAATATGCCAAGTGTAAATAGTACAAGGCAAGCTATTATCGCGGAAGCTAAGAAAATATGCGATGATCCCAATGTTAGATACAGTGAAGAAACCAGAGGCCAAACAATAGGAGGAATAACTTATTATGATTGCTCTTTGTTTGTAAAGCACTGCTACGAAGCTGCCGGATTAGATTTATTAGATATAACAACAAATCAATGGCAACAAGTAAAAGCGAAAGGATTATACAATATAGATATTCAATCAGCTATAGCAGGGGATATTGTATTTTGGTTTGATGGAGATGGCACATGTTATCATGTAGCTATATATGGAGGGAACAATGATATATATGCAGCAAGAACAGCTAATAAAGCAGGGGATGAACAAGTATCTTACGGACCTATTTATGGTGATTATGTTATAGGCAGGCCAAGGCCACTTATAGATGTAGATGGTGGAGAATTACCAAGTGCGACTAATGATACAAGTTCTAATGCAAATAATTCTCAGACTTTATTTAGATCTCTTGATAAAGATGGAATCTACCGTGTCATAGCTATGACGTATCAAGGTGATACAAGAGGAAATGATTGGTACATAAATTTTCAAACAATTACTCAAGAAGGTGGAGTAATTCCATCAGTTGCAAGTTAAGGAGTGAATACTTTGAGCAGAAATATAAAAGAGATAATTATATCTAATAATGATTCAGAAAAGGATAAAGCATTAACGAAGTCGATAAAGAATTTAATTAGAGTGTCTATTCCTGGGATAATTCAAAGTTTTGATGCAAAAACTCAAACTTGCACAGTACAACCTTGTATAAGGGAAAAGGTTATTGGCTCTGATTATTCTACTTCATGGAAGGACTTGCCTTTATTGCTTGATGTACCAATTGTCATTCCTCGTGCTGGAAATTTTATTTTAACATTGCCAATAAATCAAGGTGATGAATGTCTTATAATATTTTCTGATATGTGTATAGATGGATGGCTTAGTTTGGGTGAAATTCAAAATCAGCTTGAAAAAAGAAGACATGATCTTTCGGATTGTTTTGCAATTTTAGGAACATATTCACAGCCTAATGTAATATCAAATTATTCTACAGATTCAGCCCAATTAAGAAATTTAGCTGGAACTCAATATATAGAAGTAAAAGATACTGAGATTAATATAGTTGGAAATTTAAAGATAAATGGAGAAAATTATCAAGCACCTTAAAAGGTGTTATTTTTATGCCTTTTTTTAGGGGGGGGATATAATGAAATACCGAAAATTAGATGTTAATGGAGATTACACTTTTGGAAAAGGCCAACAATGTCTTACTTATGGAACTTATGCAGTGGCTCAAGCAATAAAAACACGTATGAAGCTTTTAAAAAATGAATGGTTTGAAGATATAGAAGAAGGGCTACCGTTATTTCAACAAATCTTAGGAGTTAGAGGTACTGGAGATAATGTCACAATAGTTGATTCTCTTATAAAGTCTAGGATTTTAGGAACTACTGACGTGACAGGAATAGCTAATTTTTCAAGCACTTACGATTCAAGTTCAAGGCAATATTCATACACCGCTACAGTTAACACAAAATACGGAGCTATTACAATCTCCGATTCTTTATAGAAAGGATGTGGTTAAATGTCTTATATAACACCTGGTATTAATGATGCTGGAATTCATATTCCTACGTATGCGGATATTAGAGATAGCTTAATTTCAAGCGCTCAAAAAATTTGGGGTTCAGATATATATTTAGGAGCAGATTCTCAAGATTATCAGTGGATAGCCACTGTAAGTGAAAAAATATATGATGCTTTTCAATTAGCTGTAGATGTTTATAATAACAAAAGCCCTGTTACAGCGTTAACAAATGCTCTAGATTCATTAGTAAAAATTAATGGAATAAAGAGGCAAGCTGCTACTTATAGCACAGTGCCAATCACTATTACTGGCATACCAGGAACACCAATAAGAAATGGTATTGTATTAGATATTGGCAATATTAAATGGGATTTACCAAACATAGTAACAATTCCTGAAGAAGGAAATATAACAGTTATTGCTACATGTGAAATAGCTGGTCCTATTGTAGCTAATGTAGGTGAAATAACAGGCATATACAATCCTGTTTATGGTTGGAAGGGTGCTTATAATCAAGAAAGTGCAACTTTAGGTTCGGAAATTGAAAGCAATAGTAAATTAAGAAAAAGACAATCTACAAGCACAGCACAACCGAGTAAAACAGTATTAGAAGGAACAAAAGGAGCAGTAGCAAATGTCGCTGGAGTTACAAGGTCAGAAGTATATGAAAATGATACGGATGTGATAGATTCCAAAGGATTGCCACCACATTCTATTACAGCTGTAGTTGAAAATGGTGATAATGAAGATATCGCTAAAGCTATTTTTGCACATAAAGGACCTGGATGTTATACAAATGGAGATGTAGAAATTGAAGTTACAGATTCAGAAGGTGAAGTAACTCCAATAAGATTTTTCAGATTAGAATATACAGATATAGATGTTGTATTAAATGTTAAGGCTCTAAAAAATTATACTACAGCGACAACAAATGATATAAAAAATAAACTTGCAGATTATCTTAATGCATTAAGTATTGGTTCAAATTTAGATATATCCGCTTTGTGGGGTATTGCTTTACAAGCTAATGCTGATTTGACAAATCCCACATTTTCAATAACTGGCCTAACAGCAGCTAGACATGGAGGAACGCAAGGAACCAATGAAATAGATTTGAGTTTTAAAGAAATAACAAGAGGCGATGTTAATTACATTACCATTAATGTGACATAGAGGTGGTTAAATGGCTATAGATAGTTATTTAGATAATATAACATCCCAACATAGAGACAAACCAAACTTCATAGCATGGTTATCATCTAGTTTAAATATAATAGATGATATTTATAATGTATTAAAAGGTATGGACGAAGCTTTTGATATAGATAATGCAATTGGAAATCAATTAGATACATTAGGAGTGATAATAGGCAGGGAAAGAGCTTTAACATTTCAACCGTTGAATGGTTTTGATCCTGTTTTAACAGATGATTATTATAGATTAGTATTAAAAGCAAAAATTGCATTTAATATGTGGGACGGAACGATACCGTCAATGTACGAAATTTGGAGTAATATCTTTGGAGATGATCCTGATTTAAGTTTACAAATTAAAGATAATCAGGATATGAGTTTCAATGCCTATATAACAGGATATGCAGACCAAATACAACAGGACTTAGTACAGCATGGCTATATTGTTCCGAAGCCTCAAGGGGTCAAGGTTAATTATATTGGGCGTTCTAAAATTCCTTTTAAGCCTTATTCCGCTATGAAAGTTACAGTTTCTAAAGTTGAGACTATAAATACAAATTGGGATCCAACTGAAAAAGTAGAATTATCTACATATTGTGGAATGAAGGTAGGCTGTATTAAAACGGAAGTTATAAAGTGTATACAGCCAACAAATGTGATATGGGAAGCTTATAAAGCAGTAACTACAACATGGGAAGATTCAAAAGCTAATAACTCAACATGGGTAGATGCAAAAACTTATTAAAGAAGGTGAAGCAATGCAGTATACAAATAATTTTGGATTAAAAATGCCTGAAGACACTGATAAGGTAAATCAAGAGGATTTTAATTATAATTCAAAAATTATTGATAAAAAGCTTATACAGGCAAAACAAACACTTGAATTAGTAGATATATTAATAAAAGGTTCAAAAGTAATAGATGAGAGTGGAAATTATCTTATAGATGAAAATGGCAACTATATCGTTAGCTAAAAGGAGGAATAAAAAATGGCAGAGTTAAAAATAAGCGATTATATAGATGTAGACAGCATAGATGGAACAGAACTTATGCTTGTTAGCAAAAATGGTGCATATCGAAAAATAACAATAGAAGAAATAAGAAATTTAGCAAATGATATAACGAATACAGCTCTAGCTGATTTAGTTGGGAAGGTTGCAAGTGCTCAAGATGTTAAAAATATATTAACTAGTATTAATTCGCAATTGTCAGTTAAAGTGAATCAATCAGATTATACAAAAGTGGTCGGTGCAGTAGATGATACTGGA